>CP108997.1:4867890-5476376 GCA_036226585.1 Streptomyces sp. NBC_00708
CCCCGCTGCGCGCCCCGTGGTGGATCGCCGGCGGGTACGCGGTCGAGCTGGCGGTGGGCCGCGCCTACCGGGAGCACGCCGACATCGACGTGCTCCTGCTGCGCCGCGACCAGCCGGAGGCGCAGCGCGTGCTGGCCGGCTGGGAGTGGTGGGCCGCCGATCCGCCGGGGACGCTGCGGCCCTGGCGCCCCGGCGAGGTCCTGCCCGCCGGGGTCCACGACATCTGGTGCCGGCCGGGCCCGGACGAGCCGTGGCGCCTGCAGTTCATGCTGGACGACGCGGACGGCGACGACTGGGTGTTCCGCCGCGACGCCCGGGTCCGCCTCCCGCTGGAGCGGCTCGGCCGGGTCTCCGGCGAGGGCATCCCGTACCTCGCCACCGAGGTGCAGCTGCTCTACAAGTCCAAGTCCCGGCGGCCCAAGGACGAGCAGGACTTCGAGGCGGCGCTGCCCGTACTCGACGACCACGCACGCGCCTGGCTGGCCGAGACGATCACGCTGGTCGAGGGCGCGGACCACCCGTGGGCGGCCCGGCTGCGGGCGCTCCTGGCGGACTGAGGGCGGGCGGGCCGGGAAGCCCCCGACGGACCCGCCCGCCTCCTCACGCCACGTACGCCGCCGCCTGCTCACGTACGCCCCGCCTGCTCACGTCACGTACGCCCCCGCCTTCGCCGCGAGGACCGCGGCGTCGGCGGCCCGGTCGGCCGCGGCCGCGTCGAGCGGGTCGCCGCTGGCGAGCAGGCGGTAGTAGAGCGGCGCCGACACGGCACGGACGACCTCGTGCGCGTCGGTGCCTGCGGGGAGTTCGCCCCGCTCGACGGCCTCGGTGACACAGCCGGCCCACTCCTCGACGCGGATCGCGTAGAAGCGGTGCAGCGCCTGGGCCGTACGCGGATCACAGGTCGCCGCCGCGATCACGGACCGGAACAGCGCGCCCTGCCGGGGATCGGTGAGCGTGTCGAGCACCAGCCGGGCGTTCGCTCTGAGGTCCCCCTCCAGCGAGCCGGTCCGCGCGCGCGGCGACGACTGCTCCGCCATGTCGTCGAGCAGGTCGGCGATCAGGCCGGTGGGGGAGGACCAGCGCCGGTAGACGGTCGTCTTGCCGACCTCCGCGCGGCGCGCGACATCGGCGAGGTCGAGGCGGTCGAAGCCGTGCTCGGCCAGCGCGTCCCCCGCCGCGCGCAGGACGGCTTCCCGCACGCGGGCGGTCCGGCCGCCGGGCCGCACGGTGCCGGGTTCCACGCTCTCGGATGCCATAACGGGTCTCCAGTTCCATTAGCGAGCATTCCTCTGCTACGGTCGTCCCATCTTAACGGAACCACGGAACCGTTTAGCTTCCGTCCGAGGAGGGACGATCATGTCCGCGCCCAGCCGCACCCCGTCACGCCCCGCCCCCACCGCCTCCCTGCCGGCACCGTCCGCCCGCATGACCGGGCGCCAGAAGGTCGTCCTGACCCTGCTCCTCGGCGCCCAGTTCATGATCGCCGTGGACTTCTCGATCCTGAACGTCGCGCTGCCCGTCGTCGGGGAGGGACTCGGCTTCGCACTCCAGGACCTCCAGTGGATCGCCACCGCGTTCGCCCTGGCCGCCGCCGGGTTCACGCTGCTGTTCGGCCGCATCGCCGACCTCGTCGGCCGCAAGCGCCTGTTCATCGCCGGCATGGCCGTCCTCGGCCTCTCCTCGGCACTCGGCGGACTGGCCACCTCGCCGGAGGTCCTGCTCACCGCCCGCGTACTCCAGGGCCTGGCCACCGCCGCCGTCACGCCCGCCGGGCTGGCCCTGCTGACCACCGCGTTCAAGGAGGGCCCGCTGCGCGAACGCGCCCTGGGCCTCAACGGCGCCCTGATGTCCGCCGGGTTCACCGCCGGCGCGATCCTCGGCGGCCTCCTCACCGACCTGCTCTCCTGGCGGTGGGCCTTCCTCGTCAACGTCCCCGTCGCCGCCCTCGTCGTCGCCCTGGCCCCGGCCGTCATCGCCGACTCCCGCCCCGCCGAGCGCCCCCGCCTCGACATCCCCGGCGCCGCGGCCGTCACCGGCGGACTCCTGCTCCTGGTCTACGGGCTGACCCAGGCCGGAGCGACCGGCTGGACCACCCCCACCACCCTGGTCGCCCTCCTCGCCGGTGCCGCCCTGCTCATCGCCTTCTGGTTCGTCGAGAAGCGGGCGAGCGCCCCGCTCGTCCCCGTACACATCCTCAAGCGCCGCAGCGTCATCTGGGGCAACATCACCGGGCTCATCGCCTTCGTCACCGAAACCTCCCTGGTCTTCCTGCTGACGCTCTACCTCCAGGAGGTCCTCGGCTACTCCCCCCTCTCCACCGGCCTGGCCTTCGGCGTCCTCGGCGTCGGCACCGTGATCGGCGGCACCCTCGGCGGCCGGGCGGTCGGCCGCTACGGCAACCGGAGGACCATCGTCGCCGGGGGAGTCGTCCAGGCGCTGGCCACGCTCTCGCTGGTGGCGCTCGGCACCTCGGGCACCTGGATCTGGCTGCTGCTGGCCGCCACGTTCGTCGGGGGCGTCGGCAACATGCTGATGATCGTCGGCTTCATGGTCACCGCGACCTCCGGCCTCCCCGACGAGGAACAGGGCCTGGCCACCGGCCTCGCCACGATGACCCAGCAGGTCGGCATCACCCTGGGCATCCCGGTCATGAGCGCGATCGCCACCGCCCGGATGACCGCACTCGGCGACACCGGCCCGGCCGGCGTCCTGTCCGGGGTCTCCGTCGCCGTGCTGGTCAACTCGGCGCTGGTGCTGGCCGGAGCGGTGCTCGCGGGCGTCTTCCTCCGGGAGCGCCGGCAGAAGTGACGTACGACAGGAGGGGGCGGCCCCAACAGGGGCCGCCCCCTTATTCGTTCAGCGGCTCCGGACTCCCTGATAGCCTGCGCTCTTCGCCGGTCGCCCCGGCGGAGTCCCCCCGGTAGGACCTCATGTCGTGCTCCGAGCAGCTGATGACCGCTCTCGACGCCCTGGACCGCGCCTTCGCCCCGGAACGCCCCTTCCCCGTCGGGGGGTGCACGTTCTGCTACGCCGAGCAGGACCTGGCCGAACTCTCCGGGCCCCTGCACCTCATATCCGAGGACCTGATCCCCGCGGTCGCCGCGGAGGGGCCCGACCACTGGGACGACTTCCCCCGGCTCTACCGTCGCCTCGTCCCGCGCATCGTCCGCCCGCTCGTCACCGGCCGGCTCCACACCGACCCGGAGCTCATCGCCTCGCGGCTGGTCCAGGCGGAGTGGACCGCCTGGGATCCGCCCCTGGTCGACGCCCTGCGCGACGTGTGGGTCACCTGGTGGCGGAGCGTGCTGGACACCCACCCCGGCGGTCCCATGCCCATCAGGGAGACCCTCGGCCTCGTCACCGTGACCACCGGCGGCATGCGCCCCTGGCTGGACACCTGGGCCGCGACCCGTACCCCGGCCGCCGACGCCCAGCTGGCCGATCTCGTCGACGACGTGATGTTCGAGGGCGAGATCACCGATCTGCACCTGGGCTTCTACGACGAGTACCACGCCACACCCGAGCTGCTGGGCTGGCTCCGCACCGACGTACGCGACCGGGTCACCGACCCGCGCCTGGACGATCCGTACTTCCTGGGGCCCCTGTGGGAGGGGCAGGCGTGAGATCGCCGGACGGGCCCCCGGCAGGCGCGCCGGGGGCCCGCTGCGGGCAAGCGGTCAGCCGATGCCGAGGTGCTGGGCCACGATGTTCCCGTGGTACGCGTTCACCCCGAACCGGCCGCTGCGGTAGGTGCCGTCGGTGGTGTCGATGACCGGGGTGGCGTCGTCGCCGAGCCACACCCGGATCCGGTCACCCTCGGCCCGCACCTTCACGTGGTACGTCCGGCCCTCGGTGACGGGGGTGTCGTGGGCGGCCAGATCCTTGCCGGGGCGCCACAGTTTCACCTGGCCCGAGGTGTCGAGGGTGGCGGTGTACCCCTCGCCCTTGTCGTTGGCCCGGAAGGTCAGACCGGTCGCGGTGCCGTTGGTGACCGAGAGGTCGCCCTCGTAGGTGAAGTCGTCCCCGGTGCGCTCGCTCAGATAGAAGCCGTCACCCGTGGAGCTGCCGTGCAGCCCGTCGGTGGCCGTGGTCCATGTCCCGGCCGTGGGCGCCCACTTGGCCGTCGGGAAGGCGTCGAGGCCGGCGCCGCCGGTGTCGAGGTTCTGGAGCGTCGCGGTGCCGTTGAAGACGTTGGCGCCGTAACGGCCGCCGGTGTACGTGTCGTCGGTCGCGTCGATCACGGGATCGGTGCCGTTGTCCAGGAAGACCCGGATGCGGCTGCCCTCGGTGGTCACCTTCAGATGGTGGGTGCTGCCCGCGGCGATCGGCGTGTTGTACGTGGCGATGTCCCGGCCGGGCCGCCACAGCTTGACCTTGCCCTCCGTGTCGACGTTGACCGTGTAGCCCGCGCCCTTGTCGTCGGCGCGGAAGGTGAGTCCGGCCGCCTGCGCGGTGTCCAGGGACACGTCGCCCTGATACGTGCCGTCCCCGCCCGTACGCGTACTGAGGTAGAAGCCGTTGCCCGAGCCCCGGCCCTGCTTGCCGCCCGACACATCGGTCCAGCTGCCGCTGACGGCGTTCCACCGGTCGCCGAGATCGGTCTCCAGCGTGGACCGGCCGGTGCCCCAACCGGAGTTCAGCCGGCGGAAGACGGCGCCGTCCAGCTTGGCCGTGCCGCCCTGCGCGTAGAGCCGGATGCCCTGGCTGCCGGCGGCGGAGTCGAAGTTGACGTTGTCCGAGAGCGAGTACCGACCGCCGTTCGCGAAGACCTCCAGCTGCCCCCGGTCCACGAGCAGGCGCACGTCCAGTTTGCCGTTCCTGAGACCGACCGGGTGGCCGTCCAGGGTGCCCGCCGCCTTGTCGTAGACCACCGTGCGGTCGGCGGTGCCGTCGCCGCGGACATGCAGCCCGAACGCGATCCGCTGCGCCGTGGACTTGGCCACGTCCACCGTGGCGCTGATCTCGTACGTGTCCGCCTGGACGCCCTTGAACGGGTTGGCCCCGCCCTCCTTGACGCTCTGCTTCTTGATCTCCTTGCGGCCGGAGGCGAGGGAGGACAGCGCGTCCACCGGCGTACGGGTGATGCGGGGGCCCTCCGGCGTGCTGACCAGCCCGAGCTCGGCGGGGAACGTGGCGTTGCCCGTCCAGGTGCTGCCGACGTTGCCGCCCTGCCAGGCCATCTGGACGATCCGGCCGTCGGGAGCGTTGTTGAACGTCTGCGCGGCGTAGAAGGTGCCGCCCGCGTAGTTGCTGCCGAAGTCCATCAGCTGCGGCTCGGCGTCGTCCGCGTGGAAGCCCGTACCGTCGAAGTCGCCGGTGACGTACTTGCCGGAGGCGGTGGTCAGTACCCACTTCTTGCGGTTCGGGTCGCCGTCGACCGGGATCTGGAACAGGTCGGGGCACTCGAACAGCCACTCCGCCGAATACCGGCTGGAGTGCGTCCAGTCGAGCAGGTCGGGCGAGGTGTAGATCTCGACGCCGTTGCCGTGGCCGCCGCCGTCGTTCTCCGACCACACCACCATCACCCACTGTCGGTGGGCGGCGTCCCAGGTCACCTTGGGGTCGCGGCTCTGGACCGGGATGTCGATCTGCTTGCGGCCCTTGTCGTACGCCTGGAACGTCCTGCCGTTGTCGTTGCTGTAGTAGACGCTCACGCCGTCGGTGTTGGCGAAGACCACGATGGGGTCGTCGCTGCCCGTCCTCAGCCCCGAGGTGTTGTCCTTGTCGACGACGCCCCCGCCGGAGAACAGCGTGCCGGGGTGCACGTCCGGCTCCAGCGCGATCGCCTTCTGCGTCCAGTGGACCAGGTCCGGGCTGGTCGCGTGCCCCCAGTGCATGGTGTCCCAGGCCAGCCCGTGCGGGTTGTGCTGGTAGAAGAAGTGGTACTCGCCGTTGGCGTACACCAGGCCGTTGGGG
The DNA here is from genome assembly GCA_036226585.1 of Streptomyces sp. NBC_00708. Classification (GTDB taxonomy): domain Bacteria; phylum Actinomycetota; class Actinomycetes; order Streptomycetales; family Streptomycetaceae; genus Streptomyces. The sequence goes on from CP108997.1 coordinate 4,873,807, forward strand.
TCGTTCATCCAGCCCTGCTGGGAGCTGAAGTGGAACTGCCCCCGGTAGGGCTCGGTGTAGGTCGTGGGCTGGTAGGGGAACTCGGGGTAGTTCCACACCTCGCCCGCGGAGGCCGGCGCGGCCGACAGCACGGGACTCAGGGCGAGCGCCAGGGCGATCACCAACGCCTGGGCTCTGCGACGTACACGCATAACTCTCGCTCCGGTTCTGCCAGGACATGAGGGTCGAGGCGGGCTGTGGCGTGGAGGCCAGCGAATATGTCAACGCTGACACGTGAACTGCGAACGATGATGTGTGGCCGGTATTCGACCGTCAACACGCGGGACACAGGGCGGAATTAATCCGGTGCCCGGTCCGGTGTGGCCGGATGATGCCGGATGCGCCGATCGGGAGTTTTTCCGTGACGTACTTGATGGTTTTGGAGCCGATTTGGCCACCGGTGTGACCCGGTGCGAGAGGGGCCTCGCCCGTAGCGCGCAGGTGACGTCCCGGAATTATCAGCGGCTTCGCCATTGACGGCGGGCGTCCAGCCGTCCAACATCCTCCCTACGAGTCGCTGTCAGCGTTGACATTCCTTCCCCCGCTGCGGCCGACCCGATCGTGGCCCCACCGGCCCGCTCATCCGTCACCCCTGCTCACGAGGAGCCGTCATGCCCCGAAGAATGCTGTCCGCCGCCGCTGTCACCGTTACCGCGTGTGCCCTCACGCTGACCGGATGTGGTTCCGGCTCCGGCTCGTCCGGGAAGGACGGCGGCGAGGTGAAGGTCGGCCTGATCACCAAGACCGACACCAACCCCTTCTTCGTCAAGATGCGCGAGGGCGCCGAGAAGGAGGCCAAGAAGCAGGGCGTGAAGCTCACCACGGCCGCCGGCAAGTACGACGGTGACAACGCCGGACAGGTCACCGCGCTGGAGAACATGATCTCCGCCGGCGTCAAGGGCATCCTGATCACGCCCAACGACTCCAAGGCCATCGTGCCCGCCCTCCAGAAGGCCCGCGCCAAGGGCATCCTGGTCATCGCGCTGGACACCCCGCCCGAGCCGCAGGACGCCGCCGACGCCCTCTTCGCCACCGACAACGTCAAGGCGGGCAAGCTCATCGGCGCCTACGCCAAGGCCGCCATGCAGGGCAAGGACGCCAAGATCGCCACCCTGGACCTCTCACCCGGCGTCTCCGTCGGCGTCCAGCGCCACCAGGGGTTCATGGAGGGCTACGGCATCACCGACAAGGACCCCGCCCTGGTCTGCTCCCAGGACACCGGCGGCGACCGCGCCAAGGGCCAGACCGCGATGGAGAACTGCCTCCAGAAGGCCCCCGGCATCAACCTCGTCTACGCCATCAACGAACCCGCCGCCCTCGGCGCGTACACCGCCATCAAGGCCAAGGGCCGCGAGAAGGACGTCGTGATCGTCACCGTCGACGGCGGCTGCGAGGGCGTCGCCGCCGTCAAGGACGGCAGGATCGCCGCCACCTCGCAGCAGTACCCCCTCAAGATGGCCGCCGACGGCGTCGCCGCGATCGTCGACTACGCCAAGACCGGCAAGAAGGCCAGTGGCTACACCGACACCGGCGTCCAGCTCATCGCGGACAAGGCGCAGTCGGGCGTCGACTCCAAGGACGCCGGCTTCGGCATCGACAACTGCTGGGGCAAGTGACCCCGATGGCCATGACCCCCCAATCCGCCCGGAGAGGCCGATGACCACCTCCACCGCCTCCACGCTGTACTCCGGCGCCAAGGAACCCACCCCGCTGCGCCGCATCCTGACGGCGCCCGCGGCCGGGCCGTTCGGCGCCCTGATCCTCGCCTCGCTCGTCTTCGCGCTCAGCAGCGACGAGTTCCTGACCGGCGGAAACTTCTCGCTGATCCTGCAACAGGTGATGGTTGTCGGCACCCTGGCGATCGGCCAGACGCTGATCATCCTCACCGCCGGCATCGACCTGTCGGTGGGCGCCGTGATGGCCTTCGGCGGGATCGTGATGGCGAAGCTCGCCGTCAGCAGCCCGCTGCCCGCGCCGCTCGCGATCCTGGCCGGCGTGCTGGTCTGCGGGGCCTTCGGACTGGCCAACGGCCTGCTCGTACGGCTCGTCCCGCTCCCGCCGTTCATCGTCACGCTCGGCATGCTCAACGTCGCCTTCGCGCTGACGCACATCTTCTCCGAGGAGCAGACGGTCACCGATCTGCCCCGCTCGCTCACCGGCCTCGGCGAGACCTTCCCGCTGGGCACCACCGACGTCACCTACGGCTCGCTGCTCACCGTCGTCCTCTTCCTCGGCTTCGCCTACGCGCTGGGCAACACCGCCTGGGGCCAGCACGTGTACGCCCTGGGCAACAGCTCCGAGAGCGCCCGCCTCAACGGCATCCGCGTCTCCCGGCTGACCATCTCCCTCTACACGGTCGCCGGCCTCGTCTACGGCATCGCCGCCCTGCTCCTGGTCTCGCGCACCGGCGTCGGCGACCCGCAGGCAGGACAGACCGAGAACCTGGACAGCATCACCGCCGTGGTGCTGGGCGGCACCAGCCTCTTCGGCGGGCGCGGCACGGTCCTCGGCACCTTCGTGGGCGTCCTGATCGTCGGCGTCTTCCGCAACGGACTCCAGCTGCTCGGGGTCTCCTCCGTCTACCAGACCCTGGTCACCGGCGTGCTGGTGATCCTGGCCGTGACGATCGACCAGATCTCCCGGAAGAAGGGCCGATGAACACCCTCGACAAGAGCACCGCCACGGTCACCCCGGTGCTCAGCGCACGCAACCTGGTCAAGCGCTACGGGCATGTCACCGCGATCGACGGCGCCGACTTCGACCTGATGCCCGGCGAGGTCCTGGCGGTCATCGGGGACAACGGCGCCGGGAAGTCCAGCCTGATCAAGGCCCTGACCGGCGCGGTCGTCCCGGACTCCGGGGAGATCCGGCTGAACGGCGAGCCCATCCGGTTCTCCGGCCCCCAGGACGCCCACGAGCACGGCATCGAGACGGTCTACCAGGACCTCGCGGTCGCGCCCTCCATGGACATCGCGTCCAATATGTTCCTGGGCCGCGAGGTGCGCCGTAAGGACCTGCTCGGACGGGCGCTGCGGATGCTCGACAAGAAGGCGATGCGGGCCCGTGCCGCCGAGCACATGGCGGAGCTGCGGATCGGACTCGGCTCGCTGACCCAGGCCGTCGAGACGCTCTCCGGCGGCCAGCGACAGGCCGTCGCGGTGGCCCGTGCCGCCGCCTGGGCCAGGAGCGTCGTGGTCATGGACGAACCCACCGCCGCGCTCGGCGTCAAGGAGTCCGCCCAGGTCCTCGACCTCATACGGCGCGTGCGCGACAAGGGCATCCCGGTCATCCTGATCAGCCACAACATGCCGCATGTCTTCGAGATCGCCGACCGCGTCCACGTACACCGGCTGGGCAAGCGGGAGGCGGTGATCAAGCCGTCGGACCACTCCATGGCGGAGGTCGTGGCGATCATGACCGGCGCCCTGCGGGTGGACGCCGACGGGGCCACGTCGGTGGCCGACCACGCGGCGGCGGACGCCGCCGGGATCCGGCACGACGACTGAAACCGCCGTCGCACCCGCACCGTATTCTGTCGACCTGCCCTCGGTCGGCCGGGGCAGCCCACGACCCGGCCGATGAGCCTCACCACGGAGAAACCTGGCCATGGTCTCACCCCGCCGCCCGACTCTCGCCGATGTCGCCCAGGAGGTGGGCGTGAGCGCCAAGACCGTCTCCCGCGTGCTCAACGAGAACGGCCCCGCCTCGGAGTCGACCCGGGCACGGGTCCTCGAAGCGGTGAGCAGGCTCGGCTTCCAGCTCAACCCCATGGCGCAGAGCATCCGCAGCGGGGGACCGGACACCACCGTCGGCCTCGTCATCCCCGACCTGGCCAACCCCTTCTTCGGCTCGGTCGCCAGCGGGATCGAGGCCACCGTCCGCGATCACGGACTGACCCTCGTCATGGGCTCCTCCGGGGACGACCCGGAGCGCGAGACGGACCTGACCCGGTCCTTCCTCGCCCGCCGGGTGAGCGCGCTGATGGTCGTCCCGTCCGTCGGCGCGGACCACGGCCATCTCAAGCGGCACCGGGCCCAGGGGCTGCCGGTCGTCTTCATCGACCGCCCCGGGCACGGACTGCCCACGGACACCGTGGTCAGCTCCAACCGGCGGGGCGCCAGGGAGGGCACCGCGCATCTGATCGCCCACGGCCACCGCCGCATCGGCTTCATAGGCGACCTCCCGCGCAGCCTGTACACCCGCCGCGAACGCCAGGCGGGATACCGGGCCGCCCTCGCCGAGGCGGGCATCCCGTACGACCGCGCCCTGGTGGGGGAGGCGCACGACGAACACGGAGCGGCGGCGGCCCTGTCCCGGCTGCTCGCGCTCCAGAATCCGCCCACCGCCGTGGTGAGCGGGAACAACGTCATGACCCTGGGCATCATGGCGGAGCTGGGGCGGCCCGGCCGCGGCCCGGTGGCCGTGGTCGCCATCGACGACGTACCGATGGCGGAACTGCTCACGCCCGCCCTCACCGTCGTCGCCCAGGACCCCGTCACCATCGGACGCGAGGCGGGCGCCATCGCACTGCGGCGGCTGGCCGGGGACCAGTCGCGCCCGCGCACCGTCGTCGTACGGAACCGGCTGATCCAGCGCGGCTCGGGCGAACGCAGGCACACCGCCGCCCAGGAGCTGCCCGCCCAGGGCGTGTCCCACCAGTAGGGGGAGCGACCCCCGTACGTACGGCCCTTCCGGCCGCACGCCAACCACCGGCGCACAGGGGGCGGTTCAGCATGCCGTCCCGCCCGCCGGCACGCACATACGAGGAAGGCCGAGCGTGATCGTAGTAGGCGGAGAAGCCCTGATCGACCTGGTCCCCGCGGCCGGTGCCGGACCGGCGGACGGCGGACTTCCGCTGATGCTCCCCAGACGCGGCGGCGGACCGTACAACACCGCGGTCGCCCTCGGGCGGCTCGGAGCCCCGGTCGCCTTCTGCTCCCGCGTCTCGACCGACGTGTACGGAACGGCGCTGACCGAGGGCCTCCGGAAGGCCGGCGTCGACACCTCGCTCGTCCAGCGCGGCCCCGAGCCCACCATGCTCGCCGTGACCGCGATCGGCGAGGAGGGCTCGGCGGCGTACACCTTCTACCACCGGGGCACCGCCGACCGCCTCTTCACGGCCCCCGGCACCCTGCCGCCGCAGACCCGGGCCCTCGCACTCGGCACCTGCTCGCTCGCCCTGGAACCGACGGCGAGCGAGTACGAGAAGCTGCTCCTGCGGGAATCCGGCCGGGGCGTGTTCACCGCGCTCGACCCCAACATCAGGCCCGGCGTCATCGACGACCCGGACGCCTACCGCGCCCGCTTCCGAAGTTGGCTTCCCCATCTCTCCCTGCTCAAGGTGTCGTTCGAGGACACGGTGTGGCTGTCCCGGTGCGCGCCCGACGAGGCCTCGGTGCTCGACGCCGTACGCGCCTGGGCCCGCTCCGGTCCGTCCGCGGTCGTCCTCACCGGCGGCGGCGACGGACTGTGGGCGGTCACCGCCACCGGCGACACGATCCACGTCCCGGCCGCGCCCTGCGAGGTCGTCGACACGATCGGGGCGGGCGACACCGTGTACGCGGCCCTGCTCGACGGCCTCCACCGCCGCGACGCGCTCCGGCCTGACGCCCGGCCGGCCGGCGACGAATGGCGTGCGCTCCTGACGTTCGCCGCCCGCGCCGCGGCCGTCACCTGCTCCCGCAAGGGTGCGGACTCCCCCCACCGAGCAGAACTCCTCGACTGACCATCTCCGGACCGACCAGGAGGGCACCGAAGTGACCGCCCCGCAAGGGAGTGCCCACGCCCCCAGGAAACCCACCAGCAGGGAAATGGTCCTGCGGCTGGTGTCGCACCACGGCTCGGTGACCCGCGCCCAGCTCATGGACCTCAGCGGGCTGCCGCGCACCACCGTCTACGACGCGGTGGCCGCCCTGGTCGACAGCGGCGCGATCACCACCGCGCTCGCCGCCGGGGACGGCCGGGGCCGCGGCCGTCCCGTCGAACGGCTGAGCCTGAACCCCGGGCGCGCGCAGTTCCTCGGCATCGACTTCACCCGGCGGGCCACCCGGGTCGCCCTGGCCAACGACGCGTGCCAGCTGATGGGCGTCCGGGGCGCCGAGGAACCGAGCACGGCCGGCTGGCAGGACCGCGTCCGCACGGCACACCGCCTGGCCCGCACGCTGGCCGGGGGCTCCCTGGGCCCGGGGTCGGTGAAGGGCGTGGGGGTGGGCATCGGTGGTCCGGGGGCGGTGAGGGGCGTGGGCGTCGGCGGCACGGGGGCGGTGAGGGGCGTCGGCGTCGGCGGCACGGGGGCGGTGAGGGGCGTGGGCGTCGGGGGCATGGGGGCGGCCCGTCCCGGCCCCGAGGTGGAGGTGGCGCACCTGGTCCGCGAGCGGTTCGCCGCCCCGGTCCGCGTCGAACGCGGCTACCGCCTCGCCGCCCTGGGCGAGGCGACCTGGGGCGCGGCGGCGGGCGAACCGGACCTGCTCTCCGTATCCCTGTCCCGCGAGGTCGGCGGCGGCCTGATCCAGGCGGGGACGCTGCACCGGGGCCCGTACGCCACCGCCGGAGAACTCGGCCACGTCAACGTCGAGCGGGAGAACGGCAGACCGTGCCACTGCGGCGGACACGGCTGCCTGGAAACGGTCGCCTCCAGCCAGGCGGTCCTCGACCGCTACCACGCCTGCGGCGGCCTGGCCTCGGACATCGCCGACCTGGCCGTGGCGGCCCGCAACGCGGAGGAGGCGGCGTGCCGGGTACTGGCCGAGACGGGCCGCGCGGTGGGCGGCGTCCTGGCGGCCCTCGCCAACACCTTCGCCCCCGCCGTGATCGTCATAGGCGGCGCCCTGACCCGCACCGGCACGGCCCTCATGGACCCCTTGAAACGCGAACTCCACGAACTCGTCGTCCCCACGGTCCGCCCCCACCTCAGCCTGCGCGCGGCCACACTGGGCACCACGGCGACGGCGTGCGGGGCGGTGGCCCTGGTGGCGGGCACGCCGGCCGCGAACCCGGCATAAAGCACCCACACCCGGCCCGCGAAGACCGCCGAGTACGGAGGGCTGCGGACTGGGTGCGGACGGCCGTGACCGAGAGATCAGACCTTCTTGGTCTCCCAGTATCGGGCCGGGTCGGTGACCTGCGGACTGTGTGCGGACTGCTGAGCGCTACTCGCGGCTCAGAAGAGCGGGATGCCTAGGCTCGCCGAAACCAACTGGGCGACCCCTGTCCAGCCAAGGGCGGGCAGGTTGGCTCTGGCGCTCTTACGCCATCGACTCGGCTGCCGAGCGAGGATGGCGAAGGGGCTGCATTTGGCCCTCTACTGCCAGCTGTTGAGCGACACCTGTGGGCCCCCTACGAGGTAGCGATGGAGCGCGCTGTCGGTGGTCTCCACGAATTCCTCGGGGATGGCGTTGACGTCGACCCAACGGACCTGGGAGTGCTTGCGGGGTTCGCGGTTTTCGGGTTCGCCGGTCCATTCGTGGGTGGCGAAGACGACCGTGAGGAAGCCGTTGGGGGCTTCGACGCCCCAGGCGCCGTGGATGATGTGGGCGACCTTGAGGGACTCGGGCTTCACCGTGAGGCCGGTCTCCTCGTAGAGCTCGCGGACTGCGGTTTCCGTGATGGGCTCGCCCGGTTCGCTCTTGCCGACGGGGAGATCCCACATGCCCTGGGCGAACTTGGCGTTCTCGCTGCGTTGGAGGAGGACGACGCGGTTCGTGGTCTTGTCGTGGACGATGACGGCGGCGACCAGCAGGGTCATGGATTCGAGGGCCGGCTTGAGCGCCTTCGGGTGGTCGTCGGTCTGCTGGGCCACGGGGTTCCCTTCGTCGGGCGGGTTGTTGGGCATGTTAGGCGAGGGCTTCGCGGGCTCGGCGCGCGAGATCGGCCGCGCCGGGGACGCGCCGGCGCTGGTAGACCGCGAGGGTGGAGCGGATCGAGAGATGGCCTTGCGGGTCCGGTCGGAGGTCACGCCCTCCATGAGGACCAGGGTCCCAGCGGGTGAGGGCGTCGCGGTGTTTGCTGCTCGGTGCCGATGTGGTCGGCGAGGTCGGTCAGAGTGCGGGCGGTGTGGCCGCTCACGCGGGAGTAGCTGGGTTGGGGGACGTCGTCTGGTAGGAGAGCATCCTCGGCGGCGAGCAGGGCGCGGGCGTGGGTGATGTGGAGGAGGGCCTCGTTCTGACCGTCTACGTGGCCGAGACCTGCACGGGGGAGGGTACCTGCGGCGACGTCGAGAGTTGGTGGGGCCGTTTGAGGGGCAGGGCCTGGCGGGTGAGGGCGCGCATCCAGGAGGCATGGCAGTAGAGGTCGGCTGCGCAGGCGAGCTTGTAGTAGCGCTGCTGGGGCTTCCTACTGCCGCAGGATGCTCATGATTTCGCTTGCTTTGGCAATGGCAGCCCGAGATCCGTACGCCACCATCGCCGCTAGCACCGCTGCACTGCTGGCCACCACGGCGTCTACACCTGCAGGAAGGCCGAACAGAACGCCGAGGCACAGCGACGCTGCGGCGGCGATCACAACAGCCGTCAGCCGGAGTCCTTCCTTGTTGACCACGGGAGTAGTGCCTTGCAAGCTCTGCGCGGGGAGGAGCGCGCTCACGTTGCCGGAAGCGAAGCTGTTCCCGATCTTGGCCAGTAGCGCGGCCAAGCCGCGGAGCGCTCCATTCCCATTGATGTCGATCTGTGCCTCGGCCAGTTGAAGCTTGGCCACGACGAGAGCAGCGTGTTCCTTCGCCTTCCTCTGCCGTGGGGATCCGCGGCCTACGCTGGTCGTGATGCGATGGACCCGCAAGAGCGAACGCCGAACTGTGGAGCAGGTGTCGTCCAAGTGGCGTAGAGCCTTGGGTCGACCGCTCGTGTCGGAGTGTGTGACTGCGTCACATGCCTCGATCGCAGCCATGATCGAGAGCAGGAGCATGTAGCCCGCGATGGCTTTGCTGTGCCGAGCTGCCCACATTAGAAGTGGCAGCGTCACAGCAGCGAGTATGAGTGCGGATGGCTGCAAGCTCGGCTGTACCTTCCGAGTCTCGATTGTCTTGAGCACTGCTATGACGAGGTCTGCACAACCGAGACCGATCAGGAAGGTCAGCAGCCAATGGCGAAGCTGAACGCTCGCAGCAGTCCTCTTTCCTGCCTCACGGAACGCCTGGATGGGCATGTCCGCCAGGTCAGGCGAGCCAAAGCCGCAGCCGTTGGCGCCATATCCTTTTCTGCGACTCTGGCGTTCCACGCCGACCACAATGCCTGCAGCGGCCCGATCCGGCGTGCGGTCGACGCAAGGATGCGGTAGACCAGCACCACAAGCGAGGCCAGGAGTACACCTCCCACCACCGACCGCTGTATCGCGGCTGCGCGCTCCCAGTCAAAGCTCATGTGGGGATCCTGGCGCAGAGCACGGACGACCGTGGCGGTTCTGGTTGATCAGTGCAGTGTCGTCTCGTCCCGGTAAGCCCCTCAAGGCAGAAGGCCCCCCTCGTGCGAGGGGGGCCGTCGGGCAGCTTCGAGCGTCACTTCATCGAGCTGATAAAGGCCGTCCAGGCCGGCCGGGAGGTGTTCAGCTCCGGACCGACCTCGTCCTGGTGCTTGGAGTCGCGGACCATGACCTGAGGCAGGTTGTCCGCGACCTCCACGCACGCGTCGTTGCTGGAGCCGCTGTAGGAGGACTTGCGGTAGGTCGGCTGCTCGCTCACTTGAACCTCTTCAGTACTTCGTGGATTCGGCCGGTGGAGTCACGGGCGCTCAACGCCTCCTCGGCAAGGCGATCATAGACCCGCTGGTACTGCATGACCGTCGCTGTTTCCTCAGAGTAGCTACCCGTTCCGAAGCCTTCTGTGTACGTGGCCCGACGGCCGCTGTTGAGGGTGAGGAGGGTGAACGATCCGCTGACGATGGCGGCCGTGAACGGCAGAACCCGGACGCTGATGTTCGGCTGCTCCTGCGCCTTCAGCAGGTGCTCGAGCTGCTCGCGGGCTACCTCGGGTTCCCCCATGTCGCAGTGCAGCACGGCCTCGTAGATGATCGCCGTCAGCCACGGCTGATGCTCTCCGCTCAGCACGCGGCGAGCGCGTTCCATTCGCTGATCCACGATGTGCTGGATGCGCCGGGGATCGCCGGCTTGCCCGGCCAGTACCAGGGCTCGGGCGTACCCGGGTGTCTGAAGAAGGCCGGGGACTATCAGGCCGAAGTCGTAGAGCATCGTTGCCTCGGGGAGGCGGCGGATGTAGGGCCTGGCGTAGTCGTTGACGTTCTCCTGGTTCAGGATGCGGACCAGGTTGACGAGGGAATCGGGGTCGAGGCCCAGGGTTCCTTCGAGCTTCTGCGCGAGATCGGTGTCGGGTGGGACCTCGCCCGTCTCGACTTCGGAGATCCGGCTCTGCGACGTGTACGTGCGCTTGGCGACGAATGCCTGGCTCCAGGGTGCGTCCTTGAAGTCGCCCTTCTCCTTGGCCTCTTGCTGTCGCCTCAGGCGGGCGTCCTGAACCATCCTGCCGATGTACTGCTGCAGCCCCTGGCTTGGGTCTACATCCCTCGTCTTTGTCATATGCCGGATATCCCGATCGCCGCCCGGTACTCAACTCCTAGTGATCGTAGGGCTACTGGCGGCATCTTGGGAGGGCCGAAGGAAGGCAACGGATCGCCGGGACACAGGAGAAGCCAGGAGCCGCTATGTCGCACCCCCCGAACGAGGCCCAACAGGCGCCAGCTCTGAATCCCGCAGCCGCGATCACCCTCGCTGACGAGACGCTGCGTCTCCAGCTCGGGACCACCACACTCCCCGCGATGCAAGTGCAGGTCGTGCTTCTGGTGGAGCAGATCCGCTGCTTCTTCGAGGCCGGTCTTCCCGATGACCAGGAGGAGGCCGACGCGCAGCGCCAGGAGATCCTCCCGCTTCTCGATGAAGTGCCCGCCGGGGATGACGTCGCCTGGCGTACGTGGACGCGCATGCGGGCGCTGGGCCGCGTTCTGCGGCGGCACGTTGCCCAGTACACCAACCGGAAGCTTGGCGAGGACCGAGACGCGGGGGACGACATCCCGAGGGAAGTGCAGGCAGCTACTGACAGGGGCGTGCCCGAGGGCGTCTGCCGAGTTCCTACCGTCCTGGAGACACGGCGTGCTCAGCAGCGGCTGAACCGTTCGGCGGGAGGGCAACAGTGATCGGGACGGCCGCCGTGGCTCGTGCGGTGAGCGATTACATGCACCGCCGCCCCGGGGAGGCCCTGACGCTCGCCCCGTTGTGGCAGACGCTCTCCCAGGTCGCGAAGGCGGGGACCTGCCACCACCGGGGAACCTGTCCGATCGTTACGGCAAGCCCGATTGTGCTCAACGAGCGTCAGGAAGTGCTGGTGCTGGGGGTCGGGCGTGGCACCGTAAGGATCCCCGAGGCTCGGTTCGAGGATGGGTGGGACACCCTCGCTGAAGCGGCTTCGATGCTGGCGCGAGCCCTTGGAGTTCATGAGTTGTGGACGCAGCCGGGTTGCGAAGACCCGGTTCAACTCCACGCGGCTCGCGCGGATGCTCAAGACGGTGAGCGTATGCGGGTCGCGGCCCGTTATCTGTTTCGCACGCATGCCGGCCTCTGCCACTTCGCTCCGGGCGCCCCTCAGACGTGGGTGCCGTTGGCTCAGGCGGACATCGAGCTGGCCACGCGTGTCCATGCCCTCGTCGCTGAGGTGCCCCTGTGAGCCGACAGGCGCCCGAGTGGATCTACCTCAGGGTTCTGGCGGGCCTAACGGTTCTGCTCGTCGGCGGAATCTGGGCAAGCCGATGAACGGCACTCATGTGCTTACGACTGTCACCGTGACCCCGGCGGAAGGGCTGCCGTGATCAACGGCCTGCCGGGCGTCTGGAAGCTCCCCAGCACCTTCGACGTGATGCGTCCTGCCCGACGAAGTTAAGGCTCCGTCCCGGGGAGAGCACAGCTCTCCCCGGAGGCGGTAGTCGGCCCTCGGCCCGCTCTGTCCGCCCCTCCTCCACGCGGCAGACGGATCGGGCCGAGGCCCCGACACCCTCTCCAATCGCGAAGGAAGAACGAATGAAGTCCACCATTCCCCTCGCCCTGGGTACGGCTGTCGGTGCTGCGCACCTGGTGCTCACGGCCAGGCACCACCGCGACGTGCGGCATCTCGGGTTGGCGCAGATGCATGGCGAGCTGATCCGGGACACGGCCGCGAACCCGGAGTTCAACCAGATCACGAACTACCCCTACCTGGAGGACCTGGACGACTCGACTCGTGCGCGGCTCATTCACACGAACAGGTGGGTCAGCCTCTGGAGCACGATGCTCCGTATGCGTTTCATGCCGCTCAACAGCATGCGTCAGGTGGCGGCTGAGTTCATGAGGAGCCCTGTGGGCCGCCAGTTCTGGGAACAGGCTCGCGACCATCGCCGCATCACGGCGCGCGACAAGCACGACGCGGCCTGACCCTCAATCTCCCGCCCGGCTGCTGCGTGACGGTCGCGGCCGGGCGGGTTCGCCCAAGCCAGAAGAGCGCCGATGTCATTCGAACCGCATGACCTGGTGGGGGCCCTGACCACTGGCCCCCCCCTTTTCACCGCACACCCCGCAGGCCATAGGAGGAGCATTGCGCACCCCACGCTTATCGGTCCGGAACTATCTCGGTGGGCCGGGAATCATCCCTCAAGACCTCACGATGGTCTTCCTGATGCGCGAAGACGACGACAGCGCAGTCACCTCAATGCCCACGCGCACGGTAGGAGAGGCTGTCGAAGACGCGCAGATGATCGAGGATCTGGGCATGCGGTCCGTCAAGGTGTTCGCGGGCTCGCGTCTCCGGGACGGCCACGCCTCGCAGGCCACCTCTCCCACGGGGCTCATGGCCCGTACGATCGCGGCCGTGAAGAAGTCCGCGCCTGGGCTCGCGGTCATGACCGAGACGTGCGTGTGCTCCCACACCGACTCGGGGGAGTGCTGGCTCGCCAACGAGCGTGACGGCGGCATGGACCTCGTGAGGACCACCGAGGTCCTGGCGGCCCAGGCAGTGATGCAAGCCGAGGCCGGCGCCGACATCGTTGGACCCGCGGCGATGATCCCGGGCTCGGTCCAGGCCGTCCGCGAAGCCCTGGACGATTCCGGGCACCGTGACGTGGCGATCATGCCGCACCTCATCTTCGATTCCGGGCTCTACCAGGGCTACCGGGCAACGATGGGGGCAACGCCTCAGTCCGGGACGCGGGCCTTCCAGATCAGTCCGCAGCGGCCGGAGATGGCTGTCTACTTCGCCCTTGAGATGGTTCGTGAGGGCGCGGACATGATCCTTACGGAACCTGCGCTGCATACCGTCGACACCCTCGTCAACCTCAAGAGCAAGGTCCCCGTACCCGTGGTTCCGTTCTCCGTGTCGGGAGAGTACCTGCGCCTCACGGACCGCCAACCGGACGGGGCACTCGACGTGAGCGGCCTGGTTGAGGCGTACACCGTCCTCAAGCGGGCCGGCGCCGATCGGATCATTACGTACGGTGCGATGGAAATCGCGCGCAGACTCAAAGGCTCCTGATCGCCGAGAGGATGTCGGCGGCGCCCTGGTTCAGCAGGTCTGCCGCAACAGTGAAGCCAAGCTTCTCCGGCTCGTCCGCCGGCCCAGTGGCTTCCGTGGTTACCTGCTGAGTCCCATCGGTGGACGTAACGGCGGCCGACAGGTGCAGCAGTCCGTCCCGCTCCACCCGTCCCCACGCGCCGACCGGCACGGAGCATCCGCCATGCAGATCGGCAAGCAAGGTGCGCTCCGCCCGTACGCAAGCATCGACGTCGCTGTTCCCGGTAGCAGCGAGCAGTCGTGCGGCCGGCGAGTCTGTACGGACCTGGATTCCGAGTGCGCCTTGCCCCGGTGACGGGAGGAACAGACGCGGGTCCAGAACCTCGTGGATCTCGGGCGTCAGCCCGAGTCGATTCAGTCCGGCAGCGGCGAGAACCACCGCGTCGAGCGCGCCCTTGGTGGTTCGGGCAAGCCGCCCTGGCACGTTTCCTCGGATTGGCACGACGTTGAGGTCGGGGCGGAGCGCGAGGAGCTGGGCCACGCGTCGGGGCGCCCCTGTGCCCACGGTCGCCCCTTCGGGGAGATCGGCCAGGGTTGCCCCGCAGAGCACGTCGCGTACGTCTTCACGCGGGCCAGGCGTGGTCAGCAGGGTCGTTCCTTCGGTAACGGCCGTAGGGAGGTCTTTCAAGGAGTGCACGATCACGTCGACTTTCTCCGTGACCAAGGCTGCCTCTTGGTTGGTGGAGAAGGCGGACCCGCCGGCCGTCTTGGCGACCTCCGCGAGCGTGGGCGTGACGCGGTCCTGGTCGCCGCCTTCGAGGATGACCTCGCGCTTGAAGGTGACTTCCGGGAACTGCCCGGCCAGAGGTGCCAGCCATTCGCTGACCTGCGTCCTCGCCAGCTTGCTAGCCCTGGAGCCGATGCGCACCACGTCGCCCATTCAGGTCAACTCCTAGCGATAGCAGTCCCGTTGACCAGCAATCGTACTTGCACCAGAACCATGCAGATTCCGACACTTTGTCACTAAAGGAGAAACTTGTGACCCTTCGCGTCGGCGCCCGCGCCTCGAAGATGTCCCTCATGCAAACGGCCCCGGTCTTATCCGCTCTCTCCGCTGCCGGCCCCACCATCCTGCGCCCGTTTACCGAAGCGGGCGGCGACAGGCCGGTGGATCGAGCCGCACTGGAGGCAGACGGCGTTTTCTCCCAAGAGATCGAATCCGCCCTGCTGACGGGCGAAATCGACGTCGCTGTTCACTGCCTCAAGGACGCGCCGACCATCGACACTCCCGGCCTGACAATGTCCGCCTACCTGCGGCGCGACGACCTCCGGGACTGCCTGGTCGCCCGCGATCCGGGTCTCACGCTGGCCACCCTCCCCGCTGGGGCGATGGTGGCCACCGCGTCCTTGCGCCGGACCGCCGCACTGCATATCCATCGCCCGGACATCAAGGTCGTTCCGATACGTGGGCCGGTGGACGAACGCCTCCGAGCGCTGCACGAGCCCGACAGCCGGATCGACGCGCTGGTCGTCGCCACATGCTCCATGGAACGCCTCGGCCTGCCCCACCTGATCACCGAACGGATCAGCCCGGAGGTGATCTGTCCTCCGCTCGGCGCCGCGATCATCGCCTTCCAGACACGCGAGGACGACAAGGCCACGAGCGAGGCCATCAACTTCCTTCACGACCCGGCTACCGCCACGGAGGCGGAAGCCGAGCGTCTGGTACTCCGCCGGCTGGGCGGCTTCTGCAATGCCCCGCTGGCGGGGTACTGCCGAACGAACCGGGGACCGGACGCCACCACCTACACAGTCCGCGCCAGATCCTTCGCGGCGGACGGCGGTTCCTCGGTCGATGTTCGCCGCACCAGCAGCGACGCCAGGAAGGCGGCCCTGGCCGTCAGTCACGAACTGACGCGGCTCGGAGCGCAGACCGCGACCGCCAGGTCCTGAAGGAAGTACTTGGAGGCCCGGACAGCTACCTTGTCCGGGCCTCCAAGTCCGTCAGTCCGCCGGTTCGGTTGAGCGGTGATGCGCCAGGTGAGGACTACGAGGGCCGCGAGCCCGTTGAGCTGCCGCACATGGTGGCCCAAGACTTGCGGCACTTCTACGCCTCCGCGCTCATCGCGGGCGGGGCGAGCGTCAAGCACGTGCAGATGGTCCTCGGCCACGTGTCCGCCGTCATCACGCTGCGGATCTACGCGTACCTGTGGCCGGGAAAAGAAGACCGCACCCGGTCCGTGAGTGACGCCGTGCTCGGCGTCCCGTAGGACCGGGTGCGGACAGGTGGGCGATGTGACCA
This sequence comes from Streptomyces sp. NBC_00708, assembly GCA_036226585.1. Taxonomy (GTDB): domain Bacteria; phylum Actinomycetota; class Actinomycetes; order Streptomycetales; family Streptomycetaceae; genus Streptomyces. The sequence continues at coordinate 4,889,622 of CP108997.1, forward strand.
GCGAAATCGCAGGTCAGACGGCCTGGCCAGAGATCAGGCCTTCTTGGTCTCCCAGAAGATCTTGTCGATCTCCGCGATCAGGTCCAGCGCCTTCTGGCCGGTGGCCGGGTCGGTCGACGCCTTGGCGGCCGAGAGGGCCTTCAGGGTGTCGTTGACCAGCTGGTGGAGCTGCGGGTACTTCTCGAAGTGCGGCGGCTTGAAGTAGTCGCTCCACAGCACCGAGACGTGGTGCTTCGCGAGCTCGGCTCGCTGCTCCTTGATGACCACGGCGCGGGCCCGGAAGTGCGGGTCCTCGTTGGCCTGGTACTTCTCCTGGACGGCCTTGACGGACTCCGCCTCGATGCGGGCCTGGGCCGGGTCGTACACGCCGCAGGGCAGGTCGCAGTGGGCGCTGACCTTCACCTTGGGGGCAAACAGGCGGGAAAGCATGGAGCTGTCCTTCCTCGTGATCGTCTTCTCAGGTGGGACATTACTCCGTGAGAAGCCTCTTTCAGCGAGTGCCCCCGGGGGCTTAGGCCAAAAGTCCGGGATGAGTGTGGGACCAGTGGCCGAATGTACGAAACCCTGTGAGGGACGGTGTACTGGACGCACCGGGGAGGCCCGGGAGGAGATGAGGGAGGTGCCGGAGGTGCCGGAGCCGGCCGATGAGCGGCCCGTACGGGGGCTGGCGGCGCGGGTGCCGTTCCAGGTGGTGGAGGTGACGGGGCCCTCGATGGTGCCCACGCTCCATCACGGGGACTGGCTGCTTGTGCAGTACGGGGTGCCGGTGCGCCCCGGTGACGTGGTGATTCTGCGCCATCCGTTCCAGCAGGACCTGCTGGTGGTGAAGCGGGCCGTGGAGCGGCGGGCCGGCGGCTGGTGGGTGCTGGGGGACAACAGCTTCGCGGGCGGGGACAGCACGGACTACGGGACGGTGCCCGAGGACCTGGTGCTGGCCAGGGTGCGGGCACGGTACCGGCCACTGACGAAGGATCAGCGCTCGGTGCGCGCGGTGCTGGCCTGGGCGTTCTCCGCGCTGCGGCCGGTGTCGGCGGCGCGCTCGGTCTCCAGGCGCTTGCGGGCCCGGTAGGCGGCCACGTTGGCGCGGGTCGCGCAGCGGTCCGAGCAGTAGCGGCGGGAGCGGTTGGTCGAGGTGTCGAGGTAGGCGTTGCGGCACGGCGCCGCCTCGCACAGCCCGAGCCGGTCCACCCCGTACGAGGTGAGGTGGAAGGCCAGGCCCATCGCGGCGATCGCGGCATAGCCCGCCGTGGCGTTGGACGGGTGGTCCGCGAGGTGCATGTGCCAGTCCGGCTTGCCGTCCGCGTCGCGCACGTCGTGCCCGGAGATCTGCGGGCTGACCGGGAACTCCATCAGCAGCGAGTTGAGCAGGTCGACCGCGAGCCGTTCGTCCCCGTCGTCGGCCGCCTCGAAGACCGCGCGCAGCCGGGCCCGTACCGAGCGGAAACGGGTCACGTCCGCGTCGGTCGCGCGCCGGGCCGCCTGGCCGTTCGCGCCGAACAGGTCCCGTACGGCCTCGACCGACGTCAGGACGTCCTTGTTGCGGGCCGGCTCCTCGGTGTTGACCAGGCGCACGGCGTAGTCCGAGTAATAGGCCAGTTCCACTTGTAGTCCTTACGGTGTCGGTCTAGGGTCGGTGCGTCGAGGTTGTAATGGGCTGTTACCAAGCCAGGGTATTACGCGGAGGTTCGGATGGTGGAGACGGAGACGGCGGCGGGTACCGACTGGCAGGCCTGGCAGGAGAGCTGGGACCGGCAGCAGGAGTGGTACATGCCCGACCGCGAGGAACGCTTCCGGGTGATGCTCGACATGGTCGAGGCCTTCACGGGCCCCGAACCGCGGGTGCTCGACCTCGCGTGCGGTACGGGAAGTATTACGGACAGGCTGCTGCGACGGTTCCCGAAGGCCACCAGCACCGGTGTCGACCTCGACCCCGCGCTGCTCGCCATCGCGCGCGGCTCCTTCGCCGGCGACGAGCGGGTCTCCTTCGTCACCGCGGATCTCAAGGACCCCGAGTGGACGCGGCGGCTGCCCCACGACACGTACGACGCCGTCCTCACCGCCACCGCCCTGCACTGGCTGCACAGCGAGCCGCTCGCCACGCTCTACGGGCAGATCGGCGGCCTCGTCCGGGAGGGCGGTGTGTTCATGAACGCCGACCACATGATCGATACGGGCACCCCCCGGATCAACGCCGCCGAACGCGCCCACCGGCACGCCGCCATGGACCGGGCGAAGGCCGCCGGCGCCCTGGACTGGGCGCAGTGGTGGGAACGCGCCGCCCAGGACCCCGTGCTCGCCGGGCCCACCGCCGAGCGCTTCGCGATCTACGGCGAGCACGCCGACGGCGACATGCCGTCCGTGGCCTGGCACGCGGACACCCTGCGGGCGGCGGGGTTCGCCGAGGCGCGTCCCGTCTGGGCCTCGCCCTCGGACAGTCTGGTGCTGGCGGTGAAGTAGCGGCAGCGGCTCCACGGGGCGGTGCGGACGACGGTCCGCACCGCCCCGCCGTCGTCTCCGGCGACGAGTGCGCGAAAGAAGGTGCAACCTGACCCGCCGCCCACCGCACTGGAAGGGTGAGACGGTCCGCGCCCGCGGGCCGGGGGAGGACACCGAGGATGCGGAGCGAGGACCACGACGCGCTGCACGCCTTCGTCGAGAGCAGACGCACCGCCCTGTTCCGCAGCGCGTTCCTGCTCTGCGGCGACCGGCACGAGGCCGAGGACCTGGTCCAGACGACGCTGGTCAAGGTGGTGCTCGGCGGGCGGCGGCACGGGCGGCTCGACAACATCGAGGCGTACGCGCGCAAGACCCTGGTCAACACCTTCATCGCGGCCCGCCGCCGGTTCTGGCGCCGCGAGCAGGCGTACGGGGAACTGCCCGAGCGGGCCGTCGAGGCGGCCGACACGGACACCGGCCTGGCGGTACGGGCGGCGCTCGCCCGGCTCACGCCCAGGCAGCGGGCCGTCCTGGTGCTGCGCTACTGGGAGGACCTGAGCGTCGAGGCCACGGCCGAGACGCTCGGGATGCGGGAGAACACGGTCAAGAGCCACACGGCTCGGGGGTTGGCGGCGCTGCGCGCCGAGATGGCGGAGGTGTTGGTATGAACGACGACGTGCGCGAGCTGCTGGGGAGGGCCGCCGAGGACGCCGGACGGCCGGTCATCAGCACGGAGGCGGTCTACGCGAAGGCCGCCCGGGTGCGGTGGCGGCGCCGCACCGCCGTGTCGGCGGCGGCGGTCTGCACGGTGGCGGCCGGGGCGTTCGTCGTGCCTCAGCTCGTTTCCTCCACTCCGGCCGCCCCGCCGACCACGTCCGTGGGCGCCCCGGCCGAGAAGCCCGGCGGCACGGCACGGGACGCGCGGCTGGCCGCGCTGCTGCCGAAGGGGGTCGGCACCATCGACGAGGTGTCGTTCGCCGAGATCATCAAGCATGTGACGCCGGCCCCGGACGAGCCCCCGAGGACCGGGCCGCTCGACGGGCAGTACGCGGTCCGCCGCGACGGCGGCGTCGGCTATCTGACCATCGACGTCATGGACGCGAAGGCGGTGAAGAAGAAGCTCGGCGGGTCGCGGGCCGACAGGGACCTGTGCCATCCGGCGAACGGCGAGCCGTCCCCCGACGACTGCGTCCGCGAGGAGCTGTCCGGCGGGCGGGTGCTCACCATCTGGAGCGACGACATGGACTACGGCGAGGGCACCCCGCAGTGGGGCCCGGAACTGGTCGCCCGGCTCAGCCTCCCCGACGGCAGCCGGCTCGCCGTACGCGACAGCACCGGCTTCGAGGCCGACATCGTGCAGGGGCCGCTGCTCAAGACGCCGCCGCTCACCCGCGCGCAGCTGCGCGCGCTGGTGCTGCGTACGGAGCTGCTGCCGGGGAAGTGACCCCGGCGACGCGAAGGGGCGGTACGGGCCGGTGTGGCCCGTACCGCCCCTTCGGCGTACTCCTGGAGCACCTTGGACAGGAACGCTCCTAGAGGACCTTGGACAGGAACGACTTCGTCCGGTCGTGCCGCGGATTGGTCAGGACGTCGCGCGGGTGGCCCGACTCGACCACCACGCCGTCGTCCATGAAGACGAGCGCGTCGCCGACCTCGCGGGCGAAGCCCATCTCGTGGGTGACGACGATCATCGTCATCCCGTCCTCGGCGAGGCCCCGCATCACGTCGAGCACGTCGCCGACCAGCTCCGGGTCGAGCGCCGAGGTGGGCTCGTCGAAGAGCATCAGCTTCGGCTCCATGGCCAGCGCACGGGCGATGGCCACCCGCTGCTGCTGTCCGCCGGAGAGCTGCGAGGGGTAGTTCTTCGCCTTGTCGCCGAGGCCGACCCGGTCCAGGAGCCGTTCGGCACGGGCGCGCGCGACGGCCTTGGACTCGCGCTTGACCTGGACGGGCGCCTCCATGACGTTCTCCAGCGCCGTCATGTGCGGGAACAGGTTGAAGCGCTGGAAGACCATGCCGATGTCCCGGCGCTTCAGGGCGACTTCGCTGTCCTTGAGCTCGTACAGCTTGTCGCCCTTCTGGCGGTAGCCCACCAGCTCGCCGTCCACGGACAGCCGGCCGGCGCTGATCTGCTCCAGGTGGTTGATGCACCGCAGGAACGTCGACTTGCCGGAACCGGACGGGCCGATCAGACAGAAGACCTCGCGCGGGGCGACCTCCAGGTCGATGCCCTTGAGGATGTGCGCGGCGCCGAAGGACTTGTGGACGCCCTCGGCCTTCACCATCGCGGTCATGCGACGCCTCCCTTCGGGCGGCCGATGGACAGCAGCGTGGCCCTGACCTTCTGGAACGGGGTCGGCGGCAGGCTCCGGCTGGAGCCACGCGCGTAGTACCGCTCCAGGTAGTACTGCCCGATGCTGAGCACCGAGGTCATGATCAGGTACCAGGCGGCGGCGAGGAAGTACATCTCCACCGGCGACCCGGATTGGCTCCCGATGTCCTGGGCGTTCTTGAAGAGTTCGTAGAACTGCACGGCCGCCACCAGCGAGGTCGTCTTCAGCATGTTGATGACCTCGTTGCCCGTGGGCGGCACGATCACCCGCATGGCCTGCGGGATCACGACGCGCCGGAGGGTCTTGGCGTGGCTCATGCCCAGCGCGTGCGACGCCTCGGTCTGGCCCTCGTCCACCGAGAGCAGACCGGCCCGGCAGATCTCCGCCATGTACGCGGCCTCGTTGAGGCCGAGTCCGAGCAGCGCCGTGAGCAGCGGCGTCATGAAGCTGGACCAGTAGTCCTTGTAGACCGGCCCGAGGTTGATGTACTCGAAGACCAGACCCAGGTTGAACCACACGAACAGCTGCACCAGGACGGGCGTGCCCCGGAAGAACCAGATGTAGAACCACGCGATCGACGAGGTCACCGGGTTCCTCGACAGGCGCATGACGGCGAGCAGGATGCCGCCGACCACGCCGATCAGCATCGACAGGGCGGTCAGCAGCAGGGTCTGGCCCACGCCGTCGATGATGCGGTGATCGAAGAAGTAGTCCGGGATCGCGCCCCAGTTGATCTTGCCCTGGCTGAAGGCGTAGATGAGCGAGGCGAGTGCGGCGATGGCGACGAGCGCCGATACGTACCGGCCGTAGTGCCGGACCGGGATGGCCCTGATGGCCTCCGGCGGCGGCCCCGCGGCTGTGGGGGGTGCGGGCGGCTCGTCGACCGGTCCCGTCTTCTTGATGTCAGTCACGGCTGATGCCTTTCAGCGCCGGATCCGGTCAGGACCCGCCGTTCACCTTGGCCTCGGTGACCGCGCCGGCCTCGACGCCCCACTTGGCGATGATCTTCTCGTACTCGCCGCTCTTGATGATCGCGTCCATGGCCGCCTTGAGGGCCTGGGTGAGCTTGTCGTTGCCCTTCGCGACGGCGATGCCGTACGGGGCCGCCTCGACCTGGTCGCCGACGATCTGGAAGTCCTTGCCGCCGCCCGAGGTCTTCACCGCGTACGCGGCGACCGGGAAGTCGGAGGAGCCGGCGTCGGCGCCGCCCGAGCGGATCCGGGTCTGGGCCTCCAGGTCGGTGTCGTACGGCTCGATGGCGATCTTCTTGCCGCCCGCGCACTTCTTGGACTCGTCCTTGGCCAGGTCGTGCGAGACGGTGTTGCGCTGGACGGCGATCTTCTTGCCGCAGAGGTCGGACCAGGTCTTGATGCCCTTGTCGTCGCCCTTCCTGGTGTAGATCGAGACACCGGCGGTGAAGTAGTCGACGAAGTCGACGCCCTCGCCGACCTTCTTCTTCGTCTCCGGGTCGATGCCCTCCTGGCGCTCCTTGCTGTCGGTCATCGCCGACATCGCCACGTCGTAGCGCTTGGCGCGGAGGCCGGTGACCAGGGTGTCGAACGTGCCGTTCTCGAACTGGAACTCCACGCCCAGCTCCTTGCCGAGCGCGTCGGCGAGGTCGGGGTCGATCCCCACGGTCTTGCCGGACTTGTCCTTGAACTCGACCGGCGGGTAGGCGATGTCGGAGCCGACCTTGATGACGCCCTTGGACTTGATCTCCGCGGGGAGCAGGTCGGCGGGGGAGGACGTTCCGGTGCTGGTCTTCGCGGTCGCCGAGGCGCCGTCGTTGTTCTTCGTCTGGTCGCCGCAGGCGGTCAGCAGCATGGTGCCGGCGACCGCGATGGCGCCGACCGCGGCGATGCGGGTCTTCGCGGCCGTACGACGGGTGGAGCGTGCGGTCATGATCGGGTTCCTCCGGCAGGTCAGGGTGGTCGCCAGGGCGGTAATGAAACACGGCGTCGGGTGTCGCCGCCTTGTGTGATTACGGCATGTTGCCATGCGGATTAGCCCGAACAGGGGGCCTCGCATGTCAAAATCGGATAACGGGCGATCCCCGAACCTCTTGAGGCCGGTACACCAGGGCCGGACCTTTTATGGGGTTTCCCTCCCGCGGCCGGAGGATCTGCGGCGCGTCTCGCGTGGCGGACTCAGGCCCGGCACAAGGCTGACCTGTTCAAATAGGCGACTATGAGTCATGTCACGGAGTCGATATGGGCTCGTCCGTGGCCAGGTCCGTCCGGTAAGAAAGACCTTTACACCCCTCATCCGGGGCTCAGGGCGCGTGTGCGGCGCGCCCGCGCGTACGTACCTCCCCCTGCCGGGGCGGCCAACCGCCAGGCGCAGGGCACGTACGCGGTGCCCGCCCACCCCTCCTCAACCAGGAGTGGCCACCCTCAAACGATGAAGACTTAAGGGGTCAACACCATGGCAGCGGAGATCGTCAATCCTCGCAGCGACAGCAGTACCGACAGCACCACCGACGAGCCGTTCGATCCGGCCTTCGCGCTCCACCGGGGCGGGAAGATGGCCGTGCAGGCCACCGTCCCGATCCGGGACAAGGACGACCTGTCCCTCGCGTACACGCCGGGCGTGGCGAAGGTGTGCAGCGCGATCGCGGAACAGCCCGAGCTCGTCCACGACTACACCTGGAAGTCCCAGGTCGTCGCCGTCGTCACGGACGGCACGGCGGTGCTCGGCCTCGGGGACATCGGTCCCGAGGCGTCCCTCCCCGTGATGGAGGGCAAGGCGATCCTGTTCAAGCAGTTCGGCGGCGTGGACGCGGTGCCGATCGCGCTCGCGACCACCGACGCGGACGAGATCGTCGACACCGTCGTCCGGCTCGCCCCCTCCTTCGGCGGGGTGAACCTGGAGGACATCTCGGCGCCGCGCTGCTTCGAGATCGAGCGCAAGCTCCAGGAGCGGCTGGATATTCCGGTCTTCCACGACGACCAGCACGGGACGGCCGTCGTCACGCTGGCCGCCCTGCGCAACGCGGCCAAGCTGTCCGGGCGCAGCCTGGGCGATCTGCGCGCCGTCATCTCGGGCGCGGGCGCGGCCGGTGTGGCCATCGCCAAGTTCCTGCTGGAGGCGGGGCTGGGCGACGTGGCCGTCGCGGACCGCAAGGGCATCGTCAGCCGGGACCGCGACGACCTGACCGACGTCAAGCGCGAGCTGGCCGAACTCACCAACAAGGCGGGCATCTCGGGCTCCCTGGACGTCGCGCTGGCCGGCGCGGACGTCTTCATCGGCGTCTCCGGCGGTACGGTCCCGGAGGCGGCGGTGGCCTCGATGGCGCCCGGTGCGTTCGTCTTCGCGATGGCCAACCCGAACCCCGAGGTCCACCCCGACATCGCGCACAAGTACGCGTCCGTCGTGGCGACGGGGCGGTCGGACTACCCGAACCAGATCAACAACGTGCTGGCGTTCCCCGGGATCTTCGCAGGGGCGCTCCAGGTGCGGGCGTCCCGGATCACGGAGGGCATGAAGATCGCCGCCGCGAACGCGTTGGCCGACGTGGTCGGCGATGAGCTGGCCGCGGACTACGTGATCCCGTCGCCGTTCGACGAGCGGGTCGCCCCGGCGGTCACGGCCGCGGTGGCCGCGGCGGCGCGGGCGGAGGGTGTGGCCCGGCGCTGAGGCGTTGCGGGGGCGCTGCCCCCGTACCCCCGCTCCTCAATCGCCGGAGGGGCTTGATGGTGGCGCGGCCACTTTCAGCCTCGCCGGCGTTTGAGGCGCGGGGTCCGGGGCGGAGCCCCGAAACCAGCGGCGCGCGTCACAGTCGCAGGCGGTTACGTGTCGGTACGGTGACGCCTATCGTCGGCGGCATGTTCGCCGCCTACGCATCCAGCCTCGACCCCGCCCGCCCCCTCGACGGCCTCGAACTGGGCGACCGCCCAGCCCCGACGGCCCGCCCCGGGTGGACCACCGTGAACGTCCGGGCCGCCTCCCTCAACCACCACGACCTCTGGTCCCTGCGCGGCGTCGGCCTCGCGGCGGACAAGCTGCCGATGATCCTCGGCTGCGACGCCGCGGGCGTCGACCAGGACGGCAACGAGGTCGTCCTGCACTCCGTCATCGGCCAGACCGGCCACGGGGTCGGGCCGGACGAGCCCCGCTCGATCCTCACCGAGCGCTACCAGGGCACCTTCGCCGAACAGGTCACGGTCCCCACCTACAACGTGCTGCCCAAGCCCAGGGAGCTGAGCTTCGAGCAGGCCGCCTGCCTGCCCACCGCCTGGCTCACCGCGTACCGCATGCTCTTCACCAACGCCGGGGTGCGCCCCGGGGACTCCGTCCTCGTCCAGGGCGCCGGCGGCGGGGTCGCGACCGCCGCGATCGTGCTCGGCCGGGCCGCCGGGCTGCGGGTCTACGCCACCAGCCGCGACGAGGCCAAGCGCAAGCGGGCCGTCGAGCTGGGCGCCGTCGAGGCGTTCGAGGCGGGCGCCCGGCTGCCCCACCGGGTGGACGCCGTCATCGAGACGGTCGGCGCCGCCACCTGGTCGCACTCCGTCAAATCGCTGCGCCCCGGCGGCACCCTGGTCATCTCCGGCGCCACCAGCGGCGACCGGCCCGCGCACGCCGAGCTGACCCGGATCTTCTTCCTGGAGCTGAAGGTCGTCGGCTCGACCATGGGCTCCAAGGACGAGCTGGAGGACCTTCTCGCCTTCTGCGCCACCACCGGCGTGCGCCCCGTCATCGACGAGGTGCTGCCGCTGGACCGCGCCCGGGAGGGCTTCGAACGCCTCGCCGCGGGCGACCAGTTCGGGAAGATCGTGCTGACCGTCTGACGGCCCGGATGTCAACAATGGTTGACGCGATCGCGATGTCAACGTAAGTTGACATCATGACCGAAGCAACGGATCTCGCCGAGCGGGCGGGCGACCGCGACCCCCGGGTGGGGCTGCGGTCGGTCGCCGCGCTGCGGCGGCTGCTGGAGCAGCTGGAAGCCGTACAAGTCAGAAGCGCCCGCGCCAAGGGCTGGTCGTGGCAGGAGATCGCGGCCGAACTGGGCGTCAGCCGGCAGGCCGTGCACAAGAAGTACGGGAGGCATTGATGTTCGAGCGATTCACCAAGGACGCCCGTGCCACGGTGCGGGGCGCCGTGGAGCATGCCGAGCGGACCGGTGCCGACACGGTCACCGAGGAGCATCTGCTGCTCGCCCTGCTGGACCAGGACGGCGGCCGGGCCTCCTTCGCGATCACCGCGCTGGGCCTCGCGGACCGCAGGGACTCGCTGGCCGCCGCGCTCGCCGAGGCCCGCAGGCGCGGCGGCATGAGCAAGGCGGACGCCGAGGCCCTCGCGGACATCGGCATCGACCTCGCCGAGGTCGTCTCCCGCATCGAGGAGACGCACGGCGAAGGGGCCCTGCGGGGCGACCGCGGCGGACGGCGGCGGTGGTCCGGCGGCCGGCCGTTCACCCGGGAGGCGAAGAAGGTCCTGGAGAAGTCGCTGCGCGTCGCGCTCGGCCGGGGCGACCGGTTCATCGGCGGGGAACACCTGCTGCTGGCCCTCACCGCGATGCCCGGCCCGGTCGCCGACGTCCTCGCGGACCACGGCGTGACGTACGCGTCGGCCGAGCGCGCGCTGTACGGCGACGCGGACGGCCACCGCAGGGCGGGCTGACCTGTGACGGGGGCCGGTCCCACCGGCCCCCGTCCCTACTTCTCCCCGTCGCCCCGCAGCACCGCGCCCACCTGGGCCGCCGCCGCCGACAAGTGGCGGCGGGCCTCCGCGAGCTGGGTCTCCGTCACCCCGTGGTCCCTGGCCGCGTCGCGGATCTCGTCGCGGAAGCGGTCGAGCAGCCGGTCCAGATCGCGGGCCGGGTCGCCGGTGCCGCCCGTGTCCCTGCCCCAGTCGGGGTCGGTGTCCGCCGCGTCCGGCTTGCCGTACGGCGCCCAGCTCCCCGTACGGGCGAAGCCGCCCAGCTGGCCGGTGATCTCGGCCAGGCCCTCACGGACCCCGGCCGGCCAGTCGCCCCGGGCGAAGTGCTCCTGGACCTGGCGTGCGGCGTTCTGCATCTGCTCGCGCGCCCGGTCCTGGGCCTCCTTGGCCTGGCGACGGGCCTGCTGGGCGTCCTGGCGGGCGCGCCGGGACTCGTCCTTCGCGCGGCGGGCCTGCTCCTTCCACTCCTGCTTGGCCTTGCGCAGCTCGTCCTTCGCGGTGCGCCAGGCCTCCTTGTCGCCGAAGTCGCCCAGGTCGCCGAAGCCGCCGAAGGGCGACTCCTTGGCCCCGGACCCGGACGTGTGGCGCGACTCGTCGGCCGCCGCCCGCATCTCGCTGCGCAGCTTGCCCGCCGCCCCGCGCACGTCGTCGCGCATCTCGGCGGCCAGCTCGGAGACGGACTCCCGGATCTCCAGCTCCAGGTCCGCGAGTTCACCGGTGCGGTCGGCCAGTTCGGCGCGGCCGGCCTCGGTGATCGAGTAGACCTTGCGGCCGCCCTCGGTGGCGTGCGTGACCAGGCCCTCGGCCTCCAGCTTGGCCAGCCGGGGGTAGACCGTGCCGGCCGAGGGGGCGTACAGGCCCTGGAAGCGCTCCTCCAGCAGCCGGATCACCTCGTAACCGTGCCGGGGTGCCTCGTCGAGCAGCTTCAGGAGGTACAGCCGCAGGCGGCCGTGGGCGAATACGGGGGGCATGTCAGAGCACCTTTCCGGTCGGCTCGGCGTCGTACGGTTCCTCCTCGGCCGGCGGGCGGCGCAGGAGGGCGATCGATCCGGAGACGGTCGTCGCCTTCAGAGTGCCGGTGCCGGAGCCCAGCGTGCCGGTGATCTTCTTCGCGCCCCACTGGCCGCTGACCCGCAGGTCCTCGAAGCCGTTGGAGACGGAGCCGCTCGCGGTGTTCGCCTCCACGCGCGCGTCGGCGGGGTGCGGCAGCCGGATGGCGATCTCGCCGGAGACCGTGGCCAGCCGGATGTCGGTGGGCTGCCCGGCCGCGTCCACGTCGAGCACCATGCCGCCGCTGACGGACTCGGCCTTCACGGAGGTGCCCGCCCCCTCGACGACCGTGAGATCGCCGGAGACCGACTTGAAGCGCAGGTCGCCCGTGACGGACTGGGCCTCCACACCGCCGGAGACGGTCTCCGCGCCGACCGGCCCGGAGAGGTTGACGAGCGTGGTGTCGCCGCTGACGCCGCGCACCTCCGTACGCCCCCGGACCCCGGAGACGAAGGCGCCGGCGCCGATCACGCCGACCTCCACCGTCGAGCCGGCCGGGACCGCGAGCGAGACCACCGCGTGGCGGCGCCATTCCTTGCGGTCGAACCACTTCAGCAGGTTCTGCCAGGCCAGGTCCTCGTAGGCCACGGTCAGGACGCCGTCCTCCTGCGTCACGGTCAGCGGCGGGCCGTCGATCTCGGAGACCTCCAGGCGCGCGGTCGGTTCGTCGGTGCCGACCACGTTGACGGTGCCGTTGACGACGCGCACCTTCAGCGCGGTCACCGGCTCGTCGAAGGTCAGCTTCCGAGGCTCGGCGACGGACCATGTCGAGACAGGCATGGATCTGACCTCCCGGACAGTAGGGCGACGCAACATATCGCGTCTCTTGAGCAACACGATATATCGCGGATCCGGGAAGTCAAGAAAGGGCGGAAGGGTCTTGGTGGTGACTCAATGTGCACAAAACGACCCAGAAGCGGGCAAGGTGTCCTACCGTGTCACCCATGGACGCGACCTCCCCCGTGGGTGCCCTGCTGCTGTGCCGGACCGTGCCGGACGCCGTGCGCCCGGTCGCGCAACTGCTCCGCGAGCCACTGCTCCTCGCGCCCGCCGGACAGGGGTGGAGCGTCCTCCTGCCCGAGGGCGAGCCCTGGCAGGGAGGCCGCAGGGCACGGTCGGGCGAAGGGGAGCGGGCCGAGCCCGTCGACCGGGTGCTGGGCGGCTGGGCCACCGCGCTGGCGGTCGGCTCCACCTGGCCGGTGCTCGCGTTGTGGTGGGACGGCGACCGGGCCGGCTACACCCTCGCCTCGGGATTCCGCCGCCCGGTGGGCTACGTCTGGCTCGCGGACGGGACCCCGGCCGGCGAGGACGAGGCGATGCGTACGTTCGCCGAGCGCCTCGGGCTCGACCCCGTCCTGGACGTGCAGTCGCTCGAAGCGCTCACCCGCCCCGACCCGGACGCCGACGCCCGCGCCAGGCTGCGCGGGCTGCTCGCCGTGCTCACCCGCACCGGCCTCGCGCTCCCGGCCGGACTCGACCCGGGCGAGCCGGGCACCCGGCCGGTGCCGGGGAGCGGGGCGTGGGAGGGTGCCGAGCGCGTCGAGTGGCCCGGCTGGCGCGACGCGATCAGGGTCGATCCGGGCGCGGTGGACAGCAGCCGCCTCGGACCGTGGGTGCGCGGTCCCCGCGCACGGGCGCTCGCGGGCGCCCAGCTCGCGGCCGGGCTGCCGCTCGCCCTGTGGGGAGCGGCCCGGCGCAGCGGCGGCTGGGCCTTCGCCGGGGTGCTGCTGATGGCGCACGGGGCGCTGGGTCTCGCGTACGACCGCATCCGCGAGGGAGGCTCCGGCGGGGGAGGAACGGACTGACCGGCGGAAGGGCTACTCGTCCTCGTCCTCGTCGTCCAGCCGGGCCAGCCAGGTCGCGAGGCGCTCGACCGGCACCTCGAAGTCGGGGTTCAGATCGACGAACGTACGAAGCTGCTCGGCGAGCCACTCGAAGGTGACCTCTTCCTCGCCTCGCCGCTTCTCCAGCTCCTCGATACCGCGGTCGGTGAAGTACATGGCTCAAGTCTAGAGCGGCCCTCCGGCAGGCTTGGCCCGCCCGGCGCCCCGTCCTCGTCGATCTCTCCCTCATCCGCCGACTACGGCCGTTAATCTGCGGGTAGTTGGCGAACGGGGGGTTGTCATGAGCGACAGTGGGTCCCGTATTACGCGCATTGAGCTGCCGGACGGCACACCGGTCTGGGCCAGGATCTCCGGGGCCGAGGAGCTGACCGGTCCGGCGCCCGGCGGCGGTCCGACCTACACGGACACCGGGTTCGGGGACATCGCGGACCAGGTGCAGGCCCGGGTCGAGAGCCTGCACTCCGTCGTGACCGGGGTGGCGCGCTCGCTCGCCGTGCCGCTGCGCGCGGTGCGGCCGGACGAGGTGAGCGTCGAGTTCGGCATCGAGCTGACCGCCAAGTCCGGCAAGATCGTCGGGCTGCTCGCGGACGGCGAGGCCAAGGGCGCCATCACGGTCACGCTCACCTGGAACGGCGGCGGGCCCCCGGTCGACGCGCCCCCGCCCGCCCCCGTGCCCGCGCAGGCGTCCGCGCCGGACCCCGTGCCGCCCCCGCCCTTCGCGCCCCCCGCACCCCCGCCCGCCGCGCCTCCGGGCGCCGGCGCACCTCCCGGCTTCCCGCCCGCCGGAGCACCCCCCGGCGCACCGGCACACCCGGCGGGAGCGGACGACACCGACGGCGGCGGGGTATGACCTCCGAGGACCGAGGGGGCGCAGAGGGGGTTCTCGGACCCGCCCAGGCCGCCCTCATGGACCTCGTGCAGGACGCGACCGTACGCATCCATCGTCCGCCGTCCGGGTATGCCCAGGACGGGCCGGAAGGGGACTTCCTGGGCAGCGGCTTCTTCGTCGCACCCAGCTGGGTCCTCACATGCGCGCACGTGGCGATGCGGGGGGAGGGCGGCATGGTGGGCGTCCGGTTCAAGGAGGACCGCTACAGCACGGAACTGACCGAGGTGCCCGGCAAGGTCGTCGCCGCCCTGCCCGGCACCCGGCCGCCCGGACCGGGCGGCTGGCCGGCCCCCGACCTCGCGCTCATCCAGCTCCAGCGGCCCGTCGACCACCCCTGTGTGTACGTCACCGAGCAGTCCGAGGCGATGCTCCGCAGCCGCGAGGTGCGCTGCGTCGGCTGGGCCCCCGGACAGGGCGGCGGACTGCAGAACCGCAGCGGCGTCTGCGTCGTGAAGGGCTCGTACGGGGGATCGGGCGACGCCGAGCAGGTGGTGCGGCTCGACGGGGACTGGGTGGAGCTCGGCATGTCCGGCGGCCCGCTGGTCGACCTCGTCCGGGGCGAGGTCGTCGGCGTCATCAAGTCCCGGCTCGACGGCCACCAGGGCGGCACCGCCGTCGGCATCGAGCGCCTGCGCACCCTGGAGGTACCGGCCGCCCCCGTGGAGACCGAGACCGACGACATCTACCAGTCCGTCCTGCACGCCCACGACCGGTACCACGCCGACCGGCACACCAGCGCCGCCGGGACCGAACGGACCTGGACCGACGCGCAGAGCGACCTGCCCGTCCCGCCCGGCGGCATCCTCGGGCCCCGGCTGCGCGTCGAACTGCTCGGCCGGCTCGCGGAGTTACCGCCCCCGGCCAGTACCCGCGCCCTGCTGATGCTCCTCGACGGACTGCCCGGGGTGTACGCGCGCGACCACCGCCCGGCGCCGCGCGGCTGGCGCGACGGACTCGGCGCGCTGTACGACGCCCGCGCCCGCGACCGCGAGGCCCGCTTCGAACTGATCGTGCGCTACTGCATGGGCGTCCTCGCGGCCGACCGCCCCTGCGGCCAGCTCTCGGTGCGCAACGCCAAGGCGCTGTGGGGCTGGGTCAAGCGCATCGCGGACGCCGAACTGCCCAGGGACCTGCGCCGCCGGCTCGACGTCGAGTGGGCCGAGATCCGGCTGCGCCTGGAACAGAACCGCCAGCGGGCCGCCCGCGCCCCGGCGAGCGAACCCGTCCTCTACGGCGAACGCGACTGTGTCGTGCTGCATGTGGACGTCCGGTACTGGGCCCCCGACCAGTACGACTGGAGGGTCGCCGTGGACCGCCGGGCCGGCGAGGCGGAGCCCGTCGACGAGGACGGCCGGGGCGTCCCGGCCGGCACCGTCCCGGACCGGCTGGCCGCCGCGCTCACCGAGGCGTTCCGGCGGTGCGACGAGCCCGGCAGCCCGGCCATGCTCCAGGTCGTCGTCCCGCCCGCGCTGTTCGGCCTGCCCGTCGACGACTGGGTGCTGACGCCGTCCGGGCAGCGCCTCGGAGCCGTACGCCCGGTGGTGCTGCGCAGCCCGTACCAGAGCGCCGACGGCGAACGGCCGGCCCGCTGGGACGCCGGTCTCAGGGCCGGGCTGCGGGCCGAAGTCATCGACTGCGAGGACGAATTGAGGGTACGCGTACCGGAGTCGGCGCGGCTGCGCACCCTGTCCCACGGGACCGTGCCCGTCCTGTGCCGCTACGGAAGCCGGCCGGACCCCGACGTCACGGCCGGGGTGGTGCGGCTGCTCGACAGCGGCTTCGGCGTGGCTCTGCTCCAGCGGCGGACGGCGGAGGCCGGCGCGGTCTGCAAGGAGTTCCACCGGCGCGTGGCCGAGGCCGTGTCGGACACCCGCACCCACGACCGGCTGCCGTGGAAGATCCACGAACTGAGAAGAGGGGTGAGCGCCGGGCGGACGGAGATGTACTGGTCCGCCGGGACGGCCCTCTACTACGACGATCCGCACCGTCCGCTGCCGGGCTCCGACTTCCTGGAGGCGCCGTGAGTCACCCCGTACCGCACCACCCACGCATGCGAACTGGCCTTTCCCTTACGGACGTTGGGCCGGATCGATACGGTAAGGCACGTTCGGCGGCGGCTGCCGGTGACGGACGAGTGACAACGAGGAACACGCTATGAGTGAACCCAGCGAGTGGCTCATCTACCGGGGCGTCGGCGAACCGCACGACGAGGTGGCCCAGCTGCCGCCCCCGCCGCCCTGGCGCGACTTCACCGGAGGCCGTGGTTCCGGCGGGGCGGACGGCGGCGAGTCCGCCGACCGTCGGCTCGGCATCCCCGGGCGCGTCGCCGAGGAACACCGTCCGGGCGCCGAGGAACTGGAGATGATCAACGCGGCGCTGTACCTGCGGCGCCCCCTGCTGGTCACCGGCGACCCGGGCGCCGGCAAGAGCACCCTGGCCCACTCCGTCGCCCGGGAACTGGAGCTCGGCAGGGTGCTGCGGTGGCCCGTCGTCAGCCGCACCACCCTGCTCGACGGCCTCTACCACTACGACGCCATCGCCCGGCTCCAGGACGTGCAGATCGCCTCCCACGCGGCGGCGAACGGCGCGGCCGGGGCCGACGCGGCCCAGAGCGTGGGCAGCTACATCCGCCTCGGACCGCTGGGCACCGCGCTGCTCCCCTCGGACCGGCCCCGCGTCCTGCTCATCGACGAGCTGGACAAGAGCGACATCGACCTGCCGAACGACCTGCTGAACGTGCTGGAGGAGGGCGAGTTCGCCATCCCCGAGCTGGAGCGGATCGCCGACCGCCTGCCCGACGGCGAGGCGGACGTCCTGGACCACGACGGCAACAAGGTCCGGATCAAGGGCGGCCGGGTGCAGTGCCGGGCCTTCCCCTTCGTCGTGCTCACCAGCAACGGCGAGCGGGACTTCCCGGCCCCGCTGATGCGCCGCTGCATCCACCTGGAGCTGGGCCGCCCCGACCACAAACGGCTGGCCTCCTTCGTCAAGGCCCACCTGGGCGAGGAGGCGGCCCGCGCCAGCGACGACCTCATCGCCCACTTCCTCGAACGCTCCCGCACCGAACTTCTCGCCACGGACCAGCTGCTGAACGCGATCTACCTGACGCACGCCGCGTCACCGGCCGGCCGCGACCGGCTCGCCGACCTGCTCATCCAGCGACTCGACCGGCCGAGGTGAGGATCTGATGTCCGGTGCGGCGGACGGCAGCGGCGGGGGCGACGGGCCCGGTGGTGCGCCCGGTGCCTCCGTGACCCCTGGGCCCGACGGGACGCCGGGCGTCTCGGAGTCGTACGAAACCGGGTTACTGCCCGAGCTCGTCGCCCGGCTGCGCGGGGCCGGCCTCGACCCGGACGTCGAGCAGCTCTGCGACGCGCTCTGGCTGGCCCGCTGGACCCGCTCCGCCGGCGCGCCCGGCGAGGAGACGGACGCGGACCCCGCGAAACGCCCCGGCGCCGGGGCCGCCGACGAGCGCGCCGCCCTCTCCCGTACCGAGCCCCGGCCTCCCGGCGACGACCCCACTCCGGAGGCGGACCGGGACGGCCCCGGCGAGGAGAAGCGCCCGCCGGGGGACGGCGAGCGGATCTCCCTGCACCCCGTCCCCGGCCGCGCCCGGACCGGCGACGGAACCCCCGCCCAGGACCCGGACACCACCCGGACCGGCGCCGGCGCCCGCGCCGCCGTGCTGCCCCTCGGCGTCCCTGCCGCCCCCGTCCTGCCCGCCCCCCTCGAACTCACCCGCGCCCTGCGCCCGTTGCAGCGCTACCACCCGGTCTCCGCCCCGCTGCGCCGCGTCCTGGACGAGCGGGCGACCGCCGAACGCAGCGCCCGCGCGGGCGGCGTGATCATGCCGGTGTTCCGGGGGGTCCGGCGGGGCGACGCCGTCGTGCAGTGCGTGATGGACGCCTCCTCCTCGATGCTCGTCTGGGACCGGATGTTCGAGGAACTCCAGCAGATATTCGCGCAGCTCGGCGCGTTCCGGGACGTGCAGATGCGCTATCTGCACCCCGGACCCGACGGCGCCTGCACGGTCAGCCGCAGCCCCGACCCCGCCACCGCCCCCCTGCACTCGGCGGACCGGCTCAGCGACCCCACCGGGCGCCGGGTCACCGTCGTCGTCAGCGACTGCGCCGGCCCCCTCTGGCGCAGCGGGCACGCCCACCGGCTCCTCCACCAGCTCGCCCGGCTCGCCCCGGTCGCCGTCCTCCAGCCGCTCCCGCAGCGCATGTGGAACCGGACCCGGCTCCCGGTCACCTTCGGCTCGCTCACCCGGGGCGAGGGCCCGGCCGGGGCCACCCTGCTCAAGGTCACCGGCGACGCCGGAACCGGCCCCGCCGTCCACCCCGGGGCCCTGGCCGTGCCCGTCCTGCCCCCGGTGGCGGACGCCCTCGCCGCCTGGGCGAGGCTCCTGTCCGGCACCGGCGCGGCGTCCGTACCGGGCGCGGTCGGCTGGGTCCGGGCCGACCAGCCGGCCGCCCCCGCCGGCCGGCGGGGCGACGCGCTGTCGTCGCTGCACCTGGTCAGCCGGTTCCGCGCGACGGCCTCCCCGGCCGCCGGACAGCTCGCCGTCTACCTCGCCGCCGCGCCCCTCTACCTGCCCGTCATGCAACTCGTCCAGCGCACCATGCTGCCCCACTCGGGCCCCTCCGAACTCGCCGAAGTCCTGCTGAGCGGACTCCTGCGGCGGACGGAGGGCGGCACCGGACGCGGACAGTGGTACGCCTTCGAGCCCGACGTCCAGGAGGCGCTGCTCGGGCCCCTCGGCCGTGACGAGGCTCTGCTCGTACTCAAGCACTGTTCGCAATACATAGAGCAGCGGTTCGGCAGGGGCGGGCCCAACTTCCCGGCCCTCGCCTACGCCCAGCTCGGCGACGGCACCACGAGCGAGGCCGCGCACCGCACCCCCTGGCCGGTCCCGGGTGCGGCGGGTGCCTCGCCGGACGGGGACGCGGAGGACGCCGACGACAGTGAGGAGAACGAGGGGAACGGGGGGAACGAGAGACGCGGTGGTCCGCGCGTCCCCCATGCCTTTGCCGAAGTCGCAGCACGCGTACTGGAGCGCTTCATGCCCGTACCCCCCAGATTCGTGACCCGGGAGCCCAAGACCTCCCCCGACTCCCAGGCCCGCGGCCTCGCCGTGCGCCGCGCCCGTGAACTCGTACGGCACTTCGAGACCGACAAGATGGTCCAGCGCCTGATCGACGCCGTACAGCTGCTCAGGGGCGCCGCCGAACACAGCGCGGCCCCGGCCGACGACCCCGAACTCTGGGCGGAGTACGCGCGCTGCGTGCTGCGGCTGTGGGAGGTGCAGGGCGGCGCCGACCTGCTCGACGAGGCCGAACGCGCCGCCGAACGGGCCGCCGCCCGCCCCGGCGCCGTACGCGAACGCGCGGTCCTCGCCAAGGTCCTGCACGCGGCGGCCGACGACCGGCGCAGGCGCGGCGACCGGCGCGGCGCGCTGGAGCTGCTGCGGCGCGCCGACCGCGAGTACACCGCGGCCTGCGCGAGCCACGACCTGGAGCCCGCCGAAGCCCTGCGGCTCACCCTGGAACGGGTGCGCGCCCTGGAGGCGCAGTGGCGGCTCGACGGCGACAGCGCCCTGCTGCAGAGCGCCTGCGGAATGCTGGAGGCCTTCGCCGACGCCTGGCCCGACCAGGAGAACCGCCCGGCCGTCCTGCCCCTCCAGCACGGCCGCACCCTGCTGAAACTCGCCCGCGCCACCCAGGACACCGAACAGTCCCGCGCCTACGCCACCCAGTCGGCCCGCTCGCTGCGCACCGCGTTCGCCCAGGGCGGCCGGCACACCATGGGCACCGAGGTCCGCATCGTCCTCGACCTCGTCGACGCGCTGCTCGCCTCGGGCGCCGAACCGGAGGAGGCCGCCACCCTCACCACCCAGGCGCTGGAGACCGTACGCGACCAGCGCCAGCGCGCCCAGCTCCAGACCAGGGCGGGCCGCGTCCGGGCCGCCCGCTACGAGCACACCGGCGACCCCGCCGAACTCGTCGCCGCCACCGAGTGGTTCGCCCGCGCCGCCCGTGGCATCCCCCGCGACTCCCGCGCCTACACCGACCTGCTCGCCGAATGGGGCGCCACGCTGCTGCACCGCGCCGAACTCCCGGACGGCCGGCAGTACATCGGGGCGGCGGTACGGGTCCTGCGCGACTGCCGCTCCGAGATGCCGGCCGGCGGTGCCCACCAGTCCGAGCGCCTGCTGATGCTGGGCCGCGCCCTGATGCTGCGCCACCGCGCCACGGCGGACCGGGTCGACCTGCGCGAGGCCGAGTACCTCTTCAAGCTGGCGGCCGAGGAGGCCACCGCCCCGCTCACCGCCGCCCGCTGCTGGCTGGAGCTGGGCCGGGCCCTCCTCCAGGCCGCCGGAGTCCTGGACCGGCCGGCCCGCCGCGACGAGGCGGCGGAGGCCTTCCGCTCGGCGGCCGAGTCCGCCGGCGAGGCACAAACGGAGCTGGAAAGTCCACAACATCTCCTGGAAGCAGTGGAGTTGGCTGCTACAGCCAACCACTGGCGGGGTATGACGTACGAGAGAGCGGGCCGCCCCCGGGCCGCGCGGGACGCGTACCGGGCGGCCCGGCAGGAGTGGCGCAAACTGCCGGACGGCGGCGGCGCGGCGGGCGAAGCGACCGCCGAGCGGCTGGCGGAGCTGGAGCGGTGAGTGCGGCGCGCTCGACGGCGAGCGGGTCCGCGCCCCGGCGGGCACGTCCGGCGGCCAACGACAGGACAGGTCAGGATTGCGGGACCGGCGCGGCGCGCTCAAGAGCGAGCGTGCCACCGGCCGGCCCGGTGCTGCGGTACGGGGAGGCGTGATGAACGAGTCGACACGGAACGACGGAGCGGGCGCGGCCGGCACGGGTGAACTGCCGGACCTGCTGGGCCTGGACCTGGCGACCCTGCGGACGATGGACCACCCGGTGCTCGCGGAGGTGGTGGCGGAACTGCGGGGGCGGGCGGAACAGCCGAAGGAGATGCTCTGGGGGTTCACCAACGCCTTCTGAGACCACGCGGGCCCGTCGGGCGCGCCGGGAACGGCACGGGACGGTCCGGCGACCCGCACCACCGGCCGGACACCACACGGTTTCGGCCGGGGGTGTGCCCGATCAGGACATCATGGCCCCGGTCGGGCCTGCACCCGCCGTGCGCCGGGGACACTCACCCCGGGCCGGCAGCGGGGCCATCCCGGCCGGCGTACAGCACGGGGGTGCTCGATTGGCTGGACGGACGACGCCCGGGGGAGAGCCCGCGGGGCGAGGAGATGCCCGTGCGCACGGTCGCGTGAACCCGGTCCCCTTCGGCCAGTTCATCGTGAAGGTGCACGGCCGCTGCAACCTGGCCTGCCGCTACTGCTACCTGTACGAGGGCCCCGACCGCACCTGGCGCGACCGGCCGGCCGCCGCGTCGCCGGCCGTCCTCGACCGCACCGCCGGCCGCATCACCGAGCACGCGGCCGCCCACGGACTGCGCGGCGTCGCCCTCGTCCTGCACGGCGGCGAACCTCTGCTCGCCGGCCCCGGCCGGCTGGCGGCCCTCGCCGACGCGGTGCGCGAGCGCGTGCCGGCGGGCTGCGCCGTCCGCACCACCGTGCAGACCAACGCCACCCTGCTCACCGGCCCCGCCGTCACCACCCTCGCCCGGCACGGCATCCGGATCGGCATCAGCCTCGACGGCGGCCTCGCCGCCCACAACACCCTGCGCACCGACCACGCGGGCCGCCCCTCCTGGCCGGCCGCCTCGCGCGGCGCCCGGCTCCTGGCCGACCACCACCCCGAGGCGTACGCGGGCATCCTCACCGTCGTCGACCCGCGCACCGACCCGGTAGAGATGTACGAATCACTGCTCGCCCTGCGCCCCCCGGCCCTGGACCTCCTGCTGCCGCACGGCAACTGGTCCAGCCCGCCGCCGGGGCTTGCGGGGCTTCCCGGCCCGGGGCGCCCCACCCCGTACGGCGACTGGCTGTGCACCGTCTTCGACCGCTGGTGGCAGGCGCCCCGGCGGGAGACACACGTCCGGCTCTTCGAGGAGTGCGTCGCGCTGCTCCTCGGACTGCCCGCCGCCACCGAGTCCCTCGGCCTCGACCCGCTCAACGCGGTGGTCGTCGAGACGGACGGGTCCATCGAACAGGTGGACTCCCTCAAGTCCGCGTACGACGGCGCGGCCGCCACCGGGCTCGACGTCTTCCACCACACCTTCGACGACGCACTGCGCCACCCCGGCGTCGCCGCCCGCCAGGCGGGAGCCGGCGCGCTCGCCGCCGCCTGCCGCGCCTGCCCGCTGCTGACCGTGTGCGGGGGCGGCCACTACGCACACCGCTATCGCGCAGACAACGGCTTCCAGAACCCCTCCGTCTACTGCGCCGACCTCGAACGGCTGATCCGCCACATCGCGGACCGGCTCGCCGACGCAACCGCTGGAGACCCCCCATGAGCCCCGTCATCCCCGACCACGTCCTGCGCGAACTCGGTCGCACCGAGGGCGACGCCGCATCCCTCGGCCTGCTCGTCCGCGACCAGGACACCCGCCGCCTCGTCCTCCTGCGCGCCGTCCTCGACGCGGCGGAGGCCGCACCCTCGACGGTCTGCCCACCCGCGCTGCTGGACCGGCTCCGCGAGGACTGGGCCCTCCTCGAAACCGCTGAACTCGCGGACCGGGCGGCGGTGCGCACCGTCCTGTTCCACCCGTTGGCGGGGCCCTGGGCGCAGCGGTTGCTGGGCGGGCTGACCTCGGACGCCCCGGCCGGGCCGGAGCTCCGCGCCGATCTGGCGCACCTGACGGCGCTGGCCGCGGCGGCGGCTGTGCGGGCGGGGGTGGGGTTCGACGTCCGCCTCACCCCGCGCCGGGGGCTCGTCTCCCTGCCCACGCTCGGCGCCGTCCGGTCCGGCACGGACCAGGTCCGGCTCTCGTACCGCGGCGACGAGCTGACGTTGTCCCCGCAGGACGGTCCGCGGTTCACGCTCCGTCGCCACACGGACCGGACCCTGAGCTCGGCCGACCCGCGCTGGCTTCCGGTGCTCATGCTCCGCCCCGTCGCGCCGGGCAGCGCGCCCGTACCGCTCGACGACGTCGATCCCTACGGCATGGAGGCCGGGGACCGGCCGTCGCACGGGCTGAGCGGCGCCGCGCACGTCGATGACCACGAACGCAAGGAGTGGGCCCAATCCTGGTCCGGTCTCGAACCCCTGCTCAGGGTGGGCGGCGAACACCGTCTCGCCGAGGCGGCCGTGCTGCTCCGCTGCATGGTGCCCCTCGGGCACCCGGCCGGTGCCGGACCCGACGGCGAGGGCGCGGCGCACTCCAGCGCGACCAGGCGCGAGGCGTTCGGGGCCGTGCTCAGCAGCAAGCCCGCCACCGCGTCCTTCTTCGCGTCGACGCTCGTCCACGAGCTCCAGCACACCAAGCTGTCCGCCCTCACCGCCCTGGTGCCGCTCCACCGCGAGGACGCGACCGAGCGGTACTTCGCCCCCTGGCGCCCCGATCCCCGGCCCTTCGACGGTCTGCTCCAGGGTGCCTACTCGCACCTGGCGCTCGCCGACTACTGGCAGCGGTTCGCCCTGCACGCGCACCGGGTCACCCACCGTGACCTGGCATGGGCCGAGCACGCCCGCTGCCGCGAACAGGTCGGCGCCGTGCTGCCCGTGCTCGCGGGCTCGGCGGCGCTCACCGCCGAGGGCCGGACGCTGGTCAACGAAATGATCTCCGTCTACCACCGTTTGGACGACAATCCGCCTCCCTCGGGTCACCTCGCGCGCGCTCAGGCATACGTGTCCACCACCAAGGTGATATGGCAGCAGAGGAACGGCTTGCGAAGGCAGTGAGAAGCCTGGGATTCCCGCTGGCGCGACAGTGCTCCGGTGTATGTTGACAAGGCTCGTATCGAGGCAGGGAGACGGCTGAATGCCCGGAACGCGTAAGCCAGTTGGAGTAACCGGGGCGAACACCGTCACGATCAGTTTCGCCGGGTTCAACCGTGCCTGGGCGGCGTGGATCGCGAACCGTCTGGAGCGGCGCGGGGTGACGGTCGTCCAGCAGCGCTGGGACCCGCCGGTCTCGGTTCCGCTGGAGGAGGCGCTGCGCGACCTGACGCTGGCACGCGGACGGGTCCTGGTGGTCCTCAGCGACTGGTACTTCCAGCTCGGCCCCCGGAGCCACGACGAGTGGAACCGGGCGCTGCGCTCCGAAGTCGCCACGGACCCCGACCGGTTCGCCGCCGTGTGCGTCACCACCTCCGCGCTCCCCGGAGCCACCTCCGCCTTCAGCGCGGCCGACCTCACCAACATCGCAGCCGAGGAGGCGGAGCGGCGGCTCCTCGTCCGTCTCGGACTGCCCACCGACCCGCTGCCCGAGGGCACCTCACCGGGGCCGCGGTTCCCGGCCGACATCCCGCAGGTGTGGGGCGGGGTGCCGCGCCGCAACATCCGGTTCACCGGCCGGGAGCAACTGCTCACCGACACCTACCGGGCACTTCAGGAGTCGGGGCCGGGTGCGGGGGTCGTGGCCCTGCACGGCATGTCCGGCGTCGGCAAGACCCAGCTGGCCGCCGAGTACGTCTACCGCTTCGGTTCCGAGTACGACGTCGTCTGGTGGGTGCCCGCCGACCGGCGCGCGCTCTACCGGCAGAAGCTCGCCGAACTGGCCCCGGAACTCGGCCTGTCCACCGGCGCCGAATACGGCGAACGGCTCCGTGCCGTCCGCGACTCGCTGCGCCGGGGCGACCCGCACGCCCACTGGCTGCTGATCCTGGACGGCGCCGACGAACCCGACCAGATCTGGGACCTGGTGCCGACCGGGCCGGGCCACGTCCTGATCACCTCGCGCAATCCGGAATGGAGCGAGCACAACAGCAACCTCGTCGAGGTGCCCGTCTACCGGCGCGACGAGTCCGTGGCCTTCATCCGCCGCCGCGCCCCGCGCCTGAACCCGGCAGAGGCCGACCAGCTCGCCGAGGCACTCGAAGACCTGCCCCTGCTGCTCGACCAGACCGCCGGCTGGCTCAACGACTCGGACCTGTCGGTGGAGGAGTACATCGAGCTCCTCGAAGGCGGCATCGACCAGGACGTCGTCAAGGTCTCCGCGGACTTCCCGCTCGCCTTCCAGACCGCCTGGTCGATACTGCTGAACAAGCTCAGGGACACCGTCCCCGAGTCCGTCGACCTGCTGCGCCTGTGCAGCTTCTTCGCACCCGGCTCCATTCCCGTAAGGCTTCTGAGGGAGATGCCGCCCGGGGACCTGCCGGAGCAGGTCTCCGGGCTGATGAGCGACCCCCTGCTGTGGAACAAGGCGATCAACCAGCTCCGTCAGTACTCCGTGGTCCGGCTGGAATCCCATGAGTCGGGCATCGATGCGGCATCCTCCGGGGAGTCCATCTACATGCACCGCATGGTCCACCAGATCATCGGGCACGACATGACGGAGGAGAACCGCCAGGAGTTCATCGGCGTCGTCCGGCGCGCCCTCGCGGCGGCCGACCCCGGCCGTCCCACCGACACCCGGCTGTGGCCCGCGTACGCCGAGATCACCCCGCACCTGAAGTGGGCCGACGTACTGAAGAGCGACGACCCCGCGGTACAGACGCTGGTGCTCAACTGCCTGCGGTACATGTACCTGTCGGGGGAGTACCGGGCCGGCATCAAGCTGGGTGAACGCGCCATGGCCGCCTGGCGGGAGCTGTTCGGCGAGGACCACCCCAGGATCTGGGACCTCGGCTACCACTACGCCAATCTGCTCAGGGCCGTCGGTGACTACGCGGCCACCGAGGTCATCGAGCGCGCGGCGGTGGAGCACCTGCGCGCCGAGCGCGGTCCCCAGGACCTGGAACACCTGCGCGCCGCCGGCGGACTGGCCGCCGACCTGCGCGGCCTCGGCCGCTACGACGAGGCGCTGGAGATCTCCCAGTGGCTGCTGGCCGGCTACCACGAGCTGCTCGGCGACCAGGACTCGCGCACGCTCAACGCGCAGAACAACCTGGCCGTGACGATGCGGCTGCTGGGCCGGTACCAGGAGGCACTCGAACTCGACGGCCGCACCCTGGACGCACGCCGCCAGTTGCTGCGTCAGCGGCACGCCTGGACCCTGGTCTCCGAGATCAGCTACTCCACCGACCTGCGCCTCCTCGGCCGCTACAACGAGGCGTTCTCCCTCCAGAACCAGAGCGCCCAGGTGCACCGGCGCGTCCTGGGGCCCGACAACCCGCAGACCCTGCGCGCCGAGTTCAACCTCGCGCTCTGCCACTACCGCAACGGCGAACGCGCCAAGGCCGCCCCGCTGTTCACCCGCGTCCTGGAGCGAGGCGAACGCGTCCTGGGCGAGAACGACCCGCTGACGAGGCTGTTCGCGTCCGGCCAGAGCTGCTTCGCCCGCGAACACGGCAACATCGACCAGGCGCGGGCCATAAGCGAGAAGGTCGTGAACGGGTACGCGGACATGCTCGGCGAGGACCACCCGTACTCGGCGGGCACCCGGTCCAACCACGCCCTGATCCTGCGCAACGTGGGGGAGCGGGAGCACGCCCACGCGCTGCTGGAGGAAGCGCTGGCCGGCATGACGCGGGCCGTCGGCGAGCACCATCCGTGGACACTGGGATGCGGCATCAACGCCTCGGCGCTGCGGAACCTCGTGGGCGACCCCGAGGGCGCGGCGGCGCTGACGGACTCCGTCATCACCCGCGCCGTGGAGGTCCTCGGCCGGACCCATCCGCTGACGCTGTCCGCCCGCATCGCCCACGCCGCCGACCTGCGCGGTCTCCGCGACCGGACGAAGGCCGAGAAGATCGAGAACGAGGCCCTGGAAGACCTGGCCGCGACCCTCGGCGCCCAGCACGTCCACACCGTCTCGGCCCGCTCCCGCAACCGTCCCTACTGGGACTTCGAGCCGGTGACCACCTGAACCGTCCGCCCACACCCAGGGGCCCGCCCCGCGATTACCTCGCGGGACGGGCCCCTGGTTCGTGCTGTGTCGCCGGTCAGGCCTCGAAGACCTCCTCGACCAGCTGCGTCTGCTCCGCCTGGTGCCGCTTGGCCGAGCCGACCGCCGGGGACGAGCCGTGCGGGCGCGAGATGCGGCGCAGGCGCTCGCCGTGCGGGACGTCCGCGCCGACGGCCAGGTCCAGGTGGTCGATCAGGTTCAGGGCGATGAACGGCCAGGCGCCCTGGTTGGCCGGCTCCTCCTGGGCCCACAGGTACTTCGCCGCGTTCGGGTACTTGGCGATCTCGGCCTGGATCTCCGCACCCGGCAGCGGGTACAGGCGCTCCAGGCGGATGATCGCGGTGTCCGTGACGCCACGCTTCTGGCGCTCGGCGTCGAGGTCGTAGTAGACCTTGCCGGCGCAGAAGACGACCTTGCGGACGGCGCTCGGGTCGACCGAGTCGTCGCCGATCACCGGGCGGAAGCCGCCGGTGGTGAACTCCTCCGCCTTCGACGCGGCCGCCTTGAGGCGGAGCATCGACTTCGGGGTGAAGACGATCAGCGGCTTGTGGTGCGGGTTGTGCACCTGCCACCGCAGAAGGTGGAAGTAGTTCGACGGCAGGGTCGGCATCGCGACCGTCATGTTGTCCTGCGCGCACATCTGGAGGAAGCGCTCGGGGCGTGCGGACGAGTGGTCCGGGCCCTGGCCCTCGTAGCCGTGCGGCAGGAGCAGCGTGACGCCGGAGGTCTGGCCCCACTTCTGCTCGGCCGAGGAGATGAACTCGTCGACGACGGTCTGGGCGCCGTTGACGAAGTCACCGAACTGGGCCTCCCAGATGACCAGCGACTCCGGGCGGGCCAGCGAGTAGCCGTACTCGAAGCCCATCGCCGCGTACTCGCTGAGCAGCGAGTCGTAGACGTTGTAACGGGCCTGGTCGTCCGTCAGGTACAGGAGCGGGGTGTAGTCCTCGCCCGTGACCTGGTCGACGAGCACCGCGTGGCGCTGGCCGAAGGTGCCGCGGCGGCTGTCCTGGCCGGCGAGCCGGACCGGGGTGCCCTCCATCAGCAGCGAGCCGATGGCCAGGGTCTCGCCCATGCCCCAGTCGATCGTGCCGTTCTCCACCGAGGCGGCACGGCGCTGCATCTGCGGCATCAGACGCGGGTGCACGGTGATCGACTCGGGGATGTTGACCTGCGACTCGGCGATCCGCTTGACGACCTCGGCGGAGACCGCGGTGTTCACGGCGACCGGGAAGTGGGCCTGCGGGTCGGAGACGTGCGGCTGCGCCGGCTGCGAGGTGGCCTCGCGGACCTCGGCGAACACCTTCTCCAGCTGGCCCTGGAAGTCCTGGAGCGCCTGCTCCGCCTCTTCCAGGGTGATGTCGCCGCGACCGATGAGGGACTCGGTGTAGAGCTTGCGCACCGAGCGCTTCTTGTCGATCAGGGTGTACATCTGCGGGTTGGTGAACTCCGGGTTGTCGCCCTCGTTGTGACCGCGGCGGCGGTAGCAGATGAGGTCGATCACGACGTCCTTGTTGAACGCCTGGCGGAATTCGAAGGCGAGCCGGGCCACCCGGACGACGGCCTCGGGGTCGTCGCCGTTGACGTGGATGATCGGCGCCTCGATCATGCGCGCCACGTCGGTGGCGTACATCGAGGAGCGCGAGGACTCCGGGGCGGCGGTGAAGCCGACCTGGTTGTTGATCACCACGTGCACGGTGCCGCCGGTGCGGTAGCCGCGCAGCTGCGACATGTTGAGCGTCTCGGCGACGACGCCCTGGCCCGCGAAGGCCGCGTCGCCGTGGAGCGCGATGGGCAGGACGGTGAAGTCCGTGCCGCCCTTGTTGATGATGTCCTGCTTGGCGCGGGCGATGCCTTCCAGGACCGGGTCGACCGCCTCCAGGTGCGAGGGGTTGGCGGCCAGCGAGACCTTGATCTGCTCGCCGTCCAGGCCGGTGAAGGTGCCCTCGGCGCCCAGGTGGTACTTCACGTCGCCGGAGCCGTGCATCGAGCGCGGGTCGAGGTTGCCCTCGAACTCGCGGAAGATCTGGGCGTACGACTTGCCCACGATGTTCGCGAGGACGTTCAGCCGGCCGCGGTGGGCCATGCCGATGACGACCTCGTCGAGGCGGGCCTCGGCGGCGGAGTCGATGACCGCGTCGAGCAGCGGGATGACGGACTCGCCGCCCTCCAGCGAGAACCGCTTCTGGCCGACGTACTTGGTCTGCAGGAACGTCTCGAACGCCTCGGCGGCGTTGAGGCGGCGCAGGATGCGCAGCTGCTCCTCGCGCTCGGGCTTGGGGCGCGGACGCTCCACCCGGTCCTGGAGCCACTTGCGCTGCTTCGGGTCCTGGATGTGCATGAACTCGATGCCGGTGGTGCGGCAGTACGACTCACGCAGCACGCCGAGGATGTCGCGGAGCTTCATCATCGACTTGCCGGCGAACCCGCCGACCGCGAAGTCCCGCTCCAGGTCCCACAGGGTGAGGCCGTGCTCGGTGATGTCGAGGTCGGGGTGCTTGCGCTGGTGGTACTCCAGCGGGTCGGTGTCGGCCATGACGTGGCCGCGGACCCGGTAGGAGTGGATCAGCTCGAAGACCCGCGCGGCCTTGGTGACGTCGTCGTCGTGCGAGGCGTCGATGTCCTTGAGCCAGCGGACCGGCTCGTAGGGGATGCGCAGCGCCTTGAAGATCTCGTCGTAGAACTCGTTCTCGCCGAGCAGCAGCTGCGCGAGGATGCGCAGGAACTCGCCCGACGCGGCGCCCTGGATGACCCGGTGGTCGTACGTCGAGGTCAGGGTCATGACCTTGGAGATGCCCAGCTTGTTCAGGGTGTCCTGCGAGGTGCCCTGGAACTCCGCCGGGTAGTCCATCGCGCCGACGCCCATGATGAGGCCCTGTCCGGGCATCAGGCGGGGCACCGAGTGGACGGTGCCGATACCGCCGGGGTTGGTCAGCGAGGCCGTGACGCCGGTGAAGTCGTCCATGCCGAGCTTGCCGTTGCGGGCGCGGCGGACGATGTCCTCGTAGGCCTGCCAGAACTCGAAGAAGTTGAGCGTCTCGGCCTTCTTGATGGCCGCGACGACCAGCTGGCGGTCGCCGTTCGGCTTCACCAGGTCGATGGCGAGGCCGAGGTTGACGTGCTCCGGCTTGACCAGGGTCGGCTTGCCGTCCTTCTCCGCGAAGGAGTAGTTCATGGCCGGCATGGCCTTGAGCGCCTGCACCATCGCGTACCCGATGAGGTGCGTGAAGGAGATCTTCCCGCCGCGGGCGCGCTTGAGGTGGTTGTTGATGACGATGCGGTTGTCGAAGAGCAGCTTCACCGGGACGGCGCGCACGGACGTGGCCGTGGGCAGCTCCAGCGAGGCGTTCATGTTCTTCGCGACCGCGGCGGACGGGCCGCGCAGCGTCACGTACTCCGGGCCGCCCGCGGCCTCGGTGTCCGCGGCGGCCTTGGCCTTCGCGGCCGGGGCCTTGGCGGCCGGGGCCTTCGCGGCCGGAGCCGGGGCGGCCTGGGCCGGAGCCTTCGGGGCGGCGGCGGGCGCGGCCGGAGCGGCCTGGGCCGGGGCGGCGGGCGCCGCCGGGGCCTGGGCAGCGGGCTGCGCCGGCGCGGCCGGAGCGGTGTTGTTGGTGGGGGCGGCCGGGGCCGCGGGCGCTGCAGCCCCCGCGGCTGCGGCGCCGGGAACGGGCTTGTCCGCCGTGCCGGTCTTGCCCGGCTTGTAGTCGGCGAAGAAGTCCCACCAGGCGCGATCGACCGAATTCGGGTCCTGGAGGTACTGCTGGTAGATCTCGTCGACGAGCCACTCATTGGCGCCGAAAGCCGCGGCCGGGTTGGTGCCCGGTCCGGCCTGGTCGGTCGAGATGCTCGAGTTACTGGGGGACTGAGACGACACGGCGGTGACCGCCCTCTTCCGCTTCGCAAGGTGATGGACAGCGGGAATCAAGGCTACGCCTCCGTGGCCGTTCCTTGCAGGCCGGGGAGGTCTTCGTCGTGCAAGTCACATCGGAAGCCGGGTTTCGGCACAGGAAATGGCGGGAAACAAGCATGGTTCCGCTTCACTCCGGGTACGCGAGGCCGCCGCAGCGGCCCCTTGGACCGTACCCCTTGAAGAGATCACGCAGAACGCGCCCTTCCGGTTCGAACCCTATGTCAACCTCGCGGTTGCGGAATCCCCGGAAGGGTGACGCGGATACGGCAGCCGCGAGCAGATTCGGCCACTCCGATCCGGCCGCCGTGCAGATCCACCGCCCAGCGCGCGATCGCCAGCCCGAGACCCGTGCCACCGTCGCTGCCCGGACCGTGCGGGGAGGCCACGTCGCCCCGGTTGAAACGCTCGAAGACGCGGTGCCGCTCCGACTCCGGGATGCCCGGACCCTCGTCCAGCACCTCCAGGTGCAGGGACTCCGGCTGCGGGCCGCGCCGCGCCAGCACCGTCACCCGGCCGTGCGGCGGGCTGTGCTTGACGGCGTTGTCGATGAGATTGGCCACCACCTGGTGCAGCCGCTCCGCGTCCGCGTGCGCGGTCAGCTCCGGCGGTGACACGTCCAGGTGCAGATGGACGTCCGTACGCGAGTGGTTGCCGGAACCCGAGGACAGCCGGCGGTGCGCGGCGGCGAGGTTCGCTTCCTTCAGCACGCCCGAGAGGTACGGCCACACCTCGAAGCGGTTGGCCTTCAGCGTCACCACGCCGTTGTCCAGCCGGGACAGATCGAGCAGCGTCTCCACCAGCCGGCCCAGGCGCTCCGTCTGTTTCAGCGCCGTACGCATCGTCTCGGGGTCGGCCGAGGACACCCCGTCCACGACGTTCTCCAGGACGGCTCTCAGCGCCGCGATGGGCGTGCGCAGCTCGTGCGAGACATTCGCCACCAGCTCCTTGCGGTGCCGGTCCACCGCCGCCAGGTCGTCGGCCATCAGATTGATGGTCTGTGCCAGGTCGCCGAGTTCGTCGCGCCGGCCCGCCCCGTTGACCCGCCGGGTGTAGTCGCCGTGCGAGATCGACCGGGCCACCGCGCGCATCTCGTCCAGCGGCGCGGTCAGGCCGTGCGCCACGAACTGGGTGATCAGCAGGGTCGCGATGACCGAGAACACGGTGATGAACCGCAGCTCGGTCCGCGTGCGCAGGGCCACCATGAGCAGCCCCGTCGTGATGAAGACCGACACCACCACCAGGGTGCCCAGCTTGGCCTTGATCGAGAACGGCCGCAGCCCCGGTCCGGGCGCGGTCATGGCGCGGGGGTCTCCAGCGCGTAGCCGACGCCGTGCACGGTACGGATGCGCTCCGCGCCGATCTTCCGGCGCAGCGCCTTGATGTGGCTGTCGACGGTCCGGGTGCCCGAGGCGTCCGCCCAGTCCCAGACCTCCGCGAGCAGCTGCTCCCGGGAGAGCACCGCGCGCGGGGTGTTCGCCAGGCAGACCAGCAGGTCGAACTCGGTCGGGGTCAGATGCACGTCGTCGGCGCGGACCCGCACCCGGCGCTGCGCGTGGTCGATCTCCAGCTCGCCGAGGCGGAGTATGCCGCTGCGCGGCGTCACGGCGGCCAGCGCGGCCCGCTCCACCCGGCGCAGCAGCACATGCACCCGGGCGGCCAGCTCACGCATCGAGAACGGCTTGGTCATGTAGTCGTCGGCGCCGACCCCGAGCCCGACGAGCATGTCCGTCTCGTCGTCCCGCGCGGTCAGCATCAGCACCGGCACCGGCCGCTGGGCCTGTACGCGGCGGCAGACCTCCAGGCCGTCGAAGCCCGGAAGCATGATGTCGAGCACCATGAGGTCCGGCTGCCAGGCCTCCGCCGCGTCCACGGCCGCCGGGCCGTCGAGGGCGGTCTGCACGAGAAAGCCCTCCGCCCGCAGCCGGGCGGAAATGGCATCGACGATCGTGGCGTCGTCCTCGACCACCAGCACCCGGCGCTGCGCGCCCGGGGTGGCCGCGACGCCGCTGTGGGTGGTGTGTGTCTGTTCCATCGCCCCGCCCCTGCCCGTTCTCACGGAGGCCATTCCCCCGGACGTACGGTTTTCGCTCGTGAATTTCGTGGGTGATCCCGCTACCGGTCAGCAGCGTAGAGGCAGCGGAGGGTTTCCGGCTACGCAGGGTGCAAGGCCGTACGCCCCCGGCGGGCGAACGCGGGAGGCGGAGTGTCGCGCTTGTGGGGCTTGGACCCCGGGCGCCCGGGGGCCCGCGATACCCGGCGGGGGAATGTCAGTGCGCTCGAATTGCGAGATGGACCACGTCGGGCACACCTCGGGCAACGCCCACTTCTTCCGCCCGTACCCCCTGGAACCCGGCATTCCGTAGGGCCTGGTCGAATGCGGCGGACGGTTGTGCGGACCACACGGCCAGCACCCCGCCCGGGTTGAGCCGCGCCAGGCAGCCGGCCAGACCGGCGGGGGAGTAGAGGCTGTTGTTGTCCTCGGTGACGGTCCAGTCCGGCCCGTTGTCGATGTCCAGACACAGCGCGTCGTAACGTTCCGTAGTCGTCCGCAGATGCGCGACGAGGTCGGTCGTCAGGATCTCCGTACGGGGATCGGCGAGCGCCGGCCCCGAGATCGCGGCCAGCGGCCCGTCCAGGTGCCAGTCGACGATCGCCCGTTCCCGCTCCGCGACCGTGATCCGCCCCCAGCGCGCCTCACCGGCGGCCCGCGCGAGCGAGAACCCGACACCCAGCCCCCCGATGAGCACGGAGGGCGCGGACCGGCCGGCCGGCAGCGCGTCCAGCGCCGCGTCGATCAGCAGCCGCTCGGACCGCCCGTCCGAGGTGTCCATCAGGAAGCACCCATTGGCGATGATCTCGAAGTCCTCGCCCCGCCTGCGCAGAACGACCTCCCCGTACGGTCCCTCGCGGCGGTCCAGGGTGACGGGGGCGTCGGCGTCGGGGCCGAACGTAAGGGGCATGGCGCTGATCTCCGGTGGCCGTGGTCGGTGTCCCGCCATCCTGTCGCTACGGGGCGGGCGGGGCCAGCGAGTTCGGGCGATGAGGAAACCGGCTACACCCCGCCCGGCGCCGCGAACCGCACGTCCGTCGCCGCCGTCGTGACGTCGGCGTCCGCGCTGATCGCCCAGGCCGCGACCCGGGAGACGACGGCCGCGGGGACCGCCTCGGCTATTCCGGGGGCGGGCGGGACGTCGTGGGTGGCGTGGGCGTCGTGGGGGAGGACGACGCGGTAGCCCCGGGCCAGGGCGGTGCGGGCCGTCGCCTGGACGCACATCTCCGACATGACGCCGCATACGGCCAGCGACTCCACGCCCGCCTCCGTCAGCACGGCGCCCAGGGACGTGTCCGCGAAGCCGTCGTCCCAGGTCTTGCGGATCACGAACTCCGTGGGGCCCTCCTCGACGGGAAGGTGCAGGGCCCAGCCCGGTGTGTACGGCTCGTCGCCCGCGCCCGGGTCGCCGTCGTTCTGGAGGTGCACGACGACCGCGCCCGCCCCGCGCGCCCGTGCCAGCAGCCCGGTCGTACGGTCCAGCAGCACGTCGGCCGCGGGCACCGCGCCGGGGCCGGTCACCCCGTCCTTCTGTACGTCCACGACGATCAGGGCCTGCACGGGGAGCGGGGTGTCGGTCATGCGGCCATCCTGTCCGGCCCGGCGCGCGGGCTCCACGGAATATCGGGGAGCGCTCAGGGCCGGGGCATAAGGGTCTCGCGCAGGCGGTTGACGCCCGTATGCCAAGGCCCGTCGTCCCCCTCCTCCCAGAGCTCCAGAAGCTCGGACGGCTCCGTGAGGACCCGGTCCAGGGCCCGGAGCGCGAGTTCGCGCAGGCCGGTCAGATCCGGCAGCGGTTCGTCCGGGCCGTACGCCGAGTTGGCGGGCGCGCCGCCGGGGCACTGCGCCGCGACCAGGGCGGCCGCCGCTATCGCCTCGTCGGCCACGTCCGAGTCCAGGTAGTCCGTGGTGCCCGCCGTCTCGGCGAGCGCGGCCCGGACCATCCCCTCGCGCGCCTCCGGGGCGGCGTCGTCCAGGCCGCCGCACCAGTCGGCGGCGGTGTCGTTGTCGAAGGGGCCCACGTCCCACGTACCCATATGTCTCTCCCTGCCGAGTCGATCTCCACGCATCGTGACAGGCGCCACTGACAACGCCCGCGGAGCGCCCTGCCGGACCGGCGGCAGCTGATCGCTCAGAGCGAACAGGGCTTGGGGAACATCGAGCGGCTCACATGCATTGAGTCGGTATAGCTCAACTTGACTGCCGAAGGGGAGATCATGGCTACTGAGTCCACTGCCGTCACACCGCTCACCCTGCCCGTGCTGCCGCTCGACGACGAGGTCGTGCTGCCCGGAATGGTGGTGCCTCTGGACCTGTCGGACACCGAGGTGCGCGCCGCCGTGGAAGCCGCGCAGGCCGCCGCCCGGGAGGGCGGGGGCAAGCCCGAGGTGCTGCTCGTTCCGCGCATCGACGGGACATACACCGGGATCGGGGTCCGCGGCACCGTGGAGCAGGTCGGACGGCTCTCCGACGGCGATCCGGGCGCCCTCATCCGGGGCCGCGACCGGGTCAGGATCGGAGCGGGCACCAGCGGGCCGGGCGCCGCGCTCTGGGTCGAAGGAGTCCGGGTGGACGCCTCCGTCCCCGACCCCCTGCCCGGGGCCGTCGCCGAACTGGTCAAGGAGTACAAGGCGCTCGCCACCAGCTGGCTCAAGAAGCGCGGCGCCTGGCAGGTCGTGGACCGGGTCCAGCAGATCGAGGGCGTCTCCGCGCTCGCCGACAACTCCGGATACTCCCCCTTCCTCACCACCGCCCAGAAGGTGCGCCTGCTGGAGACGGCCGACCCGGTCGCCCGGCTGAAGCTCGCCATCCAGTGGCTCGGCGAACACCTCGCCGAGCAGGACGTCGCCGAGTCCATCGCCAAGGACGTCCAGGAGGGCGTCGACAAGCAGCAGCGCGAATTCCTGCTGCGGCGCCAGCTCGACGCCGTACGCAAGGAGCTGTCCGAGCTCAACGGCGATCCGGGGGACGAGTCCGACGACTACCGGGCCCGCGTCGAGGCCGCCGACCTGCCCGAGCACGTCCGCGAGGCCGCGCTCAAGGAGGTCGACAAGCTGGAGCGCTCCTCCGATCAGAGCCCCGAAGGATCCTGGATCAGGACCTGGCTCGACACCGTCCTCGAACTGCCCTGGACCGAGCGGACCGAGGACGCGTACGACATCAAGGGCGCCCAGGAGATCCTGGACGCCGAGCACGCCGGACTCCAGGACGTGAAGGAGCGCATCACCGAGTACCTCGCGGTGCGCAAGCGGCGGGCCGACCGCGGCCTCGGCGTCGTCGGCGGACGGCGCGGCGGCGCGGTGCTGGCCCTGGTGGGTCCGCCCGGCGTCGGCAAGACCTCGCTCGGCGAGTCCGTCGCGCACGCCATGGGCCGCACGTTCGTCCGCGTCGCCCTCGGCGGTGTCCGGGACGAGGCGGAGATCCGCGGCCACCGGCGTACGTACGTCGGGGCGCTGCCCGGACGCATCGTCCGCGCCATCAAGGAGGCCGGCTCGATGAACCCGGTCGTCCTGCTCGACGAGATCGACAAGGTCGGCTCCGACTTCCGGGGCGACCCGGCCGCAGCCCTCCTCGAAGTGCTCGACCCCGCGCAGAACCACACCTTCCGCGACCACTACCTGGAGGTCGAGCTCGACCTCAGCGACGTCGTCTTCCTGGCCACCGCCAACGTCCTGGAGGCCATCCCGGAGGCGCTGCTCGACCGCATGGAGCTGGTCAGGCTCGACGGCTACACCGAGGACGAGAAGGTCGTCATCGCCCGCGACCACCTGCTCCCGCGCCAGCTGGAGCGGGCCGGGCTGGAGAAGGACGAGGTCGCGCTCGACGAGCCGGCGCTGCGCAAGCTGGCCGGCGAGTACACCCGCGAGGCCGGGGTCCGGAACCTGGAGCGCGCCGTCGCCCGGCTGCTGCGCAAGGTCGCGGCCCAGCACGAACTGGGCGACCGCGAGCTGCCGTTCACGGTGGGCGCGGACGACCTGCGCGGTCTCATCGGCCGCCCGCACCACGTGCCCGAGTCCGCCCAGGACCCGGCCGAGCGCCGGACCGCGGTGCCGGGCGTGGCCACCGGACTCGCGGTGACCGGGGCCGGCGGGGACGTCCTGTTCGTGGAGGCGTCGCTGGCCGACCCGGAGACCGGGGCGTCCGGACTGACCCTCACCGGCCAGCTCGGCGACGTCATGAAGGAGTCCGCGCAGATCGCGCTGAGCTTCCTGCGGTCGCACGGCGCGGAACTGGAACTGCCGGTCGCGGACCTCAAGGACCGCGGGGCGCACATCCACTTCCCGGCGGGCGCGGTGCCGAAGGACGGCCCGAGCGCCGGCATCACGATGACGACCGCGCTGGCCTCGCTGCTCTCCGGACGGCTGGTCCGCACGGACGTGGCGATGACCGGTGAGGTCTCGCTGACCGGGCGGGTGCTGCCGATCGGCGGCCTGAAGCAGAAGCTGCTGGCCGCGCACCGTGCGGGCATCACCACCGTGGTGATCCCCAAGCGGAACGAGGCCGACCTGGACGACGTCCCGGCCGAGGTGCTGGAGACCCTGGAGGTCCACCCGGTCACCGACGTCCGCCAGGTCCTGGAGATCGCCCTCGCCCCGGCCTCGGCCCCGGCGGAGCGCAGGATTCCGGCCGCGGCGTAGGCGCCACGGCGTGACGGACGCGGCGCCACGGACACGGCCGGTACGGGCGGCCCGCCTCCCCCTTGCGGGAGGCGGGCCGTTCCGCGTACGAGCAGGTGCTACGGGCGGTAGATCGTGCCCGGGACCGGCTCGGCGGGCGCCATCAGCTGGGGGACCGTCACGAAGGTGTAGCCCTGCTTCTTCAGCGCGTCGATGATGCCCGGCACGGCGGGCACCGTGCCCTTGTAGATGTCGTGCAGCAGGATGATGCCGTCCTTGCTCGCCTGGTCGAGGATCCGCTTCTTGATCAGCGAGGAGTCGGTCGTCGAGTAGTCCTTGGCGGTGGCGCTCCACAGAATCTGGGAGAGCCCGAGGTCCTTGCTGATCCCGGAGACGGTGTCGTCCGTGCGGCCCTGCGGCGGGCGCATCAGCCGCGGCTTCTTGCCGGTGACCGCCGCTATCGCGTTCTGCGTCTTCTCCAGCTCGGCGCGTATCTCGGCCGGCTTCTTGTCCGTGAGGATCTCGTGCGACCAGGTGTGGTTGGCGATCTCGTGCCCCTCGGCCGCGAGCCGGCGCACGGTGTCGGGGTGCTTCTTCACGTGGTTCTTGCCCAGCAGGAAGAACGTCGCGTGGACCTTCTTCTCCTTGAGGATGTCCAGCAGATGGGGAGTGTCCTCGCCCGGCCCCGCGTCGAAGGTCAGGGCGATGCACTTGGCCTTGCGGCAGTCCACCGGGCCGAACGACCCCTTGGCGTCCGAGCCGGCGTCGGCGCGGGCCGAGCCCGGCGCGGTGGTGTCCATCGAGCAGCCGCTCAACGTCATCGTGAGCGCTGTCACAAGGGCGACGGCCAACCCCGTACCGATCGACTTCCTCTTACTGGGCACGGCGCGCCACTCCCTCGTGTGCATGGCCGCACTGGTGTGCGACCTGGAGCGGTGACTATACCTGTGGGGTATACACCGGGTTCATAGCGGGGGTCGGTTCCCCGCCCCGCACGCGAAATGCCTGGTCGGGAGCGTGCGGACGCGACGAAGCCCGGCGACGGGGTGCGTCACCGGGCTCCGCGGGGCGAGGAGGCCCCGCCGTTATCCGTTGGCGAGTGCCTGGACGCGGTCGAGCGCGCCGTTGAAGTGATTGTGGTCACCCACCGTCGGGCCGGACGAGGTGTACTGCCAGATCGTGTAGAAGCCCCAGCCGGCCGGGAGCTCGCCGACCGTGGTGTTGTAGCGGGCCACCCACAGCGGGTTGGTGGTCGCGAAGCCGCCGTTGTTGCCGGTGCAGTCCTTCCACCAGCTGGTCGCGGTGTAGATGACCGCGTCCCGCCCGGTGCGCGCCTTGTACGTGTTCACGAAGTCGCGGATCCACGCGACCATCTGGGCCGCGGTCTTGCCGTAGCACTGCGCGCCGTACGGGTTCCACTCGATGTCGAGCACCCCCGGCAGGGTCTTGCCGTCCCTGGACCAGCCGCCCCCGTGGTCCACGAAGTAGTTGGCCTGCGTGGCACCGCTCGTGGTGTCGGGCGTGGCGAAGTGGTACGAGCCGCGGATCATCCCCACGTTGTACGAGCCGTTGTACTGCTGGGCGAAGTAGGGGTTCGTGTAGTACGTGCCCTCGGTGGCCTTGGTGTAGGCCCACTTGACGCCGCTGTTCCACAGCGTCGACCAGGCGACGTTGCCCTGGTGGCTGCTGACGTCCACGCCCTCGGTCTGGGCGGCGCGGCCCTCGACCGGCAGACCGCCCTTGCCGTCGTGGGCGACGACGCCCATACCCATGGTGGCGGTGCCGCGGGCGGGCGCGGTGGGGTCGCCGCCGGCCGCGTTCGACGCGCCGGGCAGGGCGATGAGGAGGGAGAGAGCTGCGAGCAGAGTGCCGGCCGCCGCGAAGCGCGAGCGGCGGGTGGTCTTGGAGCCGGATCTGTGCACGGGCATTGCGTGCCTCCGAGGCCTCAGTGGGGGGATCTGCTGACCCGGGGGGCGCCGCACGGCGACCCCGGCGGCATGCCATGGTGTGAACATGCCATGCATGACGCTACGCACGTAGACCCGTGCGGCGGAAGAGGGCCTGGGCTGTGCCGTTGGTCTACTCCTGCGAAATACTGACGGAGCTGCGGCGATGACCGGCGGCGAAGAAAACTTTCACCGGCAGGAAAGCTCATGAGGGGTGTTGACGTGCAGGGGAGCGAAAGCGGGCGTGAACCCGGCGCGACCGGAGGAAGTGGTGTGGACCACGAATTCCTCGCCCTGGAGCTTGAGTTGGCCGTCTTCCTGCGGCGTGCGCGGGCCAATTCCGGTGAGATGGCGCGCGAGGTGCACCCCGAACTGGAGGCCGCCGCGTACGGGCTCTTCGTACGCCTGGAGTCCGCGGGCCGGCAGCGGGCCACCGATCTCGCCGCGTACTTCGGCGTCGGCAAGGCCACCATGAGCCGTCAACTCCGCGCCCTGGAAGCCCTCGGACTGGTGGCGCGCGAGCCCGATCCCGCCGACGGGCGCGCCTTCCTCGTCCACCTCACCGAGGAGGGCCTCGCCCGTTTCCGCAGTGTGCGCGAC
The DNA here is from genome assembly GCA_036226585.1 of Streptomyces sp. NBC_00708. Lineage (GTDB taxonomy): Bacteria > Actinomycetota > Actinomycetes > Streptomycetales > Streptomycetaceae > Streptomyces. Next base: position 4,929,887 of record CP108997.1, read on the forward strand.
GCCCGCCGCGACCGTTACGTCCGCAAGCTCGCCGACTGGGACCGCGCCGAGGTGGCCGAACTGGCCCGGTTGCTGCACCAGCTGAACGCCAGCGCCGAGGACCTGCGGGAGCCGCCGCCTCACAGCCGCGCGTAGACCGCCGTCGCGTCGTCGTGGGTCTTGCTCCGCCGCAGGTGCTCACGCTCCGTGTCCGCGTCCTCCAGGGTGCGGACCCGGTCGATCAGCCCCTGGGGCCCCTCCTTCTCCAGCACTCCGAGGCACGCCGCCCAGTCGCCCTCGCCGAACATCTCCGTCCAGCGGCTCGCGCCGTCCGTCATCGCCGCCAGCGCCCGCACCCCGGCGCGCGGCGTCCGCCCGGTGACCGCGCGCTCCGCCACGGCCGGGTCTGCGGCGGCCGTGAAGAAGCCGCCCTCCTTGTTGCGCGCGCGGGCGTCGGCCACCGCCTCCGAGACCAGCAGCTCCCGGGGCAGCCGGTCGAGCCGGTCGTCCAGCACCGCGCGGACCTCCCCGGCCGGCGACTCGATCAGCAGCACCGAATCGGACAGCACCAGGTGCTCGATCCCGGCCTCGTCCCAACGCACCACGACGACGGTTGCCTGTGGCGTACGTACGTGAGAAAGGTCACACGTGGATCGGTGGGCGTCCGCGGTGCGCCGGATGGACTCCGCGAGGATCTCCCGCAAGGTCAGATCCCGCCGCGAACCGGACAGTTCGACCAGGGCCCCGCCCAGCCGTGCGGTGAACCAGGGGACCGAGTGCGCACAACCGGTGTCGCCCCTCGGCGGGGTGACGCCGTCGAGCAGCACCAGTCCACCGCCCCGACCGGAAGCGGGGAGGACCGTGGCTGTCCAGTCCTCGTTCGGGCGATCGGTGGCGCCGGCGGCGGTCGCGAGTTCGATACGCATACGGCCAGTCTGCACGATGCCTTCACCGGGCCTGCACGGCGCCGGGATTGGTGCGTACCAGCAGGTCAGGTGGCCGGCCGAGGCGGAAGGAATCACTCCGCCCAGGGGTGCGGGCGGGCATCCTGCCAAAGCCCGCCCGGAAGTTCCAGCCGGTGTCCACGCATGGCGCCGGAGCCCGCAGGGGAGACTTGTTCGCCAACTCGGGAGTGATGTTCACTCGTTCGTGTGGCGGAGCGGTTGATGCGCGCCCCCTCCTGAAAAGCACTGGAATGGTCGGAAGCCGTACCAGGGGGCGGGACGCTCGATATGTGACCGTGCGTCACCTCTGCTTCAAGGGCGGACGAGTCAAGATTGCGAGCACCGGTGCAGAAGAAGCGGCCTCGGAGCAAGGGCGGCAGCAACAGCGGTTCCGGGGCGGCGCCGACGGCCCCGGCCGAGGGCGGTCGCACCGTACGCGTCCGCAGCCGGCTGGTCGCGGGCGTCGCCGTCGTCGGGATCACCGTCATAGCGGCGGGAACACCGGCCGTGCTCGCCGCCTCGTCCGAGCTCAACGACTCGCAGCACCTGGTCACCCTCGCCGAGCTGAACCAGCAGGCCATCTCCCTGGCCCACTCCCTCGCCGACGAACGCGACGACGTCACCGTGTACATCGCGGGCGGCCGGGAGGGCGAGCCGGGCGGCCGGGGCGCCCGCGTCGACCAGCAGGTGGACGAGATCCGGGACGCGGCCCCCGCCGACCTGCTCCGCGACCTGTCCACCATCCCCTCCCTGCGCCGGGACGCCGTCAGCGGCAAGGGCACGGCGCTGGAGGCCCATCGGGCGTACTCCGAGGTCATCGCCAAGCTCCAGGGCCTCGCCGACGAGCTCGCCCGCAGCACTCCGCCGCGCGCCGCCGACGCGGCCCGCACCCCGCAGGCGCTCGGCCGGGCCACCGAACAGGCCTCCGCCGCCCGCGGGCTGCTGCTCGCCGCGCTCGCCGTGCCCCGCCCGGAGCCGGCGACGCCGCGGACCGACCCGTTCACCGGTCTCCCCGTCGAGTCCCAGGACGAGGGCGAGACCAAGGAGGACCGCACCCGTGACGCGCTGAGCGCCGCCGCCCAGCAGGCCCGGGTCGGTGAACTCTCCGCGCTCGCCGGCTTCGACCAGGCCGCCGGCGCCACCGCACGCGACAAGCTGGCCGCCACCGTCACCGGACCGGAGGTCAACAGCGCCGAGAAGTACCTCGCCGAGCTGACCGACCGCCCCGAACTGTCCGACTCCGACCTGAAGGTCAGCGACAAGAAGGTCGCCGCGGCCCTCTCCGCCCGCGTCGACCGGATGCGCTCGGTCGAGTCCGCGCTCGGCACCACCCAGGTCCAGCGGCTGGAGCAGCTGCGCGACGACGACGTCACCGCACTCGAACTGCGCATCGCGCTCCTCGGCGGCTGCCTGCTCGTCGCCGTCGCCGTCTCCACCGCCGTCGCCCGCACCCTCACCCAGCCGCTCGCCGTGCTGCGGATCGGAGCGGCCCGGCTCGCCGCCGAACCCGCCGCCGCCGAACCGGTCCGCTACACGGGCCGCAACGACGAGTTCGCCCAGGTCGTCCGCTCCATCAACGCCCTGCACGGCCGGCTCCACGGGCTGCTCACGGAGTTCAACGGGCGCTTCGAGAAGCTGGAGACCGAGCGCGCCGAGCTGGTCGCCGGCCGCGAGGCGCTCACGGTCCAGCGCGCCGAACTCCAGGTGCGCGCCGCCGACCTGACGGCCCAGCTGGAGAAGCTGAAGAACACCGTCCACCACACCTTCGTCAACCTCTCGCTGCGCACCCTCGGCCTCGTCGAGCGGCAACTCGGCGTCATCGAGTCCCTTGAGGAGCGCGAGCAGGACCCCGAACGGCTCGGGACGCTCTTCAAGCTCGACCACATGGCCACGGTCATGCGCCGCCACAGCGAGAACATGCTGGTCCTCGCCGGTGCGGACCACGGCCACGGTCATGCGGGCCCGATCCCGCTGGTCGACGTCCTGCGCGCGGCCGTCAGCGAGATCGAGCGGTACGAGCGGGTCACCATCCAGTCCCTCCCGCCGCACGCCCAGGTCGCCGGGTTCGCCGCGGACGACCTCAGCCACCTGGTCGCGGAACTCCTGGAGAACGCCACCTCCTTCTCCCCGCCCGACTCCCATGTCCAGCTCTCCGGCTGGCTCCTGGAGAGCGGCGAGGTGATGCTCTCCGTGCAGGACGAGGGCATCGGCATGTCCTCCGTACGGATGGGCGAGCTGAACACCCGCCTCGCCGACCCGACGCTCTTCGAGGCCGGCGAGCAGAACGCGGACGGGGCCGGGCTCGGCCTCCAGGTCACCTCGCTGCTCGCCGCCCGCCACGCCGTACGGGTGGAGCTGCGCGAGCAGAAGGGGAGCGGGGTGACCGCGGTCGTCGTACTCCCCGAGGCCCTGCTGCCCAAGGCGCTCCCGGCCGCGACCCCGCCGCCGGTCACCGCCCCCGGCGACGCGCCCGCGCTCAACCTGCCGGGCTCGGTCGCCGAGGCCAACTCCAACACCCTGCCGGGGCGCGGGGCGTCCGCCTCCGACGACCCGATGATCGCGGCGGCGGAACGGGCCCTCGCGGGGGCGGGGGCGGCGAAGCCGCCGGAGGACGCGGCGCCGGCGGGCGTGGCCGCGCCGGACACCGTGGCACCCGAGGCCGGTGTGGCCTCCGAGGCCGCTGTGGCCTCCGAGGTGCCGGTGGCCCCGGATGACGCCGTGGACCCGCAGGACATCGTGGCCCCGGCGGCCCAGGCGGCGCCTGCTGTCGACGAGCCCGCAGAGGCCCACGCCCCCGAGGCCGCGGTGGCCCCCGAGCCCGCGGAGGCCGACCAGCCGGCGGAGGCCCCCGAGTCGGCCCACGCCCCCCAGCCGGCCCACGACCCCGAGGCCACCCTCCAGGTGCGCCTGCCCCGGCCGCCCCTCGCCGAGAGCGCGAGCGCCGCCGGCCCGTACGCCATCGGCCCCGACCGCCACGAGCGTGCCGCCGACGAGGCCCCGCACCCGGACCCGGCGGCCGTGACCCCCGCTCCGGCGGACTCCGCCGAGCCGGCCCCCGCACCCGCGGAACGTGCCGAGACCGTCCCCGGCCCCCGTAGGCCCGAGGACGAGGCCGTCACCGACAAGGGGCTGCCGAAGCGGACCCCCAAGGTCGTCCGGCCCGCGGAGGCACCCGCCGCCGAGCGGCGGGGGAGCGTCGACAAGGAGGCGCTGCGGCGCCGGCTCGGCGGCTTCCACCAGGGGGCCAAGGACGGCCGCCGCGACGTCGAGGCCGAGCTGGCCGAGGGCGCGGGCACCACACGTACCGAGCACGCCGAGCCGGCAGGCCGTACCGACGGCCGGACCGGAGAGACGGGGGACACAGTCGAGGAGGCACGCAGTTGACTGCGCCCAGCACATTCGGGCTGAGCACCGAGGCCCGGAACCTGCACTGGCTGCTGAACAATCTGGTGGAGGAGGTGCCAGGGGTCCACTCGGTCACCGTCGTCTCGTCCGACGGGCTGATGCTGCTGTCCTCCGACCCCGGCCACCACAACGCCGCCGAGTCCGCGGCCCCGCAGAGCGGACCGCGCGGCTCCAGCGCCGACCTGGCGACCATCGTCTCCGGCATCGGCAGCCTCACCGTCGGCGCCGCGAAGCTGATGGAGGGCGGCGGCGTCAAGCAGACCATGGTCGCCATGGAGGAGGGCAGCGTCTTCGTCATGTCGATCAGCGACGGATCGCTGCTCGGGGTGCACGCCGCACCCGACTGCGACATGGGCGTCATCGCGTACCACATGGCCCTGTTCGTCGGCCGCGCCGGACACGTACTCACCCCCGAACTCCGCAGTGAACTGCGCACATCGATGGAGAGCGCCCAGTGAGCCACGCCGCAGCCGGACCCGCCCGCAAGCTTCCCGTGCGAGGGGCCGGCAAACGGCCCGCGCGGGTCCGTCCGTACTCGCTGACCGGTGGCCGCACCCGCTTCGGGCACGTCCTGCTCGTCGAGACGTTCGTCGCCGCGCTGGAGGCTCCGGAGGAGCGCCGTGAGCTGACCAACGGCAATCTGACGTCCCGGCTGATGCCGGAGCTCCGGGCCATCGTCGAGATCTGCCGCCGGATGCGCACCGTCGCGGAGATCTCGGCGCTGCTGAAGATGCCGCTCGGCGTGGTCCGGGTGCTGCTCAGCGACTTGGCCGACCAGGGAAAGATCCGCGTGTACGGGACCGGGCACGGCACCGGCCAGCCCGACCGCGCACTGCTCGAAAGGGTGCTCGATGGACTCCGCCGTCTCTGAGTCGCTGTTCGCACCGCGGCAGCCCGGCCCGGAGGACCAGCCCGAGGAGAAGCTCCAGCCCTGGCAGCTGGACCGCACCAGGGCCCCGATCGCCACGAAGATCGTGGTCGCGGGCGGCTTCGGCGTCGGCAAGACCACGTTCGTCAGCGCGGTCTCCGAGATCACCCCGTTGCAGACCGAGGCGATGATGACCCGGGCCAGCGAGGACACCGACGACCTCAGCGCCACCCCGGACAAGGCCACCACGACGGTCGCCATGGACTTCGGCCGGCTGACGCTCGACGACGACCTCGTGCTGTACGTCTTCGGCACGCCGGGCCAGCAGCGGTTCTGGTTCATGTGGGACGACCTGGTGCGCGGCGCGATCGGTGCCGTCGTCATGGCCGACACCCGCCGGCTCGCCGACTGCTTCCCCGCCCTCGACTACTTCGAGAGCTGCGGGCTGCCGTACATCGTGGCCGTCAACCACTTCGAGGGAACGCCGGGCTTCGAGGCCGACGACGTCCGGGAGGCCCTGACCGTACCCGCGCACGTGCCGATAGTGATCATGGACGCGCGGAACCGGATCACGGTCGTCGAGTCCCTGCTGGCCCTCGTCGGCCACGCCCTCGACGTCAGCCCGGCGTAGCCCCGCCTCCCCCCCTCAGCACCACACAACGGAGAACCGCGATGCGGAAGATACTCATAGTCGGAGCCGGCCAGTCCGGGCTCCAGCTCGCCCTCGGACTGCAGTCCAAGGGCTACGAAGTCACCCTGATGTCCAACCGCACGGCCGACGAGATCCGCTCCGGCCGGGTCATGTCGACACAGTGCATGTTCCACACCGCGCTCCAGCACGAGCGGGATCTCCAGCTCAACTTCTGGGAGTCCCAGGCCCCGCGCATCGAAGGCGCCGGCGTCTCGGTCGCCGCCCCCGACTCCTCGCGGGCCATCGACTGGGTCGGCAGGCTCGACGGGTACGCCCAGTCCGTGGACCAGCGCGTCAAGATGGCCGGCTGGATGGAGACCTTCGCCCAGCGCGGCGGCCAGCTCGTCATCCACGGCGCGGCCGTCTCGGACCTGGACTACTTCTCGCGCACCTACGACCTGGTGCTGGTCGCGGCCGGCAAGGGCGAGCTGGTGTCGATGTTCGGCCGGGACGCGTCCCGTTCGCCGTACGACGCCCCGCAGCGCGCGCTGGCCGTCGCGTACGTCCACGGCATGGGCCCGCGCCCGGAGCACCCCGACTTCGACGCGGTCCGCTGCAACCTGGTCCCGGGCGTCGGCGAGCTGTTCGTCATGCCGACCCTGACGACCTCGGGCCGCGCCGACATCCTGTTCTGGGAGGGCATCCCGGGCGGGCCGCTCGACGCGTTCCAGGGCATCAAGGACCCCTCCGAGCACCTGGCGACGACGCTGGAGCTGATGGAGCGGTTCACGCCGTGGGAGTACGCCCGCGCCACCAAGGTCGAGCTGACCGACGCCAACGGCACCCTCGCCGGGCGGTACGCCCCCACGGTCCGCAAGCCCATCGGCCGGCTGCCCGGCGGCGGTCTGGTGCTCGGCGTCGCGGACGTCGTCGTCGCCAACGACCCGATCACCGGCCAGGGTTCCAACTCGGCGTCCAAGTGCGCCGCCGCCTACCTGGACGCGATCGTCGAGCACGGCGACCGCCCGTTCGACGAGGCGTGGATGCAGGGCGCCTTCGACCGCTACTGGGACACCGCCCAGCACGTCACCAAGTGGACCAACGCCATGCTCGGCGTCCCGCCGGAGCACGTGCTGAACCTGATCGGCGCCGCCGGGCAGCTCCAGCCGGTCGCGGACCGCTTCGCCAACGGCTTCAACGACCCGGCGGACTTCGAGAACTTCTTCTTCGACCCGGAGAAGACGAACGCCTACCTCGCCTCGGTGGCGGGCCCGGCCGCCTGATCCGGCGGCCCTACGGCCCCGGACCTACGAGGCCGGGGCCGTAGAGGCTCCGTACCCCTCGTCCGAGCCGGCGGTGGCGCCCTCGGGGAGTTCCGGGCCCTTGTACGAGGACAGCGGCGCGCCGGCCGGGTCGGGCCGGACCGCGCCGAGCACCGGGTTGGACGCCACGGGGGAGACCTTCACGCTGGTTCCGGGCCGGGGCGCCTGCACCACGAGGCCGTTGCCGATGTACAGCGCCACATGGGTCGCCTTCGGGAAGTAGATCACCAGGTCGCCGGGGCGCAGCGCGCTCATCGGCACCCGGGTCAGCTGCCGCCACTGCTCCTGCGAGGTGCGCGGGATGACGCGGCCGGCGCTCGCCCAGGCCTGCGAGGTGAGTCCGGAGCAGTCGAACGAACCCGGTCCCTCCGCGCCCCACACGTACGGCTTGCCGATCTGCCGGACCGCGTAGCGGACGGCCTCGCCGCCCTGGGCGGTCGGCGGGCGGGACGAGGAGAGCGCCCCGGAAGCGACCAGGGCGTTCTGGGCCTTGTCCGTGTTCTTCTGTTCGAGGCCGGAGACCTCGGCGAGCTGGTCCGTGGAGAGCGTGGCGAGCTTCGCCTCGACCTGCTTCAGCCGGGTCCGTACGGTGTCGCGCTCCTTCTTCTTCCGCGCGGCGAGCGTCCGCTGCTCGGCCAGTACCTTGCGGGACTCCTTCGCCAGCTCGGCGGCCCGCTTCTCGGCCGCGCCGAGCCGCCGCACGCTCGCAGCCCGTCCGGCGGCCAGCCGCTGGATGACCTGGCCCTGGGTCAGGGCGGCCTCGGGGTCGCGCATCAGCAGCAGCCGCAGATACGCGGAGAGGTCGGACCGGCCCTGGTACTGCTCGCGGGCCAGCTGCCCGGCGGCGTCGCGGCCCCGGGCCAGTGAGCGGCGGGCGGCGGCGAGGGCCGCGTCCAGCTTCTTCGCCTTCGCGACCCGCTTCTTCAGCTCGGCCGCCGTGCCGTTGTAGGTCTCGGTGGCCTCTTCGGCCTGCTGGTAGAGCCGCTGCAACTCGTTCAGCAGCCCGGCGACACCGCCGGCCGGGGCACCTGGGGCGGGCGGCGCGGGCGAGGGGGCCGCGACGGCGGTGGCCGGCGAGACCACGACGACGGCGGCCAGGGCCGCCGTACCGAGGGAACGCACCAGGGTGCCCGACGACACGACATCACCTCCGGAACCGGGGCGAATCGTGCGACTACCCCATGAGTGAGCGCAATTCGTCCATACGCTCACTCGCGGCGGGGCGATGCAAGAACCCGGAGGCGTGGCGGCGGGCCCCCGCCCCCGGATTCGCCCGGAAGGCGGCGGCCCGTGCGCCGGGCGGGTGCGGTGCGGTCAGGCCACCGGGAACGCGTAGACCGTGCGGCCGCGGCGGACGATCGCCGTCTTCTCGTAGGCCAGCACCTGGTAGCCGGCGGTGACCGTCTCGCCGTCCGGGTCCTGGTTGCCGATGTCCTGGAACTTCCACAGGCGCTTGCCGTCGGCCGCCGAGAACGCGGTGACCTGGCCGGGGTCTGCGGCGAGCACCGTGGCGCCGGAGCCGCTGACCGAGACCACGGGGGCCTTCCCGCCCGCCGCCTCGGTCGAACGCCGCCACTTCGGCTTTCCGGTCGACGGGTCGACCGCCCCCACCTCCTGGTTGCGATTCGTGGTGTACAGCAGATCGCCCGCGGGGAGCGAGGGCCCGAAGACCGAGCCGCGGGTACCCTTCAGCGTCCACTTCGCCTTGCCGGCGGGCGTCTCGAAGGCGCGGAGGTTGGCGCCGTCCGCCGCGTAGATGGTGCCGTCCTCGTCGCCGACGGCGGCTCCGTCGAGGGCGACGTTCCCGAACCTGCGGCTCCACTGCGCCTTGCCGGACTCGCGGTCGAAGCTGCGGAAGACGCCCTTCTTCTTCGCGGCCTTGAGGGCGGCCGGGGTGAGCGTCCGGGAGTCCTGCCGTACGACGATGGCGTCGGGGCGGACCGCTATCAGACGGAACACGGGGGCGATCGGGCCACGGCCGCTGGGCACCGGCGTCCGCCACAGCTCCTTGCGCTGCACGATGTCGTAGCCGAACAGGTACGACTTGACGACCTGCCTGTCCTTGCCGGGCTTCTTGCCCTTCTTGGGCTTCGGCGCCTTCACGGTGGTCCTGTGCGACCCGGTGAACCAGATGGTCGCCCCGGCCGAACCGACCAGCGTCCGCACGGCGAGGTCCGGTGCGCCCTCGAAGCCGTCGGCGTACGCGACGCGATGGGTGACCTTGCCGTCCTTCGACGAGAGCCACAGGAACTCCGACGGTGCCGCGACGAAGCACAGGTCGTCGCCCGCGGCCAGAGCGGCCTGGCCCTTGGCGCCGTCCGCGTTCTCCCAGAGCCGGCGTCCGGTGCGCAGGTCGACGGCGCTGACATGGCTGTCGTCGGTGAGGACCAGCAGACGGTCCTTCACGAGGGCGCCGGTCAGCGGGACCGGTTCGGAGGCCGGGTGGTTGTAGATCCAGCGCGGCGTCGGGGCGACTCCGGCGACGCTCGGCCCGGCGGAGGTGGGCGGTGCCGGCTTGGGGTCCGGGCCGGGCTTCGCGTCGTCGCCGGAGGTGATCGCGTACAGCGCCCCGCCGCCGACCAGCAGCCCGGCGACGCCCGCCGCCGACCCGAGGAGCAGCCCGCGACGGCTGACACCGCGGCGCCGGGGCTCGGCGGGCGGGGCGACGTTCGGGATGGGGGCCGGGGGGAGCGGTACGGGAAGAGGCTGCGGGGGCTGGGCGGCCTGCTGGTACGGGGGCTGGGGCTGGGGCTGCGGGTACCCGTACGCGGACTGGTCCGGCCAAGGGGCCTGGCCCTGCTGCGGCTGCCCCTGCTGCGGCTGCCCCTGCTGGGGCGGGCTCTGATGGCCGATGGCGCCGAGCTGCGTGGTGCGGGTGTCCGGGACCGGGGCGGGCGCGTCGGGGACCGTGCCGCCGGCGACGGTCGGCTGCTGCCACTCGGGCACCGGCGCCGGCCGGTGGTGGGGCGGCACGGCGTCCTGTATGTCGGGCTCGGGCGCCGGCGGCCGGGGCGCGACGGCGTCCCAGACCTCCCCGTACGACTTCGGGGCGTTCGCGCCCCTGGCGTCCGAGGGGTTCTCGTCGGACACCGGATACTGATCGGACACGGGGTTCTCCACAGACGCTTTCTCGACGGACACAGATTTGTTCGGGGGTGCGGTGCCGGGCCCGGCCGGGGCATCGGACCCGCCGGCCAGCCTCCGGGCCCGCGCGTCCTGCGCGGCCACCGCCGCCGACAGCCCGCCCGGAAGCCAGCCGTCCGCCGCGAGGGCCGCCGCGCCCTCCAGCGCGAGTTCGGCGGCCACCGTTCCCGCGGTGGGGCGGTCGGCCGGGTCCTTCGCCAGGCAGCGGGCGACCAGGTCGCGCAGTTCCGCGGGCACACCGCCGAGTTCCGGGGCGGCCTGCGCGATGCGCTCGGCGGCCTCCGCCGGGGGGCCGTCCGCCAGCGGGGTGGTCCCGGTCGCCGCGTAGGCGAGCAGCAGCCCGAGCACGAAGAGGTCGGAGGCCGGCCCCGCCTCCTCGCCCGCGAGCTGTTCCGGGGTCAGATAGCCGAGGCGTACGGACAGCCCGCCGCCCGGTCCCCGCTCCGCCTCGGCCGCCGCGCCCAGCGGGCCGAACGCGGTGAGCCGGGGGCCGTCCTCGGCCAGCAGGACGGTGCGGGGCGCGAGGCCGTGGAGCACGGCGCCGCCGGCGTGGACGCGGGAGAGGGTCTCGGCGATGCCGGCGCCCAGGATCCGCACGGCACGCTCGGGCAGCGGTCCGACGGCCTCTATGGCCTCGGCCAGGGTCAGCGCGGGGACGTACGCCGACGCGGTCCACGGCACCTCGTCCGCGTCGGAACCGTCCGCGCGGGTGTCGGCCGGCTCCGCGACCCAGCCCCCGGCCAGCCGGCCCGCGACGCGGGCCTCCGCGTCGAAGCGGTGCCGGAAGGCGGGCAGCGCGGCCAGTTCGGGCCGGGCGGCCGTGATCACCACGAGTTCGTGCGCGTCCGTACCGTGTGCGAGGTACTGCACCGCGGCGGCCGTCTCGCGCAAGCGCGCCAGCACGGTGTACGGACCGAAGCGGCGTGGCTCGTCCTGACGCAGCGCCTGCATGGCGCATCCCCCCTTGTGACCGTCCCTCGGCACCAGACGGTCGATCCTAGTTGGACGGTTCCGGCCGTCCGCCGCCCGGCTTCGACCACGGCCACCGCGGGCGGTTCCGCTCGCGGCCTGCGGGGGCGTACTCGTAGATCCAGCCGCGCTGGATGCCGAGCCGCTTCGTGTGCCCGGCCGGGGCCCTGCGGTACGCGTGCACGGTGGGGGGCCCGCCGGCGGCGTCCGGGACCGGGACCTCGTACCACTTGGGCGGGTGGCCGGTCGCGCCGGTGAGGACGGGCAGCACCCGGCCGTCCAGCGGGCCGCCGACGAAGGCGGTGTTCTCGCTTCTCACCGGCCCAGTCTGACCGATCGCGCGGGCCGGTCCGACCGGAGCGGTGCCCCGGCCGGTCAGTCCGGCGGCAGCAGATGCGCCGCGACGCCCACCAGCGGGGCCAGCCGGCCCGCCAGCCGCCCCGCCGGGCCCTCCACGGTCTCCAGCGGGAGCAGCGCGGCCACGGCCGCCGCGGTCTGCGGGTCCGAGGCCGAGGTGATGGCGAGGAGGCCGATGAACTGGTCGACCAGCCAGTCGCGCAGCTCGGAGGCGTCCGGCCGCTTGCCCTCGTCGAGCCAGATCAGCGAGGCCGCCTCGACCGCCGCGATCCAGGTGCGGACCATCATGCTCATGCGGGGCGCGGGTTCGCTGTGCTCGTCCTGGCCCAGGTGGAGCAGGATCTGTTCGGCCGCAGCGCGCCGGACCTCGTCGACGATGGTGCTCGTCCGGGACGTCTCGGCGACGCTGCCGCCCCGGAGCAGGGCGCTGAACCCGGCGTCGTGCTCGTCGACGAAGGCCAGATAGCGGTCGAGGACGCGCGTGACGCGCTCGGTCGGCGGGCCCTCGGCGGGTTCGGCGAAGCACAGCTTCAGCTGCTCGGCCGCCGAGCGCAGCGCCGCCTCGTACAACTGCTGCCGCCCGCCGGGGAAGTAGCGGTAGACCAGCGGGCGCGAGACCCCGGCCACCGTCGCGACCTCGTCGAGCGACACCTCGTCGGGGGCCCGGTGGGCGAAGAGCGTGAGCGCCGCCCCCAGCAGCTGGGCGCGCCGCTCCTCGACGCTGAGCCTTCGGTACGCACGGCTGGGCGGCGCGGTCGCGGCAGGGGTCATACCGCCCAGACTAAGGGGGTCCGGCGATTGAGGGGCGGCGTCGCGGGGCCGGGCACGCACTCCCCCAAGCTCTCGGCTTCGCTCGAGCAGGGAGGGACCCCCTCCGGCGTTGTCGTCAATCACCATGGCTCCGCCATGCCTCAATCCTCCGCCTTGCAGCTGCACGCACCCGGCCCCGCTCCTTCTCCCGCCCCTCAATCGCCGGACCCCCTAAGGGCTGCCACCGCTAGGCCAGCAGGCCCGAGCTCTTCCACAGCCTGCGCCCCACCCCGTTCAGGACGCCGATGTCCTCGAAGAAGTCGGTCAGCCGCTTGGCCCCCGTCTGCATGACCTCGGCGCGGTGGCCGCTGGCCCGCACCTGGGCGACGGCCTCGTGGCGGTTCAGGCCGACGTTCTCGTACACCTGCGGGTTGACGAAGCAGACGGAGAAGACGCGGGCGGCCTGTCCGCAGCTGACGCGGGCCAGTTCGCGTTCCCAGCGGGGCGCGGTCACCATCTGGCGGCGCAGCTCCTCGCGGGCGTAGCGGACGTGCCGGGCCTCCTCGATGACGTGGATGCGGGTCACGCCGCGCACCAGGGGCTGGACGCGCTCGTCGGGGAAGGTCAGCCGCTGCATCCAGTCGAGGATCTCCTCGCCGAGCAGCGTCCCGGCGAACGAACCGGGCGTCGTGGACACGCTTTTGAGGACGCGCGCCATGTTGTGGTACCTGCGCGGAACGGCGTACGTGGGCCCGTCGCCCCAGGTGATCATGCGGCCGAACATCATCGAGTGCCGGCACTCGTCGGCGATCTCGGTGAGCGCGTAGCGGACATGGCTGCTGGTCGCGGGCTTGTCGTAGATGTGCCGTACGAGCAGCTGCATGAGGATGATCTCGAACCAGATGCCGAGCGAGGCCAGCGAGGCCGCCTCGTGGCGGGCCAGTTCGAGCCGCTGGTCGTGGGACATGCGCTTCCACAACGGGGTGTCGTAGAGGGAGATCAGCTCCGGCGGCCAGAACCACTTGCCGTCCTCGGGCAGGGTGTCCCAGTCGAGTTCCTTGTCCGGGTCGAAGGAGTGCTTGGCCGAGGCCTCCAGCAGCCGTTCCGCGATCTGTTCGCGGCCGCGCAGCGGGCCGAGTGCGTCGCGGAGTGTCTGCAGGTCGCTTTCGGAGACGGTCGTCATGGCTGGAGGCACCTCACACATGGGTTACCGGCGGTCACCCTTTATGAGACTGCTTGTCAGCAAGGCCGTCAATCCCTGCGGCACGACTTGTTGACCGGGCGTCTACCAACGTGTGAACCTGCCAACTGAGCGGGGAGCCCGCCGACTTCCCGGCATTCGCGAGGCGAAGGAGCCGTCCGTGTCGACCCACGACCTCTACACCACCGCCCCCGACGAGCCGCTGTGGACGGTGCCCGCCACGGGGGCCGCCCGCTTCAGCTGGGACTACGACGACGGCCGCGAGCGCCTTCTCGCCCTCTACCAGAAGGGCAAGGACAAGCAGTGGGACGGCAACAAGCGTATCGACTGGAGCCTGGAGGTCGACCCGTCCGACCCGCTCGGCACCCCCGACGAGGCGCTCACGCTGTACGGCACCCCGCACTGGGCGAAGATGACCGAGAAGGACCGGGGCGAGCTGCGCAAGCACTACACCGCCTGGCAGTTCAGCCAGTTCCTGCACGGCGAGCAGGGCGCGATGATCTGCGCCGCCCGCATCGTGGAGTCCGTCCCGGACCTGGACGCCAAGTTCTACTCCGCGACCCAGGCGATGGACGAGGCCCGGCACGCCGAGATCTACGGCCGGTTCCTGCACGAGAAGGTGCAGATGCTCTACCCGGTCAACGACAGCCTCCAGGGCCTGCTCGGCGACACCCTGCGCGACTCCCGCTGGGACATGCCCTACCTCGGCATGCAGGTCCTCATCGAGGGCCTGGCGCTGGCGGCGTTCGGCATGATCCGCGACACCACGACCCGGCCGCTGCCCAAGCAGATCCTGGCGTACGTGATGCAGGACGAGGCGCGCCACGTCGCCTTCGGGCGGATGGCGCTGCGCGACTACTACAAGCAGCTCAGCGACGCGGAACGGCGCGAGCGCGAGGAGTTCGTCATCGAGGGCTGCTACCTGATGCGCGACCGGCTCAGCGGGGTCGAGGTCCTGGAGAACTTCGGCATCGGCAGGCAGGAGGCGAAGGACCTCTCGGAGCACTCCGAATTCCTCCAGCTCTTCCGTAAGCTGCTGTTCAGCCGGATCGTCCCGTGCGTCAAGGACATCGGCCTGTGGGGCGAACGGCTCCAGAAGGCGTACGTCGACATGGGCGTCCTCGAACTCGGCGACTCCAACCTGGACCTCCTCATGGCCCAGGACGAGGAGATAGCCGAGCAGCTGGACAAGGACCGCTTCGAGGCGGAGGAGCGGGAACGGGTGGCGGAAGTGGCCGAGGCGATCGCGCAGGGCGGTGCGGGTGCGACGGAGTCCTGACGACGGGCGCGCGGCCGTCCACGCGGCGGTCTCCACCCGCCTCGCCCTCATGAGCGACCGCCGCATCGGCGAGGCGGTCGCCGCGGCCGCCCCGCTGGGCTCGGGCATGGGCGGCAGGGCGGCCGGACTGGACGTCGACGGCACCCGGGTCTTCGTGAAGCGGGTGCCCCTGACCGACCTCGAACTGCGCCCCGGGAACATCCGGTCGACCGCCAACCACTTCGGGCTGCCGGTGTTCTACCAGTACGGGATCGGCTCCGCCGGATTCGGAGCCTGGCGGGAACTGGCCGCGCACACCCTGACCACCCACTGGGTGCTCAGCGGCGCGCACCCCGATTTTCCCCTGATGTACCACTGGCGCGTGCTGCCCGACTCCCCGCCGCAGGGCTTCGTCGACGAGTTCGGCGGCATCGACGGAGCGGTGGCTCACTGGGAGGGCCACCCGGCCGTACGCGCGCGGCTGGAGGCCATCGGCCGGTCCGCCGCGAGCCTGGTCCTCTTCCTGGAACACGTGCCGCACACCCTGGGCGCCTGGCTGGCCGAGCGCCGCGAAGCCGCCGCACGGGGCGGCGAGGCCCCGCCGTTCGCCCGGCTCGACGAAGCCCTGGCCCGGGGCGCCGAGTTCATGAGCGCGCGGGGATTCGTCCACTTCGACGCGCACTTCCGCAACGTCCTGACCGACGGCCGGTCGGTCCGGTTCGCGGACTTCGGCCTGGCGCTCAGCACCGCCTTCGAACTCTCCGCCGAGGAGGCCGCGTTCCTGGCCGGGCACCTCGCGTACGACCGCCACTACGTCGCCGGCCATCTGCTGCGCCACCACCTGTCCGACGAGGTGCGCGACGCGGACTTCCTGCGCGCCTGGCTCGCGGGCGACCGCCCCGACGGCACAGCCCCGGAGGCCGCCGCGCTGCTCGACCACCACGCCCCCGCCGCCCTCGTCCTGGACGGCTTCCACCGCCGCCTGCTGACGGAGAGCAGGCGCACGCCGTACCCGTCCGCCGCGATCGACCGGGCGGCGGGGCGCCCGTAGAGGGCGAGGGCCCCAGCCGGCCGGCGGGCGCAGGACGGAGACGGGGCGGGGGTCGTTCAACGGCCGAAGAACCGCACGGCGGCGCCCGCGGACCTCACCCGGGCAGGCCCCGGAAGCGGTGTCGTGGCCATGCCGTAGCTTGGGCGGCATGACCACGCCCCCGCCCCCGCAGGGTCCGTACGGTGTGCCCCAGGGCCCCTACGGGCCGCCGCAGCCCCAGCCGAATCCGTACGCCCAGCAGCCGGTGCCCGGACAGCAGCAACCCTACGGGTACCCGCAGGGGCCGGCGCCCCAGCCCTGGGGCACGGTGCCCGGCGGACCGGGGTTCCCGCCGCCGCGGCGGACCCGGACGGGCCTGATCGTGGGGGTCGTCGTCGGGGCGCTCGTGGTGGCGGGCGGGGTCGCCTTCGGGGTCTCCCGGCTGATGGGCGCGGCGGACGACGGCAAGCTGCCGGGGACCGGTGGGTTCCCGGCGGCCGAGTACAGGCTGACCGTGCCGAAGACGCTGCTGAACGGCGAGTACACCCTTCACGCGGACACCTCGGCGACGGACGGCAAGGACATCGAGGAGACGTACGACCCGTCCATCCGCGACGCGAAGGCGGTGGTCACGCAGTACACCTCGAAGAGCGGCGGCACGGTGGTCGTCTCCGGCATGTGGGGGCGCATCAAGTCCCCGGAGTTCTCCCGCGACAAGATCCTGGAGGGGGCCGCCGAGGCCGACGGGATGACCGTGGCCGTGCCCGCCCGGGAGTTCACCCCCGAGGGCTACGGGATCACCGTCTCCTGCGAGGTCGTCCGGTCGAAGGAGGACGGGATCGGCAGCAACACCCTGCCGATGTGCGCGTGGGGCGACGACAACACCGCCTCCTTCGTCGCCGTCGTCACCGCCGAGACCGCGCTCATGGACCCCGACGAGGTCGATCTCGCCGAGGCGGCCCGACAGGCCGCGCAGGTCCGCAAGGAGATGCGCAAGCCGATCGGTGCCGGCACGGCGGGCTGATCACCCCGGGAGGCCCCTCAGCGGGAGGCCCCTCACCGGGAGATCTCGCCCTACTGGGAGACCTCGATGATCTTCCCGTCCTTGTCCAGGCTGTGCTCGTTCCAGTACGTCCACCACTTGTCGTCGACGTGCTTCGGGACCTTGCCCTCGGGGTAGCGGGCGTATCCCTTGGGCGGCTCCTCGCCGTCCTTGACGCACGCGCTGCCCGTGCTGCCGACGTACAGCACCGGGTACTCGCCGCCGGAGCACACCGCGTCCGCCGTCGAGCAGGCGGACGTGAGCAGCGCGAGGACCGCGCTGCCGGCGGCGAGGGCGGCGGTGGTCCGCAGGGGACGGGGACGACGGGTCGTGCGCATCGTGACACTCCTTCAGGGGGTGGCTGTCGGAGTCAAGGCTGCCGTGCCGGGGGCGGCGCCGCCCTGAGTACACGTACTCATCCACGAGGTCCGCGTACGTGTGCGAACGGCTCACCCGACGTCCACAGAGCACGTTCCACCGCCCCCGCCGCGCCCAGGAGTTCGGCGTCCCGCCCCCGGTCCGCCACCAGCTGGAGGCCGACCGGGCAGCCGTCCGCCGTGAAGCCGGCGGGCACGCTCGCCGCCGGATGCCCGCTCAGGTTGAACGCCCAGGTCAGCGCCGTCGAGAAGGTGTCGCCCGGACCCTCGTGGCCGTGCGGGCGGTTGGGCGTGGCGGGGGTCAGAAGCAGGGGCGTGCGGGCGAAGAGGGCGTCCAGGCGGCGGCCGTTCTCCTCGCGCACCTCCGCCTCCGGCGGGGCGACGTGCCCGCCGCGCACCGCCTGCCAGGCCGCGGCCGGGTCGAGCAGAGCGCAGCGGCCCCCGGCGAGCCGCACCACCCCGGCCGCCTCCAGCCGCCGCACCGCGCCCCGCACCACGGCGGCCACCTCCGGTTCGGTGTCCGCGAACCCGAGGTCCGGGCTGTAGGCGGCGGACAGCGGCAGCGACGGGGCGGCCGGGACGTAGTCGTCGAGCACGCAGCGCAGATACGTCTCCGCTCCGGCCGCCGATGCCGCCAGCACCCCGGCCGACGCGAGTCCCGACCGGTCCGGCGAGGGCAGCAGCCCGTTCGTCGTCTTCAGCCCGAACACCCCGCACCAGGCGGCCGGGATGCGCACCGACCCCGCCCCGTCGCTTCCGGTCGCCAGCGGCACCAGGCCCGCCCCGACCGCAGCCGCCGAGCCCGCCGACGAACCGCCCGGAGTCCGGTCCGGGCGCCAGGGGTTGACCGTCCGGCCATGGGCCCCGAGCCCCCAGGTCTGCCAGGCGGTCCCCGGACCGGGTACGGAGGCCGAGCCGACCGGGACGCCGCCGGCCGCGATCAGCCGGCGGGACGCGTACGAGCGGAGGCCGGTGCGGCCCTTCACCGCGAAGGGTAGCCCCGCCAGGGGGAGCCGGGACGCGGCCGGGAGCCGGGCGAGCGCGTCCTCGTGCCAGACGTCGAGGAAGGCACACAGCTCCGGGTCCGCGCGGTCGATCGCGGCCAGCACCGCGCGCAGCTTCAAGCGCATGTCCCCGCTCGTGTCCCCGCGCACGTCCCCGTAAGCCGTCACCGGCTCAGTCTTCCAGGGCCGCCTCCATTACGGCACGGGCGATCGGGGCCGCGCTGCCGCCGCCGCTGATGTCGGCGCGGTCGGCCTCGGCGTCCTCGACGACCACGGCGACCGCCACCGCCGGGCGGGCCGCGCCGTCCGCCTGCGCCCAGGAGATGAACCAGGCATAGGGCAGGTCGGAGTTGTCGACGCCGTGCTGGGCGGTGCCCGTCTTGCCGCCGACCGTCGCCCCGTCGATCGCCGCGTTGGTGCCCGTACCGTCCTGGACGACGTCCACCATCATCTGCCGCAGTCGCATCGCCGTCATCGGGTTCATCGCCCGACGGTACGAGCGCGACCCCGTGGTGTGCACCGTGGACCCGTCGTGCTTGGTCGTCCGCTCCACCAGATGCGGGTACATCAGCTCCCCGCCGTTGGCGACCGCCGCCGCGACCATCGCCATCTGGAGCGGGGTCGCCGTGGTGTCGAACTGGCCGATCGAGGACTGCGCCAGCTGGTCGTCGCTCATCTCCGTGTCGAAATTGCTCTTCGCCACCCCGGACGGGACCCGCAGCCCCGTGTCGTTGAAGCCGAACCGCTCGGCCGCCGCCACCATCCCGTCGAGCCCGACCTCCACCCCCAGATGCGCCATCACCGTGTTGCAGGAGACCCGGACCGCGTCGGCCAGCGACGCCTTCTCGCAGCCGCGCGACTCGTTGGGCAGCACGGTCGAGGTGCCCGGCAGCACGTACGGGGACGGGGTGTCGGTCTCCGCGTCCGGATCGGTGACGACCTCCGCGTCCAGCGCCGCCGCCGCCGTCACGATCTTGAACGTGGAGCCGGGCGGATAGGTCTGCCGGATCGCCCGGTTGAGCATGGGCCTGCTGTCCGCCGCGTTCAGCTGCCGCCAGGCGTCGGTGACGGACGAGCCGGTCCCGGACAGCCGCTCGGGGTCGTACGAGGGGGTGGAGACCAGGGCCAGGACGCGCCCCGTGGCCGGCTCGACGGCCGCGACCGCGCCCCGCCGGTTGCCCAGCCCCTCGTACGCGGCGCGCTGCATCGCGTCCCGGACCGTGGTGACGACGTCCCCGCCCGGCTGCCGGCTCCGGCTGACCTCGCCCCACAGCGGGAGCGGGGCGAGCAGCGGATCGGTGCCCGAGAGGATCTCGTCCTCGGCGTTCTCGATGAACGTGGTGCCGTACGTCTGCGAGGCGTACCCGGTCACCGGCGCGTACAGCGGCCCGTAGCGGTAGGTCCGCTCGTACGCCAGCTGCTCGCCGGTGTTCTTCGAGCCGGTGACGGGCCGGCCGTCGACCAGGATGCTGCCGCGCGGCTCGTCGTAACGGGCGATGGTGGTACGCCGGTTGGCCGGGTTGTCGTCCAGCTCGTCGGCCTCGAAGACCTGGACGCGGGCGGCGTTCGCCAGCAGCGCCACGAGCAGCAGCAGACAGAACGCGGCGGCGTGCCGGATGTAGCGGATCACCGCTCGCCCTCCGCGCCGGGCCGCTTTGTCGGGACCGAGGCCACGATCCCCGTCTCCACGTCGTCCGGCGCGGGTCTGCGGGCGAGATCGCTGACCCGGATCAGCAGCGCCACGATGATCCAGTTGGTGACCACGGACGACCCGCCCTGCGCCAGGAACGGCATCGCCATCCCGGTCAGCGGGATCAGCCCCATCACTCCGCCCGCGATCACGAAGACCTGGAGCGCCAGGATCGAGGCGAGGCCGATCGAGAGCAGCCGCCCGAACGCGTCGCGCAGGGCGAGCCCGGCCCGGTATCCGCGCGCGACCAGCAGCGCGTAGAGCAGGAAGACCGCGGTCAGACCGGCGTACCCCAGCTCCTCGCCGGCCGTCGCCAGGATGAAGTCGGACTTGGCGGCGAACCCGATCAGGACGGAGTGGCCGAGCCCGAGCCCCGTACCGAGCATCCCGCCGGCCGCGAAGGCGAACAGTGACTGGGCGAGCTGTCCGGGCCCGCGTCCGGCGTCGATCGAGGCGAACGGATCGAGCCAGTCCTGCACCCGGCTGTGGACATGCGGTTCGAACGAGCCGACGACGAACGCGCCGACCGCCGCGAGCAGCAGCCCCACCGCGATCCAGCCCCGCCGCCCGGTCGCCACGTACAGCAGGATCACGAACAGCCCGAAGAACAGCAGCGAGGTGCCGAGGTCCCGTTCCAGGACCAGGACGCCCACGCTGAGCAGCCAGATCGCCACGATCGGGCCGAGCACCCGCCCGGTGGGCAGCTGGAGCTTCCAGACCTTGCGGCCGGTGTACGCGAGGGCGTTGCTGTTGGCCGCGAGGTAGGCGGCGAAGAACACCGCGAGCAGGATCTTGGCGAACTCGCCGGGCTGGAAGGAGAACCCGCCGATCCTGATCCAGATCTTCGCCCCGTTCACCGCCGGGAAGAAGATCGGCACGATCATCAGGACCAGGGCGGCGGCGACCGAGAGATACGCGTAGCGCTGGAGCACCCGGTGGTCGCGCAGGAGCACCACGACCGCGATGAAGAAGGCGACGCCGATCGTGGACCAGATCAGCTGGGTCGTCGCCGCCCGGTCGCCCGGGGTCTCCAGGTCCAGCCGGTAGATCAGCACCAGACCGAGCCCGTTGAGCAGGACGGCGATGGGCAGCAGCAGCGGATCGGCGTACGGGGCGCGGAGGCGGACCGCGAGATGGGCCAGCAGCGCGAGCAGCCCGAGACCGCCGCCGTATCCCGCGACATCGGGCGGGACCGCGTCGTCGTGGGCCAGACCGACCGCGGCGTAGCCGTAGACGGAGATGAGGACGGCCCCGATGAGGAGCGAGAGTTCCACGCCGCGCCGCCGGGGCAGGCGCAGCTCGGGCGGGGGTGCGTCCGCCGTCGATGCGGTCATGCCCCGCAACGTAGCAAGAGGCGGGGGTTATGTCGGTTATGTCACGTGCGGAGGCGGCGCGTACGGGCGGCTCATGGCGCCTCGCCGTCCAGGCGTACGTAGTGAGGCAGCGTCAGCCGGGCCACCGCACCGCCGTCCGGCGCGTTCCCGAAGGTCAGTGCGGCACCCATCACCTCGGCCTGGCCGGCGGCGATGGTCAGCCCGAGGCCGTGCCCCTTGCCGCCGCCCTCGGTGCGGAAGCGCTGTGGACCGCCCGCCGTCAGGTACTCCGGGAAGCCGTCGCCGTGGTCCCGTACGGTCACCGCCGGGCCGTCGACGGTCAGCACCACGGGCGGCCTGCCGTGCCGGTGCGCGTTGCTGATCAGGTTGCCCAGGACGCGTTCGAGGCGCCGCTTGTCCGTCTCGACGCGCACGGGCTCCCCGGTGACCTCGACCACGGTGTCCGTGCCTTGGGCCACGCGGGCGGCGAGCGGGGCCAGTTCGTGGACGTCCAGGTCGACGTGTTCGGTGCGGGCGTCCAGGCGCGAGATCTCCAGCAGGTCCTCGGTCAGGGCGCGCAGGGCGCGGGCCCGGTCCTGCACCAGCTCGGACGGGCGGCCCGGCGGCAGCAGTTCGGCGGCGGCCGACAGACCCGTCAGCGGGGTCCGCAGCTCGTGCGCCACATCGGCGGTGAACCGCTGCTCCGCCTGGAGCTTGCGCTGGAGCGCCGCGGCCATGGTGTCGAGCGCCCCGGCGACGACGGCGACCTCGTCCTGCCGGCGCGCCGGGTCCGCCGTGCGCGGGTCGTCGACGCGGGCGTCCAGGTCGCCGGCCCCGATCCGCCGGGCCACCCGCGCGGTCTGGTGCAGCCGCCGGGTGACCCGGGTGACGGCGAACGCGCCGACGAGCAGCGTGGCGCCGATGGCCAGCAGCGAGGAGCCGATGATCGCCCCGTCCAGGCCGTTGATGGTGCGGGCGCTCTGGCTGTAGTCGGTCCAGGCCGCGAGCGCCCGACCGCCGTCCGCCGGGGCGGCGGCCCACATCACCGGCCGCCCGCGGAGCCGGCCGACCATCGTGCCGCGCCGCCCGCCCGCCGCCAGCGTCCGCAGCGGCCCCGGCAGACCCGGCGGATCGGCCCCGGAACGCGGCGGCAGCGCCTCGCCCGCCTCGTACGCGCGCGACACCTCCGTCAGCCGGGCGAGCGACTTCTCGCGGGCGTGGCCGACCGTCTGCCGGGTGACCGCGGTGTGCACCAGAACACCGAGGAGCGCGGCGAGCACGCAGCACATCACGGTGATGAACACTGCGGCCTTCCAGGTCAGCGTCGCGGTCCAGGCGGGCAGCCGCGGCCGGCGCCGCCGCCTCGTCGCCGCCGCCCGGCGGCTCACCGGCGCTCCGCGGAGACGGAGGCCGTGGGCCGGGGGCTGCGCGGGGCGGAGGGACGCGGGACCGGTGTGTGCCGCCGGTCCTCGCCGGTGCGCAGGATCTCGTCCTGCGTGGGCAGCATCGCGCGCTGCCGGTCGTCCCAGGACCACGCCGTGCGGTACTCGTACCCCGTGATCGCCGACGGCGCCCGCATGATCAGGTCCCGCCCGGCCAGCTGCACGCTGATGACCGCGTCCGACGTCGACATGATGCGCGTCAGCCCGCCGGACTCCGGCATGTAGACCTGGACGGAGAGCTGGCGGCCCGGCATGCGGACGGCGAGGACCATCTCGTCCCTGCCGTCGCCCGTGAGGTCCCGGAAGTACGGCGGCAGCACCGGGCAGGAACGGGGCGCGCTCGGGCAGGCGTTGATCCCCTCCACCGTCCGCGCGGGCAGCTCCTCGGCCACGTCCGACCGGTCGGGCCGTGCCTTCAGCCCCGCCCGCACCACCGCCACCGGGTCCAGCCGGCGCACATCGCCGCCGGTGACCCGGATGCCGGGGATGCGCGCGGTCTCGCCCTCGCCGTAGTCGTAGGGGGCGGCGGAGGCCGGGGGCAGCGTCGGCCACAGGCGTACCGGGCCGGTCGCGGCCGGGGCCCGGCCGGCGCTCCGCAGCTCGCCGCCGGCGCCGCACCCCGCCAGCAGCAGGGCGGCGGCGACGGTCACCAGGGCGGGCAGCCGCGGACGCATGACTTCCTCCGTTCCCGACGGGCGGGCCGGTGCGCGGCCCCCACCTGCCGACCTTATTCGGAAGGAAGTCTCTTATGCGTATTTAGTGCTGATGTGCAGTCGGCGCTGACGCACCCGTCACTGCTGGTACGGGTTCTGCCCCTGGCCCGACGCGCCCGACGCGTATCCCTGCTGCGGGGCCTGGCCGAACGGGTTGCCGTCCTGCGCGGCCATGTGCTGCGCGAGCAGCTGGTCGGCCTGCTCCTTGGGTATCCGCTGCTCGCCGCCGCAGAACGTGCACTGCGTGGCGTACTTGGTCGAGATCGGGAACAGCGGCACGAAGAACAGCGTGAACTTCGTGAGCCGCTTGCGCAGCGTGTGCGCCGCCGGGTTCCCGCACCAGCCGCAGACCAGCGTCAGGACCGCCAGCTGGTACAGATAACCTCGCGTGCCGAAAATGATCATGTGGGTTCCTTCCCCGTGTTCCCCAGGAGCGCCCGGCGGCAGAGCGCCAGCAGCTTTTCGTCGGTGTACGTGTCGTGGCTGCCGTGAACCCCGTCCGTGGCGTTGTGACGGCGTACGGAGGTGAGTTCGGCGAGCAGCACGCGCGCCGCCTCCGACCCTGCACCAACGGGCCGCATCCGCGCCAGGCATTCCGCCACCCGGACCCGGACGTGACGGTTCTGCTCCCAGGCCGCCAGCAGCACCCGGACGGACTCCGCGGCCCGCCCGGAAACCTCCCACAGAGCGATCGCCGCGTCCACCCGCAGCCACAGCTCCTCATGGCGCAGCAGGTCCCGCAGCCGGGGCGCGGTCACCTCCGCCCGCTCACCCAGCCGGCCCAGCGCGCCCGCCGCGGCCCGCCGCGCGTACACGCTCTCCGACGCCAGCCCCTCGATCAGGGCGGGCAGCACCGCGCCGGCGTCCCCCTCCACCGCCCACAGGGCCCCCGCCGCCTCGGTCGCCTCCACCGTCCCCGGGTGCCGCACCAGCGCCCGCAGCTCCGGAACGGCGCAGCGGGCGGCGGGCCCGAAGGAGGCGAGCGCCCGCAGCGCCGCCGTACGCAGCCACTCGCCCCGGAACTCCCCGGTGTCGCGCAGCACCCGCAGCACCTCCGGCGCGGCCTCGCCCGCCCGTAGCGCGGTCAGCCCGGTCAGCAGCGGGCGCGCCCGGTCGTAGGCGTGCTCGTCCAGCTCCACATCCGCGAGCCGGCGCCGCAGCGCACCGGTCAGCGGCCGGGCGGCCTCGCCGAGGAAGCCGATGGCAGGGCCCACGTCGTACGGCACCCCGGGGTGGTCGAGGGCCGCCGCCAGGGCGGGCAGGGCGCGGGCGTCGCCGAGCCGGGACAGTGCCCTCACCGCGCTGCCGAGCTCCGGCCGCCCGTCCGCCCACTCGCGCACCCACGCACCCGGGTCCGCCGCGACCCGTGCCGCCAGCGCGTCCGCCGCCGGGGCGGCGAGACCGAACAGCTCCTCCAGCACGTGCGAGGCGGCCTCGGCGACCTTGGGCTCGGGCGCGGCGAGCTGCTCGCCCACCAGCCGCACCAGCTCCGTGTGGGAACCCCGCCAGCCGCCCATGAGCCCGCCGGTCATGCGCACGGCGTCGATGCGCTGCCAGGGGTCGGGGCTGCGCAGCTGGTCGGCCAGTAACGCCGCCCGCTCGGCGACCCGGTCGTCGAGCCCGGCGTGCAGGGTGCGCAGCAGATCGGCCGTCCACGGCGCGGTCCGCACCGCGCTCTCCCCGGCGGACCGCGCCCGCAGCTGCCCGAGCAGCGTCACCGGGGCGGCCTCGGCGCCCGGACCGAGCGGTTCCGCGGTCCGCGCCCGCGCGCCGCCGGGGCCGGGGAACGCGCGCAGCTGCCGTAGCAGGCCGGTCACCACGGAGGCCACGTCACCGGGCAGCGCGTGCGGGGCGCTGCGCGCCAGCTGGGCCAGGGCCGCCAGCCGCAGCCCCGGCGGATGGGACTCGGCGGCCAGCCGGCCCAGCCAGTCGGCCACCGGCCCGGCCAGCGGCCGATGGCGCAGTGCGAGCCGCCCGGCCGCCTCGACCAGCGCGAACCGCACCTCGTCGGCCCGCTCCGCCGCCAGCCGGGCCCGCAGCAGGGCCAGCACCCTGGCGGGGTCGTCGTGCAGGGCGGCGAGCGCCAGCGGGGCGCTCAGCCGTACGCCCGGGTCCTCGTCGGCCAGCAGCGCGAAGAAGACCCCGGCGTTCGCGGAGACGGCCGCCGCCGCCATCGCGTAGTTGGCCGCGCCCTCCGCCTCCTCCTCGTCGAGCTCCGCCTCGTCGTCCTCGCCGAGGTCGATGCCGCCGATGCTGGTCAGCAGCTCGACTATGTCGCCCCGGTCCGGCACCGAGGGATCGGTGACCAGCTCGAAGAGGAAGGGGATGCAGGCGAGCGTGCACGGATAGACATCGCCCTGGTGGTGCACCGCCCCGTACATCCCGTCCAGGGCGCGTTCGCGTTCCGCAGGATCGGCCGACGCCAGCCCCCGCAGCAGGGCCGGCACATCGTCCGCCGGCCCGTAGGCATGCTCCATCGAGGCCCAGTCGACCTCGTCGATCCCCGCGAACACGCCATCGCCTCCCCGCCGACGTCACGAAAGCAGTGTCTGCGCAGAGTGTGCACCACGGGCCTGGCCATCCGGCCACCCTCCGCGCGCATTTGCCCTGAGACATGACAAGAGTTGCGCGTGTGCGGTAGGGCGGGGCGCGTACGTCCTACGAGACCTCCGGGACCGGGCGGCCCGCCCCGGGGTCGCACAGCGGCGCGAGCAGATCGCCGTGCCGGTCCAGCCGGCCGGCCAGGTCGCCCGCCAGGAAAACCAGGTCACCGGGGGAGCGGCAGCCCTCGATCTCCGCCCAGGTCACCGGCGCCGAGACGGACGGCTCGGCGCGGGCGCGCAGGGTGTAGGGCGTGGCGGTGGTCTTCGCGGCGGCGTTCTGGCTGAAGTCGACGAACACCTTGCCCGGCCGCAGCGCCCGCCGCATCCGGTGCACCACCAGGTCCGCCAGCTCCCGTTCCGCACGGACGGCCAGCCCTTTCGCGTACGCCGACACCGCCGCCGAGTCCGTCGGGATGATCGGGACCAGCAGATGCAGGCCCTTGGAGCCCGAGGTCTTCCCGTACGCCGTCAGGCCGTCCTCGGCCAGCCGCTCCCGCAGCCACAGCGCGACCCGGCAGCACTCCACGACCGTGGCGGGCGCCCCCGGGTCCAGGTCGAACACCAGCCGGTCGGCCACCGCGGGCGCCCCGGCCCGCCACTGCGGGGTGTGGAACTCCACCACCAGGTTGGCGGCCCACATCAGGGAGGCCAGGTCCTGGACGACCACCTGCTCGGACGGCTCGCTCTCGCGGTGCGGCACCGGGGCCCGGCGTACCCAGGACGGAGTACCGGGCGGCGGGTTCTTCGTGAAGAACAGCTGCCCCTCCGGTCCGTCCGGATAGCGCAGGAACGACACCGGCCGGTCCCGCAGATGCGCGAGCAGCACCGTGGCCGCCGTGGCCGCGTAGTAGTGCAGCACCTCGCCCTTCGTGGTGCCGGTGGCCGGATACAGCACCTTGTCGAGGTTGCTCAGGGACAGCCGTCGCCCCTCCACCTCGGTGATCGGCGTCATACGATAAGAATCACACGCGAAACGTCTCTTTCTTCGCATAAACGGATCCAAGGGGTGAACCGTGAGGTCCATCTGGAACGGCGCCATCTCCTTCGGGCTGGTCAGCATCCCGATCAAGCTGGTCAACGCCACCGAGAACCACTCGATCTCCTTCCGGCAGATCCATGCCGAGGACGGCGGGCGCATCCGCTACCGCAAGGTGTGCGAGCTGGACGGGGAGGAGGTGACCCCGGCCGAGATCGGCAAGGCGTACGAGGACGCCGACGGCACGATGATCCCGATCACCGACGAGGACCTGAGCCATCTGCCGCTGCCCACCGCCAAGACCATCGAGATCGTCGCCTTCGTCCCGGCCGACGCGATCGACCCGCTCCAGATGGACGCGGCGTACTACCTCTCCGCCAACGGCGTCCCGGCCGCGAAGCCGTACACCCTGCTGCGCGAGGCCCTGAAGCGGAGCCGGAAGGTGGCCCTCGCCAAGTACGCGCTGCGCGGGCGCGAGCGCCTGGGCATGCTGCGGGTCGTCGACGACGTGATCGCCATGCACGGGCTGCTCTGGCCGGACGAGATCCGCGCCCCCGAGGGCGTCGCCCCGGAGTCCGACGTGACGGTGCGCGACGCGGAGCTGGATCTCGCGGACGCGCTGATGGACACCCTCGGCGAGGTCGACATGGACTCGCTGCACGACGACTACCGCGAGGCGGTCGAGGAGCTGATCGCGGCGAAGGCGTCGGGCGAGGCCCCGGAGCCCGCCGAGAAGGGCGCGAAGGGCGGCGGCAAGGTCATCGACCTGCTCGCCGCGCTGGAGAGCAGCGTCAAGGCCGCGAAGGAGGCCCGCGGCGAGGAGGGCGAGGAGTCCGTGGCAGACGTCACGCACCTCGCCGACCACAAGGCGTCCGGTGCCGACAAGAAGCCCGCGGCCGGCGGGGCCGCCAAGAAGTCCGCCTCCTCCCCGAAGACCGGCGGCGGCAAGAAGTCCACGTCGAGCGGTACGGGCAAGACGGCGGCGAAGAAGACCGCCTCCAAGAGCACCGCGAAGAAGACGGCCGCGAAGAAGACGACGGCCAAGAAGCAGAGCGGGTCCAGGAGCGCGGCGTCCCGCAAGCGCGCTTCCGCCTGACGGGGCGGCCCCCGACGCACCCGTATCGCCCTTGCGCACCCCGTACGGGCGCCCGGTAGGGTGCGAGACGCCGCGACTGGCGCGCACTCCTGGCGGGGTGCTCAGTGGAATCGACCACGAGGAAGCGGCACACCCCGGGCACGCCCGGGGGCGTCATGCCGGAGAGCCGTCCGCCTGGGCATCCGGGTCCACGCCGCAGCCATGCGACCGACCCGGGAGGAACCCCGTGACCGTGTCCGTACCCGCCCAGCCCCGCCACCCCGCCCTGACGGCGGCCGACCCCGAACTCGCCGCCCTGGTGACCGCCGAGGAGCGGCTCCAGGCCGACACCCTGCGCCTGATCCCGAGCGAGAACTACGTCTCCGCCGCCGTGCTCGAAGCGTCCGGCACCGTGCTCCAGAACAAGTACTCCGAGGGCTACCCCGGCAAGCGCTACTACGAGGGCCAGCAGGTCATCGACCAGGTCGAGACGCTGACCGCCGGCCGCGCCCGTGCCCTCTTCGGCATGGACCACGCCAACGTCCAGCCGTACTCCGGCTCCCCGGCCAACCTCGCCGTCTACCTGGCGTTCCTCAAGCCCGGCGACACCGTGCTCGGCATGTCGCTGCCGATGGGCGGCCACCTCACGCACGGCTGGGGCGTCTCCGCCACCGGCACCTGGTTCAACGGCGTCCAGTACGGCGTGCGCCGCGACACCGGCCGCGTCGACCTGGACGAGGTCCGCGACCTGGCCCTCGCCGAACGCCCGAAGCTCATCTTCTGCGGCGGCACCGCCGTGCCCCGCGAGATCGACTTCGCGGGCTTCGCGGAGATCGCCCGCGAGGTGGGCGCGGTCCTGGTCGCCGACATCGCCCACATCGCGGGCCTGGTCGCGGGCGGCGCCCACCCCTCGCCCGCCCCGCACGTGGACGTCGTCTCCACCACGACGCACAAGACCCTGCGCGGTCCGCGCGGCGCGATGCTGCTGAGCCGCGCCGAACACGCCCGCGCCCTGGACCGCGCCGTCTTCCCCGGGCTCCAGGGCGGCCCGCACAACCAGACCACGGCGGCCATCGGCGTCGCCCTGAAGGAGGCGGCCACCCCGGAGTTCCGCGCCTACGCCCACGCGGTGGTGGCCAACGCCCGCGCGCTGGGCGAGGCGTTGGCGGCCCGAGGCTTCGACCTGGTCTCCGGCGGCACGGACAACCACCTGCTGCTGGTGGACCTCACCGGCAAGGACATCCCCGGCAAGCCGGCGGCCAAGGCCCTGGACCGCGCGGGCATCGTCGCCAACTACAACGCGGTGCCCTACGATCCGCGCAAGCCGTTCGACCCGTCGGGCATCCGCCTCGGGACGCCCGCGCTGACGTCGCGGGGCGTCCCGGTCTCGGAGATGGCCACGGTCGCGGGCTGGATCGACCGCGCGATCACGGCCGCCCGCACGGGCGACGAGGCCGCGATCACGAAGATCCGCGCCGAGGTGAAGGCCCTGATGGAGGGGTACCCGGCACCGGGGCTGCCGGTGGCCCGAGCCTGAACGCCAGGGCACCGAACGGACCGCACCCGTGCCCGGGAAGGCGACCTCTTCCCGGGCTCCAGGCCTTATGACAGGACGACATGCCGACCCTCTCATCACTCTGGTCCGGGCTGGAGGATCAGCTGCTTCCGGTCTTCGCGGACTACAGGTCGCGGCTGGCGGAACTGCCGGTCCGGGTCAAGGACGACCGGACACTCCTCAGCCGGGCCGACATCGCGGTCCAGGAGTTGGTCGTGGCGGCGATCCGCGACTTCGACGGCCCGGGTGCCGTGGTGATCGCCGAGGAGGACAAACGGGCAGACGTCCGTACAGACGTGGCCGGCTGCGACGGGCGTGTGTGGGTCGTGGATCCGATCGACGGGACGGCGGAGTTCGTACGGGGCGAGAGCGTGGAATTCTGCTCGGTCGTCTGTCTCCTGGAGGACTGGGAGCCCAGCGCCGCGTTTGTCCTCGCTCCCGAACTGGGGAGCGGCCGCGTGCCTGTCTCGGTCTCGGCCGATGCCCGGACATCCCAGCTGCTGCTGAACGGCCGCGAGGTCTCGCCCGCCGGCTGGACCGAAGCCGGTATGCGCGTGTCGGCGACCCGAAGCCGCGGCGAGGAGCGCCCCGGATTCGACGTGGCCGCGCGCCGGGCCGGTTACGAGCTCAAGACGAGGACCACCTCGCAGACCCTCGACATGCTGCGCACCGCTGTGGACATCAGCGCTCTCACCACCCCGCCGCTGCCCTCCTTCGACCTGTTCTGGCGCCGGAAGCAGAAGCTCTGGGACGGCGCGGCAGGCCTGTGCATGGCCACTGCCGCGGGGTTGCGGAGCTGCGACGAGAGAGGCGAGCCGCTGACGTGGACGCGCGACTTCCTGTCGGGAGCCACCCCCACGTTCGCCGCCGATGTCACCGGACGGCCCGAGGCCGTCGCCTGGTTCCTGGACGCCGGGCCGCGCCCCGCCCGGTCATGACGGCACAAAAAAGCGCTGACCGACATTTCTGTGGTCAGCGCTTCTGTGGCACTTCCTGCGAAGTGCCCCCGGCAGGATTCGAACCTGCGCACCCGGCTCCGGAGGCCGATGCTCTATCCCCTGAGCTACGGGGGCGTATCGCTGTGTTGCTCGGCGACGGGTGAAACACTACCAGCTCCGACGGGGTGCCCGTGAACAGGTATTCCGCGTCATCGCGCGGCGGTGGGAGACCCCCCGCACACACATCCGGCCAACCTCGCCGCCCCTCGTCCGGGGGCGGAAGTGGGCAAAACCCGGACGCAGCCCCTCCGGCCCGCCTACTCTCGAAGGGTGTCAGGGGCATGCGGCCGCGTGCTTGTTGTCGACGACAACAAGGTCATCCGGCAGTTGATCAGGGTCAACCTCGAGCTGGAGGGCTTCGAGGTCGTGACCGCGGGCGATGGTGTCGAGTGTCTGGATCTGGTGCACCGGGTCCGCCCCGACGTGATCACGCTCGATGTCGTCATGCCCCGGCTCGACGGCCTCCAGACCGCCACCCGGCTGCGGTCCGACCCGCGCACCGGGCATCTGCCGCTCGCGATCATCAGCGCCTGCACACCGTACGAGGTGGACAACGGGGTCGCCGCCGGGGTCGACGCGTTCCTCGCCAAGCCCTTCGAGCCGAGCGAACTGGTGCGGCTCGTGCGCCGGCTGATGGAGCGGGGCCGGGCGCCCGTGTTCGACGGTGGACCGGGTGCCGGGCGGGCGGAGAGCTCCGCCGGCTGACCGCATGGCGAAACCGGTTCGCGAAGGGCCCCCCTCCCTCCCATACGCTGGTCCCGTGACCCCCGTCGATCTCTCCACGACCGTGCTGCACGCCGTGCGCCGCGCGGTCCGCGAGGACGCCCTGCGCGCGCCCGTGCCCGCGCGCGTACGGGTGGAGAGGACCCGGCCCGGCGGGCGCGGCGACTACGCCAGCGCCGTCGCCCTCCAGCTCGCCGGACCCGCCGGCCTGGCCGCGCGCGAGGTCGCCGAAATCCTCCGCGACCGGCTCGCCGGCGCCCCCGGAGTCGCCGGTGTCGAGATCACCGGCCCCGGTTTCCTGAACTTCACGCTCGACACCACCGCCGGCGCCGCCGCCCACCGCGACCTGGTGCACCGGGTGCGGGAGGAGGGGGAGCGGTACGGGTACGGGGATGCCCTCGCCGGGCAGCGTCCGCTCCTCGTGCACGCCCGCGAGGTCCGGGCCGCCGTCACGGCCGACGCGGTCCGCCGCCTTCTGGCCGCCCAGGGCGCCGACGTACGCCTCAGCTGCGACGGGGAGCCGGACGCGGACTGGACCCGGCTCGGGGTGAGCGCCGAGGCGTACGGGATGCCGCAGACACCCGGCGCCGAGGGCGCCGGCCGGGAGACGCCCGGCGCCGTCGCCCACGAACCGTCCGCGCCCGGCCCCGTCCATGACGCATCGCCCGCGCCCGGCGCCGCCGCCCACGCTTCCGCCCAGGCGGAAACCCCCCTCCGCCCCGTCCCCGCCGGCGAAACCGCCGCCGAACTGCTCACCCGCCTCGGCCCCGACGCCGCCCGGTGGGGCCTGCTCCGGGCCGCCGGGCACGACCGTGCCCCCCTCGGGCCCGAGCTGATCGCGCAGACCGAGGCCAACGCCCTCTTCCGGATCCGTTACGCGTACGCCCGCGCCCGTGCCGTGCTGCGGGGCGCGGACCGGCTCGGGGTCGCCGTCGCGGGGCCCGGTGAGGACATCGACGCCACCGAGGCGTCCACCGCCCTGCTCGCGCTGCTCGACGCGCACCCCGCCGTACTCGCGGGCGCAGCCCGCCACCGCGCCCCCGACCGGCTCGCCCGGCACCTCGAAGCGGTCGCGGGCGCCTTCTTCGACTTCCACGACGCCGCCCCGCCGCTCCCCGTCGGGGACGAGAAACCCTCGGCCGCCCACCGCTCCCGGACGGCCGTCGCCGAAGCCGCCGGGACGGTGCTGGCCGGCGGCCTGTCCCTGCTCGGCGTCAGCGCGCCCGAACACCTCTGAAGACCCGAGAGAGCAGAGCCACACGATGAGCCGTTCCGCACACCCCGCCGGACCCCGTCACGCCGACGTCATGACCGACGGCCACTACCTCGCCCCCGCCGACGACCTCAACGCCCTCGACGAGAAGGTGTGGTCCCGCACCGTCACCCGCGACGAGCACGGCGCCCTGACCGTCGGCGGAATCCCGGTCTCCCGGCTGGCCGAGGAGTTCGGCACCCCCGCCTACTTCCTCGACGAGGCCGACTTCCGGGCCCGCTGCCGCGCCTGGTCCGACGCCTTCGGGCCCGGGGCCGACGTCTTCTACGCCGGCAAGGCGTTCCTCTCCCGGGCGGTCGTGCGCTGGCTCAAGGAGGAGGGGCTCAACCTCGACGTCTGCTCGGGCGGCGAGCTGACCACCGCCCTGAACGCCGGGATGCCCGCCGAGCGCATCGCCTTCCACGGCAACAACAAGACCGTCGAGGAGATCGAGCGGGCCGTCGAGGCGGGCGTCGGACGCATCGTCCTCGACTCCTTCCAGGAGATCGTCCGCGTCGCCCACGTCGCGCAGAGCCTCGGCAGGCGCCAGCGCGTCCAGATCCGGGTCACCGTCGGCGTCGAGGCGCACACCCACGAGTTCATCGCCACCGCCCACGAGGACCAGAAGTTCGGCATCGCGCTGGCCGGGGGACAGGCCGCCGAGGCGGTCCGCCGGGCGCTCACGCTCGACGGGCTCGAACTCGTCGGCATCCACTCCCACATCGGCTCGCAGATCTTCGACATGGCCGGCTTCGAGGTCTCCGCCCGCCGCGTCGTGCAGCTGCTCGCCGAGGTGCGCGACGAACACGGCGTCGAACTGCCCGAGATCGACCTCGGCGGCGGCCTCGGCATCGCGTACACCTCCGAGGACGACCCGCGCGAGCCGCACGAGATCGCCAAGTCGCTCGGCGACATCGTGACCCGCGAGTGCGAGGCCGCCGGGCTCGCCACCCCCCGTATCTCCGTCGAGCCGGGCCGCGCCATCGTCGGCCCGACCGCCTTCACGCTGTACGAGGTCGGCACCATCAAGCCGCTGGAGGGGCTGCGCACCTACGTGAGCGTCGACGGCGGCATGTCGGACAACATCCGCACCGCGCTGTACGACGCCGAGTACAGCGTCGCGCTTGTCTCGCGCACCTCGGACGCCGAACCGATGCTCGTCCGCGTCGTCGGCAAGCACTGCGAGAGCGGCGACATCGTGGTCAAGGACGCCTACCTCCCGTCCGACCTGGCCCCCGGAGACCTGATCGCCGTGCCCGCCACCGGCGCGTACTGCCGCTCCATGGCGAGCAACTACAACCACGCCCTGCGCCCGCCGGTCGTCGCCGTGCGGGACGGGGAGGCGCGGGTGATCGTCCGGCGTGAGACGGAGGAAGATCTCCTGCGTCTCGATGTCGGCTGATGCCGTATTTCCGGGGACGTACCACGGTATCCCCGTAAACATCTCAGGATCCGGACGGGTGGCGGGAACACCCGTCCGGTGAGTGAGACTGGTCCGTACAACAGGTGTAAAGGAAACGAGGTCGGATGATGCGTACGCGTCCGCTGAAGGTGGCGCTGCTGGGCTGTGGAGTGGTCGGCTCAGAGGTGGCGCGCATCATGACGACGCACGCCGACGACCTCACGGCGCGCATCGGCGCGCCGGTGGAGCTCGCCGGTGTCGCCGTCCGCCGGCCCTCCAAGGTGCGCGAGGGCATCGACCCCGCGCTGATCACCACGGACGCGACCGCCCTCGTCAAACGCGGCGACATCGACGTCGTCATCGAGGTCATCGGGGGCATCGAGCCCGCCCGTACGCTCATCAGGACCGCCTTCGAGCACGGCGCGAGCGTCGTCTCCGCCAACAAGGCGCTGCTCGCCGAGGACGGCGCCGCCCTGCACGCCGCCGCCGAACAGCACGGCCGGGACCTCTACTACGAGGCCGCCGTGGCCGGTGCCATCCCGCTCGTCCGGCCGCTGCGCGAGTCGCTCGCGGGCGACAAGGTGAACCGGGTGCTCGGCATCGTCAACGGCACCACCAACTTCATCCTCGACAAGATGGACACCAGCGGCGCCGGCTACTCCGAGGCGCTCGACGAGGCCACCGCCCTCGGTTACGCGGAGGCCGACCCCACCGCCGACGTGGAGGGCTTCGACGCCGCCGCCAAGGCCGCGATCCTCGCCGGTATCGCCTTCCACACCCGGGTGAAGATCGGCGATGTGCACCGCGAGGGCATCACCGAGGTCACCGCCGCCGACATCGCCTCCGCCCGCCGTATGGGCTGCACCGTCAAGCTCCTCGCCATCTGCGAGCGCGCCGCCGACGGGGCCTCGGTGACGGCCCGCGTGCACCCCGCGATGATCCCGCTGAGTCACCCCCTCGCCTCCGTGCGCGAGGCGTACAACGCGGTGTTCGTCGAGGCGGAGGCCGCCGGGCAGCTGATGTTCTACGGCCCCGGCGCGGGCGGCGCGCCCACCGCGTCCGCCGTCCTGGGCGACCTCGTCGCCGTCTGCCGCAACAAGCTCAACGAGGCCCCCGGGCCCGGCGAGTCCGCGTACACGCGTCTGCCGGTGAGCCCCATGGGCGACGTCGTCACGCGGTACCACATCAGCCTCGACGTGGCCGACAAACCGGGCGTGCTCGCCCAGGTAGCGACGGTCTTCGCCGAACAGGACGTATCGATCGATACGGTCCGCCAGCAAGGCCGACAGGACGGCAGCGGCGAGGCATCGCTCGTCGTCGTCACCCACCGCGCGCCCGACGCCGCCCTCTCCGGGACCGTCGAGGCGCTGCGCAAGCTCGACACCGTGCGCGGTGTCGCCAGCATCATGCGTGTTGAAGGGGAGTAAGGACCCATGACCACCAAGGGCACCCACCAGTGGCGCGGCATCATCGAGGAGTACCGGGACCGTCTCCCGGTCACGAGCACGACGCCGGTCGTCACGCTCCGTGAGGGCGGCACGCCGCTCGTCCCCGCTCAGGTCCTCTCCGAGCGCACGGGCTGCGAGGTGCACCTCAAGGTCGAGGGCGCCAACCCCACCGGGTCCTTCAAGGACCGCGGCATGACCATGGCCATCACCCGGGCCAAGGAGGAGGGCGCGCAGGCCGTCATCTGCGCCTCCACCGGCAACACCTCCGCCTCGGCCGCCGCCTACGCGGTCCGGGCCGGGATGGTCTGCGCCGTCCTCGTGCCGCAGGGCAAGATCGCGCTCGGCAAGATGGGCCAGGCGCTCGTCCACGGCGCCAAGATCCTCCAGGTCGACGGCAACTTCGACGACTGCCTGACGCTGGCCCGCTCGCTCTCGGACAACTACCCGGTCGCGCTGGTCAATTCGGTCAACCCGGTCCGTATCGAGGGCCAGAAGACCGCCGCGTTCGAGATCGTCGACGCGCTCGGCGACGCCCCGGACATCCACGTCCTCCCGGTCGGCAACGCCGGCAACATCACCGCGTACTGGAAGGGCTACACCGAGTACGCCGGGGACGGCATGTCGACGCACAAGCCGCGGATGTGGGGCTTCCAGGCCTCCGGCTCCGCGCCCATCGTGCGCGGCGAGGTCGTCAAGGACCCGTCGACCATCGCCACCGCGATCCGGATCGGCAACCCGGCCTCCTGGAACTACGCGCTCGCCGCGCGCGACGAGTCCGGCGGCTTCATCGACGAGGTCACGGACCGTCAGATCCTGTCCGCGTACCGCCTGTTGGCCTCCCAGGAGGGCGTCTTCGTGGAGCCCGCGTCGGCCGCGTCCGTCGCCGGTCTGCTGAAGGCCGCCGAGGAGGGCAAGGTCGACCCCGGCCAGAAGATCGTCTGCACGGTCACCGGCAACGGCCTCAAGGACCCCGACTGGGCCGTCGCGGGCGCCCCGCAGCCGGTCACCGTCCCGGTCGACGCGGCCGCCGCCGCAGAGAAGCTCGGCCTGGCGTAACGCCGTACGACGAGGTCCCCGGGGCGGTCCGCACACGACGGGCCCGGGGACACCGTCCCCCGGTCGGCACACGGCGGCCCCGGGGACACCGCCCCCACGGCGACACCTCGTCAGAAAGGGCGCCCGACCGGCCCTTTCCGGTGCGGAGAGCGCATCGCGGGCGTGCGACACGCATCGTGCGCCTCCTGTGCGCCCTATGTCGCCACAGAACCTTCCTTCGATAAGCTGTACCCAACCCGCCCCGCCGCATCTGCCGGGGCGACCGTGCCGTTGCGGCTCCCCCCGAACACCATCCCCGCAGTCGCAGCGCCCCGAATCCCCGCCGCCTCACAAGGAGAGTCGTCACAGCGATGGCCGGTCCCGCCTTCCGAGCCGCCGCCGTCCGGGTGCGCGTCCCCGCGACCAGCGCCAACCTGGGGCCCGGTTTCGACGCCCTCGGCCTGTCGCTCGGCCTGTACGACGACGTCGTCGTCCGCGTCGCCGACTCCGGACTGCACATCGACATCGCCGGCGAGGGTGCGGACACCCTGCCCCGCGACGAGAAGCACCTGCTCGTACGGTCCCTGCGCACCGCCTTCGACCTGCTCGGCGGTCAGCCGCGCGGCCTGGAGATCGTCTGCGCCAACCGCATCCCGCACGGGCGCGGCCTCGGCTCCTCCTCCGCCGCCATCTGCGCCGGCATCGTCGCCGCCCGCGCCGTGACGACCGGCGGCGACGCCCGCCTCGACGACGCGGCCCTGCTGGAACTCGCCACCGAGATCGAGGGCCACCCGGACAACGTCGCGGCCTGTCTCCTCGGCGGATTCACGCTCGCCTGGATGGACGGCGCGTCCGCCCGCGCGATCAGGATGGATCCCGCTGATTCCATCGTTCCGGTGGTTTTCGTCCCCGGCAAGCCGGTGCTGACCGAGACCGCCCGCGGCCTGCTGCCGCGCACCGTCCCGCACGTCGACGCCGCCTTCAACGCGGGCCGTGCCGCCCTCCTCGTCGAGGCCCTGACCAGGCGCCCCGAGCTGCTGCTCACGGCCACCGAGGACCGGCTGCACCAGGACTACCGCGCGCCCGCCATGCCCGAGAGCGTCGAACTCGTGGGCCGGCTGCGCGCCGAGGGCGTTCCCGCGGTCATCTCCGGCGCGGGACCGACGGTGCTGGCCCTGGCCGAGGACGGCGCGGCCGACAAGGTCGCCGCGCTGGCGGGCGAGGGATGGGCGGCCAACCGGCTCGCTCTCGACGCGCGGGGCGCGAGCGTCCTGCCGCTGGCGCCCTAGCGCGCCCGAGGCTGCTGGCCGAGAAGTGATTGCCGGTGAGTGAGAGGGGGAATGTTTGTTGGAGCCGGTAGTGTTAACCTCAAGTCTGCAATCGACGTCCATGAGGCGCGTTGCTTCGTGTCCCCTTCGGGACCACCATTTCTTCCGGGAGCCTCCCCAACTGCCTGAGCAGCCTGCCTGAGCAGTTGCGAGCACGCTCCGGAACCGGCACGACACCCCTCGCTCGTCCAGGAGTGGGCCGAGCAGGGGGATGCTCGCGCCGGGCCCCAGCACACCTCATCTCTCCGCCGTTCCATCCGGCGGACCACCGCCCCGGCACGGGCCGCACCAACCGAGGACCGCAGCCGGACAGCACAACCGGTCGCCGAGCCAGAAGGCCGACGTCCGCTCCAGGGAAGGACCCTTCGTGAGCGACACCACCGATCTGATGGGCGTGACTGCCGACAAGAGCGTCGACAGCGCCGCGCCCGCCGAAGGTGCTGCCACTGGCACCACCGCACGGCGCCGCCGCTCCGGCACCGGCCTTGACGGCATGGTCCTGGCCGAGCTGCAGCAGGTCGCGTCCGGCCTCGGTATCAAGGGCACCGCGCGGATGCGCAAGAGCCAGCTGATCGAGGTCATCAAGGAGGCCCAGGCCGGCGGCGGCTCCTCCGCCCCCAAGGCCAAGGCCGCCGCGGCCCCCGCCGATGCGGCGGAGACCAAGCCGAAGCGCCGCGCCACCTCCAAGGCGCGCACCGGCACGGCCGACGAGACCGCCGCCGCGCCCGCCGACCAGGCCACGGCCCAGCAGCAGATCGACATCCCGGGCCAGCCGGCCAGCGACGACCAGCCCGCGGGCGAGCGCCGTCGCCGGCGTGCCACCGCGCAGGCGGGCAGCCCGGAGAGCAAGCCGGACGCCAAGGCGCAGTCCAAGGACCGCGCCCAGGACGAGCCGAAGCAGGACCAGAAGCAGGAGGCGCCCGCAGAGGGCTCCGACGCCAAGGCCGAGGCCGGTGCCGACAACGCCGAGGGGCGTCGCGGCGACCGCCAGGACCGCGGCCAGCGCGGCGAGCGGGGCGAGCAGCGCCGTGACCGCCAGCGCGACCGCCAGCGCGGCAAGGGCGACGACCAGCAGGGCGGCCGGCGCCAGGGCCAGGGCGGCGGCGGCCAGAACCAGGGCGGCAACAACGGCCCGCAGGACGACGGCTTCGACGACGAGGGCGGCCGGCGCGGCCGTCGTGGGCGCTACCGCGACCGCCGCGGCCGTCGTGGGCGCGACGACTTCGCGAGCGACGCCCCGCCCGTCACCGACGACGACGTCCTGATCCCCGTCGCGGGCATCCTGGACATCCTCGACAACTACGCGTTCATCCGGACCTCCGGCTACCTGCCCGGCCCGAACGACGTGTACGTCTCGCTCGCCCAGGTCCGCAAGAACGGCCTGCGCAAGGGTGACCACGTCACCGGTGCCGTGCGCCAGCCCAAGGACGGCGAGCGCCGCGAGAAGTTCAACGCGCTGGTCCGCCTCGACTCGGTCAACGGCATGGCGCCGGAATCCGGCCGCGGCCGCCCCGAGTTCCAGAAGCTGACGCCGCTCTACCCGCAGGACCGGCTCCGCCTGGAGACCGACTCCAACGTCCTGACGACGCGGATCATCGACCTGGTCGCCCCCATCGGCAAGGGCCAGCGCGGTCTGATCGTGGCCCCGCCGAAGACCGGTAAGACCATGATCCTCCAGGCCATCGCCAACGCGATCACGGTCAACAGCCCCGAGTGCCACCTGATGGTCGTCCTCGTCGACGAGCGTCCGGAAGAGGTCACCGACATGCAGCGGTCGGTGAAGGGCGAGGTCATCTCCTCGACCTTCGACCGTCCCGCCGAGGACCACACCACCGTCGCCGAGCTGGCCATCGAGCGCGCCAAGCGCCTCGTGGAGCTGGGTCACGACGTGGTCGTCCTGCTCGACTCGATCACCCGTCTGGGACGCGCGTACAACCTCGCCGCCCCGGCCTCCGGCCGCATCCTGTCCGGTGGTGTCGACTCGACCGCGCTCTACCCGCCGAAGCGCTTCTTCGGTGCGGCGCGCAACATCGAGGACGGCGGCTCGCTGACCATCCTGGCCACCGCGCTCGTCGAGACCGGCTCGCGCATGGACGAGGTGATCTTCGAGGAGTTCAAGGGCACCGGCAACATGGAGCTCAAGCTCGACCGCAAGCTCTCCGACAAGCGGATCTTCCCGGCGGTGGACGTCGACGCGTCCTCCACCCGCAAGGAGGAAATCCTGCTCGGCAGCGAGGAGTTGGGGATCGTCTGGAAGCTGCGCCGGGTGCTGCACGCGCTCGACCAGCAGCAGGCCATCGAGCTTCTGCTGGACCGGATGAAGAAGACCCAGTCCAACGCGGAGTTCCTGCTCCAGATCCAGAAGACCACGCCGGCCCCGGGCAACAACGACTAGTCGTCGCCCTCCGGCAGCGGTACACAGGGCCGCCCCCGCACTCCGGTGCGGGGGCGGCCCTGTGCCGTACGCCGTTGCCGTTCCGAGACCTTCGCCACACGGGCGCCCGCGCGCGGGGCCGTCGTACGACCGTTGTACGAGCCACGAAACCGCAGGTGAACGCCGGAGCACGGGCCGTGGCCCCGTGCGTCCGAGCCGCCGCGTGCGCACCCGGAGGCCGTGGCTCCCTGTGCAACCCTTCTTGTCGCCGCCGCGTCGTACCCATCAGTGACGAACAAGCGCGACAAAGCGGCACACAGACCCGCTCACCACTGCAGGGGGTAGCCGGGAGCAGCGAGGGAACGAGGAGAGCATGAGCGACCGAAGCGGGAGCAGCAGCCGAATACGGGCCACCGGCAGGCGCCGGAAGAAGACGTCCCGCCGCCGGAAGGCGACGCGCATAGCCGTCTGGAGCCTGGCCGGCGCCGTCGTCGTCGGCGGTGCGGGGCTCGGATACGCGTACGTGCACCTCAACGGCAACCTCAAGGCCGTCGACATCAACTCGGCGCTCGGCAAGAACCGCCCCGAGAACATCGACAACGGCTCGGAGGACATCCTCGTCCTCGGCTCCGACTCCCGCTCCGGCGCGAACGGCGAGTACGGCGCCGACGAGGGCGCGGCCCGCTCGGACACCGCGATGGTCGTCCACGTCAACAAGGGCCACAGGACCGCGAGTGTGGTCTCCATCCCGCGCGACACCCTCGTCACCCGCCCCGACTGCACCGGCGACGTCAGCGGCAAGCCCGTGGCCGGGCAGCAGCGCGCGATGTTCAACACGGCGTACGAGGTCGGCGGGCCGGCCTGCGCGGTCAAGACCGTCGAATCGATGTCCGGCATCCGCATGGACCACTACGTCGAGGTCGACTTCACCGGCTTCAAGAAGCTGATCGACAAGCTCGGCGGCGTCGAGATCACCACCACCGAGCCGATCGACGACCCCGACAGCCACCTGGACCTCCAGCCCGGCACCCATACCCTGGACGGCGAGCAGTCCCTCGGCCTGGTCCGCACCCGCCACAGCGTCGGCGACGGCAGCGACCTCGGCCGCATCCAGCTCCAGCAGGCGTTCATCAAGGCGCTGATGCAGCAGGTCAAGAGCGTGGGCGTGTTCAACGGCAGCAAGCTCTACGGCGTCGCGGACACCGCCACCAAGGCCATCACCACCGACTCGGACCTGGGCTCCGTCACCGAGCTCGCGAGCTTCGCCAAGGGCCTCAAGGGGCTCGGCTCGGACGATGTGAACATGGTGACCCTGCCCGTCCAGTACGATCCCGCGGACCCCAACCGGGTCGTCCCGCTGGAGAAGGCCGACCAGCAGGTGTGGGCCGCGCTCAACGCCGACAAGGCGATCCCCGCCTCCGCCACGAAGCAGTCGGCGGGCGACAAGGGCGACGCGGGCAAGATCGTGAAGTGACCCGCGGCCGGCCCGGGAATACCGGGCTGTCGCCCCTGGTTTTGGGAGATACGGCCGGTCCTGGCAGACTGGTACGTCGGCCCCGGTTCACGGACGCGCAATCCGCGCGTACGACCCGGTGCCCTCCCGAACCTAGGAGACACCCTTGAAGCGCGACATCCACCCCCAGTACGTCGAGACGCAGGTCAGCTGCACCTGTGGCGCGTCGTTCACCACCCGCTCCACGCTGGACAGCGGCACCATCCGTGCCGAGGTCTGCTCCGAGTGCCACCCGTTCTACACGGGCAAGCAGAAGATCCTCGACACCGGTGGCCGTGTGGCCCGCTTCGAGGCCCGCTTCGGCAAGGGCGCCAAGGCCGCCGGCAAGTAGCGAGCCGTCCGCGCCGGTCCGCGGCGCCCTCTTCCCGGGGGCGCCGCGGCCGGCGTTTTTTTCCGGTCCGGGCACGGGGTCTCCGTATCCCGGCCCCGGCAGGCACCCACCGGCCGGCAGGCACGACGAGCGAAGGAACCAGGAGCCCGAGATGTTCGAGGCGGTCGAGGAACTGATCGGCGAGCACGCCGATCTCGAGAAGCAGCTCGCCGACCCCGCGGTCCACGCCGACCAGGGCAACGCGCGCAAGCTGAACAAGCGCTACGCGGAGCTGACCCCGATCGTCGCGACGTACCGCTCCTGGAAGCAGTCCGGCGACGACATCGGCACCGCCCGCGAGCTGGCCGCCGACGACCCCGACTTCGCCGCCGAGGTCAAGGACCTGGAGCAGCAGCGCGAGGAGCTCACCGAGAAGCTGCGCCTCCTGCTCGTCCCCCGCGACCCCAGCGACGACAAGGACGTGCTCCTGGAGATCAAGGCCGGCGCGGGCGGCGACGAGTCCGCGCTGTTCGCCGGTGATCTGCTGCGCATGTATCTGCGCTACGCCGAGCGCGTCGGCTGGAAGACCGAGATCATCGACTCCACCGAGTCCGAACTCGGCGGCTACAAGGACGTCCAGGTCGCTGTGAAGACCAAGGGCGGCAACGGCGCCACCGAGCCCGGCCAGGGCGTCTGGGCCCGGATGAAGTACGAGGGCGGCGTGCACCGCGTGCAGCGCGTGCCCTCCACCGAGTCCCAGGGCCGCATCCACACCTCCGCCGCCGGCGTCCTCGTGACGCCCGAGGCCGAGGAGGTCGACGTCGAGATCCACGCGAACGACCTGCGTATCGACGTCTACCGCTCCTCCGGCCCCGGCGGCCAGTCCGTCAACACGACCGACTCCGCCGTCCGCATCACGCACCTGCCCACCGGTGTCGTCGCCTCCTGCCAGAACGAGAAGAGCCAGCTCCAGAACAAGGAGCAGGCCATGCGCATCCTGCGCTCCCGGCTGCTGGCCGCCGCCCAGGAGGCCGCCGAGCAGGAGGCTTCGGACGTACGTCGCAGCCAGGTGCGTACGGTCGACCGCTCCGAGAAGATCCGGACGTACAACTTCCCGGAAAACCGGATCTCGGACCACCGCGTCGGCTTCAAGGCGTACAACTTGGACCAGGTGCTCGACGGCGACCTCGACGCGGTGATCCAGGCGTGCGTCGACGCCGACTCCGCGGCCAAGCTCGCCGCCGCCTGAGCCCGTCCGCCCGCCCCGCCCCGCTCGTGAACCCGTACGGAGAACCGCGATGAACCTGCTGCTCGCCGAGGTGGCCCAGGCCACCCAGCGGCTGGCCGACGCCGGTGTTCCCTCACCGAGATTCGATGCCGAGGAACTCGCCGCGTTCGTGCACGGCGTCAAGCGGGGCGAGCTGCACCACGTGCCGGACGCCGACTTCGACGCCCGCTACTGGGAGACGATCGCCCGCCGCGAGGCCCGCGAACCCCTCCAGCACATCACCGGACGCGCCTTCTTCCGCTACCTGGAGCTCCAGGTCGGACCCGGCGTCTTCGTGCCCCGCCCCGAGACCGAGTCGGTCGTCGGCTGGGCCATAGACGCCGTCCGCGCGATGGACGTCGTCGAGCCGCTGATCGTCGACCTGTGCACCGGCTCCGGCGCCATCGCCCTGGCCATGGCCCAG
The DNA here is from genome assembly GCA_036226585.1 of Streptomyces sp. NBC_00708. Lineage (GTDB taxonomy): Bacteria > Actinomycetota > Actinomycetes > Streptomycetales > Streptomycetaceae > Streptomyces. The sequence goes on from CP108997.1 coordinate 4,973,609, forward strand.
GAGGTCCCGCGCTCCCGCGTGCACGCCGTGGAGCTGTCCGAGGACGCCCTGAAGTGGACCCGGAAGAACGCCGAGAACTCCCGCGTCACCGTGCACCGCGGCGACGCGCTCAGCGCCCTGCCCGAGCTGGACGGCCAGGTCGACCTGGTCATCTCCAACCCCCCGTACATCCCGCTCACCGAGTGGGAGTACGTGGCGCCCGAGGCGCGCGACCACGACCCCGAGATGGCGCTGTTCTCCGGCGAGGACGGCCTCGACACCATCCGCGGCATCGAGCGCACCGCCCACCGCCTGCTGCGCCCCGGCGGCCTCGTCGTCATCGAGCACGCCGACACCCAGGGCGGCCAGGTGCCCTGGATCTTCACCGAGGAGCGGGGCTGGGCCGACGCGGCCGACCACCCCGACCTCAACCGGCGTCCCCGCTTCGCCACGGCCCGCAAGGCGATGCCGTGACCGGGGGCCGTCACCCGTACCAGCCCTACCCGTACATGCTTGAGGAGGCCGGCTGATGGCACGGCGATACGACTGCAACGACGCGACCGACCGTACGACGGGTCTGCGCGAAGCCGCGTCGGCCGTCCGCCGCGGGGAACTCGTCGTGCTGCCCACCGACACCGTGTACGGGATCGGCGCGGACGCCTTCAGCTCGGAGAGCGTCGGCGACCTGCTGGAGGCCAAGGGCCGGGGCCGCAACATGCCCTCGCCGGTCCTCATCGGCTCCCCGAACACCCTGCACGGCCTGGTCACCGACTTCTCCGAGCAGGCCTGGGAGCTCGTCGACGCCTTCTGGCCGGGCGCGCTGACGCTCGTCGCCAAGCACCAGCCCTCCCTCCAGTGGGACCTCGGGGACACCCGGGGCACCGTCGCCGTCCGGATGCCGCTGCACCCGGTCGCCATCGAGCTGCTCACCGAGGTCGGCCCGATGGCCGTCTCCAGCGCCAACCTCACCGGCCACCCCTCGCCGGAGACCTGCGACGCCGCCCAGGAGATGCTCGGCGACTCCGTCTCCGTCTACCTCGACGGCGGCCCGACCCCCGGCATCGTGCCCTCCTCCATCGTCGACGTCACCGGCAAGGTGCCCGTCCTGCTGCGCGCCGGAGCGCTCTCGGCGGAGGAGCTGCGCAAGGTGGTACCCGACCTCGAGGTGGCCAATTGACCGCCCCCGAGGGGCGTGGCATAGCGGGGCGGTCCGACACTTTCCGCATCCTCCACGTCAGCACCGGCAACGTCTGCCGCTCGCCGATCACCGAGCGGCTGACGCGGCATGCCCTGGTGCACCGGCTCGGCGACCCCCTCCAGGGCGGGCTGATCGTGGAGAGCGCGGGCACCTGGGGGCACGAGGGCGCCCCGATGGAGGCCAACGCCGAGGTGGTGCTCGCCGACTTCGGGGCCGACGCCACCGGCTTCACCGGCCGTGAGCTGCTGGACGAGCACGTGATCCGCGCCGACCTCGTGCTCACCGCCACCCGCGACCACCGCGCCCAGGTCATCTCCATGGGCCACTCGGCCGGGCTGCGCACCTTCACGCTCAAGGAGTTCACCCGGCTCGTCCGGGCCATAGACCCGGCGACCCTGCCCGACGCCGCCGAGGAGGGCGTCGTCGAGCGCGCCCGCGCCCTGGTCCGGGCCGCCGCCGCGCTGCGCGGCTGGCTGCTCGCGCCGACCGCGGAGGCCGACGAGGTCTACGACCCGTACGGCGCCCCGATCACGTTCTTCCGGTCCGTCGGCGACGAGATCAGCCAGGCCCTCGATCCGGTCGTCACCGCGCTGACCGGCGTCTCCGCACCCCGCTGACCCCACGGCAGCGGGCAGCGGGCCCGTTACGGGCCTACATTGGAGCTACGCCAGTCCCCCCGGGCCCGGAGCCTCCGATGCCGGTCAACCGATCCGCCGCACCCTCCGCCGACGGCCGCCTGCCGCAGGACTTCGGCGCCCTGCTCCGCGAGGACCCGGAGATCGCCGGCGTCCTGCTGGGCGAGCTGGACCGGCAGTCCGGCACCCTCCAGCTCACGGCCGCCGAGAACTTCACCTCGCCCGCCGTCCTCGCCGCCCTCGGCTCGCCCCTGGCCAACAAGTACGCCGAGGGCTACCCCGGCCACCGCCACCACGGCGGCTGCGACCAGGCGGACGCCGCCGAGCGCATCGCCGTCCAGCGGGCCACCGCCCTCTTCGGCGCCGAACACGCCAACGTACAGCCGCACTCCGGCTCCTCCGCCGTCCTCGCCGCCTACGCCGCGCTGCTGCGCCCCGGCGACACGGTGCTCGCCATGGGACTCCCGTACGGCGGCCACCTCACGCACGGCTCGCCCGCCAACTTCTCCGGCCGCTGGTTCGAGTTCATCGGTTACGGCACGGACCCGGAGACCGGGCTCATCGACTACGCGCAGGTCCGCGCGCTGGCCCGGGAACACCGCCCCCGGGCGATCGTCACCGGCTCGATCTCGTACCCCCGCCACCCGGACCACGCGCTGTTCCGGGAGATCTGCGACGAGGCCGGCGCGTATCTGATCGCCGACGCGGCGCACCCGATGGGGCTGATCGCCGGGGGAGCGGCGCCGAGCCCGGTCCCGTACGCGGACGTGGTCTGCGCCACCACGCACAAGGTGCTGCGCGGGCCGCGCGGCGGGATGCTGCTGTGCCGCGCGGAGCTGGCCGAGCGCGTCGACCGGGCCGTCTTCCCGTTCACCCAGGGCGGCGCCCAGATGCACACGATCGCCGCGAAGGCCGTGGCGTTCGGCGAGGCGGCGGCACCGGCCTTCGCCGCGTACGCGCACCGCGTGGTCGCCCACGCCCGCGAGCTGGCCGCCGGGCTCGGCGCGGAGGGCTTCGGGATCGCCACGGACGGCACGGACACCCATCTGATCGTCGCCGACCCGGCCCCGCTCGGCGTCGACGGACCCACCGCACGCGACCGGCTGGCCGCCGCGGGCCTCGTGCTCGACACCTGCGTCCTGCCGTACGGGGACGCCCGGGGTATCCGGCTCGGAACGGCCGCCGTGACGACGCAGGGCCTGGACGCGGGGGACATGGCGCGCCTCGCGGTGCTGGTCGCGGCGGCGGTGCGCGGGGAGGACGGCGTCCTGGCCCGGGTCGGCGAACTGGCCGCGTCCCATCCGCCGTATCCGGGGTGAGAGGGGCCCGTTGATCTTGCCGGGAAGGGCCGTGAAACCATCGCGGACAGCTTCGTGTCCTCAACCATGGGACCTGTCTAGTTAAGGTGTGGGCTGAGATGGCCGGCGATTTCTGTGGGGCAGCCCGTGCGTGATTACTTGCTGACACTCTGTGTCACGGCCGCTGTGACCTACCTGCTCACCGGACCGGTGCGCAAGTTCGCCATCGCGGTCGGGGCGATGCCCGCGATCCGTGCGCGGGACGTCCACCGCGAACCGACCCCGAGGCTCGGCGGCATCGCCATGTTCGGCGGGCTGTGCGCGGGGCTGATCGTCGCCAACCACCTCGCCAACCTCGACGGCGTCTTCGAGCTGTCCAGCGAACCGCGGGCGCTGCTCTCCGGGGCGGCGCTGATCTGGCTGATCGGTGTCCTGGACGACAAGTTCGAGATCGACGCCCTGATCAAGCTCGGCGGGCAGATGCTCGCCGCCGCCGTCATGGTCCTCCAGGGCCTGACGATCCTGTGGCTGCCGATCCCGGGCGTCGGCACCGTGGCCCTCACCCCGTGGCAGGGCACGCTGCTCACCGTCGCGCTGGTCGTCATCACGATCAACGCGGTCAACTTCGTGGACGGTCTGGACGGGCTCGCGGCCGGCATGGTCCTCATCGCCGCCGCCGCGTTCTTCCTGTACACCTACCGGCTCTGGTACGGGCACACGATCGAGGCCGCCGCCCCGGCGACGCTCTTCGCGGCGATCCTGATGGGCATGTGCCTCGGCTTCCTGCCGCACAACATGCACCCGGCCCGGATCTTCATGGGCGACTCGGGCTCGATGCTGATCGGGCTCGTGCTGGCGGCCGGCGCGATCTCGGTGACCGGGCAGGTCGACCCGGACAACATGAGGCTCTTCGAGGGCAGTGAGCGCCAGGCGACCCACGCGATGCTCCCGGTGTTCATCCCGCTGCTGCTGCCGCTGACCATCATCGCGATCCCGGCGGCCGACCTGGTGCTGGCGATCGTGCGGCGGACCTGGAACGGCCAGTCGCCGTTCGCGGCGGACCGCGGCCACCTGCACCACCGGCTGCTGAACATCGGCCACTCGCACAGCCGGTCGGTGCTGATCATGTACTTCTGGTCGGCGCTGATCGCCTTCGGCGCGGTGGGGTACTCGGTGCACTCGACGTCCCTGTGGATCGTCCTGGTGATCGTGGGCCTGAGCGCGCTCGGCCTGATCCTGCTGCTGATGCCGCGCTTCACCCCGCGCGCCCCGCGCTGGGCGGAGAGCTTCGTCCCGCCGCGCTACCGCCGCAGACGGCGCCGCAGCGAGGGGCCGGGGGCGGCCGCCGCGTCGGACGAGGCCGCGGAGGGCCAACAGGGGCCCACGGAGGGCCGGATGGGCGCGGACGGACCCGACGGGCCGGGGGATAGTCCGGGAGAGCGCGAGGAGGCCGCAGCGGCCCCGGTCGCCGCGGGCGCCGCGCACGTCAACGGAGCGACCGCCATCGGCCACCGTTCGCGTATCGCCGACCGCCGGGCGGCCGGTTCCACCCGCCGCTGAAACAGTCACGGGCGCCCATTAACAGACAAATCGAATGGACGCCTCGCTCACACGTGCTCGTTAGCCCTCACGTGTGACAGCAAGCACACTTTCTTGGTAAAGACCTCATCAAATAGTTTGTGATACCGTTCACGAAGCCCGGTGACAGAGCCGAAGGACCTGATGTAGCACGGTCCATCGGCCCGAGGCATCGACTCGGACCGGGCCCCTACGCTCGTCCATGACGACACACTGCCCACCCCCTGCAAGCGGAGCTGCCGCCATGCCGTCCAACGACGTCCGGACTCTCCTCCAGACCGCCGTACCCACCGCTGTCGCCGGCGCCGTAGCCGTCGCGATCAGCGCGGGTGTCGCCGGCGGCAAGGGAGCCCTGGGCGCGGTCTTCGGGACGGTCGTGGTCATCCTCTTCATGGGGATCGGACTCGTGGTCCTGCAGCGGACCGCCAGGTCCATGCCCCACCTCTTCCAGGCAATGGGGCTCGCGCTCTACACGGCACAGCTCCTGCTGCTCTTCATCTTCGTCGCCGTGTTCAAGAACACCTCGCTGTTCAACCCGAAGGCCTTCGCGATCACCCTGGTCGCGACGACCCTCGTGTGGATCGGCGCACAGGCGCGTGCGCACATGAAGTCCAAGATCCTTTACGTGGAACCGGAATCCGACAAGGGTGACAAGCCCGGGAAGCCGGGGTCCGAAGCGTGAAGGGTAGGGGCGGAATAAGTGCGGGGTCAGGACCCTGCTATCGTCCGGTTCCAACTGCGGCACTGCGGGCGCGTGCATGTGAGCTGACGCCTGCTCGATCGCGAGGCTCACATGCCTGACTGCCGCTCACACATCCGAAACACCAGTCCAGTGCCGAACCGCGGCTGCGCGCCGCGCCGACACAACGAGGTTGCCGTACCTATGCGCCACGCTGAAGGAGCCCGCGGTGAGTGCTGACCCGACACAGGTGCTCGCCTTCGAGACCGATTGCCACCTCTTCGACGGTTGTGGCTTTCCGGCACCCGGCCTGCACTCGTTCCTGTTCGAGCCCCTCTGGGGCGACGCGGACAGCAACTTGTACTTCAACAAGACGATGCTGCTGGCCCTGCTCGGCTCGGTCATCATCGTCGGCTTCTTCTGGGCCGCCTTCCGCAAGCCGAAGTTGGTGCCCGGCAAGCTCCAGATGACGGCCGAGGCGGGTTACGACTTCATCCGCCGCGGCATCGTCTACGAGACGATCGGCAAGAAGGACGGCGAGAAGTACGTCCCGCTGATGGTCTCGCTGTTCTTCGTCATCTGGATGATGAACCTCTGGTCCATCATTCCGGTTGCCCAGTTCCCCGTGACGGCGATCATTTCGTACCCGGCGGTTCTCGCCGGAATCGTCTATCTCCTGTGGGTCGGCCTGACCTTCAAGAAGCACGGGTTCGTCGGAGCCTTCAAGAACTTCACGGGCTACGACAAGAACCTCGGCGGGGTCCTGCCGCTCTCGATGACCATCGAGTTCTTCTCGAACCTCCTGGTCCGGCCGTTCACGCACGCGGTCCGACTGTTCGCCAACATGTTCGCGGGCCACACGCTCCTGCTGCTCTTCACGATCGCCAGCTGGTACATGCTCAACGGCATCGGCATCGCCTACGCGGGCGTGTCGTTCGTGATGGTCCTCGTGATGACGGCCTTCGAACTCTTCATCCAGGCTGTCCAGGCCTACGTGTTCGTGCTGCTGGCCTGCAGCTACATCCAGGGCGCTCTCGCCAAGGGCCACTGAGCACCCCACCTCCTGAAGCACCCGGTGGCCAACCCCCACCGGACATTGAAAGAGAAGGAAGAACCGGCATGTCCGCTCTCCAGACCCTCGCCGCCGGCGTCGAAATCAAGGGCAACCTCGGCTCGATCGGTTACGGCCTCGCCGCGATCGGCCCCGGCGTCGGCATCGGCATCATCTTCGGTAACGGCACCCAGGCGCTCGCCCGTCAGCCCGAGGCTGCCGGTCTCATCCGCGCCAACCAGATCCTCGGCTTCGCCTTCTGTGAGGCGCTCGCCCTGATCGGTCTGGTCATGCCGTTCGTCTACCCGACCTCCTGACCGGTCGCGAACAGCCCATTCGACGGAAGGCACTGACGTGAACCAGCTGGTTCAGCTCGCGGCGGAGGAAGCGGAAAACCCGCTCATTCCGCCGATCCCTGAGCTCGTCATCGGCCTCATCGCTTTCGTCATCGTCTTCGGCTTCCTCGCCAAGAAGCTCCTCCCGAACATCAACAAGGTTCTGGAAGAGCGCGGCAAGGCCATCGAAGGCGCTATCGAAGAGGCTGATGCGGCCCGGACCGAGGCCCAGAGCGTGCTCGAGCAGTACAAGGCTCAGCTCGCCGAGGCCCGTCACGAAGCCGCTCGTCTGCGCCAGGAGGCGCAGGAGCAGGGCGCCGTGATCCTGCAGGAAATGCGCGAGGAGGGGCAGCGCCAGCGCGACGAGATCGTCGCCGCCGGCCACGCCCAGATCGAGACCGACCGCAAGGCCGCCGCCGCCGCGCTGCGCCAGGACGTGGGCAAGCTCGCCACCGACCTGGCCGGCAAGCTCGTCGGCGAGTCCCTCGAGGACCACGCCCGGCAGAGTGGCACGGTCGACCGGTTCCTCGACGAGCTCGAAGCGAAGGCCGAGGCCGTCCGATGAACAGCGCGAGCCGCGAGGCACTGGCTGCCGCACGCGAGCGCCTCGACGCGCTGACCGACAACACGTCGGTCGACGCGGCGAAGCTCGCCGAGGACCTGGCCGGCGTCACGGCGCTGCTGCACCGCGAGGTGTCGCTGCGCCGGGTCCTGACCGACCCGGCGCAGCCGGGCGAGGCCAGGGCCGAGCTGGCAGGCCGCCTGCTCGGCGGCCAGGTGGGCGGCGAAGCCGTCGACCTGGTCACCGGCATGGTCCGCTCGCGCTGGTCGCAGTCGCGCGACCTGGTCGACTCGGTCGAGGAACTGGCGAACACCGCCGACCTCACCGCCGCCCAGCGCAACGGCGACCTGGACGACGTCGAGGACGAGCTCTTCCGGTTCGGCCGCATCGTCGCCTCGGACACCGGTCTGCGCGCCGCGCTCACCAGCCGGACCGCGCCCCCCGCCGCCAAGGGCGAGCTGCTCCGCAGCCTGCTCGGCGGCAAGGCGCGGCCCACCACCGAGCGCCTCATCACGCGGCTTGTCACCCAGCCGCGTGGACGTAGCCTGGAAGCGGGACTCGACTCCCTCTCCAAGCTCGCCGCGGAGCGCCGGGAGCGCATGGTCGCCATCGTCACCTCGGCGGTGCCGCTCAGCGACCGGCAGAAGCAGCGCCTGGGTGCGGCCCTGGCGAAGATCTACGGCCGCCAGATGCACCTGAACCTGGACGTGGACCCCGAGGTCCTCGGCGGGATCGCGGTGCGGGTCGGCGACGAGGTCATCAACGGCACCGTCGCGGAGCGCCTCGACGAGGCGGCCCGTCGCATGGCCGGCTGACACAGGCGCAGCGCAACAGAACAGAGCAAGACCAGCGGCCCGGTTGGGCCGTGCAGAAACTGCAGAAGATTCCTGGGGGTCGGCCCCCAGACCCCCTTAAGAAACTTCGGGCCCAACAAGGAGAGCAGGGAACCCAGATGGCGGAGCTCACGATCCGGCCGGAGGAGATCCGGGACGCGCTGGAGAACTTTGTCCAGTCGTACCAGCCGGACGCGGCCTCGCGCGAGGAGGTCGGTACGGTCAGCGTTGCCGGCGACGGCATCGCGAAGGTGGAGGGCCTGCCCTCCGCCATGGCGAACGAGCTGCTGAAGTTCGAGGACGGCACCCTCGGTCTCGCCCTCAACCTCGAGGAGCGCGAGATCGGTGCGATCGTCCTCGGCGAGTTCAGCGGCATCGAGGAGGGCCAGCCGGTGCAGCGCACCGGTGAGGTGCTCTCCGTCGGCGTCGGCGAGGGTTACCTCGGCCGCGTCGTCGACCCGCTCGGCAACCCGATCGACGGTCTCGGCGAGATCGCGACCGACGGCCGCCGCGCCCTCGAGCTGCAGGCCCCTGGCGTCATGGTCCGTAAGTCGGTGCACGAGCCGATGCAGACCGGCTACAAGGCCGTCGACGCCATGGTGCCGATCGGCCGCGGCCAGCGTCAGCTGATCATCGGCGACCGTCAGACGGGTAAGACCGCTCTGGCCGTCGACACGATCATCAACCAGCGCGACAACTGGCGCTCGGGCGACGTGAACAAGCAGGTGCGCTGCATCTACGTCGCCATCGGTCAGAAGGGCTCCACCATCGCCTCCGTGCGCGGTGCCCTCGAAGAGGCCGGCGCGCTCGAGTACACGACCATCGTCGCCGCCCCGGCGTCCGACCCGGCCGGCTTCAAGTACCTGGCGCCGTACACCGGTTCGGCCATCGGCCAGCACTGGATGTACCAGGGCAAGCACGTCCTGATCATCTTCGACGACCTCTCGAAGCAGGCCGACGCCTACCGCGCCGTGTCCCTGCTGCTGCGCCGTCCGCCGGGCCGCGAGGCCTACCCGGGCGACGTCTTCTACCTCCACTCGCGTCTGCTGGAGCGCTGCGCCAAGCTCTCCGACGACATGGGTGCGGGTTCGATGACGGGCCTCCCGATCGTCGAGACCAAGGCGAACGACGTGTCGGCGTTCATTCCGACCAACGTCATCTCCATCACCGACGGCCAGTGCTTCCTGGAGTCCGACCTGTTCAACGCCGGCCAGCGTCCGGCCCTGAACGTCGGTATCTCGGTCTCCCGCGTCGGTGGCTCCGCCCAGCACAAGGCCATGCGCCAGGTGTCCGGCCGGCTCCGCGTGGACCTCGCCCAGTACCGCGAGCTGGAGGCGTTCGCCGCCTTCGGTTCCGACCTGGACGCGGCCTCGAAGGCCTCGCTGGAGCGCGGTAAGCGCATGGTCGAGCTGCTGAAGCAGCCGCAGTACGCCCCGTTCCCGGTCGAGGAGCAGGTCGTCTCCGTCTGGGCCGGCACCAACGGCAAGATGGACGACGTCCCGGTCGAGGACATCCGCCGCTTCGAGTCGGAGCTGCTGGAGTACCTGCGCCGCGAGCGCAAGGACCTCCTCACCAGCATCCGCGAGGGCGCCAAGATGTCCGACGACACGCTGCAGGCGATCGCCGACGCCGTCGCCGCCTTCAAGCAGCAGTTCGAGACCTCGGACGGCAAGCTCCTGGGCGAGGGCTGATCGATGGGCGCTCAGCTTCGCGTTTACAAGCGCCGCATCCGCTCCGTCACCGCCACGAAGAAGATCACCAAGGCGATGGAGATGATCGCCGCCTCGCGCATCGTCAAGGCGCAGCGCCAGGTGGCGGCGTCGACGCCGTACGCGACCGAGCTCACCCGTGCGGTGACCGCGGTGGCGACCGGCTCCACCACCAAGCACCCGCTGACCACCGAGGCCGAGTCCCCGGCCCGGGCCGCGATCCTGCTCATCACGAGCGACCGCGGTCTGGCCGGCGGTTACTCCTCCAACGCCATCAAGGCCGCGGAGAAGCTGACCGAGCGCCTGCGCGGTGAGGGCAAGGAGGTCGACACGTATGTGATCGGCCGCAAGGGTGTCGCCTACTACGGGTTCCGCGAGCGCAAGATCGCGGACTCGTGGACCGGCTTCACCGACAGCCCGACGTACGCGGATGCCAAGCGGGCGGCTGCCCCGCTGATCGAGGCGGTCTCCAAGGAGACCGCCGAGGGCGGCGTCGACGAGCTGCACATCGTCTTCACGGAATTCGTGTCGATGATGACGCAGAACCCGGTCGACGGCCGGATGCTGCCGCTCAGTCTCGGTGCCACGGAGCAGGAGGACGGCAAGGGCGAGATCCTGCCGCTCTTCGACTTCGAGCCGTCGGCGGAGGACGTCCTCGACGCCCTGCTTCCGCGGTACGTCGAAAGCCGGATCTACAACGCCCTGCTGCAGGCCGCTGCTTCCGAGCACGCCGCCCGCCGCCGTGCGATGAAGTCGGCCACCGACAACGCCGGTGAGCTCATCAAGACGCTCTCCCGGCTTGCCAACGCGGCCCGCCAGGCCGAAATCACCCAGGAAATCAGCGAGATCGTCGGTGGTGCCAGTGCGCTGGCCGACGCGACCGCGGGGAGTGACAAGTAATGACGACCACAGTTGAGACGGCCGTTGCCACGGGCCGCGTCGCCCGGGTCATCGGCCCGGTCGTCGACGTGGAGTTCCCCGTCGACGCGATGCCGGAGATCTACAACGCGCTGACCGTCGAGGTGGCCGACCCGGCCGAGGACGGCAAGCTCAAGACGCTGACGCTCGAGGTCGCCCAGCACCTGGGTGACGGCGTGATCCGCGCGATCTCGATGCAGCCCACCGACGGTCTGGTGCGCCAGGCCCCGGTGACCGACACGGGCACGGGCATCACCGTCCCCGTCGGTGACATCACCAAGGGCAAGGTGTTCAACACCCTCGGCCAGATCCTCAACAAGCCCGAGGCCGAGGCCGAGGTCACCGAGCGCTGGCCGATCCACCGCAAGGCGCCCAACTTCGACCAGCTCGAGTCCAAGACCGAGATGTTCGAGACCGGCGTCAAGGTCATCGACCTCCTCACCCCGTACGTCAAGGGTGGAAAGATCGGTCTGTTCGGTGGTGCCGGTGTCGGCAAGACCGTGCTGATCCAGGAGATGATCTACCGCGTCGCCAACAACCACGACGGTGTGTCGGTGTTCGCGGGCGTCGGTGAGCGCACCCGTGAGGGCAACGACCTCATCGAGGAGATGGCCGACTCCGGCGTCATCGACAAGACGGCGCTCGTCTTCGGCCAGATGGACGAGCCGCCGGGGACCCGTCTCCGCGTCGCCCTGGCCGGTCTGACCATGGCGGAGTACTTCCGCGATGTGCAGAAGCAGGACGTGCTCTTCTTCATCGACAACATCTTCCGGTACACCCAGGCCGGCTCCGAGGTGTCCACCCTGCTCGGCCGTATGCCGTCCGCGGTGGGTTACCAGCCGAACCTGGCCGACGAGATGGGTCTGCTGCAGGAGCGCATCACGTCGACCCGCGGTCACTCGATCACCTCGATGCAGGCGATCTACGTTCCCGCGGACGACCTGACCGACCCGGCGCCGGCGACCACCTTCGCCCACCTCGACGCGACGACGGTTCTCTCCCGTCCGATCTCCGAGAAGGGCATCTACCCGGCCGTGGACCCGCTGGACTCGACGTCCCGCATCCTCGACCCGCGGTACATCGCGGCGGACCACTACGAGGCCGCCATGCGTGTCAAGGGGATCCTCCAGAAGTACAAGGACCTCCAGGACATCATCGCGATCCTCGGTATCGACGAGCTGGGCGAGGAGGACAAGCTCGTTGTCCACCGTGCCCGTCGTGTCGAGCGCTTCCTGTCGCAGAACACCCACGTCGCCAAGCAGTTCACCGGCGTGGACGGTTCGGACGTTCCGCTCGACGAGTCGATCGCCGCGTTCAACGCGATCTGCGACGGGGAGTACGACCACTTCCCCGAGCAGGCGTTCTTCATGTGCGGTGGCATCGAGGACCTGAAGGCCAACGCCAAGGAGCTCGGCGTCTCCTGAGCCCCCGGCTCACCGAGGGGGGCGGGTGCGTCCCGTCCCCCTCACCACGCCCCGTAGAATTGACCCAACACCCGGCACGACCGCCGGGTGGTGACCCGAGGAGCCACCCTTGGCTGCTGAGCTGCACGTCGAGCTGGTCGCCGCGGACCGCAGTGTCTGGTCCGGCGAGGCCACCCTGGTCGTCGCGCGCACCACGTCCGGCGACATCGGCGTCATGCCCGGTCACCAGCCGCTTCTGGGTGTGCTGGAATCGGGCCCGGTGACGATCCGTACGAGCGACGGCGGCACCGTCGTCGCCGCGGTACACGGCGGTTTCATCTCGTTCGCGGACGACAAGCTGTCGCTTCTCGCCGAGATCGCCGAGCTTGCCGACGAGATCGACGTCCAGCGCGCCGAGCGTGCGCTGGAGCGTGCGAAGTCGGACACGGACGCCGCTTCCGAGCGGCGCGCCGAGGTACGACTGCGTGCGGTGGCGGCACACTAGCCACCCCACGACATGGCTTTACCCTCAGCCGCGGCCCGTTCCGGAGACCCCTCCGGACCGTGTCGCGGCTGAGGCGATGCAGATGCAGATACGGTTCGGGCGGTATCCGTTTACTCGACGACGCGAGGAGGTCGGTGGAGATGTTCCTCGCGCTGTGGGTGGGCGGGCTGGTCGTCGCACTGGTCGCGGTGGGGCTCTTCGTCTTCGGTCTGCGCCGGCGGCTGATTCAGCGCTCCGGTGGGACCTTCGACTGCAGCCTGCGGTGGGACGTACCCGAGGAGCCCGATCTGTCGGGCAAGGGCTGGGTGTACGGCGTCGCCCGGTACAGCGGCGACAAGGTGAACTGGTTCCGGGTCTTCAGCTACTCCCCGCGTCCGCGCCGGGTGCTGGAGCGCTCCGCGATCGAGGTCGTCGCCCGCCGCATGCCGGAGGGCGAGGAGGAGCTGGCGCTGCTCTCCGACGCCATCGTGCTCGGCTGTCTCCACCGGGAGACCCGCCTGGAGCTGGCGATGAGCGAGGACGCGCTGACCGGATTCCTCGCGTGGCTGGAGGCGGCCCCTCCCGGCCAGAGGGTCAACGTCGCCTAGCGGGCGGCGGTGGGGCGGTTCTCGATCGCCGGGCGGACCCGGGTCAGCATCAGGTCCAGGAAGCGGTCCGGGTGCCGGAACGACGCGAAGTGGCTCGCCTCGTCGATGAGCGCGAAGTCCTTGACCGGGGCCGTGACGGCCTCGTAGAACGCGTGCGCCGGCTCCGGCGGCGTCAGGACGTCGTGCGCCCCCTGGAAGACGAAGAACGGCAGGGCGAACTCCGTGCCCTCGGCCCACTCGTCGATCCCCACGGCCTCCGGCGCGACGCGCTCCGAGAAGGTCATGCCCCGCATGTAGGAGCGCAGCCCGCGCAAGGTGTGCAGCGGTGAGAACCACAGCGAGCGGACCACCACGGTCTTCATGGTGCCGTAGGTCAGCGGGTCGGACGTCACGACGATCTTCGCGCGGGCCGACCACTGTTCCGGCGTCCAGGCGGCAGGGTCGGGGCCCATCGCGGTGATGGCGGCCAGGTCCTTGCGCTTGCCGGCCGCCCGCAACCGTTCCAGCAGGGCGTCGTGGGCGCCTCGGTCGCGGCCGCCGCCGTAGATGTTCTGGTCGGTGCCGACGTACGCGGAGTACAGCTCGGGGTGCAGCCGGGCCAGCCGCAGCCCGAGAACCGTGCCGAACGAGTTGGCCACCAGGAGCACCTTGTCGACGCCCATCCGGTCCCGGACGTGGGCGGTGACCTCCAGGGCGTCCGCGTACAGCCGGTCGAGGGTGATCTCGCCCTGGCCGTCGGCGCCGTGCGCGGCGAAGGTCCGCCCGGCGCCGCGCATGTCCCAGCGGACCAGGGTGAAGTGCTTCTCCCAGCCCCGGGTGCGCGGCAGGAAGATGTGGTTGGCGGCGCCGGGTCCGCCGTGGATCTCCAGGATCACCGGGTTGGCGCGGTCGTCGCCGCGTACCGAGATCCACTGGTCGATGCCGCCGATCCGGACGAACCCCGACTCGTCGATCCCGTTCGGCGCGGTGATGCGCAGCTTCCTGGCGTGGGCGGTGCGCCTGAGCTGCCGGTAGCCCAGCATGCCCGCGGCGGGTCCGGCGATCAGGGTGGCGGCGGAGGCGGTGACAAGCGTGGCCAGCATGGCTGACTCCTTAAACTGTTTATGGCCTAAGCGGTTGCGTTTAAGGTATATACAGTTGTTCGGCGGTGTCAACCGTCCGACGGGACCAGGGAGGACGAGATGGCCGGTGCGGCCGGGAGCGGCAAGGGGAGCGGTACGCGGGAGGGGCGCGCGGGAGGCAAGCGGTCCGGGCCGAGGGACATGGCGGCCGGGGTGGCGCTGCTCTGGGGCGAGCGGGAGCGGCCGGCCCGGGGCCCCAAGCCGTCGCTGACCCCGCGCCGGATCGCCGACGAGGCGGTCGCGGTGGCCGACGCCGAGGGATTCGACGCCGTCTCGATGGGGCGGGTCGCGGCCGGGCTCGGGGTCTCGGGGATGGCGCTCTACCGCTATGTGCCCGGCAAGAGCGAGCTGGTCGAGCTGATGGTGGAGGTCGTCCTCGCCGATGTGCCCGACCTGACGGACGAGGGGCCGGGGTGGCGGGAGCGGCTGGCCGCCTGGAGCCGCCGGTCCTGGCAGGTGTACGCCGACCATCCCTGGCTGCTGGCGGCCACCGCGATGCGCCGCCAGATCATGGGCCCCCACCAGCTCGGCTGGCTGGACGCGGCGCACGCGGCGCTGGAGCCGACCGGTCTCGGCGCGGCCGACCGGCAGCGGGTCATCGTGCTCCTGATCGGCCAGGTGCGCAGCCTCGCCCAGCAGTCGGCGGACTTCGACGCGGAGCACGCCCGCGAGTGGGGCCGGCTGACGGGCGAACTCCTGGAGCGGCACGCCGACCGGTTTCCCGCGCTGACCCGGGCCATCGCGGACGGGGCGTTCGAGTCGAGCGGCCTCGAATCGCTGGACTTCGGTCTCGACCGCATCCTGGACGGCGTCCAGGTGATGATCGACGAGGCGTCCGCGTAGACCGCCGGGAACGCCGAGAACCGGGGAGACAGGGGGCGGACCTGTCTCCCCGGCGTTTTTCGGGGGGTTGAGCCTCGGCCGTTACTTGAGGCCGTTGTTCATCGCGCTCACGAGCTCACCGTTGCTGGTGTCCCCGCTGAACTCCCAGAAGAACGCGCCTCCCAGGCCCTGGTTCTTGGCCCAGGTCATCTTGGAACCGATGGTGGCGGGGGTGTCGTAGCTCCACCAGTTGGTGCCGCAGTGGGCGTACGCGGTGCCGGCGATGGTGCCGGTGGTGGGGCAGCTGTTCTTGAGGACCTTGTAGTCCTCGATGCCCGCCTCGTACGTGCCGGGTGCGGCGCCGGTGGCGGTGCCGCCGGGCGCGTCCTGGGTGACGCCGGTCCAGCCGCGGCCGTAGAAGCCGATGCCGAGCAGCAGCTTCGAGGCCGGGACGCCCTGCGCCTTCAGCTTGGCGATCGCGTCGGCGGAGTTGAAGCCGGCCTGCGGGATGCCGCTGTAGGAGGTGAGGGGGGAGTGCGGGGCGGTCGGGCCCTTCGCGTCCCAGGCGCCGAAGAAGTCGTACGTCATCACGTTGTACCAGTTGAGCGACTGCGCGGCGCCCGCGTAGTCGGCCAGGTCGATCTTGCCGCCGGCGGAGCCGTCGGCCGTGATGGCGGCGGTGACCAGGTTGCTGCTGCCGAACTTGGTGCGCAGCGCCGAGGTGATCTTCTTCAGCGCGTCCGGGCCGCTGGAGTCACAGGTCAGGCCGCAGGCGTTGGGGTACTCCCAGTCGATGTCGATGCCGTCGAAGACATCGGCCCACCGCGGGTCCTCCACCAGGTTGTAGCAGGACTCGGCGAACGCGGCCGGGTTCTGGGCCGCCTGGCCGAAGCCGCCGGACCAGGTCCAGCCGCCGAAGGACCACAGCACCTTGATGTGCGGGTACTTCGCCTTGAGCTTGCGCAGCTGGTTGAAGCTGCCGCGCAGCGGCTGGTCCCAGGTGTCGGCGACGCCGTCCACGGACTTGTCGGCCGTGTACGCCATGTCGTAGTCGGCGTACGAGTCGCCGATGGTGCACTTGCCGCCCTGGACGTTGCCGAAGGCGTAGTTGATGTGCGTGATCTTCGCGGCGGAACCGGAGGTGTCCAGGTTCTTGACGTGGTAGTTCCGGCCGTAGACGCCCCAGTCGGTGAAGTAACCGAGGTTGACCTTGTCGCCGGTGCCGGGGTCGGTGCCGCCGCCGCCCGTGGTGTGCACCTTGACCGCGCCGCTGACCGGGCCGGTCTGGTCGGCGGTGTCACGCGCCTGCACGGTGTACGAGTAGTCGGTGCCGGCGCTCAGGCCGGTGTTGGTGTACGTGGTGCCGGTGACCGTGGCGACGACCGAGCCGTCCCGCAGGACGTCGTAGTTCTTGACGCCCTTGTCGTCGGTGGCCGCGGTCCAGCTGAGCTTCGCCGAGGTGTCGGTGATGCCGCTCGCGGTCGGGGTGCCCGGAGCCGAGGGGGGATTGTCACCCGGGACCGTGGGGCCGCCGTCGCAGGAGGCGCCGTTCAGCGTGCAGTTGGTGGCGGCGCCGGAACCGGAGCCGGTGCCGTTGAAGCCGAAGGAGACGCTGGCGCCGGGGGCGACCGAACCGTTCCAGCCGACGTTCTTGGCGGTCCAGTGGTTGCCCGTGTGGGTGACGGTGGCGTCCCAGGCCGAGCCGACGCCGGTGCCGCTGGGGAAGTCCCACTCGATGGTCCAGGAGCTGAGGGCGGTGGTGCCGGTGTTCTTCACCGTCCACTGGCCCTCGAAGCCGGTGCCCCAGTCGGACTTCTTGAGGTACGTGGCCGTGGCGGAGGTCGCCGCCTCGGCGGGGGAGGCCAGGCCGACCATGGCGGCGAGGGGAAGGAGCAGTGCGGTGAGGCCCGCGACGGCTCTGGATCTGGAGGCTTGACCGGACCCGAGTCTGAATCGGGTCCGGCGGGGGGTCTCAGTGCTCAACGGTGCTCCTCGGGTGAGGTCCGGACATACGGGGTGGTCCGTGAACTGCAACCCTGCGCCGCCCTGAGCCCGCGTTTGTCATGGCAGGCTCACCGCAGTGTGTTCGGTGAGATTAGGAAGGTCTGGACCAATCGTCAAGAGGTCTGGACCAAAGAACGCGACCGGTCGCCGAATAAACCTCAGACGCCCAACTCCTGTGCCAGCACGGCCGCCTGGACCCGGCTGCGCAGCTCCAGCTTCCCCAGCAACCGGCTGACGTGCGTCTTCGCCGTCGCCTCGGCCATGGAGAGCCGTGCCGCGATCTCGGCGTTCGACAGCCCCTCGCCCAGACATCCCAGCACCTCGCGCTCGCGCCGCGTGAGCGTTTCCAGCACCGACGCGTCCGAGGTTCCCTGCGGGCGTACGGAGGTGGCCCCCGCGAACTCCGCGATCAGCCGGCGCGTCACGGCCGGAGCGATCAGGCCCTCGCCGCGCGCCACCGTACGGACCGCGTCGAGCAGCCCGGCCGCCTCGGTGTCCTTCAGCAGGAAGCCCGACGCACCCGCCCGCAGCGCCCCGAACACGTACGCGTCCAGGTCGAACGTCGTCAGCACCAGCACATCCGCCAGCCCCTCGTCCGTCACCTGCCGGGTCGCCGAGACCCCGTCCAGGCGCGGCATCTGCACATCCATCAGCACCAGATCGGGCCGCAGTTCCCGGGCCAGCCGCACCGCCTCCTCGCCGTCACCCGCCTCCCCGACGACTTCGATGTCCGGCGCGCTGCCCAGGATGAGCACCAGACCCGCCCGTACCGCCGTCTGGTCCTCCGCGACCAGCACCCGGATCGTCATGAACCCACCGCTCCTTCGTCCACGGGCAGCTCCGCCCGCACCCGCCACGTCCCGTCCACCGGGCCCGCATCGAACTCCCCGCCGAGCAGCGCCACCCGCTCCCGCATCCCCACCAGGCCGGCGCCCGAACCCGGCGCGCGCGGCCCCGGCCGGTCGCCGAGCACGCTGCTCACCTCCACCGTCAGCCGCCGCCCCGGCTGTCCGAGCCGCACCGTGACCGGGCCCGGCGCCGCGTGCTTGAGCGCGTTGGTCAGGGACTCCTGGACGATGCGGTACGCGGCCAGCTCGACCGGCGCGGGCAGGGGCTCGCGGCCGTCCCTGGTGTCCTCCAGGACGCAGGTCAGCCCGCCGGCCTCGGCGTTCGCGCGCTGCTGCTCCACCAGCGCGTCCAGCGAGCCGAGCGTCGGCGAGCTGCTGGGTTCCGGCTCGGCCGCCCCGGTGCGCAGCAGCCCGATCAGACGGCGCATTTCGGCCAGACCGTCGACGCTGTTCTCGCGGATCACCCCGAGGGCCGTGCGCGAGGTCTCCGGAGTGTCGAGGGAGAGCGCGGCCGTCGAGTGGATGGCGATCGCGGACAGATGGTTGGCGACCAGGTCGTGCAGCTCGCGCGCCATCCGGGCCCGCTCGGCGGTCACCGCCTGGGTGCGGTCCATCTCGGCGAGCAGGGCGGTCTGATCGGCGCGCAGCCGGGCCGTCTCGGCGGCGTCGCGGTGGTTGCGCACGCTGACCCCGGTGAGGGCGGGTACGAAGACGACGAGCGCGACGAGGATGCCCACGAGAAGGGCCTCGGCGTCCCGGTACCGGGCCACGAGGGCCGCCGTGCCGGCCACGGTGACCAGGAACGCGGCCACCGGGATGCGGCGGGCGGCCGTCGGGTTGCCGTACAGGACGGCCGCGTACATCACATCGGTGTACATCAGCACCGTCGCCAGATTCCCCGGCGTGAACTGGTCGGCGGCCAGCGCGAGCGTCCCGGCGAGCAGCGCCGTACGCGGGGCGCCGCGCCGCAGCAGTTCGGCCCCGGCCATCACCGCGAGGGGGATCAGGGCGGTCCAGGGAGCGTCGAGGAGGCGGCCGGTCTGCATGCGCAGCCCGAGCAGCCACAGGAGCACACCGCCGAGCAGTCCGACGGCCGCGATGAGGACGTCGTGGCGGTGGGGACGGGCCAGTGGGGACACCCGTCCATCCAACACGTACGGCGTGCGGTACATCGAAGTATGCAGTCGGGTTTCCTCTTCGGGGCCGATGATCCGGGCCCGGGTGGCGGCCAGGCTGGAAGGGACCGAAAAGGAGCGGACCGTGATCGTCACGCTGATCGTCGCCTGCGAGATCGCCTTCTGGGTGCTGCTGGCCGCCGGACTGGCGCTGCGCTACGGGGCGCGCAAGCCGCGCCTGGGCGCGGCCGTGCTGCTGTGCGAACCGGTGCTGGAGCTCGTCCTGCTCGCGGTGACCGCCATCGACCTGAAGAACGGCGCCGAGCCGGACTGGAAGCACGGGCTCGCCGCCGCCTACATCGGCTTCACGGTGGGCCTGGGGCACGCGACGATCAAGTGGGCCGATGCCCGGGTCGCGCACCGGTTCGCCGGGGGACCGCCCCCGGTGAAGCCCCCGAAGTACGGGAAGGCGCGGGCGGTCCACGAGTGGAAGGTCGCCGCCCGCTGGACCGTCGCCGCGGCCACGGCGCTGGCGCTGCTCCAGGCGGCCGTCTGGTACGTCGGGGGAGACGGGGACGTGACCTCGCTGCGGTCCTGGCAGCGGACGATGCTGCTGGTCGTCGGGATCAACCTGGTGATCGCGGCGAGCTACACGGTGTTCCCGAAACGGGAGCCCGGCCCGAGCTCCTAGCGTTCGCCGCCCGGCACCCAGAGCACGTCTCCGACCTCCTTGTTCGCCACCCGGGCCAGGATGAACAGCAGGTCGGAGAGGCGGTTGAGGTAGGTCGCCGTCAGCGGGTTCATCACCTCGCCGTGCACCTCCATCGCCGCCCAGGTGGACCGCTCGGCGCGCCGGACCACGGTGCACGCCTGGTGCAGCAGCGCGGCGCCCGGCGTACCGCCCGGAAGGATGAAGCTGCGGAGCTTCTCCACCTGCTCCAGGTAGTGGTCGCAGTCGGCCTCCAGCTTGTCGACGTACGACTGCTCGACCCGCAGCGGCGGGTATTTCGGGTCCTCGACGACCGGCGTGGACAGGTCCGCGCCCACGTCGAACAGGTCGTTCTGCACGCGGACGAGGACCTTCACGACGTCCTCGTCCAGCTGCCCGAGGGCGATCGCGGTGCCGATGACCGCGTTGGCCTCGTTGGCGTCGGCGTACGCGGAGATCCGCAGATCGGTCTTGGCGGTCCGGCTCATGTCGCCGAGGGCGGTGGTGCCCTTGTCGCCGGTACGGGTGTAGATGCGCGTCAGATTGACCATGTGGCCAGCCTAGTTACGCCCCGGCCTTCCGGAAGACACCTGTGCCCACTGTCACGGCCAGCGCCGCGAAGCCCAGGGCGACGAGGACCCCGTACAGCAGGTGCGCGGACGCGTACGTGCCGGCGTACGCGTCCCGGACCGCGTCCACCAGGTAGCGGAACGGCGTGAAGTGCGAGAGCACGTCGAGCCACTTCGGGCCGAGCGTCATCGGCAGCATCAGGCCGGACAGCAGCATGGCCGGCATGGTGAGCGCGTTGATGACGGGCCCGAACTCCTGCGGCGTGGAGACCCGCATGGCCAGCGCGTACGAGAGCGAGGCCAGCGAGACCGTCAGCAGGCCGACGAACGCGAAGCCGATCAGCACCCCCGGCAGCGGCGCCCGCAGTCCCATCAGTACGGCGACGAGCACCAGCAGGACCGCCTGGAACATGAAGAGCAGCGCGTCCCTCAGCACCCGGCCCAGCAGCAGCGCCGCCCGGCTGACCGGGGTCACCCGCATCCGCTCGACCACCCCGGTCGACTTGTCGATGATGAGGCCGAACCCGGCGAACGAGGCGCCGAACAGGCCGAGCTGGAGCAGCAGTCCGGGCACCAGGATCTGCCAGGAGTCGGTGTCCCCGCCGAGCGGCAGTCCGGTCAGCAGCGGTCCGAAGAAGAGCAGGTAGAGCAGGGGCATCAGGATGCCGAAGAGGATCTGGAACCTGGAGCGCAGGGTCTGGCGGGCGTAGCGCCCGAAGATCAGCGCGGTGTCGTGCAGCAGCATGGGTGTCCCGAGAGGTGTCAGACCGCGAGGGGCGCGGTGTCGGCGGCGGGGGCGCGTCCGGTGAGGGCCAGGAAGGCGTCCTGGAGCGTGGCGTCCGGTGAACCCGCGTACCGGGTCTTGAGCTCGGCCGGGGTGCCCTCCGCCGCCACCAGGCCGCCGTCGATGACGACGAGCCGGTCGGCGAGGGCGTCCGCCTCGTCGAGGTAGTGCGTGGTGAGCACGACGGTGGTGCCGTTCGTGTCGCGCAGCCGGCGCACCAGGTCCCACAGGTCGGCGCGGCTGCCGGGGTCGAGGCCGGTGGTGGGCTCGTCCAGGAAGAGGACGGCGGGGCGGTGGGTGAGCCCCATCGCGATGTCCAGCCGTCGGCGCTGGCCGCCGGAGAGGGTGACGGTGCGGCGGTCGAGCAGGTCCGACAGGCCCAGTTCCTCCGCGAGTTCACCGGCGCGGGCCACCGCCGCCGCCTTGCCGAGCCGGTACATCCGGCCCTGGGTGACCAGTTCCTCCCGCACGGTGGTGTGCGGGTCGACCCCGCCCGACTGGGCGACGTAACCGCACCGCTCGCGCACGCCCGCCGGGTCGGTGGCCAGGTCGTGGCCGGCGACGGTGGCCGCGCCGCCGGTGGGGGAGAGCAGGGTGGTGAGCATGCGCAGGGTGGTCGTCTTCCCCGCGCCGTTGGGTCCGAGCAGGCCGACGATCTCGCCGGCCGCGACGGTCATGTCGAGGGAACGGACGGCCTCGACCGGGCCGGCTTTGCTCATGAAGGTCCGGGCGAGCCCGGCCGTACTGATGATGGGCATGCGACCACGAAAACAGAGTCACTGAAAAAATGCAATGACTCCAAATATTCAGAGACCCCAGAGCATCTACGATGGGGCCATGGCTGAGGGACTCAGGGAACGGAAGAAGCGGCAGACCCGGCAGCACCTCTCGGACGTGGCCACCGGCCTCTTCCTGGAGCGGGGCTTCGACGCGGTCACGATCGCGGAGATCGCCCACGCCGCCGACGTCTCGGTCAACACCGTCTACAACTACTTCCCGGCCAAGGAGGACCTGTTCCTCGACCGCGGCCAGGGCGTCGTCGAACGTCTCTCGCGGTACGTGCGGGGCCGCGACGCGGGCGAGTCCGCGGCCGACGCCGTCCTGCGCGAGCTGCGCATCCAGGTCGAGAGCGTCTCGCCCCTCGTCGGCCTGATGGACGGGTACGCGCGCTTCATGCGGGTCATCGAGGACGCCGACGGCCTCAAGGCCCGCCTGTGGCACATCCAGCAGGAGGTCAACCAGCACCTGGAGGCCACCCTCGTGGAGGTGGGCGGCGCCGGGCCCGAGGACGCGGTGCCCGTCCTGGTGGCCGGTCAGCTCTCCTGGGTCCACAGCACGCTCATGGCCTACATCGGGCGCGAGATGATGGCCGGCCGCACACCCGCCGAGGTCTCCCGGGACGCCCTCGTCCTGCTCGACGACATCGAGGACCTGCTGGGCGAAAAGGTGCTCAACTACGCCCGGCGCACCGCCGAATGACGCGTCCCGGTGTGATGTCCGTCATTTGAGACGTGACGCGCATCTCTTCGCAGCCCCAGCGCCCGCCCCGGGTACTAACCTCCGCCGGAGGGCATGGACCAGAACCACCGACACATACAGAGGGGTGCCAACGTGGCCAGGAAGCTCGCCGTCATCGGAGCCGGACTCATGGGGTCCGGCATCGCGCAGGTCTCCGCCCAGGCGGGCTGGGACGTGGTGCTGCGCGACGTCACCGACGAGGCCCTGGCCCGAGGCCGCGACGGCATCAAGGCCTCCTACGACAAGTTCGTCGCCAAGGGCAGGCTCGACGCCGCCGACGCCGAGGCCGCGCTCGGCCGGATCACCACGACCACCGACCTGGACGCCGTCGCCGACGCGGACATCGTCGTCGAGGCCGTCTTCGAGAAGCTGGAGGTGAAGCACGAGATCTTCCGCTCGCTCGACAAGATCGTCCGGGACGACGCCGTGCTCGCCTCCAACACCTCCGCCATCCCGATCACCAAGATCGCGGCCGTGACGGAGCGCCCGGAGCGCGTCGTCGGCGTGCACTTCTTCTCGCCGGTCCCGATGATGCAGCTCTGCGAGCTCGTACGCGGCTACAAGACCAGCGACGAAACCCTCGCCACCGCGCGGGAGTTCGCCGAGTCCGTCGGCAAGACCTGCATCGTCGTCAACCGTGACGTGGCCGGCTTCGTCACCACCCGGCTGATCTCGGCGCTCGTCGTGGAGGCCGCCAAACTGTACGAGTCGGGTGTCGCGACGGCCGAGGACATCGATGTCGCCTGCAAGCTCGGTTTCGGCCACGCGATGGGCCCGCTGGCCACCGCGGACCTGACCGGGGTCGACATCCTGCTGCACGCCACGAGCAACATCTACACCGAGTCGCAGGACGAGAAGTTCGCCGCCCCGGAGCTGATGCGCCGGATGGTCGATGCAGGTGACATCGGGCGCAAGAGCGGGCAGGGCTTCTACACCTACTGATCATTTTCGGTCCGGTCCGGCTGATCCGCTGTCAATCAGGCCGGGCGCCGTTCGGGGAACACCGTCCGGAACCAGTGGATCCACCCGGGTCCGCAGCCATCCCGCATCACTCCTCGGAGTGAATTCGGTATCGGTTCGCTTACAGACGGCAACTACCCTGTCGCTGCCGCAGTCAGTTGGGGCAGAGACAGTTTCAGACAGACGGACCGGGCCACGGAGCATTCCAGGGGAGCGCATATGCACATCAGGGGCGACCACGCCGAGCTGGTCGTCGGGGGCCGCCTCGACGTCCGAAGCGCGGCGGACGCCCGTACGGTCCTGCACTCGGCCCTCGACGACGGCGTCGGCGATCTCGTGCTCGACCTGACCGAGCTGGATTCGTGGGACGCCACCGGACTCGGCGTCATCATGGGCGCACACCGCAGGGCCGGACGCGCCGGACGGCGCCTCGTGCTGCGCGGCGTGCCTCCGCAGATGCAACGCCTCCTGGTGGCCACCCGGCTGCACCGCATCCTGGCCATCGAGGGCGGGATCGCCGCGGAGTCCCTGCCGCGCGTCTGACCGCCCCGGGCCCCGTCCGACCGCTCGGGCCGGGACGCGCCGTGGCCCGGTACGGACCCTCGGTGACCGTACGGCGGCAAGGCACACAATCCTCACGAGACCGTGATCTGTGGGGCGGCGCGCCACCCCGGATGTTCGTAGATACTGTGCGAAGGTTTAGGGTTCGGCCGTCTGCCGATTGACGGACCCACCCGGCGGACACCGGACCGTGGGCGGCATCTGGACGTGCGAGGCCGGGAGGGACAACCGCGCTCGACGCGTCTTGGGGGCTTTGGCGATGGACCCGATACACCGGGGGCCGGAAGAGTTCGGCCACGACAGCAAGGGCTTCGCCGAGGAAGCCGGCCGGCGCCGGCCCTCCCGCGACCCGCTCACTCCGGATTTCGGTCAGCAAACACCGCAGCAGGCCCGGGTGGTCACACTTGTCGCCGGTGATCTGGTGCTGACCGTCAACCCGGTCGACGGCAGCGAGGTCGAGCTGTGCCCGCCCGGCCGGCAGCCCGCGGCCCCCGTCCGCCGCACCCCTGACGAGCGCGCCGACCGCGCCCGTGCCGCCGCGCCCCCCGTGCCGCCCGGCCCGCCCGTTCCCCAGCTGCCGTTGCTGCGGCGCGACGACGAACGCGAGCGGCTGACCCGCCTGCTCGCCCGCGGCCGCTCCGTCCGGCTCACCGGACCGGCGGGTTCCGGCCGTACCGCCCTGCTCGACGCCGTCGCCGCCGACTGCGCGGACTTCGCGCCCGACGGGGTCGTACGCCTCAGCGGCCACAAGCGCACGGTCACCGACCTGCTGTACGGACTCTTCGACGCCGTCCACGACGCACCCCTGTACCGCCCGGACCGGACCCTCCTCCGGGAGACGCTGCGGACCACCGGCGCCGTCGTCGTCCTGGACGACCTGGAGTTCGGCGGCGCCGCCCTCGACGAACTGCTCGACGCGACCCCCGAGTGCGCCTACCTGCTCGCGGCGACGCCCGACGTCGCCGCGCCCGGCGCCGACTCCCCCCTCGAAGAGGTCTTCCTCGCCGGCCTCGACCGCGCCGCCTCCCTCGAACTGCTGGAACGGTTCGTCGAACGGCAGCTCACCGAGGAGGAGGCCAACTGGGCCGGAGACCTCTGGTTCGAGTCCGAGGGCCTGCCGCTGCGCTTCGTCCAGGCCGGTGCGCTGCTGCGCCAGCGCGACGAGCTGCGCACCGACCCCACCGCGTACGACGAGTACGGCTACCTGGAGAACCGGCCCGCCGACGCGCCGGTGCCCGCGGCCGGTGCGGACCCGGACGTACCGCTGCCCAGCCTCGGCGAGGGCGCGGCGCCCGCGGCCCTGCTCGCCTCCCGGCTGAGCGGTGCCGCACGCGACACGCTGCGCTTCGCGGTGGCGCTCGGCGGCGAGGTGCCGCACCAGGCGCACCTGCCGGCGCTCGTCGGGGACACCCACGCCGACGCCGCGCTCGGCGAGCTGGCCGGCTGCGGGCTGCTCTCCCCGGCCGGCTCCCGCTACCGGCTGGCCGCCGGGGTCCTGGCCCAGCTGGTGGCCGCCGGTTACGACGACGACTCCGTCGACCGGGCCCGCACGGCCGCCCAGCACTACGCCTGGTGGACCGGGCACCCCTCGGTCACCCCCGCACGGGCAGCCGCCGAGGCGGACGCGGTCATCGCCGCCATGAACCAGCTCGTGCCGGGGGAGGGGAGCGGCCGGACGAGCGCCGCCGTGCTCCTCGCCCGCAGCGCGGCGCCCGCCTTCGCGGCGGGGCTGCACTGGGGGGCCTGGGAGCGGGCCCTGCGGATCGGCCAGGAGGCCGGCCGGCTCGCCGGGGAGGTCGCGGAAGAGGCGTACTTCCACCACGAGTTGGGTGTTCTCGCGCTCTGCACCGGGCATCCCGACCGGGCCAGGGCCGAGCTGGAGACCGCCATCAGCATGCGCGGGGCGCTCGCCGACAAGAGCGGTGCGGTGGCCGGGCGACGGGCCCTCGCCCTGGTCGAGGACCGGTCCGGGGGCGGTCCGGTGCCGGGCGACGGCGGTACGGCCGCCGTGTTCGAGGCGTCGCCGCCGCTGGGGGTGCCGGCCGTCATACCGGTGTCGATGCAGCGCGCGTTCGACGACACGGCGGTGGTGGCCTCGGTGCCGGTGCCGCCGCCGGCGGCCGGCAAGGGGGAGCGGCGGGGTGGCCCGCTGGCCCTCATCGGCGGGGCGCGGCGCAATCTCGTCGCGGCCGGGGCGGGGGTGCTGCTGGCCGGGGTCCTCGGCACGGTGGTGACGCTCGGGCTGACGTCGAACAGTGACCCGCAGGGCGGTGCCGGTACGTCGTCCGAGCAGGAGGCGCCGGACGACGGCGGTATCTACGACGACGAGGTGACGGCGGGCGATCCGACGCCGGACGACCCGAGTACGTCCGTGTCGCCGTCGGGTTCGTCGTCGGCTTCGCCGGGGCCGTCGGTGAGCGGGTCGGCTTCGCCGGGCGGGGTGACGCCCTCGGGGACGTCCTCGTCGTCGGACGCGCCGTCTTCTCCGGATACGCCGTCGTCGCCGGGGGCGACGAAGTCGTCGGTGCCGCCGTCGAAGCCGACGTCGTCCAAGCCGGCGCCGACGCGGTCGGCGACGGCGCCGAGCAGTCCGGCGCCGTCGGAGACCGATGACTCGCCGACGCCGACGCCGACGGAGTCGGACACGGGGGAGGCGCCCACGGGGCCGGACTCCTCCGACCTGGCGGGCGGGGTGTCGTCCTCGAGCGCCGGACCGGCTTGATCGTACGGTTCCCCGGTGCGAGGGTTTTGTCCTCAATCGCCGGACGGGCTTGAAATGTGCGGCCCGTCCGGAGGGTTGCCGGGCTCCGGCGTGAGGGTTCCGTCCTCAATCGCCGGACGGGCTTGAAGGGCGCCGGACGGGCTTGGGTGGCGGTGCTCGTCAGAACAGGCGGAGCTTGTCGTCCTCGATGCCTCGCATCGCGTCGTAGTCCAGGACCACGCAGCCGATGCCGCGGTCCGTGGCGAGGACCCTCGCCTGCGGCTTGATCTCCTGGGCGGCGAAGATGCCCTTCACCGGGGTCAGGTGCGGGTCGCGGTTGAGGAGTTCCAGGTAGCGGGTCAGCTGCTCGACGCCGTCGATGTCGCCGCGGCGCTTCAGCTCGACGGCCACCGTCTGCCCGTCCGCGTCGCGGCAGAGGATGTCGACCGGGCCGATGGCCGTGAAGTACTCGCGGCGGATCAGCGTGTAGCCCTCGCCCAGGATCTCGATGCGGTCCGCGAGCAGCTCCTGGAGGTGCGCTTCCACACCGTCCTTGATCAGCCCTGGATCGACGCCCAGCTCATGGGACGAGTCATGGAGGATTTCCTCCATAGTGATGATCAGTTTTTCGCCCGCCTTGTTCACCACGGTCCAGACGCCCTCGGCGTCCCCGCTGCCCTCCTTCAGGGTGCAGGGCGGCGACATCCAGTTGAGCGGTTTGTACGCCCTGTCGTCGGCGTGGATCGACACGCTCCCGTCCGCCTTCACCAGGATGAGGCGGGGAGCGGAGGGCAGGTGGGCCGTGAGCCGGCCGGCGTAGTCCACGGAGCAGCGGGCGATGACGAGACGCATGGTCGGCAACGCTACTCGACGTCGGGGGCCCGGCGCGATTCACCCATCCGTCACTCCCGTCCCTTCCGGAGTTGACGCTTTCTGTCTTGCCCCTCTTTGAACCCCTTCGTTATTGGCCGGTTGTGTTCCCAATCTCCTGGTGCGGCCCGGACTGCGCCCTTACCGTGGATGCAGGAGGTCGCCGCGTGTGCACGCTGCGTCGCCGCCCTCCTTCCCTGCCCGTAAGGTTCCGGCATCCCGCCGGGGCCGCGAGAGGAGAACCCATGTCGCTCGACGTCTCACCGGCGCTGTTGGAACAGGCCGAGCGAGGCGAGGTCGACGAAGCCGACTTCGTCGACTGCGTCCGGACCTCCCTGCCCTACGCATGGGAGATGATCAGCTCGTTGGTGGCTCAGCTGAAGGTCGACGGCGGGGAGTTCGCCGACAACCAGACGCCGCCGCCCAACGAGCAGGCACGTGGTCAGCTGCTGCGTGCGCTCGCGAGTGATGCGATACGCGGCGCGCTGCAGCGGCACTTCGGGGTGCGTCTCGCATTCCAGAACTGCCACCGCGTCGCGGTGTTCCCGCTGGACGCCTCGGTCGACGACCGACTGGCCAAGTTCACCTCGGTGAGGGGCCAGTTGCTCAACCAGTCGCCCGAACTACGGGACTGCTGAACGCTTCCGTCGCCGTTCCGGGCCGCGGGAGGTGCAACTGGTCCGGGGCGGCGGCTCCCGTCCGTACACCGCCGTACACCGTCCTGTCCGTGCGCGGGGGTCATTCGAGGAGTGGCCGTACCTCCGTGCCCAGCCGCGCTACGTTCTCCTCCGTGGCGACGAGATCTCCGGACCCCTCCACCAGGAGCGCGAAGCGGGTGATGCCCGTGCGTTCGGCGGTGGCCGCGAGGCGGTCGGCCGCCAGCTCGGGTGTGCCCACCGGATGAAGGCCGCAGAGCAGTTCCGCGTAACCGACGGGGTCCCGCATCACGCGGTGCCGGCCGTCGACCGTCACATGCGCGCCGAGCCCCTGGCGCAGCCAGCCGGGCATCGCCTTCACCAGCGTCTCGACGGCGTCCTCGGTGCGGTCGGCGATCTGGGCCACCCCCGCCGAGACGTGCCCCACCGCGTGCACCCGCTCCGGCGCGTGGCCGGCCGCCAGCGCGAGGGACCGCCAGAGCGCGACCATCTCCGCCTTCTCCTCGTCCCCGCAGTGCATGCCGAGCAGCATCGGCAGGCCGTTCTCGGCGGCCAGCTCCACGGTCCCGCGCGAGGTGCACGCGACGATCACCTCGGGGCCGCCGGCGCTCTGCGCGCCCTCCCCGTCGAGCAGCTCGTCGGCCCGGGGTACGACCGCCACCTCGCGGAAGGCGTACCGCTCGCCCCGGCCCGCCACCCGCGGTTCGTGCAGCCAGTCGAGCAGGAGCCCCAGCGACTCCGGGAAGCCCTTCTCGTACGCCTCCAGGCCGCCGCCGAACACCTCCAGGTCCACCCATGGACCGCCCCGGCCCACCCCGAGGCTGAACCGGCCGCCGCTGGTGAGGTGGAGGAGCGCGGCCTGCTCGCCGAGCGCCACCGGGTGCTGCGTGGGCAGCACGCTCACCGCCGTGCCCACGCGGATGCGGCGGGTGCGGCCGAGCAGCTGCGCGGCCAGGGTGACGGCGGACGGGCACACCCCGTACGGCACGAAATGATGTTCGGCCAGCCAGACCGAGTCGAGCCCGGACTCCTCCGCGACCTCGGCGGACCGGATCGCGCGGTGCAGCGCTTCCCCCGGTCCCTGGCCCGGAAACTGGGCCGCCAGTACGAACGTTCCCACACGCATCGCCAATTGCCTCCTTGCGGCCGACGCGGCTCTCCCCTACCCGCAACAACGTCTGACACGTGCCAAGGGCACGGTCGGGCGCGGAGTTGTTGCGATTTTCCGGTAACCCGCAGCGCCCGGGGCCCGGAACGACGAGTACCCCGCCCGAATGGCCCTAGGCTGGAAGGAAACCGCCGGCCCCGTCCCCCGAGGTGAACCGTGTCCCCGCGCCGCAACCGCCCCCGAGGCGGCGAGAGCCGCAACGACAGCGCGAGCGAGGCGGGGGACCGGTACGGCGGGGGCGGGCGCAGCGAGGAGTGGCAGGGCGAGGAGTGGTCCGTACGCCCGGTCAGCGGCGCGAGCGCGGCCGGCAAGCGCTACCGCTGCCCCGGCTGCGACCAGGAGATCCCCTCCGGCGTCCCGCATCTGGTGGCCTGGTCCGAGTACAGCGGGGTCGACGACCGCAGGCACTGGCACAAGGCCTGCTGGAACGCGAAGGACCGCCGCACCACACGGGTGCAGCGGTCCAGGAACGCGCCTCGCTACTGAGGGGTCCCGCTCAGACGTCCCGCTGGTTCATCGACAGGTAGGCGCCGCCCAGCGCCACCGCGGTCACGCCCATGATGATCCACAGCGGATCCCAGCCGGACGGGCCGGACGTGGAGACCGAGTTGTCGTAGAAGACGCTCAGCTGGTTGGGCACCGAGTACTCCAGCAGCGCGTCCCGGAGTCCCTCCAGCGAGCTGGCGAACATGAACAGCGCCAGCACGAGCGGCAGCAGCACCACGCCGATCATGATGGTGATCGCCCCGGCGGAGTGCCGGATCAGGGCGCCGAGCGCGAGGGCGAGCAGCCCCAGCGTCGCCACGTAGAGGCTGACGCCGACCGTGGCGCGCAGCCACTCCTCGCCGGAGGGCGAGGCCGCGTCCAGCATCGACGACTGGATCAGGGCGACCAGCGACGTCATCACCGTGGTGAGGACGAAGGTGAGCAGGAAGAAGACGAGCGCCTTGGCGCCGAGCACCCGGCCCCGGCTCGGGCAGGCCGTCAGCGTCGTACGGATCATGCCGGTGCCGTACTCCGAGGCGATCGTCATCACGCCGAGCGTGATCACGCAGATCGTGCCCAGCAGCACCCCGAAGAAGCCGAGGCTCAGCACCGGGGTCCCGTTCATGTCCGAGTCGGACGCGGAGACGGCGACGGCCGCGAGCACCCCGATGACCAGCAGCAGCGCGGTCATGACGCCGAGCGTCCACATGGTCGAGCGCACGGACCGGATCTTGGTCCACTCGGAGGCGATCGCGTCACCGAGCGTCGCGGGGCGCACCGGGATCGGCGAGGTGTAGAAGCCCTGCGGCTGCTGGTACGCCTGCGCGTACGTCTGCTGCGGCGCGGCCTGCTGATACGGCGCCTGCGGCGTCGGTGGCGTGGACGGCGTGGTCATCGGGGGTCCTCGCTGGTGTCGCGCTTGGTCAGGTCTGCGGGGGCCGCGGCGGGCGCCGCCGGGGCGGGAGCGGGGGCCTCGGCCGGCGGCGTGGGCGCCTGCGCCGGGGCGGCCGCGTACGGGTTCTGTCCGGGCGGCGGCGGGGCGTACCAGCCCTGCTGCGGCACATCGGGGGCGGGCTGCTGCGGCGGCGGGGTGTATCCGGGCGGCTGCCCGTAGCCCGCGTACGGCGGCTGCTGCTGGAGGTGGGCCTTCTGGTCGGCCGTCGAGCGGTAGTCCACGGCGCCCTGCGTCATCCGCATGTACGCCTCCTCCAGGGACGCCTGGTGCGGCGACAGCTCCCACAGCCGGACGTCCGACTCGTGGGCGAGGTCGCTGATCCGGGGGAGGGCGAGGCCGGTGACCCGCAGGGCTCCGTCCGGCTCGGGCATGACCTGTCCGCCCGCCTCGGTCAGCGTGGTGGTGAGCTTCTCCCGCTGCTCGGGCGTCTCGTCCGGGACACGGACCCGGGCGAAGTCGGCGGAGTTGGCCGAGATGAAGTCGGTGACGCTCATGTCGGCCATCAGCTGGCCGCGGCCGATCACGATCAGGTGGTCGGCGGTGAGGGCCATCTCGCTCATGAGGTGGCTGGAGACGAAGACCGTGCGGCCCTCGGACGCCAGCATCTTCATCAGATTGCGGACCCAGAGGATGCCCTCGGGGTCGAGGCCGTTGACCGGCTCGTCGAAGAGCAGCACCTGCGGGTCGCCCAGGAGCGCCGCCGCGATGCCCAGGCGCTGCCCCATGCCCAGCGAGAAGCCCTTGGAGCGCTTGCGGGCCACCTCCTGGAGCCCCACGACGCCCAGCACCTCGTCGACCCGGGCCTCCGGGATGCCGGCCAGCTGGGCGAGCGAGAGAAGGTGGTTGCGGGCGCTGCGGCCACCGTGCACGGCCTTCGCGTCGAGCAGGGCCCCCACCTGGCGGGGCGCGTTCGGCAGAGTGCGGAACTCGTGGCCGCCGATGGTCACCCGGCCGGCCGTCGGGCGGTCCAGGCCGAGGATCATCCGCATCGTCGTGGACTTGCCGGACCCGTTGGGACCGAGGAATCCGGTGACGGCACCCGGCCGCACCTGGAAGGAAAGGTTGTACACGGCCGTCTTCGCGCCATAGCGCTTGGTCAGGCCGACTGCCTCGATCATGCTCCAGCCCCATCGACTTATCTGTCGTCGGGGCACACGCCGTCCGGCCGTACGCCCCCGTAAGAGTTAGGAGGATATCCGCGCCTTGACGGTTCCGGCCAAGTCGTTACCGTGGCGAGTCCCGCCCGGTCCGGGACCGTTTCCGGGTCAGGCGTCCCGCTTCTTCAGGACGAGGAAGCCGCCGATCACCGCGGCCGCCACCCAGCCCACCATGATCAGCAGACCGGCCCACGGCCCGTACGGCGCCGGATCGCTGTTCATCGCGTCCGGCACCACCTGCATGATCTTGGAGCCCGCCTGGTCCGGGAAGTACTGGGCGACCTTCTTGGCGCCCGGCACCGCCGACAGGATCTGCGAGACGAGGAAGAAGAACGGCATCAGGATGCCCAGCGACAGCATGGAGCTGCGCAGCATCGCCGCCACCCCCATGGAGAAGAGCGCGATCAGCCCCATGTAGAGACCGCCGCCCACCACGGCCCGCAGCACGTTGTCCGCGCCGATGTCCGTACCGTGGTCGCCCAGCAGCGCCTGGCCCAGGAAGAACGTCACGAAGCTCGTCAGCAGCCCGACCACCAGGGCCAGCACCCCGGCCACCAGCATCTTGCTGAAGAGGAAGGTCGCCCGCTGCGGCACGGCCGCCAGTGAGGTGCGGATCATGCCGGAGCTGTACTCCGTACCGACGACGAGCACCCCGAACACGACCATCGCCAGCTGGCCGAGAATCATCCCGGAGAAGCTGATGAACGTCGGGTCGAAGGTCAGCCGCTCCGCCTCCTTGAGGTCGTCGAACTGGGCGTTCATCACCGCGCACAGGGCCGCGCCCATCGCGACGGTGACCAGGAACGCCGAGATCAGCGTCCAGGTGGTGGAGGAGACCGTCCGGATCTTGGTCCATTCGGAGGTCAGGACCGCGGGGACCGAAGCCATCGTCACGCCTCCTTGCCGTTGCCGGGCTGCTGGTTCCAGGCCCCGCCCCACTGCGGGCCCTCGGGCGGAGGTGCGCCGCCGCCGGGTTCCGAGTGGGCGTGGTACTCGACCGAGCCCGCCGTCATCTGCATGAACGCCTCCTCCAGCGACGCCCGCTGGGCGCTCAGCTCGTGCAGCACGATCGAGTGCCGGGCGGCCAGCTCGCCCAGGTCCTCGGTGCTCGCCCCGTCCACCTCCAGCGTGCCGCCCGCCGCCTCGACCGCCACGACGCCCTCCTGGCGGAGCACGTCGCGCAGCCGCTCCTGCTGCGGGGAGCGCAGCCGGACGTAACTGCGGGAGTTCTCGTGGATGAAATCGGCCATCGAGGTGTCGGCGAGCAGCCGGCCCTGACCGATCACGATCAGATGGTCGGCGGTCAGCGCCATCTCGCTCATCAGGTGCGAGGAGACGAAGATCGTCCGGCCCTGCGAAGCGAGCGTCTTCATCAGGTTCCGGATCCAGTGGATGCCCTCCGGGTCCAGACCGTTGACCGGCTCGTCGAACATCAGGATCTCGGGATCACCGAGCAGCGCCGATGCGATGCCGAGGCGCTGGCCCATACCGAGCGAGAAGCCCTTGGACTTCTTCCTCGCCACCGCCGTCAGACCGACGGTGTCCAGCACCTCCGCCACCCGGCGCTCGGGAATGCGGTTGCTCTGGGCCAGACAGAGCAGGTTGTTGTACGCGCTGCGCCCGCCGTGCATCGCCTTGGCGTCCAGCAGCGCCCCGATGTACTTCAGGGGCTCCGCCAGTTCGCGGTAGTGCTTGCCGTCGATGCGCACGGAACCGCTGGTGGGGTTGTCGAGATCGAGCATCATCCGCATCGTGGTGGACTTGCCCGCCCCGTTGGGTCCCAGAAAACCCGTCACCATTCCCGGTCTGAT
Source organism: Streptomyces sp. NBC_00708 (assembly GCA_036226585.1). Classification (GTDB taxonomy): domain Bacteria; phylum Actinomycetota; class Actinomycetes; order Streptomycetales; family Streptomycetaceae; genus Streptomyces. Next base: position 5,007,694 of record CP108997.1, read on the forward strand.
CACGCACGACAACTGGTCGACGGCGACCTTGTTCCCGAAGCGCTTCGTGAGGCCATCGAGCTCGATCATGCGTTCACGCTAGAACGACCGCGTGCCCGGCGCCACCACAAGGGCGGAACCGGGCACGCGGGTACGACAGCCGGAATCAGCGGGTCTGCTGGGCCGGGACGCCTCGGGAGGCGGGCTCCTCGTCGGCGGGGGTGCCGGCGGCGGCCACCGCGGCACCGGTCAGCGTCGCCAGCATCTCGCGGACGTTGGTCAGCTGGGCGTTGATCGAGTCGCGGCGGTTGGTGAGCGCCGCCAGCTCGCGCTCCGACTCGCTGCGGATGCGGTCGGCCTTCGCGTTGGCGTCGGCCACGATGTCCTCGGACTGGCGCTGCGCGGTCTCCACCGTCTGACGGGCCCGGCGCTCGGCGTCCGTGCGGAGCTTCTCGGCCTCCAGACGGAGCTGCTCGGCGCGGTGCTCGATCTCGGCGAGACGCTTCTCGGCCTTGGCCTGACGGGACGCGAGGTCGCGCTCCGACTGGTCGCGGCGCTTGGCGAGGTTGGTCTCGAAGTCCGCGGCGGCCTGGGCGGCCTTGGCGCGGGTCTCCTCGAAGAGGGCATCCGCCTCCTCGCGCTTCTGCGCCGCGTCCTTCTGCGCGTCGGAGCGCAGCGCGGTGGCCTCACCCTTGGCCTTGTCGACGATGCGGACGCCGTCGTCCTCGGCCTTGGCCTTGCGCTCGGCGGCGAACGTCTCGGCGTCGTTGCGCACCTGCTGGGCGGCGGACTCGGCGAGCTCGCGGTGCTGCTCGGCGGCGCGACGGGCCTCCTCACGGAGGTCCTTCGCCTCCTCCTCGGCCAGGCGCAGGATCTTCTCCACGCGCGCGCCGAGACCCGCGTACGACGGCTCCGCGTCGTTCACCTGGGCCTGGGCGTTCTGCGTTTCGAGGTGCAGCTCCTCGATGCGCTTCTCCAGCGAGGTGATGCGGGACAGAGCACTATCACGGTCGGCGACGAGCTTGGTAATGCGGTCATCCACCTGACCGCGGTCGTAACCACGCCGCACGAGTTCGAAGCCGAAGGGGGAGGAAGGGTCACTCATGGGGTTCCTGTCGAAGTGAGACCGGTGAGGTGATAGAGGGAATCCTAGGGGCCGAAGCGGCGTGTCATCGAGCAGATGCCGGTTTGATCTGGAGAATGACACCCCTTTTGAGTGGCTGACCCCCGTAACCCTTGCCACTCGGACGAATGACGGTCCATGCGGAACCATGGACGAAGGCCCGGCGGCTACCCATCTGACGGCTTGCCACTCGATCGAGTGCCCGACGAGGCTCCGGCCTTGACGCCGGCGGCCGGTGCGGCGCCCCCGCCCTTACCGCCCGCCCCCGGGGTCTCGAAAGACTCCAACGCCTCCAGCACGTCCTGGACACGGGAGATCTCCGTGTTGATGTCCGCGCGCCGGCGCACCAGGACCTCCAGCTCGTGCCGGCCCTCGTCCACCACCCGCTTCGCCTCGGTCTCGGCGTCCGCCCGCAGCTTCTCGGCCTCGCGCACCAGGCTGGCCTTCTTCTGCTCGGCCTCCTTCAGCAGCGACTCGGCCCGCTTCACGGCGGCGATCCGGACCTTGCTCGCCTCGGCGTTCGCGTCGGACAGCAGCTCCTTGGCCTTGGCCGCGGCCTCCTCGCGCTGCTCGGTGGCCGCCTTCATCAGCTTGTCCACGCGCTCGCCGACCGTCTTGACCTGCTCGGCCGTCTCCCGCCGCGCCCGGTCGTGCAGCTCCTGGACCTCGGTGTCCGCCCGGACCCGCAGCTCCTCGGCCCGCTCCCGGATCTGGGTGGCGTCCCGGCGCGCGCCGACCAGCAGCTCGTCCGCGTCCGTCCGGGCCCGCTCCACCAGCGAGTTGCCCTCGACCGTCGCCTCCGAGGTGATCCGCACGGCCTCCTTGCGCGCCGCGCCGACCATCGTGTCGGCCTGCTCCTCGGCCTCCGTGGCGACGCGCAGCGCCTCCTCCCGGGCCTTGTCGATGAGCTGGTCCGCCTGCTCGGCCGCGTCCGCCCGGCGCTTCGCCGCCGCCTCGCGCGCCTCGTCGAGCAGCCGGTCCGCCTCCTGGCGCGCCTCCGCCCGCATCTGCTCGGCCGCCGCCTCGGCGTCGGCCCGCAGCCGCTCCGACTCCTCCCGCGTACGCGCCGCGTGCTCCTGCGCGGAACCCACGGTGGCCGCGGCCTCCGCACGCATCCGCTCCGCTTCGCCCGCCGCCTCGTCGCCGACCCGGGCCGCCTGCCGCTCCGCGTCCGTGCGCAGCCGCTCGGCCTCGGAGGCCGCCTCGGTCACCAGCAGGTCCGCCTGGGCCGCCGCCTCGGTGCGCATCCGGTTGGCGTCCTCGCGGGCCTCCGCCCGGCTGCGCGCCGCGTCCTGCTCGGCCGACGCGAGCGCGTCCGACGCCTCGGTGCGCATCCGCTGGCTGTACTCGGCCGTTTCGGCGCGCAGCCGCTCGGACTCCGCGATCGCGTCGGAGACCGTACGCTCCGCCATCGCCTTCGCGGCGTCCGTCTCCTCCTTGGCCACCTGGCGGATACGGGAGGCGTCCTCGCCCGCCCGCTCGCGCTCCGCGTGCGCGTCGGCCCGCAGCCGGTCGGCCTCCTCCTGGGCCTCGGACTTCGTCCGCTCCGCCACGTGCTCCGCGGTGGAGCGCAGCCCGGCGATCTCCGCCTCGGCCTGCTCCTGGAGCCCGCTGACCGCGTCCCGCACCTGCTGGGCGGTCTGCTCGGCCGCCGCGACCAGCTCGGCCGCCCGGGTCTCCGCCTCGCCGGTCAGCCGCTGCGCCTCGGCCTGCGCCTCCTCGACCCGCTTGCGCGCGGAGGCCAGCAGCTCCTCGCTCTGCTCGCGGGCCCGCTCGCGCTCCTGGTTCGCCTCGGTGCGGGCCGCGTCCAGCGTCTCCTCGGCCTCGCGCCGGCGCCGGTTCGCCTCCTCCTGGGCGGCGGCCAGCGCCTCGGCGGCCTCCGAGCCCACCCGCTCGGCGGCAGCCGCGGCCTCCGAGCGCATCCGGTCGGCACTCTCCTGCGCCTCGGTCCGCAGCCGCTCCGCCTCGGTGGCGGCCTCGGTCCGCAGCCGTACGGCGACGGCCTCGCCCTCGGCACGGGACTGCGAGGCATCCGCCGCGGCCTCGTCGCGCAGCCGCAGGGCCTCGGCCTCCGCCTGCTCCTGGAGCGTCCGCAGCCGCTCGGCCGCCTCCGCGCGCAGCCGCTCGGACTCCTCGTTCGTCTCGCGCCGGAGGCGCTCCGCCTCCGCACGCGCCTCGCCGAGCGCCTGCTCGGCGGCGGAGACCCGGGTCTGCGCCTCCTCCTTCAGACGGGTCAGCTCACCGGCCGCCTCCGCCTGCCGGGCCGCGACCGCGCGCTCCGTCTCCTCGCGCAGGGCGGACGCCGCTTCCTCGGCCGCGGTCCTCGACGCCTCGGCCTGCTCCTCGGCCTCCGTGCGCAGCTGCCCGGCCTCGGCGCGGGCCCGGTCGAGCGCCTCCTCGGCCTGCTTGCGCAGGGCGGCCGACCGGTCGGCCGCCTCGCTCCTGACCCGCTCGCTCTCGGTGGTCGCGGCACCGCGCAGCTCCTCCGCGTCGGCCTTGGCCTTCGCGAGCAGCTCCTCGGCGGTCTTCGCGCCCTCCTCGATCTGCTGGAGGGCCTCGCGGCGTGCCTCGCCCCGGATGCGCTCGCCCTCGGCGACCGCCTCGGCCCGCAGCTGCTCGGCCTCGCCGCGCAGCCTGCGCGCCTCCTCCTGCAGCTCGACCGTCTTGGCCCGGTACTCCTTGGTGTCGTCCTTGGCCGCGCCCTTGAGCTGGTCGGCCTGCTCGGCGGCCTCGCCGCGCAGCCGGTCCGCCTCGGCCTCCGCCTCGCGGCGGATGCGCTCGGCCTCCTCGCCGGCCGCCCGGGTGGCCGTCTTCGCGTCCTCCGAGGCCTTGGTCAGGATCTCCTCGGCGGACCGGGCCGCCTTCGCGAGCTGGGCCGCGGCGTCCTCGGCGGCGGCGGTGCGCGCGGCCTCGGCCGCCTCGGCACGCAGCCGCTCGGCCTCGGCGCGGGCGTCGGCGAGCGCCTGCTCGGCCTCCGCCTTGAGGGTCTCGGACTCCTTGGTGGCCTCGCCGACGAGCCGGGCGATCTCCGCCTTCGCCGTACGGGTGCGCTGCTCGTTCTGCGACTCGGCGCCGGCCAGCCGCTTGACCGCGGCCTCCTTGGCCTCGGCGAGGACCTTCTCGGCCTCCAGCCGGGCCTCGCGCAGCCGGGTCTCGGCCTCCTGCATGCGCTGCTCGGCGGCCCGGTTCAGCTCGGTGGTCCGCTGCCGGGTCTGCTCGGTCTCGGCGGTCGTCGACAGCCGCAGCTGCTCGGCGTGGCTGGTGGCCTCCTGCGCCTGGCCCGCGGCGGCGCCGAGCATCCGCTCGGCGTCCTTGCGGGCCCGCGTCAGGATGGACTCCGCCTCGGCGCGGGCGGACTCCGCCTCCGAGCCGATCCGCTGACGCGTCTCCTCGGTGAGCCGGGCGGCCTCGGTCCGGGCGGCGGCGAGCGCCTGCTCGGCCTCGGCCCGGGACTCCTCCATCAGGCGGCGGGCCTGCGACTCGGTCCTCGCCCGCAGCTGCTCGGCCCAGGCGACGTTCTCGTTGACGTGGGACTCGACGGTCTGGCGGCGCTCCGCCAGCTCCTGGTCGAGGCGCTGGCGGCGCTGCACGGCCTCGTTGTGCAGCTCGGCCTGGAGCCGGGCCTGGTGCTCCGCGTGCTCCTGGAGGATCCGCTGCGTCTGGGCGCGGGCGTCGCGCAGCTCGCGCTCGGCGTCGCTGCGCAGCTGTTCCGCCTGGACCTGGGCGTTACGGAGCAACTGCTCCGCCTGGTAGCCGATGTCCGCGCTGTCGTAGGCAGGACGCATCGCCAGACTGCGCCGGGCCTCGTGCAGCTTGGCACGCAAGACCTCGACCTGGTAGCCGAGGTCCTCGGCGTGCTGGACAGCCTTCTCCCGGTCGGTCCTGAGCCGGTCCATCTCGGCCTCGAACCGCGAGAGATGGTCGTCTTCAGCTCGGTGGCTCTCCTGGCGTTCGTAGCCCCGCACTGCGCGGTCCCATCCTTCCCCGAGCTCTCAACGTTCGGGGAATGGTGACAGATCAACGGCTGGGGACGCGGCGCGCCCCCGACCCGGCCCCGGCCCGGAACCGCCCACTCTACCGGGCCGGGTATGGCTGGGTCAGTGGTCCGTCTTCGCCGTGACCAGTTCGGTGAGGACCCCGTGGCAGTCCTTGGGGTGGAGGAAGGTGATCCTGGACCCCATCGAACCCGTCCTGGGCTCGTCGTACAGCACCCTGACGCCCTTCTCGCGGATGTCCGCGGCGTCGGCGTCCACGTCGGCCGTACCGAAGGCGATGTGGTGCACTCCCTCCCCGTTCCTGGCCAGCCATTTGCCCACGGCCGAGTCCTCCCGGGTGGGCTCCAGGAGCTGGAGGTAGGAGGCGCCCCCGTCGGACGTATCGTTGATCTTGAGCATGGCCTCGCGTACGCCCTGCTCCTCGTTGACCTCGGAGTGGAAGACCTCGAACCCGTAGGTCGAGCGGTAGAACTCGACGGTCTTGTCGAGGTCGAAACAGGCGATCCCGATGTGGTCGATTCGCGTCAGCATGGGACCAGTGCAGCGCGCTGCGGATGGTTACGCAACGTGCGCGCGATCACACTCGCGGGCGGATGACGGGGCGGGTACCGCTCAGTACATTCAAGTAAACCCTCGTTCACATCTATCCCAAGGGGCTGTGCCTCATGTCAGGAACGACCGGTACCACCTCCGTGATCGTCGCGGGCGCGCGGACGCCCATGGGCCGGCTCCTCGGCTCCCTGAAGACCTTCTCCGGCGCGGACCTCGGCTCCATCGCCATCAAGGCGGCGCTGGACCGGGCCGGCATCGGCGGCGACCAGGTCCAGTACGTGATCATGGGCCAGGTGCTCCAGGCCGGCGCGGGCCAGATCCCGGCCCGCCAGGCGGCGGTCAAGGCCGGCATCCCCATGAACGTCCCCGCGCTCACCGTCAACAAGGTGTGTCTCTCCGGGCTCGACGCCATCGCCCTGGCCGACCAGCTCATCCGCGCCGGTGAGTTCGACGTCGTCGTGGCCGGTGGCCAGGAGTCCATGACGAACGCCCCGCACCTGCTCCCGAAGTCCCGCGAGGGCCACAAGTACGGCGCGATCGAGATGCTCGACTCCATGGCGTACGACGGTCTGACCGACGCCTACGAGAACATCCCGATGGGCGAGTCCACCGAGAAGCACAACACCCGCCTCGGCCTCGGCCGCGCCGCCCAGGACGAGATCGGCGCCCTGTCCCACCAGCGCGCCGCCGCCGCGCAGAAGAACGGCCTGTTCGAGGCCGAGATCACCCCGGTCGAGATCCCGCAGCGCAAGGGCGACCCGGTCCTCTTCTCCAAGGACGAGGGCATCCGCCCCGAGACCACCGCCGAGTCCCTCGGCAAGCTGCGCCCGGCCTTCGCCAAGGACGGCACGATCACCGCGGGCACCTCCTCGCAGATCTCCGACGGCGCCGCCGCCGTCGTCGTCATGAGCAAGGCCAAGGCCGAGGAGCTGGGCCTCGACTGGATCGCCGAGATCGGCGCCCACGGCAACGTGGCGGGCCCCGACAACTCGCTCCAGTCGCAGCCGTCCAACGCCATCCGGCACGCCGTGAAGAAGGAGGGCATCGCCGTCGAGGACCTCGACCTCATCGAGATCAACGAGGCGTTCGCGGCCGTCGCCGTCCAGTCCATGAAGGACCTCGGCGTCACCTCGGACAAGGTCAACGTCAACGGCGGCGCCATCGCGCTCGGCCACCCCATCGGCATGTCCGGTGCCCGTGTGGTGCTGCACCTCGCGCTGGAGCTCAAGCGGCGCGGCGGCGGCGTCGGCGCGGCGGCCCTGTGCGGCGGCGGCGGCCAGGGCGACGCGCTGATCCTGCGCGTTCCGGGCAAGTAACGCGGTACGAGAACACGCAGCGAGCGGAACGGAGCGGTGATGGTGGACGTCCCCACCCTGGTGGAGCAGGCCCGCGCGGGCGGACCGCGGGCGGTGGCCCGGCTCATCTCCCTGGTGGAGGGGGCCTCGCCGCACCTGCGTGAGGTGATGGCGGCCCTGGCGCCGCTGGCGGGCAACGCCTACGTCGTCGGCCTGACCGGTTCGCCGGGCGTCGGCAAGTCCACGTCGACGTCGGCGCTCGTCTCCGCGTACCGGAAGCAGGGCAAGCGGGTCGCGGTGCTCGCCGTGGACCCGTCCTCGCCGTTCTCCGGCGGCGCGCTGCTCGGTGACCGGGTGCGGATGTCGGACCACGCGTCGGACCCGGGCGTCTACATCCGCTCCATGGCGACCCGCGGCCACCTCGGCGGCCTCGCCTGGGCGGCCCCGCAGGCGATCCGGGTGCTGGACGCGTCGGGCTTCGACGTGGTCCTGGTGGAGACCGTGGGCGTCGGCCAGTCCGAGGTGGAGATCGCCTCCCAGGCCGACACCTCGGTCGTCCTCCTCGCCCCCGGCATGGGCGACGGCATCCAGGCGGCCAAGGCCGGGATCCTGGAGATCGGCGATGTGTACGTCGTGAACAAGGCCGACCGGGACGGCGCCGACGCCACCGCCCGCGAGCTCAACCACATGCTGGGCCTCGGGGAGTCCCGGGGCCCCGGCGACTGGCGCCCGCCGATCGTGAAGACGGTCGCCGCCCGGGGCGAGGGCGTCGACGAGGTGGTCGAGGCCCTGGAGAAGCACCGGGCGTGGATGGAGGAGCGCGGGGTCCTCGGCGAACGGCGCGCGGCCCGCGCCGCCCGCGAGGTCGAGACGATCGCGGTCACCCGCCTCCGCGAGCGCATCGGCAGCCTGCACGGCGACCGCCGCCTCGACGCCCTGGCCGAACGCATCGTGGCGGGCCGCCTGGACCCGTACGCGGCGGCGGACGAACTGGTGGCGGGGCTCACGGGCGAGGGCTGACGGCCCGGTCGGCCTCGGGGCCCTTCCCGGGCGCGGCGTGCGGGCCGCGGCCGAGAAGGGCCCCTTCTTTGTGACGGGGCGTCAATACCACGCGGGTGCGGAGGCGTTCACGCACCTGCCCCCCTCCACCGCATCCTCTCCATGGCAGGATTGCCGCCTGTCATGCGCACCCAGGGGGGAAGTGCCACATGCTCGGTCCGCTCAGGGACGATTCGCCCCGGACGATCGGCCCGTACACGATCCGGGCCCGGCTGGGCGCGGGCGGCATGGGCGAGGTCTTCCTCGGCGACCGGGGCCACGGAACCGCGCCCGCCGCCGTGAAGACCGTCCGCCGGGACGTGGCGCAGGACCCCGGCTTCCGCAGCCGCTTCCGCCGCGAGATCACCGTCGCCCGGTCCGTCACCGGCACCCACCTCGCCCCACTGCTCGACGGGGACGCCGACGCCGAGGTCCCCTGGCTCTCCACCGCGTACGTGGCAGGGCCGACGCTCTCCGCCGCCGTGCGCGGGGCGGGCGCGATGGACGAGGCCGAGGTACGGATGCTGGGCGCCGGGATCGCCCGCGCTCTGGCGGCCGTGCACGCGGCGGGGATCGTCCACCGCGACGTGAAGCCGGGCAACGTCATGCTCGCGGCGGACGGCCCGCGCCTCATCGACTTCGGGATCGCCCGGGACGCGGGCGCCACCCCGCTCACCACCACCGGCCGGATGGTCGGCAGCCCCGCCTTCATGTCCCCGGAGCACGTCGCGGGCAGCGGACGCGTCGTCCCGGCCTCCGACGTCTTCTGCCTCGCCTCGGTGCTCTGCTTCGCCGCCACCGGGCGCGACCCGTTCGGCGACGGGCCCGTGGCCGCCGTCCTCTACCGCGTCAAGTACGTCGAGGCCGATCTCGCGGACGTGCCGGACGGTCTGCGCGCGGTCCTGGAGGACTGCCTCGCCGCCGAGCCGGACGCCCGCCCCACCGCCGCCGCGCTCGCCGAACGGCTGGCGCCCGGCGCGGCCACCCGGTGGCCGGCCCCGGTCGGCGGGCAGATCGCGGAGTACGAACGGGAACTGGCCCGCGTCACCGCGCTGAACGGGCCGCTGCTGCCCGGCTACACGCCCACGCAGGCGGCCACCGGCAGCCTCTCCGCGCCCGCCCGGCCGGCCTCCCCGCCCCCGGACTTCGTACCGGGCGTGCACAGCGCGCCCACCCAGGGCCCCGGCCTCCCCGCACCCGCGCACCGCCCGCGCCGCGCCCTGTGGGCCGCGCTGGCCGCCCTGGTTCTGCTGGGCGCGGCCACCGGCGGGTACCTGGCCTGGCGCGATCGCGGCCCGGCCTCCCCGGACAAGGGGGGCGCCGCGAAGGCGGCCACCATGTCGGCGGGCGTGGGCCAGAACGGGGGCCCGGACGCCTCGGGCACCATCCCGTATGGCCGCGACGTACGCCCCGCAGGCTGGCAGAAGTCCTGGCAGGGGAAGTTCGCCGGGCCCCCGCTCGGCTGTTCCGCCGGGCGGGACGTGCTGGTCTGCCGGCTCGTCGACGGCACGTACGAGGCCCTGTCGGCGGCCGACGGGCACCGGATGTGGACGTTCGACTCGGGTGAGGAGCTGGGCGGCCGGGAGCCGGGCTATGGGCCCAGCGGCGCGTTCTTCATGCCGGCCGGGGCCACCCTGCCCACCGTCCAGGACGACACCGTAGTGCTGGCCGCGGGCGGTCGCCTCCACTTGCTGGATGCCCGGACGGGGGAGGGGCGTTGGGAGACCAGGGCGGGCGGTGCGCTCGCCCTGGAGAGCGCACCGCTCGTCGTGGGCGACCTGGTCCTCGCCGCTGCCTCCGGGTCCGAGGGGGCCGAACTCGCCGGGTACGACCGCGCGACGGGCGTCGAGAAGTGGCGTCGGCCGCTGGCGCCGGATGACATATCCAACGCGCAGAGGCTGAACTTCTGGCCCCTGTCCACCGACGGCAAGGTCGCCTATGCCATGGGCCTGGCGGGCCCCAAGGCGTTCCGGCCCGAGGACGGCACCCTGGTGGGCTCGGCCGGCGGCAAGGACGAGAAGTCGGCGAACGCGGTGTGCGGGGGGATGCGCGTGCGGGGCGTGTCCGCCTTCTGCACGACGAACGTGCACAACGACGACCCCTCCGGCTTCGGCGAGGATCTGGCCGTCCTGCGGTTCACCGCCGGCGACCTCAAGACGCAGGGGCGGGTGCGGGTGGACTCCGCGCTGGTGGCCGGGGCGACGCTGACCGCGCTCGACGACCGGGTGGTCGTGCTGCTCAGGGGCGACGAGTACGCGAAGAGCGTGCCCGACGAGATCGCCGTCGTCGGGCAGGCGGACGGCCGGACCCTCGGCCGCTTCCCGCTGAAGATCCATCCGGAGGAGGGGATGAGCAATCCGGTCTCCGCCCCGCTGATCGTTGCCGACACCGTGGTCTGGGCGGACAGCGCGGCGCTGTACACGGTCGCCCTGCACCCGGACGGCACCCTCGGCTCTCTGCGCAGGATCCCGGTTTCCGGGTCCCCGGGGCCGAGCCGGACCCCTCACTACGACCTTGCCAACGGCATCGAACTGGGCAAGGAGCTGCTTCCTCCCCAGGTGCTGCCGGTCGGTGGGGTCGTGCACATCGTGTACGACGACGGCACCGCGGTCTCGGTACCGCTGCCGGAATGACCCGCAGACCCGAGGAGAGCGCACCGTGATCCAGCCCCTGCCGGCCGGGCGGGCCCGTCTGGTCGGGCCGTACCAGCTGATCGGACTGCTCGGCGCGGGCGGCATGGGCGAGGTGTATCTCGCCCGGCCCGCCGGCGCGCAGGTCCCCGGTGGCCTCGTCGCGCTGAAGACCATCCGGCCCGACCTGGACCTCGACGACGGCTTCCGGCTCCGCTTCCGCCGCGAGATCGCCGCCGCCGAGGCCGTCCGCAGCCCGCACACCGCCGCGCTCGTGGGCGGCGACGCGAGCGGCCGGCTGCCGTGGCTGGCCACCGAATACGTGCCCGGACCGTCGCTCGCCGAAGCGGTGGCCCGGGGCGGGCCGCTCCCCGGACCGGCGGTCCGGGCCCTCGGCGCCGGTCTTGCCCTGGCCCTGGCGGACATGCACGCCGTGCGCGTCCTGCACCGCGACCTGAAGCCGGGGAACGTGCTCCTGGGACCCGGCGGGCCCAAGGTCATCGACTTCGGGATCGCCCAGGCCTTCGACGCCACCCAGCTGACCCGTACCGGTGTCGTGGTCGGCAGCCCCGGCTACATCTCGCCCGAGCACGTCAACGGCTCCCGCGCCCTGGTGCCGGCCTCCGACGTGTTCTGCCTGGGCGCGGTCCTGGCGTTCGCGGCGACGGGGCACGGGCCGTTCGACGACTCGGACATGGCTGCCGTGATCTTCCGGATCTCGCGCGGCGAGGCCGAACTCTCCCGGGTACCGCCCGCCCTGCGCCCGGTGATCGAGGCGTGCCTGCACAGCGACCCCGACGCCCGGCCCACGCCCCGCCGGCTGGCGGACCTGCTGCTGCCGCGGGGGCCCGCCGCCGGTGCGTTCCCGTGGACCGACGCGGTACGCGGGCAGCTGGCCGCCCACGCGGCGGCGGCCGACGCCTGCGCACGGGCGGCTGCCGCCGCGCCCCCCGCGTACCCGTCCCATCACCCGGCATCCGCGCCGACGCCCGTCGTGCCGGGGCCGGGCGGGAGGCGCGGCACCAAGGCGCTGCGGACCGGGCTCGCGGCGGCGGCCACGGTGCTGTGCCTCGCGCTGGGGGCGGTGCTGCTGCCGGGACTCCTTGACCGGGGCGGCGAGGAGAACACATCCGGCGCGGCCGGCGGACCGCAGTCGGCCGCATCCGCCTCGGAGGCGGCCGGCACCCGAGCGGGGGCCGCCGTCTTCCCGGGCGCGGACCCCGGTCGTACCGGCGACTTCGGGACGGCGGCAGCCGACGTCTCCACCCGGCCGAAGGGCTGGAAGGTGTGGCACGCCCGGGTTGCCGACGGCCCGGTGAAGTGTGCGCTCGCGGGTGCGTCCCTGGTGTGCGCCGACGCGCGCCGGATCACCGTGCTGGACGCGGCGGACGGCAAGCGACGCTGGCGTGGCCCGCAGACGAGGACGGGATCCGCCCCGGCCTCCGTGGGCGCCGTCCTCGACACCACCGTCTACGCCTTCGAGGGCGACGCCCTGGTGGCACGGGCTCTGTCCGGAGGCCGGGAGAAATGGCGCGAACCGTTGCCGGACGGTGTCCGGGTCGCCGACTCCGTGCAGTCCGGCGACATCCTCTATTACGCCACGAAAGCCGCCGGTTCCGGCACCGGCCGGCTGATCGCCCAGCGGCTGACCGGTGACCACCAGCGGGTCTGGGACCAGGCATGGCAGGAGTCGGCCGACGAGGCCGAACTGCTCCTCGCCGATAACCGTCTCGTCGCGGTCGGCGAGGCCGTCACCGTACTGAAGGCCGCGGACGGGACCCGGCAGCCGGGTATCCGGGCAGGGGACCTCACCTGCCGGACCCCTGTCCTGAAGGGGCGGCAACTGCTCTGTTCGGGCTCCGAAGGGCTGACGATCGTGGACATGGAGGCCCCGGACAAACGCCGCACCGCCGCCCCCGGCGTGGACATCGCCTACCGCCCCACGGTCTCGCGGGACGGCATCGTCGTGGCGAGCAGCAAGAACCAGGTGTACGCGTTCGGCTTGGCCGACGGACAGCTGCGCTGGGTGACGTGCGACTGCGACGACGGCCTGGAGACCGAGGGCGTGCCGTTCGTCGTCGCCGACCATGTCGTCGTCATGGAGGGATACGGGCCCGGGGCCATCCCCCTGAACGCCGAGGGCACTCCGCGACCCGCGGGCCTCGGGATGATCAAGAACTGGCCCGGCGAACCCGGCGACCCGCTCGATCCGGCATCCGTCTCGGTCATCGCCTGGGGTGACGCGCTGTTCATGAGCTTCGAGAACGGTACGGTCCTCTCCGCCTACACCCCCTGACGCCCCGGCCGTTCAAGGAGTCAGTCCCCGTCCCGGTCGTCCGCCGTGACGACCCCCGTCAGCGCGTCCACCGACAGCTCGTGCTCCCTGCCGTCCTTGCCGCGCACGTCCGCCTCCCAGTGCGCTGCCCCGCCGCGCCGGCCCTCCAGCTCCACTGACGTCACCGTCCCCGGGGCCGACTTCAGCGCGGCGCCCACCGCCTCGTCGAGCGAGACCGAGCCCGTGCGGGGCGCGCTCCGGCTGCCGTCCTGGTCCCGGTCCACCCGCTTGTCCAGCACCTTGCCGCTGCCCGCGTCCACCGTCACGTCGTGCCAGGACCGGTCGGAGCCGTACACATCCAGCTCCCACACGAGCCCGCCGTCTTCCTCGTCGAGCTCCGCCTCGGTCACCGTGCCGGGAACAGCCGCCAGGCCGGCCGCGACCGCGTCGCCGACGGTGACCCGGGCGGCGGCGGGGGCGGTGGCCGGGGCGGCGGTGTCACCTGTGGCGCCCGCCGCGGTGCTCCGGCCGCCGCCGCCCTCCTCGTCGCCCGTGAGAGCGACCGCGGCGGCCCCGCCGCCGACGAGCACGGCCGCGGTGACGACGGCGATGACGATCTTGCGCTTCATGAGGGTTCCTCCCCGCATCGATGCCTTTGGTGCGAACACGGTCCACCCTGCCGGGCCGATGCTGAACGCAGCCTGAAGCCACCTGAAGCCGTCTTCAGCTTCGGTTTGGGACGCTGGGCGCATGCGCCTGTTGATCGTGGAGGACGAGAAGCGGCTGGCGATCTCCCTGGCCAGGGGGCTCACCGCCGAGGGATTCGCCGTGGACGTCGTGCACGACGGGACCGAGGGCCTGCACCGGGCCCGGGACGGCGCGTACGACCTGGTGATCCTCGACATCATGCTGCCCGGGACGAACGGCTACCGCGTCTGCGCCGCCCTGCGCGCCGAGGGCCACGAGGTGCCGGTGCTGATGCTGACCGCGAAGGACGGCGAGTACGACGAGGCGGAGGGCCTGGACACGGGTGCCGACGACTACCTGACCAAGCCGTTCAGCTACGTGGTGCTGGTCGCCCGGGTCCGCGCCCTGCTGCGCCGCCGGGGCGGCTCCGGGTCGCCGGTGGTCGCCGTGGGGGCCCTGCGCATGGACACCGCCGCCCGCCGCCTGCACCTCGACGGCGACGAGATCGCCCTGACCGCCAAGGAGTTCGCGGTCCTCGAACAGCTCGCCCTGCGCGCCGGGCAGGTGGTCAGCAAGGCGGAGATCCTGGAGCACGTCTGGGACTTCGCCTACGACGGCGACCCCAACATCGTCGAGGTGTACGTCAGCACCCTGCGCCGCAAGCTCGGCGCCGACGCCATCCGCACGGTGCGCGGCGCCGGTTACCGGCTGGAGGCGCGATGAGGTCGGTACGGGCCCGCGCCGCGCTCGGCGCCACCGTGGTCGTCGCCCTCGCCCTGGGCGCCGCCGGGCTCGCCGTGCTGCTCGTGCTGCGCGCGAACCTCACCGACCAGGCGGGCCTCCAGGCCGAGGTGGCCGCCCGGGAGGCCGCCGGACAGCTCGCCCTCGGTGTGCCGTACGACCGGCTGGACACGGGCGACGAGGAGGAGCACCCGGTCCAGGTGACCGACGAGGACGGGCGCGTGGTGGCCGTCTCCAAGGACCTGGAGGCGATCTCCGGCACCGGCACGGACCGGGTCGCGCCGACGGCTGACGCGAGGACGGAGGGCAGCCGCGACGACGACCGTGATGACGACGACGACCGCGACGCCGGCCCCGGCGAGGTCTCCACGGACGACCCGGACTTCGCCAACGGCACCGCCACCGTGGACGGCGACCGCGCCGACTACCGGTTCGCCTCGGTCGAGGTGACGGACCCCGCCGGACGCACCCTGACCGTGCACGCGGGCGCCCCGCTGGCCGCCGAGCAGCGGGCGGTGCGCAGTGTGCGCTCCGCGATGCTGGCCGGGCTGCCGGTGGTGCTGCTCGTCGTCGCCGGGGTGACCTGGCTGGTGACCCGGCGGGCCCTGCGCCCCGTCGAGGGCATCCGGCGCGAGATGGCGGCGATCACCGCGTCCGAGGACCTGGGCCTGCGGGTGCCGGAACCGGCCTCCCGGGACGAGGTCGCCCGGCTGGCCCGTACGACCAATGAGACGCTTGCCGCGCTGGAGGCGTCCGTCGGCCGGCAGCGGCGTTTCGTGGCGGACGCCTCGCACGAACTGCGCAGCCCGATCGCCTCGTTGCGCACCCAGCTGGAGGTGGGCGCCGCACACCCGGAGCTGCTGGACGTGCCGGGCGCGGTCGCCGACACCGTACGGCTCCAGGCGCTCGCCGCGGATCTGCTGCTGCTGGCGCGGCTGGACGCGGGGGAGCGGGTGGGGCGGACGCGGGTCGACCTGGGGGCGCTGGTCCGGGAGGAGATCGCGCAGCGGGTGGGTGACCGCGTCCCGGTCACGGTGTCCGTGCGGGACGGCGGCCTCGAAGTGGCGGGTTCGCGCGGCCAGTTGGCCCGGGTCCTCGGCAATCTGCTGGACAACGCCGAGCGGCATGCGGTGCGTTCGGTGTCAGTGACGGTGGGGCAATCCGCCGGTGGGGTGCTCGTCACGGTCACGGACGACGGGTCCGGGGTGCCGGAGGCGGAACGCGAGCGCGTCTTCGAACGCTTCGTCCGCCTGGACGAGGCCCGAGCCCGGGACGACGGGGGAGCGGGCCTGGGCCTGGCGATCGCCCGCGATGTGGCTGCGCGCCACGGCGGAACCCTCACGGTGTCGGGTGCCCGCTTCGAACTACGACTGCCCCGCCACGACCCGGGGGCGCTGCCCCCGGACCCCCGCTCCTCAACCGCCGGAGGGGCTTACAGGTAGCCCCGCCGGCGTTTGAGGCGCGGGGTCTCGGGGCGGAGCCCCGGTACGCGCCGCCCCACTACCCCCGCTGCCCCCGCAAATGCTCCGCCACCGGCGTCAACGCCGCATGCAGCTCCGCCAGCGCCTCCGGCGACAACAGGTCCATGAAGTGCTTGCGGACCGACGCCACATGGTGCGGCGCCACCTTCCGCATCGTCTCCGCGCCCTCCTCCGTCAGCACCGCGTACAGCCCCCGGCGGTCCGACTCGCAGTTCTCGCGGCGGACCAGGCCGGCGCTCTCCATGCGCGTGATCTGGTGGGAGAGGCGGCTCTTGGACTGGAGGGTGGCGCCCGCGAGGTCGCTCATCCGCATCCGGCGGTCCTCCGACTCCGAGAGATTGACCAGGATCTCGTAGTCGTTGTTGGTCAGCCCGAACGGCTGGAGGTCCTTCTCCAGCTGGTGCATCAGCAGCCTGCTGACGTCCAGGTGGGTGCGCCAGGCGCACTGCTCGGCGTCGCTCAGCCAGCGGGTGGCCGTCTCGGTCTCCATGTATGGATTCTACCTAAGAAGTTGAAAGCCGGACGAATGAGGAGCGTGTGACGCCCCGCACGCGCCAGGGCGGGGCGCAGGCGTTCGACGTCACACTCCGCAGACTACCGTTCACAACCCGAAGCGACGCTGGAGGTCCCCCAGCTGACCGGGCGCCCGGGGTGCGGCGCCCGGACGGCCGCCGCCCGGCACCCCCGCCTGCTGCGGCACCGCCCCCGTCGGCTGCTCGGGCATCAGCGCCTCGGACGACTGGATCAGCACCGTACCGGCCCCCACGAACTCGAACTGGTGCTCCTCGCCCGACGCCCCGCCGATCCCGGTGAGCGCGCGCAGGCCGCCCATCACCCCGGTCATGTAGCCGTGGTCGTAGTGGTGGCAGGGGGAGGGGCAGTCCGCCCAGCCCACCAGGGCCTGCGGGTCGACCCGCAGCGGCGGCTCCATGAAGACCACCGGCCCGTTGGACGCGGCGACGAACTTGCCCGTGCCGATCAGCGTCAGGAACCCGGGCACGATCGACTGCTTCAGCGCCAGCGAGGGCTGGTACGCGAGCAGGTTGCCGGAGCGGATCGTCAGGTTGCCGTCGTCCAGGTCGTAGGAGTTCACGTCGAACGCCCGGTCGGCGAGCAGCATCTTGCCGCTGCCCTCGGCCACCACCCAGTCGCTCGCGTGCAGCGGCGAGTGGAAGCTCGCCCGGACCAGCCGGTCGAACCGGCCGTGCCCGATGCCGTCGAAGCCGATCTGCCCGTAGTAGGCGATCATCTTGCCCTTCTGCAGGAACCACTGGCTCCCCTTGAGCTCCACGCAGAAGGTGTACGGGTTGACGTTGTCGTCCGACGGCAGCGTCATCGGGTCGAAGACCACGGGGCCGTTCACAGTTTTTCCTCCGACGCCTGGACGTACACCGCACCACTGCCGCTCAGCTCCAGCTGGAAGCCCTCGCCCGAGCCGCGGCCCACCATCTCGCGCCAGCCGAGCGCGGTGGAGAGCTTGTTGCGTACGTCGCCGTGGTGGGCGACATACGCCTGGGGGTCGACGTGCACGTCGCGGCCCGGGGCGATCGGCAGCTCGATGACCCCGCCGTGCGCCATCACCGCCACCGCGCCGTGGCCGGTGAGCGTCGTCGTGAACAGGCCCTGCCCGGTCACCTGGCCGCGCACCATGCCCATCACGCCGCCCTGCGAGCCCATGAACATCGTGCCCTGCTGGAGCGACCCGTCGAAGGCGAGCAGCCGGTCCGCCTCCACGTAGAGGGTGTCCCCGGTGAGGTTGATCACCTGGATGTGGTGGCCGCCGTGGCCGAACATCACCGTGCCGTTGCCCTCGACCGTCATCAGCGGCGTCGCCTCGTTCGCCAGCCGGCGGCCGAGCATCGACATCACGCCGCCCTGGCCGCTCTGGATGTTCGGCGTGAACGCCACCTCGCCCCGGTAGGCGAGCATCGCCCCGCGCTGGCTGAACATCTTCTGGCCGGGGATCACCGTCGCCTCGACCATCTTCGAGTTGATCTCGCGGAAGGGCATCAGAGATTCCCCCCGATCGTGTTCCGCTCGCTGGGCTGCACGTAGACCAGTCCCTCGCCCTCGAAACGGATCTGGAAGGACTCGCCCGAGCCCTCGCCGATCAGCGTCCGGAAGTTCACCCCGGACTGCAAGTTCTGCTGCAGGTTGCCCTGGTGGGCGATGTACGCGCCCGGGTCGACGAACAGCGGGTACTGCGCGGAGACCCGCAGCACCACGGCCGTGCCGTCCGACATGATCGCCGCCTGGCCGGTCCCCTCCACGGTGGTGGTGAACAGGCCGTTGCCCGACGCACCGCCGCGCAGCCCGGTGAACGTGGTGCCCGTGCGCAGCCCCGCGTCGGTGCAGAGCAGGTTGCTCGCCTCCACGTACAGCTTGTCGCCGTGCAGCGAGACGAGGTTGATCTCGCTCGCGCGGTCGGCGAAATAGCAGGTGCCCTGCCCGGTGACCTGCATCACCGCCATCGACTCACCGGTCAGCCTGCGGGTCACCATCCCGCGCAGTCCCTCACCGCCGCCCGTCATCTTCTTGAACGTCATCTGGCCCTCGTACGCGACCATGGAGCCGTTCTTCGCCTTGACGGCATCGCCGGCCAGATCGACGGCGAGCGTCTTGCTTCCCTCAAGTCGGAACATTGCCACCCGGCGAAAATAGCGGCAGCCACCGCCGCCGGAACAGGGGCAGTCGCGCGATCGGGCGCCCCGGAGCGCCCCTGATACGCATCCGGTACGGGACCCGGACGCAATCGGGACGTACTTCTTGCGGAACGGGCGGGCGCGGCCCTCTTCCCCCGGGACCCGCCGCCGGGCGGGCCGGGCGGCGATGTCACAATGGATGCCGCTTGTGCGTGCGTTCACAAGCTGTCACGACCCTCCCACCGAAGGTGCCCCCGTGGA
Organism: Streptomyces sp. NBC_00708; assembly: GCA_036226585.1. GTDB lineage: Bacteria > Actinomycetota > Actinomycetes > Streptomycetales > Streptomycetaceae > Streptomyces. The sequence goes on from CP108997.1 coordinate 5,026,393, forward strand.
CATCAAGACCGCTACCGCCCTGCACCGGCTGCGCCTCATCTCGATTCCCGAGGCGCTGTCCTTCCCCGCGCTGATCCTCTTCGGCTCGGTCCTGAGCCGGGTCTCCGACATCGACTTCCTGATGATGCCGCTCGGCATGCTGCACGGCGTGCTCTTCGTGATCTACGTCGTCCTGCTGCTGGACGTGTGGGCGAAGACCAAGTGGCCGCTGAAGCGCGTCGCGTTCTTCTTCCTGCTGTGCGTGCTGCCGTTCGGCGGTCTGTACGGGGACAAGGTGCTCAAGCGCTACGAGGCGGACAGCGTCATCGCCGCGCGGGCCCGCCGCGAAGGCACGGTCAGCGCATGATCGTCGCCTTCTCCGTCAGCCCGCTCGGGGTCGGCGAGGACGTCGGGGAGTACGTCGCCGACGCCGTCCGGGTCGTCCGCGAGTCCGGGCTGCCCAACCGCACGGACGCGATGTTCACCTCCGTCGAGGGGGAGTGGGACGAGAGTGGGGTCTCCCCTGCTCGAACGTAGTTGAGAGCTTGGGGAAGGACGTCGTCAAGCGCGCCGTGGCCGCCGTCGAGGCGCGCGCCGGGCGGGTCTCCCTCGTGCTGAAGGCCGACATCCGGCCCGGGGTCACCGACGGACTGACCTCCAAGGTCGAGACGGTCGAGCGGTACCTCGCGGACTGACGCCCGCTCCGCGCACCGTGAGCCCCCGCCCCTCCGGCGGGGGCTCACGTCATTCCGGGACCGCCAGCGCGATCCCCAGCGGCGTCCGCTCGTACAGCACCTGGTGGCCGTAGCGGCGCGAGGTCAGCAGCCCGGCCGCCCGCAGCACCGACAGATGCGCCGACACGGACGAGGGGGCGAGCCGCAGCCGGTGCGCGAGCGCGCTGGTGCCGGCCGGCTCGTCAAGCGCGCACAGGACGTCGGCCCGCGCCCGGCCGAGCAGCCGGGCCAGGGCCTCGGGGGTACTCGCGCCCGGCTCCGTCCACAGGCCCCCGATCCCGCGCGCCGGGTAGATCACGGCGGGCGGCCAGGGCGGCTCGTATCCGCTGACCACGTCCGGCCAGGCGAAGACGCTCGGGATCAGCACGAGGCCCTGCCCGCCGAGCACCCGGGAGTGCCGGCCCCGCATCCCCACCAGGGTCAGGGTGGAGTCCGTCCATGTCAGCTGCGGGCTCAACTCCCCGAGAAGACGTGCGAATCCCACTTCGGCCAGCCGTCGCGAGTGGTACGCGATATCGGCCTCCAGCAGGGCGCGCAGCCTCGACCAGTCCGGTTCGATCAGCGTCCGCCACGCCTCTTCGAGCAGATCGGCCAGGTCCCGCAGGGCCCGCGCCGGGTCGGCGAGCAGCGCCCGGCCGGCGGGGGAGTCCAGGGCGCCCGGCCGGCCGGCCAGGGGCAGCTCCAGGTCCTGGGCGACCAGCTCCGGGGCGGTGGCGCGTACGGCCGCGATCTCGTCCTCGAACGCGACGTACGGCCCCGTGGGCGGCGGGCAGAGGAAGTCCGGATTGTGCCCCCCGTCGGTCATCAGCGACCAGAGAGGCCGCAGATCGAGCCCCGAGGCCGCGTCCTCGATGCGCCGCAGCCAGGGCTGGTGGTACCCGTGCCGCCGGGGGCGCAGCAGCGTGCGCACGGCGGCCTGGGTCTCCCAGAGCGGGGAGAGCGCGAACCGGCAGCGCAACAGGTCGTTCTCGTCGAGATGCAGATGGAACGGCATGGGCGGCCTCGCGAAGATTCGGCGTCAGACGAAAGTCTACGGAGCGGGGTCCCCCCTCCTCCAAGCTGCCGCCATGCCGAGCAACAGCAGCCCACCGCAGGGCACCGCCCACGACACGGCGGACGCCCCGCCCGCCTCCCGCGGCTACCGCGCCGTCTTCGCCGTACGCGAGTTCCGGGCGGTGTTCGCCGCGCATCTGCTCTCGCTGCTCGGTGTCGTCGTCAGCGAACTCGCGCTCACCGTCCTTGTCTACGACCTCACCTCCTCGCCCCTGCTCAGCGCGCTCACCTTCGCGCTCGGCATGCTCCCGTACCTCGTCGGCGGCATCCTCTTCGCCGGGATCGCGGACCGCTATCCCGCCCGCCGGGTGCTGGTCACCTGCGACCTCGTCTGCGCGGCCTGCGTCGCCGTGATGATCCTTCCGGGCACGCCGGTCGCCGGGCTCCTGGGGCTGCGCTGCCTGGTCGCCGCCGTCTCGCCGGTCTTCACCGGGACGCGGATGGCCGCGCTCACCGACATCCTGGGCGAGGGCGAACTGTTCGTCCTGGGCCGCTCGCTGCTGCGGATCGTCTCGCAGAGCGCGCTGCTCGCCGGGTTCGGCGTCGGCGGGCTGCTCCTCGCCGTGATCTCCCCGCGCGGCGCGATCGCGATCACGGTGGTCACCTTCCTCTGCTCGGCGACGCTGCTGCGCTTCGGCACCCGCGACCGGCCCGCCCGCACGGCGCAGGGGGGCGGCGGCTCCACCCTGCTGCGGGAGTCGCTGTCCGGCGCCCGGCTGGTCCTGGGCCACCGCCGCGTCCGCGCCCTGATGCTGCTGTTCTGGCTGCCCCCGCTGTTCGTCGTGGCACCGGAGGCGGTCGCGGCGCCGTACGCCGACGAGATCGGGGCCGGCCCGGCCGCGCTCGGGCTGCTGATGTGCGCCATGCCCGTCGGCCACATCGCCTCCGAGCTGTACGCGGGCTCCGTGCTGCGCCCCCGTACCCGCGAGCGGATCGTGCTGCCGCTGGCCGCCGCCGGGCTGCTGCCCCTCGCGGTGTACGGGCTGACACCGGGGGTCGCGACGGCCGCCGTCGCGCTGGTGGTGGCCGGTGCCTCGGCCGCGTACGGCATCGGCCTCGACCAGTGGTTCGTCGCCGCCGTCCCCGAGGAGCTGCGCGGCCGGGCCATGACCCTGCTCACCGCGGGACTCATGACGCTCCAGGGCGTCGGGATGGCGCTCACAGGGCTCGCGGCCGAGTTCTTCCCCGTCCACCAGGTGGTCGCCGGGGCGGGTGTCCTCGGCACGCTGTGCCTGCTCCCGCTGGTCGCCGAGGTCCGCAGAACCGCACCCACGGCCCGGGACCGGACCGAAGTTCGAGACGGGGAGGACCGACAAGTTCCCCATGGGTAAGGTCGTGGCCGTGCCGAAGCCGCTCAGCCTTCCCTTCGATCCCATCGCCCGCGCCGACGAGCTCTGGCAGCAGCGCTGGGGCCCGGTCCCGTCCATGGGGGCGATCACCTCGATCATGCGGGCGCAGCAGATCCTGCTCGCCGAGGTCGACGCCGTCGTCAAGCCGTACGGACTGACCTTCGCGCGGTACGAGGCGCTGGTGCTGCTCACCTTCTCCAAGGCGGGCGAGCTGCCGATGTCCAAGATCGGCGAGCGGCTGATGGTCCACCCGACGTCCGTGACGAACACGGTGGACCGGCTGGTGCGCTCCGGCCTGGTCGACAAGCGCCCGAACCCCAACGACGGGCGGGGCACGCTGGCCTCCATCACGGACAAGGGCCGCGAGGTCGTGGAATCGGCGACCCGGGACCTGGTCGCGATGGAGTTCGGACTCGGGGTGTACGACGCCGAGGAGTGCGCCGAGATCTTCGCGCTGCTGCGGCCCCTGCGGATCGCCGCGCAGGACTTCGAGGAGATCTGAGAGACGCCGTTCCGGGGCCCGGCCCGCTGCAAGATCGCCCCGGACGTCCGGTTACGCTCGATGCCATGAAACGCAGTGTGCTGACCCGATACCGGGTGATGGCTTACGTCACCGCCGTCATGTTGCTGATCCTCTGCGTGTGCATGATCTTCAAATACGGCTTCGACAAGGGTGAGGGCCTGACGCTCGTCGTCTCCCAGATCCACGGCGTGCTGTACATCATCTACCTGATCTTCGCCTTCGACCTGGGCTCCAAGGCGAAGTGGCCGATGGGCAAGCTCCTGTGGGTGCTCATCTCGGGCACGATCCCGACGGCCGCGTTCTTCGTCGAGCGCAAGGTCGTCCGCGAGGTCGAGCCGCTGGTCGCCGACACGACGCCGACGGCCCCCGCGAACGTCTGACCTCACCGAACCGCCCCGCGCGAAGCGCCGGGCGGTTTGTCATCGACATTTACTAGGACGTCCTAGTAAATTGGAGGCATGGACGCTGACGCGATCGAGGAAGGCCGCCGCCGCTGGCAGGCCCGTTACGACAAGGCCCGCAAGCGTGACGCGGACTTCACCACGCTCTCCGGCGACCCGGTCGAGCCCGTCTACGGCCCCCGCCCCGGGGACGCGTACGAGGGCTTCGAGCGGATCGGCTGGCCCGGCGAGTACCCCTTCACCCGGGGACTCCACCCGACCGGCTACCGGGGCCGCACCTGGACCATCCGCCAGTTCGCCGGCTTCGGCAACGCCGAGCAGACCAACGAGCGCTACAAGATGATCCTGGCCGCCGGCGGCGGCGGGCTGAGCGTGGCCTTCGACATGCCGACGCTGATGGGCCGCGACTCCGACGACCCGCGCGCGCTCGGCGAGGTCGGCCACTGCGGCGTCGCCATCGACTCCGCCGCCGACATGGAGGTCCTGTTCCAGGACATCCCGCTCGGTGACGTCACGACGTCGATGACGATCAGCGGCCCGGCCGTCCCGGTCTTCTGCATGTACCTGGTCGCCGCCGAGCGCCAGGGCGTCGACCCGGCCGTCCTCAACGGCACGCTCCAGACGGACATCTTCAAGGAGTACATCGCGCAGAAGGAGTGGCTCTTCCAGCCCGAGCCCCATCTGCGCCTCATCGGGGACCTGATGGAGCACTGCGCGAGCTCCATCCCCGCGTACAAGCCGCTCTCCGTCTCCGGCTACCACATCCGCGAGGCCGGGGCGACGGCCGCGCAGGAGCTGGCGTACACCCTCGCCGACGGCTTCGGCTACGTGGAACTCGGCCTCTCGCGCGGGCTCGACGTCGACACCTTCGCGCCCGGCCTGTCCTTCTTCTTCGACGCGCACCTCGACTTCTTCGAGGAGATCGCCAAGTTCCGCGCCGCCCGCCGGATCTGGGCCCGCTGGATGAAGGAGACGTACGGCGCGAAGACCGACAAGGCCCAGTGGCTGCGCTTCCACACCCAGACCGCCGGTGTCTCGCTCACCGCGCAGCAGCCGTACAACAACGTCGTACGCACCGCCGTCGAGGCCCTGTCAGCCGTCCTCGGCGGCACCAACTCGCTGCACACCAACGCCCTCGACGAGACCCTGGCGCTCCCCTCCGAGCAGGCCGCCGAGATCGCGCTGCGCACCCAGCAGGTGCTGATGGAGGAGACCGGCGTCGCCAACGTGGCCGACCCGCTGGGCGGTTCCTGGTACGTGGAGCAGCTCACCGACCGCATCGAGGCCGACGCCGAGAAGATCTTCGAGCAGATCAAGGAGCGCGGCACCCGCGCCCACCCCGACGGGCAGCACCCGGTCGGCCCGGTCACCTCCGGCATCCTGCGCGGTATCGAGGACGGCTGGTTCACCGGCGAGATCGCCGAATCCGCCTTCCAGTACCAGCAGGCCCTGGAGAAGGGCGACAAGCGCGTCGTCGGCGTCAACGTCGCGCACGGCTCGGTCACCGGCGACCTGGAGATCCTGCGGGTCAGCCACGAGGTCGAGCGCGAGCAGGTCCGGGTGCTCGCCGGCCGCAAGGAGGCCCGCGACGACGCCCGGGTCAAGAGCGCCCTGGACGCCATGCTGGCCGCCGCACGCGACGGCTCCAACATGATCGCGCCGATGCTCGACGCGGTCCGCGCGGAGGCGACCCTCGGCGAGATCTGCGGCGTCCTGCGCGACGAGTGGGGCGTCTACACGGAGCCGGCCGGCTTCTGACGTACGTACGGCCGCAGCTAGGGCCTGTCCGCCGGGCAGGCGCTAACCGGCGGCGGCCGCGCCCAGCCCCGCCAGCAGCAGCAGCGTGAAGCGCCGGGCCCAGTCGGCATCGACGGGCTCGGCGCTCACCAGTGTCCGGTGCACCACCGCGCCGGCGATCACGTCGAAGATCAGGTCCGCCGTCAGCGCCGCCGTCGCCTCGTCCGGCTCGACGGGCAGCTCGCCGCGCTCCTGTGCCCGCCGCCGCCCCTGGAGCACGAGGCGCTTCTGCCGGTTGACGATCGAGTCGCGGATACGGGCCCGCAGCGCCTCGTCCCGCGTCGACTCCGCGACCACCGCCATCAGCGCGGTCCGGGTCTCCGGCCGGTCCAGCAGCGCGGCGAACTGCAGCACCACCGCCTCCACATCGGCGGCCAGGCTGCCCAGGTCCGGCAGCTCCAGCTCGTCGAAGAGCACCGCGACCGCGTCCACGACCAGCTCGTTCTTGCCCGCCCAGCGCCGGTAGAGGGTCGTCTTGGCGACCCCCGCCCGCGTCGCCACGTCACCCATCGTCAGCTTCGACCAGCCGAGGTCCACGAGGGAGGCTCTGGTCGCCTCCAGGATCGCCTCGTCGGCCTCGGCGCTGCGCGGGCGTCCCGATCGTGCGGGTTTGGGGTGGCTGCGGCTGAGCATGCGGCGACCATACCCGCCAGTAGGTAAATCCGACCGGCCCCGATACCCGTGAGACAGATCACCGAACACTCTTGTGCACGAGGGGTCGTGGCCAGTTACGCTACGGGTCGTAGCGTAAGGCGTCGGCCCCGGCCGGCGTGAGCGCCACGAACGATCGACAGCCACAGGCGCCGGGTGGGGACCGGGCGCCGAACCGGGTCTTTCAGGGGCCCCGCGGCCGTGTCTGTCCGTCCACCTCGCACACCGGCGAGAGGCGCGGACGGGCGCGGTTCACGTATCGCTTTCCGGAACAGCGCACCGAGGGGGGAGGATGTACGCATGCAGCCCAGAAACATGTCCATGAGCGGCGTCGTCGACCTCGCCGCGGTGAAGGCGGCCGGAGAGGCCAAGGCGAAGGCGGAGCAGACCCGCGCCGAGTCCGCCCGGCAGGGCGGCCCCGCGGCCGTCCCCGCGTCCTCCCTCGTGATCGACGTCGACGAGGCGGGCTTCGAGAACGACGTCCTCCAGCGCTCCGCCGAAGTGCCCGTCGTCATCGACTTCTGGGCCGAGTGGTGCGAGCCGTGCAAGCAGCTGGGGCCGCTCCTGGAGCGCCTGGCCCACGAGTACAACGGCCGCTTCCTGCTGGCCAAGGTCGACGTCGACGCCAACCAGATGCTGATGCAGCAGTTCGGCATCCAGGGCATCCCGGCCGTCTTCGCCGTCGTCGCCGGACAGGCGCTGCCCCTCTTCCAGGGCGCGGCCCCCGAGGCCCAGATCCGCCAGACCCTGGACCAGCTGATCCAGGTCGGCGAGGAGCGCTTCGGCCTCACCGGTATCGCGGTCGACCCGGAGGGCGCCCCGGAGGTCCAGGCGGCGGCTCCGGCCCCTCCCGGCCCCTACGACGCTCTCCTGGAGGCGGCGGCGCAGGCGCTGGACGCCAATGACTTCCCGGGTGCCGTCCAGGCGTACAAGAACGTCCTGTCCGACGATCCGGCCAACACGGAGGCCAGGCTCGGTCTCGCTCAGGCGGAGCTGCTGGCCCGCGTGCAGCAGACGGATCCGCAGAAGGTGCGTCAGGAGGCCGCCGAGAAGCCGGCCGACGTGGACGCGCAGCTGGCGGCGGCCGACCTCGACCTCGTCGGCGGCCATGTGGAGGACGCCTTCGGGCGGCTCGTGGAGACGGTGCGCCGTACGTTCGGCGACGACCGCGACCGGGTCCGGCTGCGGCTGCTCGACCTCTTCGAGGTGATCGGCCCGGAGGACCAGCGGGTCGCTGCCGCGCGCACCGCGCTGGCGCGCGTCCTGTTCTGATCCGATTGGTCCGGCGCGATTGTGCCGAACTGACAACACGGCCGCGGCAGCCTCCGGGCGCCGCGGCCGTTTTCGCGATCAGGCGATAAGAGTAGGCCCTGCTTTACCAAATCTTGATAAAAGCACGGCCTGTTACTCGCAGTAAATCGATCTTTGTGATCTGTCCCGTTTCGCTCGCCCTTCCTCCTTTTCGTCCGCCACTCCGGCGCAACCCTGTGTGGCCGCTCGGTGCCAGCAGGTCGTGGCCTGGTTATGAGGGCGTTACCAGCGAGTAACGAACCCCCTTGTGTCACGGCCGGGAATGGACCACGATCGGCCACGCTCGGTCCAATAACGCCAGTCCGGCTGCCAGCCGGGAGCGGCGGCTCCGTTGGGTCCCCACCGAGCGGGTCGGCGGCAGTGGCGCCGGCTCCGGACAGGGGGGTTCCTGCCGGTCGGCAGGGCCTGTCCGATCAGGTCACGCACACGCGTGACCCGTGGTTGTCGCTCGGGGGTGATCGCCGGTGATGCGGACGCGGTACATGCCTCCGTATGCGGGCGCTCTCCTTTCCGAGGACGTAGCACTTCTCCCATCCCAGGTCGGGCAGGATGCCGGACCGGAGATGTACGTCCGAGAAGGAGGAAAAATATGAGTTCCCAGGTTCGCGGTGGCACGAGATGGAAGCGTTTCGCTGTCGTCATGGTGCCGAGCGTCATAGCCACCGCCGCCGTCGGCGTCGGTCTGGCCCAGGGCGCGCTCGCCGCGTCCTTCAGCGTTTCGGGCCAGGAGTTCAAGGTCAAGGCCGGTGAACTCGAGGGCTACGACTTCGTGCAGTACGGGAGTGTGGCCACCGAGCAGGGTGCCGACCCCAAGGTGGCTGACGGCAAGGGCCACGCCGTGGCCGTGTCGGGCTTCAGCAAGGCCTACATCACGAACATGTGCCAGTCGGTCGTGACGCCCAACCTGCCGTTCGGTCTCGGCGACATCACCCTGCGGCTGGAGGCGGGTGGCGAGGGGCACGACCGTGTCTACGCCAAGGACCTCTACCTCGATGTGTCGGAACTCGACGGCGACGCCAAGTTCAGCAACATCGACATCGGCGTGGCCGCCGGTTCGCTGAAGAAGGACAAGCCGGGCAGCATCGGCATCCAGCCCGGTACGCAGGCCAACCCCAACGGGTTCGCCCAGCGTGCCGAGAAGGCCGTGCTGACCGACGTCCACCAGAAGGCGTGGGCCACGACGGCCGGCACCTTCAACCTCAGTGGACTGAAGCTGCGCCTGCACAAGGGCTCCGGCGCCGGCAAGGAGTGCTACTAAGCACTCGCCCCGGGCGGCCGGGGGCGCTTCGCGTGCCCCCGGCCGCCCACCCTTCTCCTTCTCACAGCAGTACCGGTTCCAGGGAGCTGTTTTCCATGAGCCCCGAATCCCAAGGGCAGAACGAGCACTACCTCTCCATCGCCTGGCGAGGCTTCCGCACCTGGCGGGGTGACCGGCCGTTCTGGGCCGGACTGTTCACCATGCTGGGCGGCTTGCCCATCATGTACTTCCCGTACGCGAACATGCACCTCGGCAACATGACGCTGGCGATGTCCACCACCGCCGGCGCCGGTTCGCTGATCATCGGTGTCCTGCTCGTCACGCTGGGCCTGACGATGTGGTTCCACAGCATCGTCCGTGTGTTCGCCGGTGTCGCGGCGATTCTGCTGGCCCTGATCTCCATACCCGTCGCCAACATCGGCGGTTTCGTGATCGGCTTCGTCTTCGCCCTGCTCGGCGGCGCGCTCTCCGTGTCGTGGGTCCCGGGCGAGGCGCCGGCGGAGGGCGAGCCCGCGTCGGCCGCGGCCGCTCCCGCCGAGGAGGCCCCGGAGACCGTCTCGTTCGCGAAGGACGAGCCGCTTCCCGAGGGCGTGCTCCACGGGGCGGGCATCCCCGAGCAGCAGGCGTACGACACGACCGTCGAGACCGAGGGCGGGAGGCATCGTGCGGGGTGACGACAAGCAGGTGAACGCCGCGGACGAGAGCGGGTTCCAGGAACGCAGAGGACCCCGTCACGCCGCCCCCAGGAAGTCGCTGCTGACGAAGCTCCACATGCCCTCGGGCAAGAAGGCGTTCGCGCTCGCCGCGATGCCGACGGCGGTCTTCGTCGGGATGGGGCTCACGCCGAAGCTGGCGATGGCCGACGACTCGACGGACATCCCCTACGCGCCCGGCCCCTGTGTGACCCGCTCCGACGAGCCGAGCGAGTCGGCCGACCCGACGCCCTCCGCGTCGAAGACGCCGTCCCCGTCGGCGAGCACGAGCAGCAAGCCGGCTCCGGAGACGAGCGATCAGGCGACTCCGAAGCCCACGGCCACCGGCTCGGCGGCCGACAAGGGCAGCGAAGCCGCCGACACCGCGAAGCAGAAGAGCACCGACGCCGCACCGGCCGAGACCCCGGCCGCCACCCCGTCGCCCACCAAGTCGAAGAACCCTCTCGACCCGCTGGGCCTCGGCGACGCGCTCAAGGACCTCTTCGACGGACCGGACAAGGAGACGGCGAGCCCGTCCCCGACAGCCACCACCGCGAGCCCGAAGCCCTCGGACTCCGCCACCGCGGACTCGAAGGACAAGGCCGAGGACAAGCCGGCCGAGAAGACCGTCGAGAAGGCCACCGGCGCGGCGAAGGACACGGTCGACAAGACCACCGACGCCATCCGCGAGGCGGCCGGCAAGGCGGGCAGGACGGTCGAGGAACTCGACGAGGACGTCAAGGGCACCGACGCCAAGAAGGACGAGGACATCCCGGACGGCGCCAAGGAGCCGTTCCCGTGTCCGACCGCCGACCCGGAGGCCCTGGCCAACGCGAAGGCGGAGCCCGGCATTCCCATGCTGCCCAGCGACCCGTGGATCCTGGAGAGCTCGCTGCTCACCCTGAACGGGCTCGACTACAAGGGCATCGTCGAGGTGCAGAAGGCCGACGGCACCACCAAGAAGGTGCTGAAGTTCACCGCGTCCTCGATCGACATCAAGGACCTGCACCAGCTGACGACCGGTCCGCAGTCGGGCCTCACCGGCCATGTGCAGGCGAGCAAGGGGTCGACCTCCACCATCAGGAACGGCACGGTGACGATGTACACGGAGGAGCTGAAGGGCAACCTCTTCGGCCTCATCCCGATCACCTTCAGCCCGGAGACCCCGCCCCCGCTGAACGTCCCGTTCGCCTTCTTCACCAAGGTGAAGGTCACCCAGGCAGGCCAGTTCGGCGGCACGCTGACCGTGCCCGGCCTGCACAACTATTTCACCAAGGACGGCGCCTGACGCCTCTCGGTAGCATGGCGAAGGCCCGCCACCTCTCGGGGTGCGGGCCTTCGCCATGCTCGTCAACGTCTGCGGGGGACAAGTGAGTTCGATGTATGTGACAGAGCCGGGCGAAGCCCGTATCGAGCCGGTGCGGGGGACGGCCGACGCCACCCGGCCCGCTGTCGACCCCGGCCGGGTGCCCGTCCGGGTCCACGATGCCGGGGTCTACTACCGCCGGTTCTTCGCGCCCGACGAGGACCACTTCGGGCGCATCCGTGCCGAGCACGCGTTCCAGTCGCTGACGGAGTCCACCAAGGCCGGCGCCGCCCACCGCACCGGGATCTACCTCACGCCCGTCACCCGGGACGGGGACGAGCTGCACTTCCGGCTGCTGCGGTGCTCCACGAACCTCTCGGGCCCGACCGAGAACTTCGGCCCGGCCGACACGGAGATCGTCGACGCGCTGAACCGTGAGGCCGCCACGGTCTTCCGGGATCACGCGCCGCTGAACCATGTCCTCGCGCAGACGTACCACAACACCCCTGCCACGACCGGGCGCAAGCAGTCCAAGGCCCGGATCTCGTCCCACGCCGACAAGACGAAGGACATGCCCCGCAACGGCGTCATGGCCTTCTGCACCTTCTACGACCGGCTCGACGGGCTGAGCCCCATGGCCGACGACCCCTACGACTACGGTGTGGGGCGCGCGAGCGCGCTCACCCGGCTCCGCTTCCGCCTCAAGGACCCGGCGGACGAACGCGACGGCCGGCCCGCGCAGTTCACGCTGACGCTCCACCCCGGCTCGGTCTTCCTCATGCCGCTGTCCACCAACCGCCTGTACACGCACGAGGTCCGGCCCTCCACGCTGAACGCCGAGTACCTGCCGACCCGCCTGGGATACGTGGTGCGCTGTTCGAGCGCCGAGGCCGTGCACAGGGACGGCCGTACGTTCCTCAAGGGCGCGGCGGGCCCGGTGGAGCTGGAGGAGCCCACGGAGGCGGGCATGGAGGAGCTGCGCGGGCTGTACGCCGAGGAGAACCGGACCACGTCGTTCATCGACTACGGCGACCGGTTCCGCTTCAGCATGAACGCGGGGGACTACCGTGCTCCCCGGATCTGAGGACATCGTCCGGTGCTCCCTGCCGGGCGGGGTGGACCTCTTCGCGGAGCTGTGCGCGGCGACGCCCATGGAGGACGTCGGGAAGGGCCGCAAGGGCGCCGTGCTGACCCGGGCCGACGCGGACGGCGGGGTGCCGCTCGTACGGACGACGACGCGGTACGCGCGCCCCGCGCTGCGCTTCCGGGACGTACACGAGCGGCTGGCGCGGGAGATACGGGAGCGCGCGGGGCTCCCGGCCGTCCTCGACAACGCGCTCGCCGAGCGCTACACGAGCGCGTACACGACGATGGGCCGGCACTCGGACCAGGCGCTCGACCTGGCCGACGACGGGTTCATCGCCGTCCTCTCCTGCTACCGGGACCCGGAGGCGGAGCCGCGGCGGCTGCTGATCTTCGAGTCGAAGGAGGAGCCCGGCGCCGGGACGCTGGAGATCCCGCTCGTCCACAACGGCGTCGTCGTCTTCTCCGTGGCGGCCAACCGGCGGCTCAGGCACCGGATCGTCGCGGATCCCGCCGGAGGGCCGGGGGACAACGAGTGGCTGGGCCTCACGTTCCGGACGTCGAAGACCGTACTGCGCTTCCGCGACGGGCGGCCGTACCTCCCGCGGGGCGTACCGCTCACGCTGGCGGACGAGGAGCGGAGCCGTACGTTCTACGGGCTGCGGCGCCGCGAGAACAACGAGACGGACTTCGTCTACCCGGAGCTGGACTGCACCGTCAGCGCGAGCGACTTGGTGCCGCCGGTCTGAAAAGGCCGGTGCCCCCGGTTCCGGGAACCGGGGGCACCGTCGTCGTGCGGGGGGCGTCAGCCCTGGTCCTGGCCGCCCACGTGGTGGACGCGGACCATGTTGGTGGTGCCGGGGACACCGGGGGGCGAGCCGGCCGTGATGACCATCGTGTCGCCCGTGTTGTAGCGGCCGAGCTTCAGCAGCTCCGAGTCGACCAGGTCCACCATCGCGTCCGTGTTGTCCACGTGCGGGACGACGTGGGCCTCGACGCCCCAGCTGAGGGCCAGCTGGTTGCGGGTGGCCTCGTCCGTGGTGAAGGCCAGGATCGGCTGGGCCGCGCGGTAGCGGGAGAGCCGGCGGGCGGTGTCACCGGACTTGGTGAAGGCGACCAGCGCCTCGCCGCCCAGGAAGTCCGCGATCTCGCAGGCCGCGCGGGCGACCGAACCGCCCTGGGTACGGGGCTTCTTGCCCGGCACCAGCGGCTGGAGGCCCTTGGAGAGCAGCTCCTGCTCGGCGGCGACCACGATCTTCGACATGGTCTTGACGGTCTCGATCGGGTACGCGCCGACCGAGGACTCCGCGGAGAGCATGACCGCGTCCGCGCCGTCCAGGATCGCGTTGGCGACGTCGGACGCCTCGGCGCGGGTCGGACGGGAGTTGGTGATCATCGACTCCATCATCTGGGTCGCCACGATCACCGGCTTGGCGTTGCGCCGGCACAGCTCCACCAGGCGCTTCTGCACCATCGGGACCTTCTCCAGCGGGTATTCGACGGCGAGGTCGCCGCGGGCGACCATCACACCGTCGAACGCCATGACGACGCCCTCCATGTGCTCGACGGCCTGCGGCTTCTCCACCTTGGCGATGACGGGGACCCGGCGGCCCTCCTCGTCCATCACCTTGTGGACGTCCTTGACGTCGTTGGCGTCCCGGACGAAGGAGAGCGCGACCAGGTCGCAGCCCATCCGCAGCGCGAACCGCAGGTCCTCGACGTCCTTCTCGGACAGGGCCGGGACATTGACCGCGGCACCCGGCAGGTTGATCCCCTTGTGGTCGGAGATCACCCCGCCCTCGATGACGATGGTGTGGACGCGGGGGCCCTCGACGGAGACGACCTTCAGCTCGACGTTGCCGTCGTTGATCAGGATCGGGTCGCCCTTGGCGACGTCACCGGGCAGGCCCTTGTAGGTCGTACCGCAGATCGACTTGTCCCCGGGGACGTCCTCGGCGGTGATGACGAACTCGTCCCCGCGGACCAGCTCGACCGGACCCTCGGCGAACTTCGCCAGGCGGATCTTCGGGCCCTGGAGGTCGGCGAGCACGCCGACCGCCCGCCCGGTCTCGGCGGCGGCCTTGCGGACCCGGTCGTACCGACCCTGGTGTTCCGCGTGGGAGCCGTGACTGAAGTTGAAACGGGCCACGCTCATGCCGGCCTCGATCAGAGCGACGAGCTGCTCATGGGAGTCGACGGCGGGGCCGAGGGTGCAGACGATTTTGGAACGGCGCATGAGGCGGATCCTATCGGTTTGTTTCGCTGCGGAATATTCCGGCTGGTGGAAGATACAAAAGGGCGCGGGCCCGCTCAGTTGTCGACCAGTGCGAAGGTCTGATTCGCGATCTCCAGCTCCTCGTCCGTCGGCACCACGGCGACCGCGACCCGTGCGTAATCCGGCGAGATCAGCCGCGGCACCCCGGACCGTACGGCGTTGAGATCCGCGTCCACCACCAGGCCGAGCTCCTCCAGCCCTGCGATGGCAGCCTCCCGCACCGGGCTCGAGTTCTCCCCGACCCCCGCCGTGAAGACCACGGCATCCACCCGGCCGAGCACCGCCGTATAGGCGCCGATGTACTTCTTCAGCCGGTGGATGTAGATGTCGAAGGCGAGCGCGGCACGCTCGTCGCCCTCGTCGATCCGGCGCCGGATCTCCCGCATGTCGTTGTCGCCGCACAGCCCCACCAGGCCGCTGCGCTTGTTGAGCAGGACGTCGATCTCGTCCGCGGACATCCCCGCCACCCGCTTCAGGTGGAAGGTGACGGCCGGATCGATGTCCCCGGAGCGGGTACCCATGACCAGCCCCTCCAAGGGGGTCAGGCCCATCGACGTCTCCACGCACCGCCCGCCCGCGACCGCCGACGCGGACGCCCCGTTGCCCAGGTGCAGCACGATGACGTTGACGTCCTCCGGCTCCTTGCCGAGCAGCCGGGCCGTCTTGCGGGAGACGTACGCGTGCGAGGTGCCGTGGAAGCCGTAGCGGCGGATGCGGTGCGCGTCGGCCGTCTCCACGTCGATCGCGTAGCGCGCCGCGTACTCCGGCATCGTCGTGTGGAACGCCGTGTCGAACACCGCCACCTGCGGCAGGTCCGGGCGCAGGGCCATGGCGGTGCGGATGCCCGTGATGTTGGCCGGGTTGTGCAGCGGGGCGACCGGGACCAGCCGCTCGATCTCCTTCAGCACGTCGTCGGTGATCACGGTCGGCTCGGTGAACCGCAGCCCGCCGTGCACCACCCGGTGCCCGATCGCCGCCAGCTCGGGGGAGTCCAGGCCGAGCCCGTCCGCCGCCAGCTCCTCGGCCGCCGCCTTCAGCGCCTCGTCGTGGTCGGCGATCCGGCCCTCGCGCTCCCGGGGCCCGCCGCCGCCGGCCAGCGGGGTGTGGACGAGCCGGGAGGTCTCCTCGCCGATGCGCTCGACGAGCCCGGACGCCAGCCGGGAGCGGTCGCGCATGTCGAGCAGCTGGTACTTCACGGAGGAGGAGCCGGAGTTGAGCACGAGCACCCGGCTCGGCTTGCCCCGGGCCGCGGTCTCTTCGGTGTTCGGGGTGGTCATGCGGGTCACTCCTCGCCCTGTGCCTGGATCGCCGTGATGGCCACGGTATTCACGATGTCCTGCACGAGGGCTCCCCGGGACAGGTCGTTGACGGGCTTGCGCAGCCCCTGGAGGACCGGGCCGACGGCCACGGCGCCCGCCGAGCGCTGCACGGCCTTGTAGGTGTTGTTGCCGGTGTTGAGGTCCGGGAAGATCAGGACCGTCGCCTGGCCCGCCACCTCGGAGCCGGGCAGCTTGGTCGCGGCGACGCTCGGCTCGACCGCCGCGTCGTACTGGATGGGGCCCTCGATCCGGAGGTCCGGGCGGCTCGCGCGCACCCGGTCCGTCGCCTCGCGGACCTTGTCGACGTCGGCGCCGGTGCCCGAGGTCCCCGTCGAGTACGACAGCATCGCGATACGCGGTTCCACCCCGAAGCGGGCGGCGGTGGCGGCCGACTGGACGGCGATGTCCGAGAGCTGCTCGGCGTCCGGGTCCGGGTTGACCGCGCAGTCGCCGTACACCAGCACCTTGTCGGCGAGGCACATGAAGAAGACCGAGGACACGATCGACGCGTCCGGCTTGGTCTTGATGATCTCGAACGCGGGCCGGATGGTCGCCGCCGTGGAGTGCACCGCCCCGGAGACCATGCCGTCGGCCAGGCCCTCCTGGACCATCAGCGTGCCGAAGTAGTTCACGTCCGAGACGACGTCGTGCGCCAGCTCGACCGTCACCCCGCGATGCGCCCGCAGCTGTGCGTACCGCTCGGCGAACGACTGGCGCAGCTCCGAGGTCTGCGGGTCGATGAGCTGGGTGCCGGCCAGGTCGATGCCCAGGTCCGCGGCCTTCTTGCGGATGACGTCGACATCGCCGAGGAGGGTGAGGTCGCAGACGTCGCGCCGCATCAGGACGTCGGCCGCGCGCAGCACCCGCTCCTCGGTGCCCTCCGGCAGGACCACCCGGCGCCGGTCCGCGCGCGCCTGCTCCAGCAGCTCGTGCTCGAACATCATCGGCGTGACCCGGCCGCTGCGGGCGACCGAGATCCGGTCGAGGAGGGCGGCGGTGTCGACATGGCGCTCGAAGAGGCCGAGCGCGGTCTCCGCCTTGCGCGGGGTGGCCGCGTTGAGCCTGCCCTCCAGGGCGAAGAGCTCCCCGGCCGTGGGGAAGGAGCCGCCGGCCACCGAGACGACCGGGGTGCCCGGTGCGAGTCGTGCGGCCAGCGTGAGTATCTCCTCGCCGGGCCGCTCGTTCAGCGTCAGCAGCACCCCGGCGATGGGCGGCGTCCCGGCGCTGTGCGCGGCGAGCGAGCCGACCACCAGGTCCGCGCGGTCCCCGGGCGTCACCACCATGCACCCCGGGGTCAGCGCCTTCAGCAGGTTCGGCAGCATCGCGCCGCCGAAGACGAAGTCCAGCGCGTCCCTGGCGAGCCCCGCGTCGTCGCCCAGCAGCACCGTGCCGTCCAGGGCCGCGGTGATCTGGGCGACCGTCGGCGCCGAGAGGGCCGGTTCGTCGGGCAGCACCGAGCAGGGGACCGGCAGGGTGGCGGCGAGGCGTTCCGCGACGACATCGCGGTCGGCGGGGGCCACCCGGTTCACGATCATCGCGAGGACGTCGCAGCCCAGGCCCGAGTAGGCCCGGTACGCGTTGCGCGTCTCGGCGCGCACCGATTCGGCGTTCTGGTCCCGGCCGCCGACCACCGCGATCACGGAGGCGCCGAACTCGTTGGCGAGGCGGGCGTTGAGCGCCAGCTCGTCGGGGAGCTGGGTCGCGGAGTAGTCGGTGCCGAGGACGAGCACCACCTCGTAGTCCGCGGCCACCCGGTGGAAGCGCTCGACGAGCCGGGAGACCAGTTCGTCGGTACCCTGCTCCGCCTGGATCGCGGACGCCTCGTGGTAGTCCATCCCGTAGACCGTGCCCGGGTCCTGGGAGAGCCGGTAGCGGGCCCGCAGCAGTTCGAAGAGCCGGTCGGGGTCGTCGTGGACCAGGGGGCGGAAGACCCCGACCCGGTCCACCTGGCGGGTCAGCAGCTCCATGACGCCCAGATCGACGACCTGGCGGCCGTCTCCCCGGTCGATCCCGGTCACGTACACGCTGCGCGTCACGCGTGCTCTCCCGTCGTCTCTGGTCCGGTATGGTGCCCGGTTCGAGTGGTAATCGCCCGTTTGACGATACCCGTGGGGGCGCAGGGGCCGCCCGCCGGACAACTGCCCCGCGAAGCCGCTCCCAGGCGGCCCCGGAGTATCCGGGAGCGCCGTCCGGGCGCCCGGCGTGGGACACTCGTCGGGACTCACGGTACGGGGGAGGCGGAAGAAGCCCCCGCCCCGGATGCCGACGGACGGGCCCAGCGAGCAGGAGATACAGCAGGATGCGCATCGGAGTTCTCACCGCAGGCGGCGACTGCCCCGGCCTGAACGCAGTGATCCGTTCCGTCGTCCACCGGGCCGTCGTCGGCCACGGCGACGAGGTCATCGGCTTCGAGGACGGCTTCAAGGGCCTCCTCGACGGCCACTTCCGGCCCCTCGACCTGAACGCGGTCAGCGGCATCCTGGCCCGCGGCGGCACCATCCTCGGCTCGGCCCGCCTGGAGCGCGACCGGCTGCGCGAGGCCGCCGAGAACTGCGCCGAGCTGAGCCGGCGTTACGGGATGGACGCGCTGATCCCGATCGGCGGCGAGGGCACCCTCACCGCGGCCCGGATGCTGTCGGACGCCGGGATGCCCGTCGTCGGTGTGCCCAAGACCATCGACAACGACATCTCCTCCACCGACCGCACGTTCGGGTTCGACACCGCCGTGGGCGTCGCGACCGAGGCCATAGACCGTCTGAAGACCACCGCCGAGTCCCACCAGCGCGTGATGGTCGTCGAGGTGATGGGCCGCCACGCGGGCTGGATCGCGCTGGAGTCCGGCATGGCCGGCGGCGCGCACGGCATCTGCCTGCCGGAGCGCAGGTTCGAGGTCGACGACCTGGTCAAGATGGTCGAGGAGCGCTTCGCGCGCGGCAAGAAGTTCGCCGTCATCTGCGTCGCCGAGGGCGCGCACCCGGCCGAGGGCTCCATGCCGTACGCCAAGGGCGAGATCGACCAGTTCGGGCACGAGCGCTTCCAGGGCATCGGCAACCGGCTGGCCGTCGAGCTGGAGAAGCGGCTCGGCAAGGAGGCCCGGCCGGTCATCCTCGGCCACGTCCAGCGCGGTGGCACGCCGACCGCGTACGACCGGGTGCTCGCCACCCGCTTCGGCTGGCACGCGGTGGAGGCGGCGCACCGCGGTGACTTCGGCCGCATGACCGCCCTGCGCGGCAACGACGTCGAGATGGTCCCGCTCGCCGAGGCCGTCACCCAGCTCAAGACGGTCCCGCTGGACCGGATGCACGAGGCCGAGTCGGTCTTCTGACCGGACCGTGCCGCCGAAGGCGGCAGGCGGCAGGCAGGAGGGGGGTTCGCGGACGCGGGCCCCCCTTTCCCGTTACGCCGAAGGGTCCGCGGTCTCCCAGAACCGGGGCACGATCCGGGCGAGGAAGGCCCGGCCCTCCTCGCCGGTGTTGCCCGGCCGGTCCGTGCCCGTGCTGCTCCAGCTCAGCGTGGAGACCATCAGCGCCTGGTAGTCGGCGTGCAGCCGCTCCAGGATCTCCTGGATGCGGCGCCGGTCCAGCGGCACCAGCTTGGCCACCGGCCGGCTGTACGCCTGCCAGCGCGTCGTGACCGCGCTGCGCAGCAGCTCCGCCAGCTCCTCCTCCCGCCCGGTCGCCGTCACGAAGTCCGCGGGCGTCAGGCCCAGCGCCTCGCTCAGCGCGGCGGACTGGCGCTCGTTGCCGCGCCATCGCCCGGACTCCTCCATCCGCAGATACGCGGCGGTGGCCATCCCGAGCCGGGCGGCCAGCTCGTCCGGCGACAGCTCCCGGGAGACCCGGTGCTCGCGCAGGCTGCGCGCGGCGGTCAGCAGCTCGCCCGGGGCGCACCACAGCACCCCCGCGAGCGCGGTGAGTTCGTATTCCGAGGGGAGCGCGAGCCCGCGCTCCCAGGCGGCCACCGTCTCGGCGGTGATCCGTAGTCCGTACTGGGCGCCGAGGCCGTAGGCGACATGGCCGGGGGCCATACCCAGGGCCTCGCGAAGTCTTCGCGCGGCGGGAGCGTTGAAAGGCGGGGTGGGGTGCACGCGCCCACCGTAAGAGGCCGGAGCCTGTCTGACTACGGTGTGTTCGCCCGAGAATACGGCTCATAGGAAGGTCCTAGGCACAAAAGCCGCATGAGGGGACCGGTCGCCCTCCGGTTCAGCGCTTCTCGGCCCGCCACCGGTAGTGCAGCTCGGGCCGCCCCACCTGCCCGTACTGCGGACTGCGCACCGCCCGCCCCACGCTCACCAGGTGTTCCAGATAGCGGCGCGCGGTGATGCGGGACATCCCCAGCCGCAGGCCCGCCGCCGCGGCCGTCACCCCGTCCGGGGCCGCCCGCAGCGCCCCGGTCACCGCCTCCAGCGTCGGAGCGCTCAGCCCTTTGGGCAGCCGGGCGGGCTCCGGGGCGCGCAGCGCGGCCAGCGCCCGGTCCACCTCGTCCTGCCCGCTCGCCTCACCGGCCGCCCCCCGGAACTCCGCGTACCGCACGAGCCGGTCCCGCAGGGTGGCGAAGGTGAACGGCTTCAGCACGTACTGGACGACGCCCAGCGACACCCCTTCGCGGACCACGGCCAGATCGCGGGCCGAGGTCACCGCGATCACGTCCGCCCCGTGCCCGGCCGCGCGCAGCGAGCGCAGCAGCTGGAGCCCGTGGCCGTCGGGCAGGTAGAGGTCCAGGAGCAGCAGGTCGACCGGGGTGCGCTCCAGCGCCCGGACCGCCTCGGCGCGCGAGTGCGCCACGGCGGCCACGGTGAAGCCGGGCACCCGGCCCACGTACAGCTGATGGGCGTCGGCCGCCACGGGGTCGTCCTCGACGACCAGCACCTGGATCACGAGACCCCCTCCTTCCGCGTACGGCCGGCCCCGGCCGGCGCAGGCGCACCGCCGTCCCCGCCCAGCGGCAGCCGAACGGTGAACTCGGCGCCCCCGTCGGGCCCCTGCTCCAGGGTCACCGTGCCGCCGCCCCGGTGCGCGGCCTGCCGGACCAGGGCGAGGCCGAGCCCGCGCCCCGCGCCGTTGGTCGTCCAGCCACTGCGGAACACCTCGGCGGCATCCGCCGGGTCGACCCCGGCCCCGTTGTCGGCGACCCGCAGCAGCAGCTCGCCGTCCCCGGTGAGCGCGGTGACCGTGACCCGACCGCGCCGCGCCGGAACGGCCGCCTCCTGGGCGCCGGTCACCGCGTCCACCGCGTTGTCGATGAGATTGCCGAGGATGGTCACCAGATCGCGGGCGGGCAGCGTCGTGGGCAGCGCGCCGTCGTCGATCAGGCTGTCCTCCGCGAGCACCAGCTCCACGCCCCGCTCGTTCGCCTGGGCCGCCTTGCCCAGCAGCAGGGCCGCGAGGACCGGTTCGGCGACCGCGCCCACCACCCGGTCGGTGAGCGCCTGGGCCAGCTCCAGTTCCGCCGTGGCGAAGCCCACCGCCTCGTCCGCCCGGCCCAGCTCGATCAGCGAGACGACCGTGTGCAGCCGGTTCGCCGCCTCGTGCGCCTGGGAGCGCAGGGCCCGGGTGAACCCGCGCTCGGAGTCCAGCTCCCCGGACAGCGCCTGGAGCTCGGTGTGGTCCCGCAGGGTCACCACGGTCCCGCGCCGCTCGCCCCCGACCACCGGACGGGTGTTGACGACGATCACCCGGTCCGCCGTCAGGTGCACCTCGTCCACCCGTTCCTCGGAGGCGAGCAGCGCCCCGGTCAGCGGGGCCGGCAGATCGAGATCGGCGACCCGGCGGCCGACCGCGCCCGGGGCCAGGCCGAGCAGGTCCCGGCCCGCGTCGTTGACCAGGGCGATCCGGCGCTGCCCGTCCAGCATCAGCAGCCCCTCGCGCACCGCGTGCAGGGTCGCCTCGTGGTAGTCGTGCAGCCGGCTCAGCTCGGCCGCGTTCATCCCGTGCGTGTGGCGCCGCAGCCGGGCGTTGATCACGTACGTGCCGAGGCCGCCGAGCGCGAGCGCCGCGCCCGCCGCGAGCCCCAGCGCGCCCAGCTGCGCCCGCACCTGCGAGGAGACCCGGTCCACGGTGATGCCCGCGCTGACAAGCCCGGTGATCCGGCCGCCGTCGCGGACGGGGGTGACCACGCGTATCGAGGGCCCGAGCGTGCCGGTGTACGTCTCCGAGAACGTCTCGCCGCGCAGCGCCCGCGCGGTGTGCCCGAGGAAGGTCTCACCGATCCGGCCGGCGTCCGGGTGCGTCCAGCGGACCCGGTCCGGGCTCATGATCGTGATGAAGGCGATCCCGGTGTCCTTGCGCACCCGCTCCGCGTACGGCTGGAGCGAGGCCGAGGGGTCGTCCGTACGGATCGCCTCCCGGACCGACGGCGATCCGGCCACCGAGAGGGCCACCGCCCGCACCTGCCGCGCCGCCGTCTCCTCGGCCTGCCCCCGCCCGGAGACGTACGCGAAGAACGCGCACCCCGCGACGACGGCCGCCACCAGCACCACCTGCCACGCGAACAGCTGGCCGGCCAGGCTGCGCGGTCGGGTACGGGGGAAACGCATCCCACAAGTGTGCCTGGCCGAAATCGTATGAACGAAATGCACGCAACGGTGACCGGGGTCACAGCGGGCGGGATAGTCGCCGGGACCCCCGGCACGGGGGTGGGACGAGGACGACCCGAGGAGACCCCCGTGGCTGTGACCGCCGCCGAGCCGGACCGCACCAAGCCGGACCGTACGAAGTATCTGTATCTCGCCGTGATCGCGGCCGTGGGCCTCGGCATCCTCGTGGGCTTCGTCGCCCCCGACGCCGCCGTGGAGCTCAAGCCCATCGGCACCGGGTTCGTGAACCTGATCAAGATGATGATCTCGCCGATCATCTTCTGCACGATCGTGCTGGGCGTCGGCTCGGTCCGCAAGGCCGCCAAGGTCGGTGCCGTCGGCGGGCTCGCCCTCGGCTACTTCCTGGTGATGTCCACGGTCGCCCTGGCCATCGGCCTGGTCGTCGGCAATCTCCTGGAGCCCGGCTCCGGCCTCCACCTCACCGAGGCCGTCCGCGCCGCCGGCGAGAAGCAGGCGTCCGGGGCCGGCGAGTCCACCACGGAGTTCCTGCTGGGCATCATCCCGACCACCATCGTGTCGGCCTTCACCGAGGGCGAGGTCCTGCAGACCCTGCTCATCGCCCTGCTCGCGGGCTTCGCGCTCCAGGCCCTGGGCTCGGCCGGCGAGCCGGTGCTGCGCGGCATCGGGCACATCCAGCGCCTCGTCTTCCGTATCCTCGCCATGATCATGTGGGCGGCCCCCGTCGGCGCGTTCGGCGCGATGGCCGCGGTGGTCGGCGAGACCGGCGTGGACGCGCTGAAGTCCCTCGCGGTCATCATGATCGGCTTCTACGTCACCTGTGCGCTCTTCGTCTTCGTGGTGCTCGGCGCCATCCTGCGCCTGGTGGCGGGGCTGAACATCTTCGCGCTGCTGAAGTACCTCGGCCGCGAGTTCCTGCTGATCCTGTCCACCTCCTCCTCCGAGTCGGCGCTGCCCCGGCTGATCGCGAAGATGGAGCACATGGGCGTCAGCAAGCCCGTCGTCGGCATCACCGTGCCGACCGGCTACTCCTTCAACCTGGACGGCACCGCGATCTACCTCACGATGGCCTCGCTGTTCATCGCCAACGCCACCGGCGACCCGCTGAGCATCGGTGAGCAGATCTCGCTGCTGGTCTTCATGGTCATCGCGTCCAAGGGCGCGGCGGGCGTCACCGGCGCCGGTCTCGCCACCCTCGCCGGCGGCCTCCAGTCGCACCGTCCCGAGCTGGTCGACGGCGTCGGCCTGATCGTCGGCATCGACCGCTTCATGAGCGAGGCCCGCGCCCTGACGAACTTCGCGGGCAACGCGGTCGCCACGGTCCTCGTCGGCACCTGGACCAAGGAGATCGACCGCGAGCGGGTGGACCGGGTGCTCTCCGGCGCGCTCCCGTTCGACGAGAAGATGCTCACCGACGAGGGCCCCGCCGAGCCGTACGTCCCCGAGGCCCGCGAGGGAGGCCACGAGGAGACGCCCGAGCCCGCCAAGGTCTGACACTCCTTGCCTTGACGTCGGCGTCAAGGATTACGGTCGCGGTATGCGAATCGGGGAGCTGGCCGAACGGGCCGGGACGACGACGCGGACGCTGCGTTACTACGAGTCACGCGGGCTGCTGCCCGCGCGGCGGGCGGTGAACGGCTACCGCACGTACGGCGAGAGCGATCTGCGGCTCATCCAGCAG
This sequence comes from Streptomyces sp. NBC_00708, assembly GCA_036226585.1. GTDB lineage: Bacteria > Actinomycetota > Actinomycetes > Streptomycetales > Streptomycetaceae > Streptomyces. The sequence goes on from CP108997.1 coordinate 5,050,358, forward strand.
ATCCGGACCCTCCAGGACTTCGGGTTCGACCTGGAGGAGACCCGGCCCTTCGTGGAGTGCCTGCGTGCCGGGCACCCCGCCGGGGACGCCTGCCCCGGCTCGCTCGCCGTCTACCGGCGCAAGCTCGGCGAGCTCGACCGGCTCATCGAGCAGCTGCGGGCGGTCCGCTCGGAGGTGGGCGCCCAGCTGGCCCGCGCCGAGCTGGAGGCGTCCGCCGGGCTGCCGGGCGGCCCCGAACCACGCTGCGAACTGGGAGGATGACAGATGATCCACGTATCGGGTGTCGACGAGGTCACCGACGAGACCTTCGACGCCGAGGTGCTGGGGGAGGCCCGGCCCGTCCTGGTGGAGTTCACCGCCGACTGGTGCGGCCCCTGCCGCCAGCTCGCCCCCGTCCTGGGCGCCATCGCCGAGGAGGAGCGCGAACGGCTCCGTATCGTCCAGATCGACGTCGACCACAACCCCGGGATCAGCGCCCGGTACGGGATCCTGTCGATGCCCACCCTGATGGTCTTCCGGGCCGGTGAGCCGGTGAAGTCCATGGTGGGCGCCCGTCCGAAGCGCCGGCTCCTCCAGGAGCTGGAGGACGTGCTCTGAACCGCCCGAGGGGCGGGGCCGCCCAGGCCCCGCCCCTCGTCGCGTCACGCCGGCTTGAACCACACGGTGGCCAGCGGCGGCAGCGTCAGCGACACGCTCGACGGCCTGCCGTGGGACCCCACCGCCTCCGCCTTCAGCGGCTCCTCGTTGCGCACATCGCCGCCGCCGTACCGGGCCGCGTCCGTGTTCAGGACCTCCGCCCACAGCCGGGGGCCCTCCGGCACCCCGAGCCGGTAGTCGTGCCGCACCACCGGTGAGAAGTTGCAGACCGCCAGCAGCGGCGCGCCCTTCGCGTCATGGCGCAGGAACGCGAACACGTTGTCCTCCGCCGCGCCCCCGTCCACCCAGGCGAAGCCCTCCGGACGGGTGTCGCGCTGCCAGAGCGCGGGCGTCGCCCCGTAGACCCTGTTCAGGTCGCCCACCAGGTCCCGCACCCCTCGGTGGTCGCCCGACGCCTCGTACGCGGGGTCCAGCAGCCACCAGTCCGGGCCGTGGCCCTCGGACCACTCCGCGCCCTGTGCGAACTCCTGGCCCATGAAGAGCAGTTGCTTGCCGGGATGGGCCCACATGAAGCCCAGGTAGGCGCGGTGGTTGGCGCGCTGCTGCCACCAGTCGCCGGGCATCTTGCTGACCAGCGCCTGCTTGCCGTGCACCACCTCGTCGTGCGAGATCGGCAGCACGTAGTTCTCGCTGTACGCGTACACCATCGAGAACGTCATCTCGTTGTGGTGGTACTTGCGGTGCACCGGCTCCTTGGAGACGTAGACCAGCGAGTCGTGCATCCAGCCCATGTTCCACTTCAGCCCGAAGCCCAGGCCGCCGTGGTCGGTCGCCCGGGTCACGCCGTCCCAGGCGGTGGACTCCTCGGCGATGGTGACCACGCCCGGATTGCGCCGGTAGACCGTGGCGTTCATCTCCTGGAGGAAGGCGACCGCGTCCAGGTTCTCCCGCCCGCCGAACTCATTGGGCGACCACTGGCCGTCCTCGCGCGAGTAGTCCAGGTAGAGCATCGAGGCGACCGCGTCCACCCGCAGCCCGTCGATATGGAACTCCTCGCACCAGTACGTGGCGTTGGCGACCAGGAAGTTACGCACCTCGGTCCGGCCGTAGTCGAACTCCAGCGTCCCCCAGTCCGGGTGCGCGGCCCGCCTCGGGTCGGAGTGCTCGTACAGCGCCCGCCCGTCGAACTCCGCGAGCGCCCAGTCGTCGCGCGGGAAGTGCGCCGGCACCCAGTCCATGATCACGCCGATCCCGGCCCGGTGCAGCGCGTCGACCAGGAAGCGGAAGTCGTCCGGCGAACCCATCCGGGAGGTCGGGGCGTAGAAGCCGGTGACCTGGTAGCCCCAGGAGCCGCCGAAGGGGTGCTCGGCCACGGGCATCAGCTCCACATGCGTGAAGCCCAGCTCCTTGACGTACGCGGGCAGCTGCTCCGCCAGCTGACGGTAGGTCAGCCCCGGTCGCCAGGAGGCGAGATGCATCTCGTACACCGAGAACGGTGCCTCGTGGACGGGTACGTTGCCCCGCTTCGCCATCCACTCCTGGTCCTGCCAGACGTGGTGCGGGGCCGTCACGACCGAGGCGGTGGCGGGCGGCACCTCGGTGTGCCGGGCCATCGGGTCGGAGCGCGTCGTGTGCGAACCGTCGGGGCGGCAGATGTCGAACTTGTACAGTGCGCCCTCGCCGGTCCCGGGCAGGAACAGCTCCCACACCCCGGACGAGCCCAGCGACCGCATCGGGAAGCCCGTGCCGTCCCAGTAGTTGAAGTCACCGCACACCCGCACACCCCGGGCGTTGGGCGCCCACACCGTGAACCGGGTCCCGGCGACGCCCTGGTGCTCCATAGGCCGGGCCCCGAGCGCGGTCCACAGCTCCTCGTGCCGGCCCTCGCCGATCAGGTGCAGGTCCAGCTCCCCGAGCGCGGGCAGGAAGCGGTACGGGTCGTCGGTCTCGATCTCGTTGTCGTCGTACGCCACCAGCAGCCGGTACTCCGGGACCTCCGGCAGCGGCAGCACCCCGGAGAACAGCCCGTCCCCGTCGCTGTGCAGCGGCGCCCGCAGCCCCTTCGCGAGCACGGTGACCGACCGGGCGAACGGGCGCAGCACCCGGACCGCCACCCCGTCGGCCACCTGGCGCGCGCCCAGCAGGTCGTGCGGGGCGTGGTGCTCGCCGGCCAGCAGCCGGCCCCGGTCGGCGTCGTCCAGCGGGGCGGCCGGGCGCAGTTCCTGGCTGCCGGCGCTGCGGGGCCTGGGCGGGGCGGCGGCCTTCTTCGCGCGCTTCGCCGGGGCGGTCTTCTTCGGGGCCCGTGCCGCGCGCTTCTTCACGGGCGGCGCGGCCGGTTCCGCCGCCGCGGACCCGGCGGCCGGCCCGGCGACGGCCTCCGCGCGCTCGGCGGGGGCGGCCGGAGGCGCGGAGAGGGTGGCGGCGATCGGTTCCTCGGTGGGCGGGAGCTCCGGGGCGGGCGCGGCGGGCTCGGACGTGCGGGACGGCTTGCGGGCGGTCACAGGGACAGCCTCCTCGGAGGTGTGGGCGGGGTGGGCGGAATCGGGCGGTACGGGGGAGCGCGCCATCCTCAGCGGGCGGAACCGGAGGCCAGGCGGTGGATCGCGGCCATCGGGACCGGGAGCCAGTCGGGCCGGTGCCGTGCCTCGTACAGCACCTCGTACACCGCCTTGTCGGTCTCGTGGGCGCGCAGCAGCTCCGGTTCGGCGCGCGGGTCGGCGCCCGCCGCCTCGGCGTAGCCGTCGCAGTAGGCGTCCCGGCAGCGGGCCGCCCACTCGGGCTTCCAGGGCCGGTGCGTACGGGCCGCGTAGTCGAAGGAGCGGAGCATTCCGGCGACGTCGCGCACCGGAGGCTGCGGGCTGCGGCGCTCCGGGAGCGGCCGGGCCGGCTCGCCCTCGAAGTCGATCAGTGACCAGAAACCGTCGGCGCGGCGCAGCGTCTGGCCGAGGTGGAGGTCGCCGTGCACCCGCTGCGCGGCCCAGCTGCGTCCCCGGTGCCCGAGCGCGGCGACCGCGTCGAAGGCGGTGCGCAGTCCGGGGACGTACGGCACCAGTTCCGGCACCGCGTGGGCGGCGGCCTCCAGCCGCTCCACCATGGCGGCGGCCAGTTCGTCGGTCTGCGAGCGGCGCAGCAACGGGGTGGGCAGGGCGGCGGCGAGCGCCGTGTGCACCTCGGCGGTGGCACGGCCCAGCGCCCTCGCCTCGGTCAGGAAGTCGTGCCCGGTGGCGAGGGCGCGCAGGGCGAGCTGCCAGCCGTCCTGGGCGCCGCGCAGGAACGGCTGGAGCACCCCGAGCGTCAGCCGCTCCGGGGTCGCCGCCTCGAACCAGGCGACCGGCGCGGGGACCCGGCCGCAGCCCTCGCGGGAGAGCGCGAGCGGCAGTTCGAGGTCGGGGTTGGTGCCCGGGAAGACCCGGCGGAAGATCTTGAGGATGTACGCATTGCCGTACACCAGCGAGGAGTTGGACTGCTCGGTGTCCAGCACGCGGGGCGGCAGGTCCTCCGGGATCGGTTCCGCGCCCCGGTCGAAGCGCACGGCGCCGAGCCGGCCGGGGGTGCGCAATCGTTCCAGCAGCAGCGAGGCCAGGCGCGGGTCGTGCAGACCGTCGTAGACCGCGAGTCCGGACAGCGGTCCGTCCGGCACCCGGCCGATGGCGGCGGGCGCGAGGTGCTGGGGCAGCACGGAGCGGACCCCGAGCAGCAACTGGTAGCAGTCGACGGGCGGCTGGGCGGGCATGGTGGGCTGATGGACCCGGACCAGCAGGTGCAGGAGCCCGGGGGCGGAGTCGTCGCGGCCGTCCACCGGCAGTATCTCGGTGGCCGAGACGAGCGAGAAGGCGGTGATGGCCCGTCCCTTGCCCGCGAACCACCGCTGCCGGGGCAGCCATTCGTGGAGCAGCGGTCCGAGAGACGGAAGCAGGGCTGTGCTGTTCGCCAGGGTGACCTGAGCGGATGCAGCCTCCGACATGGCATCGCGTCCTTTCCCCGGGCACACCACAGGATGCGAAGAGTGTCCCGGATTGCGGCATTGGCTGTCCGGCTGTGCGGGACGTGTCGGGTCAGGATGATCCGTACGGACTCGACATGAGGGGATAGAAACGCCAGGAGAATCCAGGAAGCTTCCTGAACCACCCGGTATGGGTGCGAGTGCCCCGTGCGGGGCGGTGGAAACCGCCCCGCCGGTGGCCTTACGGGTCAGCTCGGCGGCGCGTCCTTGCGCAACCGGAACCAGTAGAAGCCGTGTCCCGCGAGTGTCAGCAGGTAGGGCCACTGACCGATGGCGGGGAAGCGCACCCCGCCGATCAGCTCCACCGGATGACGCCCGTTGAAGGACCTGAGGTCGAGCTCCGTCGGCTGCGCGAACCGCGAGAAGTTGTGGACGCACAGCACGAGGTCGTCGCCGTGCTCACGCGTGAAGGCGAGCACGGCCGGGTTGGAGGAGGGCAGTTCGTTGTAGGTGCCGAGACCGAACGCCGGGTTCTGCTTGCGGATCTCGATCATCCGCCGCGTCCAGTGCAGCAGCGAGGACGGGGAGGCCATCGACGCCTCGACGTTGGTGACCTGGTAGCCGTAGACCGGGTCCATGATCGTGGGGAGGTAGAGCCGCCCCGGATCGCTGGAGGAGAAGCCCGCGTTGCGGTCGGGCGTCCACTGCATCGGGGTGCGTACGGCGTCCCGGTCGCCCAGCCAGATGTTGTCGCCCATCCCGATCTCGTCCCCGTAGTAGAGGATCGGGGAGCCCGGCAGCGACAGGAGCAGCGCGGTGAACAGCTCGATCTGGTTGCGGTCGTTGTCCAGCAGCGGGGCCAGCCGGCGGCGGATGCCGATGTTGGCCCGCATCCGGGGGTCCTTGGCGTACTCCGCGTACATGTAGTCGCGTTCTTCGTCCGTGACCATTTCGAGCGTCAGCTCGTCGTGGTTGCGCAGGAAGATGCCCCACTGGCAGTTCTGCGGGATCGCCGGTGTCTTGGCCAGGATTTCCGAGACCGGGTAGCGGCTCTCGCGCCGTACGGCCATGAAGATCCGCGGCATCACGGGGAAGTGGAACGCCATGTGGCACTCGTCGCCGCCGCTCCCGTAGTCGCCGAAGTAGTCGACGACGTCCTCCGGCCACTGGTTGGCCTCGGCGAGCAGGACCGTGTCCGGGTAGTTGGCGTCGATCTCCTTGCGGACCCGCTTGAGGAAGTTGTGGGTCTCGGGGAGGTTCTCGCAGTTGGTGCCCTCGCGCTGGTACAGGTACGGCACGGCGTCGACCCGGAAGCCGTCGATACCGAGGTCCAGCCAGAAGCGGAGGGCGGAGATGATCTCCTCCTGCACCGCCGGGTTCTCGTAGTTGAGGTCGGGCTGGTGCGAGAAGAACCGGTGCCAGTAGTACTGCTTGCGCACCGGGTCGAAGGTCCAGTTGGACGTCTCCGTGTCGACGAAGATGATCCGGGCGTCCTGGAACTGCTTGTCGTCGTCGGCCCAGACGTAGTAGTCGCCGTACGGCCCGTCGGGGTCGGTCCGGGACTGCTGGAACCACTCGTGCTGGTCGCTGGTGTGATTCATGACGAAGTCGATGATCACGCGCATGCCGCGCTGGTGGGCGGCGTCGACGAACTCCACGAAGTCGGCGAGGTCACCGAACTCGGGCAGCACGGCGGTGTAGTCGGACACGTCGTAACCGCCGTCGCGCAGCGGCGACTTGAAGAACGGCGGCAGCCAGAGGCAGTCGACGCCCAGCCACTGGAGGTAGTCCAGCTTGGCGGTGATCCCCTTCAGGTCTCCGATGCCGTCGCCGTTGGAGTCCTGGAAGGACCGGACGAGGACCTCGTAGAACACGGCACGCTTGAACCAGTCGGGATCGCGGTCCTTGGCCGGGGTGTCCTCGAACGTGTCGTGGACGGGCTCATTGACGATCATGGTGTGGGTGACCCTCCGGTCGGCGGGGACGGTCGCAGGACGGCGATGTGCGCGGGCGTCACGCCCGGCTCAAGGCGCACATAGAACGTCCTGCCCCAGTGATAGGAAGTGCCGGTGAGCTCGTCGCGCACCGGCACGCTCTCGTGCCGGTCGAGGCCGAGTTGCGGCATGTCCAACGAGACGGTCGCCTCCTGGGTGTGGTGCGGGTCGAGGTTGACGACCACCAGAAGGATGTTCGAACCGGAGCGCTTGCTGTACACGATCAGGGCGTCGTTGTCCGACGCGTGGAAGTGCACGTCACGCAGCTGCTGCAGGGCCGGGTGGCGGCGCCTGATCCGGTTGAGCGAGGTGATGAGCGGGGCGAGCGAACGGCCCTCGCGCTCTGCGGCTTCCCAGTCCCTGGGCCGGATCTCGTACTTCTCCGAGTCGAGGTACTCCTCACTGCCGTGGTGGATCGGGGTGTTCTCGCACAGCTCGAACCCCGCGTACACCCCCCAGGAGGGGGAGAGGGTCGCCGCGAGCACCGCCCGTGCCTCGAAGGCGGGCCGGCCGCCCTTCTGAAGGTATCCGGGAAGGATGTCGGGGGTGTTCACGAAGAAATTCGGCCGCATGAACGCGGCGGTGTCATGGGCCAGTTCGTTCACGTAATCCGTGATTTCCTGCCGGCTGTCGCGCCAGGTGAAATACGTGTACGACTGCTGGAAACCGATGGCGGCGAGGGTGCGCATCATCGCCGGCCGGGTGAATGCCTCGGCCAGGAAGATCACATCGGGATCGGTGCCGTTGATCTCCGCGATCACCTTCTCCCAGAAGATCACCGGCTTGGTGTGCGGATTGTCGACGCGGAAGATCCGTACGCCCCGGTCCATCCAGAACCGCAGGATGCGCACGCTCTCCGCGACGATGCCCTCAAGATCCTTGTCGAAGGCGATCGGGTAGATGTCCTGGTATTTCTTCGGCGGATTCTCCGCGTAGGCGATCGAGCCGTCCGCCCGGTGCTGGAACCACTCGGGATGCTTCTCCACCCACGGATGGTCGGGCGAGCACTGGAGGGCGAAATCCAGGGCCACTTCCATCCGCAGATTGCGGGCGGTCTCCACGAAATGGGCGAAGTCCTCCAGCGTGCCCAGGTCGGGGTGGACCGCGTCGTGCCCGCCCTCCGGCGAACCGATCGCCCAGGGCACGCCCACGTCCTCGGGTCCCGGGGTCAGCGAGTTGTTCGGGCCCTTGCGGTGCGTCGTACCGATGGGGTGGATGGGCGGCAGGTAGACCACGTCGAAGCCCATCGCGGCGACCGCCGGCAGCCGCTCGGCCGCCGTCCGGAAGGTGCCGCTCACCAGCCGGGCCGGCTGCGGCCCGGCGGACTTGGCGCCCCGGCCCTTGCGCGGCTTCGCGGCCTCGAAGCGGGCGCCCTCGGAGCGCGGGAACATCTCGTACCAGGAGCCGTACAGCGCGCGCCGGCGCTCGACGACCAGCGGGTGCGGGCGGGAGGCGGTGACCAGTTCGCGCAGGGGGTGGCGGGCCAGCGCGTCCCCGGCCTCGGGGGCCAGGGCCGCCGCGAGCCGGGCCTCGGCCGGCCGGGACGCGTCGCGCAGCGCGTCCACGGCCGCCAGCACCGCCTCGCGGCCGTCGCGCTTGGGTACGCCCTCGGCGGCCCGCTCGTACAGCTGGGCGCCCTCGGCGAGCATCAGCTCGGTGTCGATGCCGGCCGGGATCTTGATCCGCGCCGCGTGGCGCCAGGTGGCGACCGGGTCGCTCCACGCCTCGACCGTGTACGTCCAGCGGCCCTCGGCGTCCGGTGTCACCTCGGCGCCCCAGCGGTCGGTGCCCGGGGCCAGCTCGCGCATCGGGGTCCAGGGACCCGGGCGCCCGCTCGGACTGTGCAGCACGACATTCGCCGCCACCGCGTCGTGGCCCTCCCGGAAGACGGTCGCGGTGACCTGGAAGGTCTCACCGGCAACGGCCTTGGCGGGCCTTCTGCCGCAGTCGACGAGCGGATGGACGTCGAGAACGGGAATGCGACCGATCATGGAATCACCTGGGGACTGGAGCGCGGACTCGGCAACGTGGGCAGCGGGCGCCGAAGGCTGAACGCGCGCGCCGCGAGGATGGGGTTGCGTCCTTTCTAGCCGCTCGGTGGATGACTGGTGGGGTCTGGGCATGGCCGCTCCTGTCCGCGTTCACTCGAATGGCAGTCCAAACAGGTCGTATACGAATCGGGGACCGATCACCGGCGGCCAGGGAATGAATCACGCGCGTGCCGGGGACGAACCGTCATCGCTGTCATCCGAATGCATTCGTTCCGGGTACCCGGGAAACCTTCCCCCACATCGCGGTGGGCCAATCCGGTGATATGTCGTCTGCTCGGGCGTATGGGGGACGTAGCGAATGCGCCGGGCTCCGCCGCGCGCACGCGGGATTGCGCGGAACCGGCGCACGCGGGTGGGAAAGGGCGCCACACGGCAGCTTTCCTTGTGCCGCGAAGGCCCACAAGGCCGCACGAGGGGAAGGAATCGGCCATAACGCCTGTGACATATGGGTCCGGTGACGCAGGGGGAGATGTGCGGGGCGTACGGGACAGTGGCGCACGGGCGCCCGGAACGCCCCGGTCGCACACCGCGCGGAGCCTTCGCGCCGTGTCCGGCGAGGGGGACACCCGGCTACCGTCGAGGGTGACGGAGCGGCGCACATGGTGGTGCGTCCCGCTCGGATTCGTACGTCCCCTGTAAAGGTGGAATGCGTGAAGGCCATTCGTCGATTCACCGTGCGTCCCGTCCTTCCGGACTCCCTCCAACCCCTCAGCGACCTGGCGCGCAACCTGCGCTGGTCCTGGCACACCGAGACCCGTGAGCTCTTCCGGTCCGTCGACCCGGCGGCCGGCCCGGCGGCGGAGTGCGACCCCGTCCGCCTGCTCGGTTCCGTCTCCGCGGGGCGGCTCGCGGAGCTGGCCCGCGACGAACGGTTCCTGCACCGGCTCGCCGAGGCGTCCGCCGACCTCCGGGACTACCTCCGGGGGCCCCGCTGGTACCAGGAGCAGCGTGAGCAGGGCGCCGACCTGCCCGCCGCCATCGCCTACTTCTCACCCGAATTCGGGGTGACCGCCGCCCTGCCCCAGTACTCCGGCGGGCTCGGCATCCTCGCCGGTGACCACCTCAAGGCCGCCAGCGACCTGGGCGTGCCCCTCGTCGGCGTCGGCCTGCTCTACCGCCACGGCTACTTCCGGCAGAGCCTGTCCCGGGACGGCTGGCAGCAGGAGCACTACCCCGTCCTCGACCCCAACGAGCTGCCGCTCACCCTGATCCGCGAGGCCGACGGCACCCCGACCCAGGTCGTCCTGGACCTGCCCGGCGGCCGGTCCCTGCACGCCCAGATCTGGCAGGCCCACGTCGGCCGGGTCCCGCTGCTCATGCTCGACTCCGACGTCGAGGAGAACGCCCCCGGCGAACGCGAGGTCACCGACCGGCTGTACGGCGGCGGCAGCGAGCACCGGCTGCTCCAGGAGATGCTGCTCGGCATCGGCGGCGTCCGTGCCGTGCGCGCCTACTGCCGGCTCACCGGCCACCCCGCCCCGGAGGTCTTCCACACCAACGAGGGCCACGCCGGCTTCCTCGGCCTGGAACGCATCCGCGAGCTGGCCACGACCGGCCTGGACTTCGACTCCGCGGTGGAGTCCGTGCGCGCCGGCACCGTCTTCACCACCCACACCCCGGTCCCGGCCGGAATCGACCGGTTCGACCGCGGACTTGTCGCCCGCCACTTCGGCGAGGACGGCGAACTGCCCGGGGTCCCCGCCGAACGCGTCCTGGAACTCGGCACCGAGACCTACACCGGCGGCGACCCGGGCGTCTTCAACATGGCGGTGATGGGGCTGCGGCTCGCCCGGCGCGCCAACGGCGTCTCCACGCTGCACGGCGCGGTCAGCCGGGAGATGTTCGCCGGGCTCTGGCCGGGCTTCGACGCCCCGGAGGTGCCGATCACCTCCGTCACCAACGGCGTTCACGCGCCGACCTGGGTCGCCCCCGAGGTCCTGCGGCTGCGCGCCGAGACGGGGGGCACCCCGGGCCGCTGGGACTCCGTCGCCGACATCCCCGCCCGCCGGCTCTGGGAGCTGCGCCGCACCCTGCGCGAACAGCTGGTCGGCGAGGTCCGGCAGCGGCTGCACGCCTCCTGGCGCCACCGGGGCGCCCAGCCCGCCGAGCTCGGCTGGATCGACGGCGTCCTCGACCCGGACGTGCTGACGATCGGCTTCGCCCGCCGCGTCCCCTCGTACAAGCGGCTGACGCTGATGCTGCGCGACCGCGACCGGCTGCGGGGGCTGCTGCTGCACCCCGAGCGGCCGGTCCAGATCGTCGTCGCGGGCAAGGCGCACCCGGCCGACGACGGCGGGAAGCGGCTGGTCCAGGAGCTGGTGAGGTTCGCCGACGACGCCCGGGTCCGCCACCGCATCGTCTTCCTGCCCGACTACGGGATGGCGATGGCCCAGAAGCTCTACCCGGGCTGCGACGTCTGGCTGAACAACCCGCTGCGCCCGCTGGAGGCCTGCGGGACGAGCGGGATGAAGGCGGCGCTCAACGGCTGCCTCAACCTGTCCGTGCTGGACGGCTGGTGGGACGAGTGGTTCGAGCCGGACTTCGGCTGGGCGATCCCGACGGCCGAGGGCAGCGCGCTGGACGAGGACCGGCGCGACGACCTGGAGGCCAATGCCCTGTACGAGCTGATCGAGGACCGGGTAGCGCCGCACTTCTACGACCGCCGGGACGAGGGGCTGCCGGGGCGCTGGATCGAGATGGTCCGCCGCACGATGGGCACCCTGGGGCCCAAGGTGCTCGCCGACCGGATGGTCACGGAGTACGTGGAGCGGCTGTACGCCCCCGCCGCGCTCGACCAGCGGTCCATGGACGCGGCCAGGGCGCGGGACCTGGCGGGGTGGAAGGCGAAGGTCCGGGCGGCCTGGCCGCGGGTGGCCGTCGACCATGTGGAGGCGGTGACGCCGACCGCCTCCGGTACGACGGCGGAGCTGGGCTCCACGCTGGCGCTGCGGGTCCGGATCTCGCTGGGCGCGCTGGCGCCGGACGACGTGGAGGTGCAGGCGGTGGCCGGGCGGGTGGACTCGTCCGACGCGATCTTCGACGCCCAGACCTTCCCGCTGAAGCCGGCGGGCGGCCAGGACCTGGAGGGCCACTGGCTGTACGAGGGCCCGCTCGCCCTGGACCGGACGGGCCCGTACGGCTACACCGTGCGCGTGCTGCCGGCCCACCGGCTGCTGGGGAGCGGCGCCGAACTCGGCCTGGTCGCCCAGCCGACGGGGACCACGGGTGAGGGCGCGGGTCTGCTGATGCGCTGAGGGGCGCGGCCCCAGGGGCCCGGTACCGGGAGAGACCTCCCGGCACCGGGCCCTTCGCTTTCTGAACACAGAACCTTGACGTGTTCATGGAATGCCTTTAGGTTCCTCACTCATTGCAGCGTTCACAACTCGACTCATGGTTCATGTATGTGAATGTCCAGGGCCGAGTGGTGGACCTCCTCCGCACCGGAAGGCACCCCCACATGCGCACCGGAACCATCGCGCGCGGCCTCGGCCTCGCCGCCGCCCTCGCCGCACTGACCACCGGTCTCTCCATGGCCCCGGCCTCCGCCGGCGGACCGGCCGCCCCGCCCGCCCCGGCGCGGGCCGCCGCCCCCGCCGCCTTCACCCATCCCGGCGTACTCGTCAGCCGCCCCCAGCTCGACTTCGTACGGTCCAAGGTCCAGGCGGGCGCCCAGCCCTGGAAGAGTGCCTACGACCAGATGATGGGAAGCAAGTACGCCTCGCTGACCAGGGCCGCGAAGCCCCGCGCGGTCGTCGAGTGCGGCTCGTACTCCAACCCCAACTACGGCTGCACCGACGAGCGCGAGGACGCGATCGCCGCGTACACCCTCTCGCTGGCCTGGTACATCACCCAGGACAGCCGCTACGCGCGGAAGGCGATCGAGATCATGGACGCCTGGTCGTCCGCGATCAAGGATCACACCAACAGCAACGCCCCGCTCCAGACCGGCTGGGCGGGCTCCTCCTGGCCCCGGGCCGCCGAGATCATCAAGTACACGTACAGCTCCTGGCCGAACTCCGGCCGGTTCGCCACCATGCTGCGCGACGTCTACCTGCCCAAGGTCATCAACGGCTCCCAGAGCAACGGCAACTGGGAGCTGAGCATGACCGAGGCCGCGATCGGCATCGCGGTCTTCCTGGAGGACCGGACCTCGTACGACAAGGCGGTCGCGAAGTTCCGCGGCCGGGTGCCCGCGTACATCTATGTGAGCGCGGACGGCGCGCTGCCGAGGACGGCGCCCGGCAGCGGCCTGGACACCAAGGACAAGATCATCAAGTACTGGCAGGGGCAGTCCACCTTCATGGACGGGCTCTCCCAGGAGACCTGCCGCGACCTCACGCACACCGGATACGGCCTGTCGGCCATCTCGCACATCGCCGAGACCAGCCGGATCCAGGGGCAGGACCTCTATCCGGAGATCGCCGAGCGGCTGCGCCACGCGCTCGGGCTGCACGCCACGTACCAGGTGGGCAACCCCGTCCCGGGCAGTCTCTGCGGCGGAAGCCTCAAGGACAGCCTCGGCCCGGTCACCGAGGTCGGGTTCAACGCGCTGCACAACCGGATGGGCATCGCGATGACCAACACCCAGACGCTCACCGAGCGGCAGCGGCCCGCCGGGTCCAACAACCTGTTCGTCGCCTGGGAGACCCTGACCCACGCGGACAACCCGAACTGAGCGCCCACGGACGAGCAGCCGCCCGGGAGAGGGGGTCCTCTCCCGGGCGGCTGCGCCGCGTCAGCGACGGGTCATGCGGTGGGGGGTGTGGCGGGGGTGGTTCAGAAGGTCAGCTTGAAGCTGTTGATCTTCCCGGTGTCCCCGCTGTAGACGTCCTGGACCTTGAGCTTCCAGGTGCCGTTGGCCGTCTCCGACGAGGCGTTGACCGTGTAGGTCGTCTTGACGTTGTCCGCCGAGTCGCTGGAGGAGGAGTTCTTCAGGCGGTAGGTGCTGCCGTCCGGCGCGACGAGGTCGATGACCAGGTCGCCGCGGTAGGTGTGGGTGATGTCCACGCCGACCTTGAGGGCGCTCGGGGCGTTGCCGGTGCGGCCGGTGACGGTGACCGAGCTGGTGACGGCGGAGCCGCGGTCCGGGATGGAGACAGCGGTCTTGTTCTCGAAGACCGTGCCGTCACCGGGGTCCGGGTCGGTGCCGCCGGAGCGCGCACCGACGTTGATCCCGGCCCAGGCGTCCTGGACGGCCTTGTACTCGGCGCTGGTCGTGCCGTACAGCTCACCGGCCACCGCGAGCGTGCCGGTGCGGGCCCCCGCGTAGTTGGTGGTGGAGGTGAACTTGGTGCTGAGCGCCTTGAACCAGATCTGCTCGGCCTTCGCGCGGCCGATGCCGGTCACCGGCAGGCCGTCGGAGGTCGGGGAGTTGTAGCTGACGCCGTTGATGGTCTTCGCGCCGCTGCCCTCGGACAGCAGGTAGAAGAAGTGGTTGGCCGGACCCGACGAGTAGTGCACGTCGATGTTGCCGATGCCCGAGTACCAGGCGTCGGGGGACGTGCCGTCGCGGCTCGGCTTGTCCTGGTAGCGCAGCGGGGTGCCGTCGCCGTTGATGTCGATCTTCTCGCCGATGAGGTAGTCGCCGACGTCGGTGGAGTTGTTGGCGTAGAACTCGACGGCGCTGCCGAAGATGTCGCTGGTCGCCTCGTTGAGGCCGCCGGACTCACCGCTGTAGTTCAGGCCGGCGGTGTTCGAGGTGACGCCGTGGCTCATCTCGTGGGCCGCCACGTCCAGCGCGGTCAGCGGGTGGGCGTTCCCGCTGCCGTCGCCGTACGTCATGCAGAAGCAGCTGTCGTCCCAGAAGGCGTTGACGTAGTTGTTGCCGTAGTGGACGCGGGAGTACGCGCCGACGCCGTCGCCCTTGATGCCGTTGCGGCCGTGGACGTTCTTGTAGTAGTCCCAGGTCTCGGCCGCGCCGTAGTGGGCGTCCGCCGCCGCGGTCTCCGGGCTGGTGCCGTTGCCGTCTCCCCAGACGTCGTCGGCGCCGGAGAAGAGGGTGCCCTTGCCGGACGTGCCGTGGTTCAGGTTGTACGTCTTGTGGCTGCCGCGCGCGGTGTCGGTCAGGTTGTACGAGCCGGAGGACCCGGAGGTGCCCAGGGTGACCTGGCCGCTGTACTCGGTGTTGCCGACGCCGTTCTCGATGGCCTGCCACTCGTAGAGCTTCGCTCCGGTGGAGGCGTCCGTGATGACGTGCAGCGCGTTCGGGGTGCCGTCCTCCTGGAGGCCGCCGACCACGGTCTCGTACGCGAGCTGCGGGGTGCCCGAGGCCATCCAGACGACCTTGCGGGGAGCCTTGTCCGCCTTGGCCCTGTCCGAGCCGGCCGCCTTCGCCGCGCCGAGCGCCTGCTTGGAGGCCGCCGCCGGGGTGATGTCCGCGACCGTGTCCACGGCCTTGAGCTGGGAGGTGGTGGCGCGGGACGCCTTGACGACGCTCTCGGTCGCGCCGGCCTTCGACTCCTGGACGACCAGGTCGCCGCCGAGGACCGGGAGGCCGTCGAGGGTGCGCTCGTAACGGGTGTGCGTGGTGCCGTCGTTGTCCTGGACGACGTCCTTGACGACGAGCTTCTCCTGGGACCCGAGGCCGAGCTTCTTCGCGGTGGCCGCCGTGCTCGCGGTGGCCTCGCGGATCAGCTCGGCCCGCTGCGAGGGGGAGAGCTGCTTGGCGAGGGCGCCGGGGTTCGCCTTGGAGGCGGTGGCGGTCCTTGCGGTGCCGCTGTCCGGGGCGGCCGAGGCCGCTCCGGTCTGGACTCCTACGGCGAGGAGGGCAGCTGCGGCTATGAGAGCGCCGGTCGCGGTGGTACGACGGCTGTGCGTGGATCTCACGCGGACTCCTTCTGCGAGGGGGGTACCGGCGGCTGGGTGAGCCGTCCGGGCAGAGCAAGCAGTGCGCAGAACGGGGTGAAGAGTGTCAGGAGTCGGCCATCCCTGTCAGGACCGCGTCAACAACTTGGCCGGAATTCGTTCGTTGCCGGAATGGTCATGTTCGTTAAGCGGACGTTTCACCGATCTTCACGGGGTGACCCCGAGGGGTCCCCGGAGGGCGTCGGGGGCCCGAAGGTGCAGGGCGCGTCGGGGTTTCGTGCACGGGAGCGGAGTGCGACGCGAGTGTGAACAAGCGGAAAGTTCCCACCTGTCGAGACAGAGCGGGGGCGTGGCTCGATCCCGACCGTCCGTCCCGGGACGAATCGGGCGGACGGCCGGGCCGGGCCGGGGTGTCAGGCCAGGCTCTCCCGCCAGGCACGGTGCAGCCCGGCGAACCTGCCGGTACCGGCGATGAGTTCGGCCGGCGCACCGTCCTCCACGACCCGCCCCCGCTCCATCACCAGCACCCGGTCCGCCACCTCCACGGTCGACAGCCGGTGCGCGATCACCACCGCGGTGCGGCCGTGCAGCACGGTGTCCATCGCCTGCTGCACCGCGCGCTCGCCGGGGATGTCCAGCGAACTGGTCGCCTCGTCGAGGATCAGCACCGCCGGGTCCGCCAGCAGCGCCCGCGCGAACGCCACCAACTGCCGCTGGCCGGCCGAGATCCGGCCGCCCCGCTTGCGGACATCGGTGTCGTAGCCGTCGGGCAGGCCGGTGATGAAGTCATGGGCGCCGATCGCCTTCGCCGCGCGCTCGATCTCCTCGCGGCTCGCCTCCGGACGGCCGATCGCGATGTTCTCCGCGACCGTCCCGGAGAACAGGAACGCCTCCTGGGTCACCATCACCACCCCGCGCCGCAGGTCGGGCGTGGCAAGGTCCCGCAGGTCGGTGCCGTCGAGCAGGACCCGGCCCTCGGTCGGGTCGTAGAACCGGGCCAGCAGCTTGGCCAGCGTCGACTTGCCCGCGCCCGTGGCACCGACCACCGCGACCGTCTGCCCCGCCGGGATCGTCAGGTCGAAGCGGGGCAGTACCTCGCCGCCCGTCCGGTACGCGAACCTCACCGCGTCGAAGACCACTTCGCGGCCCGGCTCGGCGCCCGTCCGGACGGGCAGCTCCCGGGGCTCCGGTGCCTCCGGGACGGTGGGCGTCTGGGCCAGCAGGCCGGCGATCTTCCCCAGGGAGGCGGCGGCGGACTCGAAGGAGTTGAGGAACATGCTGAGCCGGTCGATCGGGTCGTAGAGCCGCCGCAGATAGAGCACCACCGCGGCCAGCACCCCGAGCGCGAGGTCCCCGGAGGCGACGCGGTACGCGCCCCACAGCACGATTCCGGCCACGGCCGTGTTGGCGACGAGCCGTGAGCCGATGACGTACCGCGCGTTCTCCAGCATCGCGGCGCCGTTGGTGCCGCGGTGACGCGTGTTCAGCTCCCGGAACGCCGCGTCGTTGACCGGCTCGCGGCGGAACGCCTGGACCGGCCGGATGCCGTTCATCGTCTCCGCGAACTTCACGATGACCGCGGCGATCGCGGTCGAACGGGCGGCGAAGATCACCGAGGAGCGCTTCCGGTAGAGCCGCACCAGCAGATACAGCGGCAGGAAGGACGCCACCGCCGCCGCACCCGTGGCCAGGTCGAGCCAGAGCAGGATCACGGCGATGGAGGCGAACGAGAGGAGGACGTAGATCAGTTCCTGGAGGCCCTCGTCCAGCAGCTCACGCAGCGACTCCAGGTCGGTGGAGGACCGCGAGATCAGCCGCCCGGAGGTGTAGCGCTCGTGGAAGTCCACACTCAGGGCCTGCGCATGGCGGAAGATCCGGCCGCGCAGGTCGAGCAGGACGTCCTGGTTGACCCGCGCCGACTGCCGGATGAACGCGTACTGCAGGGCGCCCGCACCGGCCGAGAAGAACGCGTAGCCCAGCGCGACGGCGATCAGCGGCCCGTAGTCGTCCTCGCGGAAGGCGGGCACCCCGCTGTCGATGGCGTAGGCGACCAGCAGCGGACCCGCCTGCACCGCGGCCTGCTGCACCAGGACGAACAGGGCGGCGAGCGCCGCCCGCCCCCGCATCGGCCGCAGCAGCGAGCGGACCAGCTGCCGGGTGGCCCCGCGCGGGGCCGGCAGGTCGTCCCGGTCGAAGGGATCACCGGGAGCCCCGGCGGACGCCTGCGGAGGGCCGATTTCCGGTGTGCCGTCCGCCTGGGCGTCCTGGGCCCGGGTGTTCTGGGCCTGGGCGTCCTGCGCCTGGGTGTCCTGGGCCTGGGTGTCCTCCGCCGGTACGTCGTGCGCCCGGCGTTCGTCCTCGCCGTCGCCCGGTTCCGCGGGCCGTCCGGTCGTCGTGCTGGTCATCGGGTGCTGCCCTCCTCGGCAGGGGCCTTCGCGCCCAGGGATTCGTTCGCGCCGGTCGCGGCGACGGACGCGCCGGCCGCCACGACGGATGCGTCGGTCGCGGCGGCGGACGCGCCGGTGACCGGCGCGTCCGCGCCGTCGCCCGACGGCCCCGCGCCGGACATCAGCCAGGCGTACTCGGCGTTGGTGCGCAGGAGTTCCTGATGGGTGCCGACCGCGCTGATCCGGCCCTCCGACAGCAGTGCCACCCGGTCCGCGAGCATCACGGTGGACGGCCGGTGCGCGACCACCACCGCGGTGGTCTCCGCCAGGACCCGGCGCAGCGCCGTCTCCACCAGGGCCTCCGTGTGCACGTCGAGCGCCGAGAGCGGGTCGTCGAGGACCAGGAAGCGCGGCCGGCCCACGACCGCCCTGGCCAGGGCGAGGCGCTGGCGCTGACCGCCGGACAGGCTCAGGCCCTGCTCACCGACCTCCGTGCGCGTGCCCTGCGGCAGGTCGTGGACGAAGTCGGCCTGGGCCACCGAGAGCGCCCGCAGCAACTCCTCCTCGCCCGCGTCCGCGGCGCCCATCAGCACGTTCTCGCCGACGCTCGCGGAGAACAGCGTCGGCTCCTCGAACGCCACCGACACCAGCTCCCGCAGCCGGGCGCGCGGCATCGTGGTGATGTCCTCGCCGTCCAGGGTGATACGCCCGCCGGTGGCCTCGTAGAGCCGGGGCACCAGTGAGGTGAGCGTGGTCTTGCCCGAGCCCGTCGCGCCCACCAGGGCCATCGTCTCGCCCGGCCGGATGTGCAGATCGATGCCGGCCAGGACGGGCGCCGAGCCCTCCTCCGCGTCGGGATAGCGGAACTCGACGCGCTCGAAGACCATGCCGTCCGCCCCGGCGGCCCCGCCCGCGTCCGGCCGGCCGGCGTCCTCCTCCTCGGCGACGTCCATCACCTCGAAGAACCGCTCGGTCGCCGTCGCCGCCTCCTGGCTCATCGCCAGCAGGAAGCCGATCGACTCGACGGGCCAGCGCAGCGCGAGCGCGGTGGAGAGGAACGCGACCAGCGTGCCCGCCGACAGACCGCCGTCCGCGACCTGGATCGTGCCGAACACCAGCGCGGCCCCGATCGCGAGTTCGGGCAGTGTGGTGATGAGGGCCCAGATGCGGGCGAGCAGCCGGGCCTTGCCCAGCTCCGTGGTGCGCAGCCGCTCGGCGAGGCCCCGGAAGGTGTCGGCCTGGCTGCGGTGGCGGCCGAAGCCCTTGACGATGCGGATGCCGAGCACGCTCTCCTCGACCACGGTCGTCAGGTCACCGACCTGGTCCTGGGCCAGGCGCGCGACCTTCGCGTACTTCGTCTCGAAGGCCGAGCAGATGAGGACGAGCGGCACGACGGGGGTGAGCAGCACCAGACCGAGCGTCCACTCCTGGAGCAGCAGGACCACGAAACCGACGAGGATCGTGGTGGCGTTGACCAGCAGGAAGGTCAGCGGGAAGGCCAGGAACATCCGCAGCAGCATCAGGTCCGTCGTCCCGCGCGACAGCAGCTGCCCCGACGCCCAGCGGTCGTGGAAGGCCACCGGCAGCCGTTGCAGATGCCGGTAGAGGTCGGCCCGCATCGACGCCTCGACCCCGGCCAGCGGACGCGCCACCATCCATCGCCGCACCCCGAACAGCACCGCCTCCGCGATGCCCAGGAGCAGCAGGTACAGGGCGCCGAGCCAGACCCCGCCCGGGTCCCGGCCCGCGATCGGGCCGTCCACGATCCACTTCAGGACCAGCGGGATCACCAGGCCCAGACAGGAGGCGACGACCGCCACCAGGGCCGCGCCGAAGAGCCGGGTCCGTACCGGCTTCACAT
This sequence comes from Streptomyces sp. NBC_00708, assembly GCA_036226585.1. GTDB lineage: Bacteria > Actinomycetota > Actinomycetes > Streptomycetales > Streptomycetaceae > Streptomyces. The sequence goes on from CP108997.1 coordinate 5,069,995, forward strand.
ACGGCCACAACCGCAGCAGGGAGCGTACGGCGGACCGGTCCTTGGGCTCTACATGTTCCTGGGGCATCAGGGAGGAGCCTACGGTCCGTCCGGATACCGGTCCTGGGGTTTTATCCGGCCGCCGGGCGCGGCGGCGGCGTGCCGCGGACGAGTCGTAGGGCGGTATCAACCGATCGGCTGATGCCGGTTCGAGCGCGATGGCCGATACCGCGGCGGAGCCGCCGCGCGGATGCTCGGTGCCATGGCAATCATCGAAGCGAACGGGATGCGCAAGGCCTACGCCGGACGCCCCGTGGTCGACGGGATCACGTTCTCCGTCGACGAGGGGGAGATCTTCGGGATTCTCGGCCCCAACGGCGCGGGCAAGACCACCACCGTCGAGTGCGTCGCGGGACTGCGCGTCCCCGACGCCGGGACCGTCCGGGTCGCCGGCCTGGACCCGGTCGCCGACCGCGACCGGGTGACCGGACTGCTCGGCGCCCAGCTCCAGGAGAGCGAACTCCAGCCCAGAATCACCGTGCGCGAGGCCCTGGACCTGTACAGCGCCTTCTACCCCGAGCCCGCCGACTGGCGCCCGCTCGCCGAACGGCTCGGGCTGCACGCCAAGCTGGACACCCGCTTCCACCGGCTCTCCGGCGGCCAGAAGCAGCGCCTGTCCATCGCGCTCGCCCTCGTCGGCCGGCCCCGCGTCGTCGTCCTCGACGAACTGACCACCGGTCTGGACCCGCGCGCCCGGCGCGACACCTGGCAGCTGATCCAGGACGTACGCGACGGCGGTGTCACCGTCGTCCTCGTCACCCACTTCATGGAGGAGGCCCAGCGCCTCTGCGACCGCATCGCCGTCATCGACAAGGGACGCGTCGTCGCGCTCGACACCCCGGCCGGTCTCGTCGCCGGCGCCGACGGCTCCACCGTCATCTCCTTCACACCCTCCGAGCCGCTGCCCGACGCCGAACTCGCGGGGCTGCCCGGCGCGGTGTCGTACGAGACACGGGACGGCCGGGTCGTCATCAACGGCACCGACGCGACCGTCAACGCCGTCATCTCGCTGCTGGCCCGGCTCCGTGTCACCGCCCACCGCCTCCGCGTCGCCGAGGCCACCCTCGACGACGCCTTCCTCGACCTCACCGGCCCCGCCGACGGGCACGGACTCACAGAACGGGCAGCCTGAGATGGCCACAGCGCACACCGCACCCGCCCCCGCGCCCCGTACCGCCGTCCCCGGCGCGACGCTCGCCGTCCTCAGAGCGGAGACCCGGCTCTTCCTGCGGGAACCCGGCAGCCTCTTCTGGATCGTCGTCTTCCCGACCGTGCTCCTGACGATCCTGGGCTTCGTCCCGTCCTTCCGGGAGCACGACGACGGACTCGGCGGCCGGCGCGTCATCGACCTGTACGTGCCCGTCGCGGTGCTGCTCGCCCTGATCATGTCCGGGCTCCAGGCGATGCCGCCCGTCCTGACCGGCTACCGCGAACGCGGCATCCTGCGCCGCATGTCCACCACCCCCGTGCGGCCCTCCGCGCTGCTCGGCGCGCAGATCGCGCTGCACGGCGCCGCCGCGCTCGTCTCCGCCCTGCTGGTCGTGGCGGTGGGCCGGACCGCATACGGGGTGCGGCTGCCGGAGCAGCCGTTCGGCTATCTGCTGGCGCTGCTGCTCGCGGTCGCCTGCGTGCTGGCCATCGGCTCGCTGATCTGCGCCCTCTCCCGTACGACGAAGATCGCCGCCGCCGCGGGCTCGCTCGTCTACTTCTCCATGATGTTCACGGCGGGCGTCTGGGTCCCCGTCCAGGCCATGCCCGACGCACTGCGCCGGATCATCCAGGCCACCCCCTTCGGCGCCGCTTCCCAGGCCCTGGACCAGGCCGCCCGGGGCGACTGGCCGGGCTGGGCGTACCTCGGCGCGGTCGCCGCCTGGGCGCTGGCGGCGGGGTGGACCGCGATCCGTACGTTCCGGTGGCAGTAGAAGGGGGCCCGGGTGCGGGGGGAGACTGCCCGTATGAGTGAACAGGTGACGACGGCCGAGCAGTGGTGGGGCCGGTTCTTCCGCTACGGGCCGTACGGGCTGCTCGGCCTCGCCACCATCGTCTCGGCCGTCACCCGGGACCTCGTCATGTCCCCGGCCGACGTGCGCGCCGCCGCCGTGTTCCTCCCGGCGGCGCTCGTCCTCCAGCTCTGGTGGTCCCGGGCCCCGGCGGGCCCGGGAACACGGGCCGGGCGCTGCTACTTCACCGTGCGCACCCTGCTGGCCCTCGGGCTCACCTGGTGCAACCCCTTCTTCTCGATCTACGCCGTGATGGGCTACTTCGACGCCGGCCGGGTCCTCCCGCGACGCGGCGTCCGGCCCGGACTGCTGGCGGTCGCCGTCATCATGGCGGGCGCGCAGAGCGGCAGCCCCCTGCCGCCCGCCACCCTCATGAACTGGGTCGTCTTCGGTGTCGTGCTGGCCGTGCACGCCACCCTCACCATGGTCTTCGCGCAGATCGGCGACCGGGAGGCCGAACAGGACCGGGCCCGGACCGACACCATCAGCGCCCTGGAGTCCGCCAACGCCCGCCTCGAACAGGCCCTCGCCGAGAACGCCGGACTCCACGCCCAGCTCCTCGTCCAGGCCCGTGAGGCCGGGGTGGCCGACGAGCGGCGCCGGCTGGCCGCCGAGATCCACGACACCATCGCCCAGGGCCTCACCGGCATCATCGCCCAGCTCCAGGCCGTCACCTCCACCGCCGGCACCGACCCCGCGCTCGCCCGGGAACACCTCGTACGCGCCGCCGCCCTCGCCCGGCACAGCCTCGGCGAGGCCCGCCGCTCGGTCCACAACCTGCTGCCGGCCGCCCTGGAACACGACGACCTGCCCGGCGCGCTCAGGAAGACCGTCGCCACCTGGTCCCAGCGCACCGGAGTCCGCGCCGAGTTCACCGTCACCGGCACCGTCGAACCCCTCCACGACGAGGTCGGCGCCACCCTGCTCCGCATCGCCGAGGAGGCCCTGGCCAACGCGGACCGCCACGCGGAGGCCTCCCGGGCCGGGGTCACCCTCTCCTACATGGGCGACGAGATCACCCTCGATGTGCGCGACGACGGCCGCGGCTTCGACCCGGCCGCGCTGCCCCCGTACCGGGGCGCCGGCGGCTTCGGGCTCGGCGGGATGCGCTCCCGCGCCGAACGCATCGCGGGCACCGTCGAGGTGGAGACCGGCCCCGGCCTGGGCACGGCGGTCAGCGCCCGCGTCCCGATGGTGCCGCACGCCCGGAACGCCGCCTGACGCCGTCCGACGTCCCGGACCCGTCCCGTACGGTGTGCGTCATGGACCGGGAACCCGCGCGCGTCATCACCCTGATCGTCGTCGACGACCACCCCGTCGTACGGGACGGACTGCGCGGAATGTTCGCCGCCGCACCGGAGTTCCGGGTGCTCGGCGAGGCGGCCGACGGGGTCGAGGGCGTCGAGATGGCGGCCCGGCTCGACCCCGACGTGGTGCTGATGGACCTGCGGATGCCGGGCGGCGGCGGGGTCGCCGCGATCACCGAGCTGACCCGGCGCGGCGCCCGTTCCAAGGTCCTCGTCCTCACCACGTACGACACCGACTCCGACACCCTGCCGGCCATCGAGGCGGGCGCGACCGGCTACCTGCTCAAGGACGCGCCCCGCGAGGAGCTGTTCACCGCCGTGCGGGCCGCCGCCGAGGGCCGGACCGTGCTCTCACCGGCCGTCGCCTCCCGGCTCGTCTCGGCGGTGCGCGCCCCGGCCGCCGCCGGCAACGAGACGCTGTCGGCCCGGGAGCGCGAGGTGCTGACGCTGGTCGCCCGGGGGACCTCCAACCGGGAGATCGCCGCCGGACTGTTCATCAGCGAGGCGACCGTGAAGACCCACCTCACCCACCTCTTCGCCAAGCTGGGCGTCAAGGACCGGGCCGCCGCCGTCGCCGCCGGCTACGACCGCGGCATCCTCGGCTAGGCCGCCCCCTCACTCCCGTACGCGCAGCAGCAGCACCGAACGTTCCGGCACCGTCAGCCGCTCGCCGCCCCGGTGGACCGTGCCCGGGGCCTCGGCCTGGTCGTCGCGCGAGGTGTCCAGGAGCAGTTCGTACGCCTGCGCCCAGGGCGGGCCCGGCAGCACGAAGTCCGCCGGGAGGCGGCCCGCGTGCAGGACGGCCAGAAAGCTGTCGTCGGTCACCTGCGCACCGCGTGCGTCCCGCCCCGGGATGTCCCGGCCGGAGAGGTAGAGCCCGACCGTCGCGGCCGGCGCGTACCAGTCGGACTCGGTCATCTCCGTGCCCTCACCGGTGAACCACGCCAGGTCCCGCAGCCCGTCCGGGGCCTGCGGCCGGCCGGAGAAGAACGCCCGGCGGCGCAGCACCGGATGGCGGTGGCGCAGCGCGAGCACCCGGGCGGTCAGCGCGGTCAGCTCCCGCCACTCGGGCTGTTCGAGGAGTGACCAGTCCACCCAGCCGGTCTCGTTGTCCTGGCAGTAGGCGTTGTTGTTGCCGCCCTGGGTGCGGCCCATCTCGTCACCGGCCACCAGCATCGGCACCCCGGTCGACAGGAGCAGCGTGGTGAGCAGGTTGCGCAGCTGCCTGCGGCGCAGCGCGTTGACGTCCGCGTCGTCCGTCTCGCCCTCGGCGCCGCAGTTCCACGCCCGGTTGTCGGAGGTGCCGTCCCGGTTGTCCTCGCCGTTGGCCTCGTTGTGCTTGTCCTGGTAACTCACCAGGTCGCGCAGGGTGAACCCGTCGTGCGCCGTGACGAAGTTGACCGAGGCGTACGGACGGCGCCCGCCCCACGCGTACAGGTCGCTGGAGCCCGTCAGCCGGTAGCCGAGATCCCGTACGTCGGGCAGCGCGCCGCGCCAGAAGTCCCGTACGGCGTCCCGGTAGTGGTCGTTCCACTCGGTCCACAGCGGCGGGAAGGCGCCCACCTGGTAGCCGCCGTTGCCGACGTCCCAGGGCTCGGCGATCAGCTTGACCCGGCGCAGCACCGGGTCCTGGGCGATCACCGCCAGGAACGGCGAGAGCATGTCGACGTCGTGCATGGAGCGGGCGAGCGCCGCCGCGAGGTCGAAGCGGAAGCCGTCGACGCCCATCTCGGTCACCCAGTACCGCAGCGAGTCCGTGATGAGGCGCAGCACGTTCGGCTGGACGACGTGCAGGGTGTTGCCGCAGCCCGTGTAGTCCGCGTACCGGCGGGCGTCGCCCTGGAGGCGGTAGTAGCCGCGGTTGTCGATGCCGCGCAGCGAGAGCATCGGGCCCAGCTCGCCCGCCTCGGCGGTGTGGTTGTAGACGACGTCGAGGATCACCTCGATGCCCGCGTCGTGCAGGGCGCGGACCATCCGCTTGAACTCGCCGACCTGCTCGCCCGCCGTACCGCTCGCCGAGTAGCCGGCGTGCGGGGCGAAGTAGCCGATCGAGTTGTAGCCCCAGTAGTTGCGCAGCCCGCGCCGCAGCAGATGGTCCTCGTGGGCGAACTGGTGCACCGGCAGCAGCTCCACGGCCGTCACCCCGAGGTGCTTGAGATGGCCGATGGCCGCCGGATGGGCGAGCCCGGCGTAGGTGCCGCGCAGCTCCTCGGGGATGCCGGGGTGGCGCCGGGTGAAGCCCCGCACGTGCAGCTCGTAGATGACCGAGTCCGCCCACGGCGTCTTGGGCCTGCGGTCGTCGGCCCAGTCGTCGTCGTCATGGACGACGACCCCCTTCGGCACGTACGGGGCGGAGTCCCGCTCGTCCCGTACGGTGTCCGCGAACTGCTGGTCGGGCCAGTCCCTCACATGGCCGTACACCTCGGCCGGAAGGGTGAATTCGCCGTCCACGGCCCGGGCGTACGGATCGAGCAGCAGCTTCGCCGGATTCCACCGGGCGCCCGTCCACGGGTCCCACCGGCCGTGCACCCGGTAGCCGTAGCGGCGGCCGGGCCGGACCCCGGGCACGAAGCCGTGCCAGATCTCGTGGGTCAGCTCGGTCAGGGCGAGCCGGATCTCCGTGCCGTCCTCGTCGAAGAGGCACAGCTCGACGGCCTCAGCCCCGCCCGCCCACAGCGCGAAATTGGTGCCCGCCACCCCGTCCGGGCCGGTCCTGAAGCGGGCGCCGAGCGGCATCGGCGCCCCCGGCCACACCACCGGGTGCCGCTGCTCCGCTCGGATCGCGGCGACCCGTTCCGACGCGGCCCCGGCCGTCCCCGTATCCGTCCTCGGTACTGCCTCCTGCTCGGCTGCGCTCGACACCTGCTCGCCTCCCGCGGCTCGTGGGACCGGCACCGAAAGGGGGGCGCGCGGCGTCCCGGCCGCGGCTCCCCGAGTGTGGTCGTCCCCTGTGTTCTGCCCACCGGGCGGCCCCCACTCACGTTTCCCCCGACCGGCCCGCGTCGTTGGGGGGACGTGAATCACGTAGCGAAGAAGGCAGGGGCGAGCCCGGTCACCGCGCCGGGGCTGCTCGCCGTACTGGTCCTCCTGGCCGTTCTCACCGGCTGCTCGGGCACCGGCTCGTTCATCGGCGGGAAGCCGGGGCCGCCGCAGGAGGCGATCCGGATCACCCCAGCGGACCGGGCCGAGGACGTCCGGGCGGACGGCCGGGTGGCGGTGGAGGTCCCCGAGGGCCGGCTGGAGAGCGTCCGGGTGCGGCGGATCGAGGACGCCCAGGAACAGGAGGTACCGGGAGAGATCGCCGAGGACGGCCACTCCTGGGCGCCGAGGAAGGGCGCGCGGCTCGGGCTGGCCGCCAAGTACAGCGTGGACGCGGTCGCGGTGAACGGCGGCGGCCACCGCGCGGCGCGCCACACGACCTTCACCACCGCGGTGCCCAAGGACCGCTTCATCGGGTACTTCAAGCCGGAGAACCGCTCGACCGTCGGCACCGGCATGATCGTCTCCTTCGAGTTCAGCCGCCCGGTCACCCGGCGCGCGGCGGTGGAGCGCGCCATCCGGGTGACCGCCGATCCGCCGGTGGCCGTGGCCGGGCACTGGTTCGGCACGAGCCGGCTGGACTTCCGCCCGGCGGCCTACTGGCGGTCCGGCACCGAGGTCACCGTGGACATCGGGCTGCGCGATGTGGAGGGCGCCCCGGGGGTGTACGGCAGCCAGCGCAAGACGGTGCGGTTCACGGTGGGCCGGGAGCAGATCTCCCGCGTCGACTCGGAGGCGCACACCATGGAGGTGCGCCGGGACGGGCAGCTCGTCTCCACGGTCCCGATCACCGCGGGCTCCCCGACGACCACCACGTACAACGGCAAGATGGTGGTCAGCGAGATGCACGAGGTGACGCGGATGGACGGGCGGACCGTTGGCTTCGGCGGCGAGTACGACATCAAGGACGTGCCGCACGCCATCCGGCTGACGAAGTCCGGCACCTTCCTCCACGGCAACTACTGGTCCGACGACGAGGTCTTCGGCTCCACCAACGTCAGCCACGGCTGCATCGGGCTGCGCGACGTCCAGGGCGGCAGCGGCTCCACCCCGGCCGGCTGGTTCTTCGACCGCACCCTGATCGGGGATGTCGTCGAGGTCGTCAACTCCCCGGACAAGACGGTCGCACCGGACAACGGACTCGGCGGCTGGAACCTCGGCTGGACCCAGTGGCGGGCCGGTTCCGCCCTGCGCTAGCGCGCCGGCCGGACACCTCCGGGCCGGGCGGCGTCAACCCCGGGGCCACTTGGGACGGAACGGTGACATTCCTGCGAGGATCTGCCCACAGTCGGTGTGATTATCTCTTTGCTGAGCGCGCATTGTGCAGCGCGCGGGGGAGGGAACCCATGGGTTCCCGGGGCCTTGGGCGGGACCAGGCCGTGTGAGGGGAGACGACCACATTGAACGGGCAGCCGATATCGGGGACATCGGCCGGGGGCGGCAGGCGGCGCGTGCGGAGGGCCACCGGTCTGCCGGCCCTGGCGGTCGGTGCGCTGTTGCTGCTGGTGACGGCGTGCGGCGGGGGAGACGAGGGCGGCGCTGGCAAGGACGGCAAGGCCGGCGGGGTCAAGGACCAGGACACCAGCGCCTCGCAGGCCGTGGTGACCGTCGCGCCCAAGGACGGGACCGATGACGTCGCCACGAGCGGGGCGCTGAAGATCACGGCCGCCCAGGGGAAGCTGACGGTCGTCAAGGTCTCGGACCCCAAGGGCACCGAGGTCGAGGGGAAGATCGCGTCGGACGGCGCGAGCTGGGTGCCCGACCAGCACCTGGCCTCCGCGACCAAGTACAAGGTCCACGCGGTGGCCAAGGACGCGAAGGGGCTCGAGTCCGCGAAGGACACCACCTTCACCACGCTCGTCCCGAAGAACACCTTCATCGGCCAGTACACCCCGGAGGACGGCTCGACCGTCGGCGTCGGCATGCCGGTCTCCATCCACTTCACCCGGGGCATCACCGACCCGGAGGCCGTCGAGAAGGCCATCAAGGTGACCGCCGAGCCGGCCGTCCCCGTCGAGGGCCACTGGTTCGGCAACGACCGCCTGGACTTCCGCCCCGAGGAATACTGGGCCGCCGGCACCAAGGTGACCGTCAAGCTCAACCTCGACGGCGTGGAGGGGCGGCCCGGCGTCTACGGCAAGCAGGCCAAGACCGTCTCGTTCACCATCGGCCGCAGCCAGGTCAGCACCGTCGACGCGGACTCGCACCGGATGAAGGTCGTCCGCGACGGCAAGCAGATCAAGGACATCCCGATCTCGGCGGGCGCCCCGGCCACCACCACGTACAACGGCCAGATGGTCATCAGCGAGAAGCTGCGGGTGACCCGGATGAACGGCGACACCGTCGGCTTCGGCGGTGAGTACGACATCAAGGACGTGCCGCACGCGATGCGTCTGTCCACCTCGGGCACCTTCATCCACGGCAACTACTGGGGCGGCTCCGGGGTCTTCGGCCATGCCAACACCAGCCACGGCTGCGTCGGCCTCCAGGACCAGCGCGGCGGGGGCGACTCGTCCACGCCGGCCGCCTGGTTCTTCAACAGCTCGCTCATCGGCGACGTCGTGATCGTGAAGAACTCCCACGACAAGACGATCAGCCCGGACAACGGCCTCAACGGCTGGAACATGAGCTGGTCGGAGTGGACCAAGTAGGTCCTCCCCTCGCACACCCCGGCGGGCCCGGCACCGAGATCCACGGTGCCGGGCCCGCCCGCGTCCGCCGTGACCAACGGCACCGCCCCCGGCCCCTGCGGGCCCGCGTTAGCGCCGGTTAACCTGCCTCCATGACCGTAACCCTCGAAGTGACCGACGGCGTCGGCACCATCCGTCTGGACCGCCCGCCGATGAACGCCCTGGACGTCGCGACCCAGGACCGGCTGCGAGAACTCGCGGAAGAGGCGTCCCGGCGCGACGACGTCAGGGCCGTGGTGCTCTACGGCGGCGAGAAGGTGTTCGCGGCGGGCGCGGACATCAAGGAGATGCAGGCGATGGACCACGCGGCGATGGTGCTGCGGTCCAAGGCCCTCCAGGACTCCTTCACCGCGGTCGCCCGCATCCCCAAGCCCGTCGTCGCGGCCGTCACCGGCTACGCACTGGGCGGCGGCTGCGAACTGGCCCTCTGCGCGGACTTCCGCATCGCCGGGGACAACGCCAGGCTCGGCCAGCCGGAGATCCTGCTCGGCCTCATCCCGGGCGCCGGCGGCACCCAGCGGCTCGCCCGGCTGGTGGGCCCGGCCAAGGCCAAGGACCTCATCTTCACCGGCCGCCACGTCAAGGCCGAAGAGGCCCTGACCATGGGCCTGGTGGACCGCGTGGTGCCCGCCGCCGAGGTGTACGAGCAGGCGCACGCCTGGGCGGCCAAGCTGGCGAAGGGCCCGGCGCTGGCCCTGCGCGCCGCCAAGGAGGCCGTCGACGCCGGACTGGAGACGGACATCGACACGGGCCTCACGATCGAGCGGACCTGGTTCGCCGGTCTGTTCGCCACGGAGGACCGGGAGCGCGGAATGCGCAGCTTCGTGGAGGAGGGTCCGGGCAAGGCGAAGTTCCTCTGACCGAACGCCGTTTGAGAACTAAAACCGACGCGTTCATCCGTGCGGGCGGATTAGCGGAGCCTTAAGAAAACCTTGCGGGGCGCCGCACCCGGTGCGGCGGCGAACCCCGCCGAGGGCATCGTCGCCGCAGGTCAGACGGGGTATTCCGACACGTTTCCTGCCCCTGGCATATGCCTACCCCCCCTCGGGGGGCGACTGATTACCGGTCGGGGATTCCCCCGGAACGGCCCCGGAGGGCCCGCCGTGCGGCCATGATGGTGGGCATGGCGGGCCTGGAGGGTGTGGAGCAGCCGCGACCGCGCAGCAGCGCGACAGCGGCACGGAATTTACCGGCCGTCGAGGACGAACAGGCGTTCAAGGCGCTGGAGTTGTTCGGAAACCCGACGGAGGAGGAAGTCCGGCTGCCCTCCCGCCCGGAGTCCGCGGCCACCGCGCGCCGGCTCACCTCGTGCGTCGTCCTCCATCAGTGGGCGCTCTCCTCGCAGGCCGCCGAACACGCCGTCCTGCTCGTCTCCGAACTCGTCGGGAACGCCGTGCGGCACACCGGCGCCCGGGTCTTCGGACTGCGTATGCTCCGCCGCCGCGGCTGGATCAGGATCGAGGTGCGCGACCCCTCGCGCGGCCTGCCGTGCCTCATGCCGGTCCGGGAGATGGACATCAGCGGGCGAGGTCTCTTCCTCGTCGACAAGCTCTCCGACCGGTGGGGCGTGGACCTCTTACCCCGGGGCAAGACCACCTGGTTCGAGATGCGCATCTCCGACCGCTGACCGCCCGGGGTCCCTCTGGGACATGCAGAAACCCCCGTGTCGGCCGTGGTGCGGCGCCTCGGGGGCTTCTGTGGGGACCGTGAAATGGGGGGTGTGTTCACGGCCGCTCGTGACGACCTGGCCCGGGTCAATGGGGGTCGTTCCCTCGACTATGGCAGACGGACGACTCCCCAGCCAAAGCCGCAAACAACTCTTCCTGGCCTATTTCCGGACATTTCAGCGAAGAAACGCAGGTGTGCTGGGTCACTTGCCTGTAAATCCATGAATATCCATGGGTATCCACGCATGATCCATTGATCGTCCACGATGTGGACGGCCCGCGCACTGACGGTCCGTCGGGGGAGTCGGTGGAGTCGGCCGGGATTTTCCGGTCATATCGCCCTACTGTGCAGCCATGAACGCCTCCCACGCACCGGTGCACCGCCGCCATGCCCTGCGGGCGGGAGCCGCGGCCGCCGTCGTCCTCACCGCCGGCTGCGGGGAGCACGACGCCGGTACGTCCGCCGGGGCCGTCACCCACGCGGCACCCAGGAAGCCCGCCGCCACCGCCGCCGGGGCCCACGCCCCCGCACCCGCCCCGCGCCGCTTCCCCGGGCAGCCGGTCCAGATCACCCACGGCCCCCGCGACCGAGCCCGCGTCGCCCTCACCTTCCACGGCCAGGGCGACCCCGCCGTCGCCAGGACCGTGCTCGGCGAGGCCGAACGCGCCGGGGCCCGGGTCACCGTCCTCGCCGTCGGCAGCTGGCTCGACGAACACCCCGAGATGGCCCGCCGCATCCTCGACGGCGGGCACGACCTCGGCAACCACACCCAGCACCACATCGACATCTCCGCGCTCGACGAGACCCGGGCGTACGCGGAGATCACCGGCTGCGCCCAGCGGCTGCGCCGGCTCACCGGCTCCATCGGCACCTGGTTCCGCCCCTCCCGCGCCCAGTCCGCCACCCCGCTCGTCCAGCGGCTCGCCGTCCGGGCGGGCTACCCGCACGTCCTCTCGTACGACGTGGACTCCCTCGACTTCACCTCGCCCGGCGCCGCGGCCGTCACCCGCAAGGTGGCCGGGGAGATCCGCAACGGATCGGTGGTGAGCCTGCACTTCGGCTACGCGGACACGGTCGCCGCGCTGCCCCTCCTCCTCACCGAAATCGACCGCCGCGGACTGCGCGCGGTGACGACCACGGAGCTGCTGACGTGATGCCTCCCACCCTGCGTACGACCACCTCGTGCACCGCCGCCCTCCTCGGCGGCGTCCTGCTCGCCGCGCTTGCCGGCTGCGGCGCCCCCGCGGAGAAGACGGCGGACGCCCCCGCCTCCGCGACCCCGAGCGTCCGGGCCCGGCAGGTCACCCCGCCGGAGCCTCCGGGGCTGGCCGGGATGCCGCCGGTGCTCGACCCGCGGAACGTGTACGCGGCCGACGCGCCCGGCAAGCTCTCCCCGGTCGTCAAGGACTTCCCGTCCCGCGTCTACGTGCCCAACACCAACTCCGACACCGTCTCGGTGATCGACCCCGCCACGTACAAGGTCATCGAGACCATCCCGGTCGGCCGGCAGCCGCAGCACGTCGTGCCGTCCTGGGACCTGAAGACGCTCTGGGTCAACAACGACCTCGGCGACAGCCTCACCCCGATCGACCCGGCGACCGGGAAGCCGGGGAAGACGGTCGCGGTCTCCGACCCGTACAACCTCTACTTCACGCCCAACGGGAAGTACGCCATCGTGATGGCCTCCATGGACCGCGAGCTGGTCTTCCGGGACGCGCACACCATGAAGACCGCCAAGGCGGTGCCGGTCAGCTGCGCGGGCGTCAACCACGCGGACTTCTCCGCCGACGGCCGGTACTTCATCGTCTCCTGCGAGTTCTCCGGCGAACTCCTCAAGGTCGACACCGAGAAGATGAAGGTCGTCGCCCAGCAGAAGCTGCCCTTCGACGGCGCCATGCCGCAGGATGTGAAGCTGTCCCCGGACGGCGGCACGTTCTACATCGCGGACATGAAGGCCGACGGGATGTGGGTGCTGGACGGCGAGAAGTTCACCACCCCGAAGCTGCTGCCGACCGGCAAGGGCTGCCACGGCCTCTACGTCAGCCGCGACGCCAAGGAGATGTACATCTCCAACCGGGGCGAGGGCTCGGTCTCCGTCTTCGACTTCGCGCACAAGAAGCTGGCGAAGAAGTGGCACCTGCCGGGCGGCGGCAGCCCGGACATGGGCGGTGTCTCCGCCGACGGCAAGGTCCTCTGGCTGGCCGGGCGTTACGACGCCGAGGTGTACGCCATCGACACCGCCACCGGCAAACAGCTCGCCCGCATCCCCGTGGGCAGCGGACCGCACGGTCTCGCCGTCTACCCCCAGCCCGGCCGCTACTCGCTCGGCCACACCGGCGTCTTCCGCTGACCGCGGCTCCGCACACCGACCGGCCGCCTCGGAGATCATCCGGGGCGCCGGTTAATCTGACCCTCGTCAGACAGTCATACGAAGGGGCGGAACAGTGGCGGACATCGAGTCGGCGCGCAAGGCGTTCGAGCGGTACGACCTGAACGGCGACGGGCTGATCTCGGCCGCCGAGTACAAGAGCGTCATGGCGCAGCTGGGTGACCCCTACGTCACCGAGCCGGTCGCGCAGGCCGTGATCAACTCCCACGACGCCAACGGCGACGGGCTCCTCACGTTCGACGAGTTCTGGGCCGCGCAGAACAAGGCCTGATCCCGGACGGGCGCCGGGCGCAGGCCCCGGCGCCTTCCTACCGGTACGGGGGCCAGCCGCGCAGCTCGTCGTCGCGCGGGGCCCGTACCACCCCGGGGGCGCCCGGCCCGAAGCGCATCACCGGGCGCGAGGCGTCCCAGCCCGGCCAGCCCGGGTCGCCGAACGTGGCGAACCGCACCCAGGCGGCGTGCATCGAGTCGGCCAGCTCCTGCGGGGCGTCGTACCCGGCGAGCGCGACCGCGTCCGGGCCGCGCAGGGTGTCGAAGACGAAGCCGATCTCCAGCCCGTGGCAGGCCCCGAGCCCCTCGACGGGGGACGGCCAGCCGAACTCGTACAGATGCGTCGTCCCCGGGGCGCGTGCATCGGCCAGCCGGTTCAGCGGCACCCGCAGCAGCACATCGGTGGCGAGCGCGCCCAGCAGTTCGCCGGGCGTGGCCCCGGGCCGGTTGGCGCGGTACGTACGGGCGGTGGCGCGCGGCACCCGGAACTTCAGGAGCGCGAGGCGCAGCTTCGCCCGGGAGAGCCGTTCGGTCAGGCCGCTCGGTACGAACCACAGCCGGTACTCCTCGGTGTTCGAGCCCATCAGCAGCCCGACCCCGGACGCGGCCCCGTCGAGCAGGGCCTCCAGGGGATCGCGGGGCAGCAGGTCCCCGTCCACCACGAGGTGGAAGGAAGGGCCGCCGGTCAGCGGGGAACCGCCGGCCGTCACCTCGCTCTGTGCGGCCAGCAGCGCGGCCGGGTCCACCCCGGCCAGCTCCCGCGCCGTCGCCGCGACCCCGAGCCGCTTGGCGACGAGTGCGGTGGTCCGCCGGCCCTCGGCCACGGGCAGCGCGGCCGGCACCCCGCTCTGCAGCACCGCCCGCCGGAACAGCCCCCGGGCCCGGGGCGCGGCCAGCAGTGCCCCGACGCCGATGGCGCCCGCCGACTCCCCGCACACGGTGACCCGGTCCGGGTCGCCGCCGAACGCCGCGATGTTGTCCCGCACCCAGGTCAGGGCGGCCAGCTGGTCGAGCAGGCCCCGGTTGGCCGGTGCGTCGGGCAGGACGCCGAACCCCTCCATGCCCAGCCGGTAGTTGAGCGACACGAGCACCACCCCGTCACGGGCGAACGCCGTCCCGTCGTACAGCGGCAGGGCGGACGAGCCGTGCAGCAGGGAGCCGCCGTGGATCCAGACCAGGACGGGCAGGCCGGTGCCTGCGGGCGCCGGTGTCCACACGTTCAGGTTGAGACAGTCCTCGCCCGGCACCGAGGGGTCGGCCAGCAGCCGGTCGAGCGGCGGGGCGTAGGGCCGCTTGGGCGCGGTGGGCCCGAACGCGGTCGCCGCCCGCACCCCCGTCCAGGGCTCCGGCGGTGCGGGCGGGCCGAAGCGCCGGTGACCCACCGGGGCCGCCGCGTACGGGATGCCCCGGAACACGGCCACCCCGCCCTCGTGCGTGCCCCGGACGGTGCCGTGGACCGTCTCGGCGCACGGGGCGGGCGGCGGGGGTGGCGCTGTCATGGCATTCCGGCCCTTCCGCGTGCGTCGGGCGTGTGCTCCAGCAGATCACGGACCCGGACGGGCGGCCAGGCGGGGGACGCGGGCGTGGGCGGCTTCCGGCACCCACGCGTTCCGGCCGCCGACGGGCCTCGGGGGCCCGGCGGGGCAGGCGGGGCGAGAAATGTCCGGAAATCGCTGACGCGGGCCCGCGCCCCTGTCCGGCCGTCGCCCGGCCTTCCCCGCCGGCGGCCGGTCAGGCGGCGAAGTTGCGGGACATCGTGTCGTCCTCGTCGATCTCCGTCAGCTCGGGGCGGGTGTAGCGCTCGGCCCGTGCGTGGTAGTCGAAGTCGCCGCGTACGAGCCCTCGGTAGTCGCGGACGCAGCGCTCCAGCGCGGTGCGCGCCGGGCCCTCGATTCCCGCCGCCTCGATCTCCTCGACGAGTTCCTTCTCGGCCCGCTGTACGCGGTCGGCGATGCGGCCGAGCAGAATTCCCGCCTCGTCCACCGCCTCCTGGAGTGTGCCGCCCCGGTCGCGCTGGATCAGCCGGACGGTGTTGTGCTCATAACCGAGCACGGCCTCCTTCTCGAACGAGCAGATGTCGTTGCAGAGCCCGGAATGGTCGGCGACCGCATTGCGCAGCGCGATGTACGCGGGAAGGCTGCGGGCGGATTCCGGCAGGTCGATTCCGGCGGTGATCTCGTGCAGGTCGAGGAACGGCTGCATCGCCACGGAGTCGCGGCGGTGCTTCACGAAGTCGGCGGTGGTCGGCACATGGCCGGCGGCCCGGTCCACGGCCTCCGCGTAGTACGTCCACAGCCAGGCCGCGGTGTCCCGGCGGAACTGCCGTACCCAGTGCGCCGGACGGTCCACGCAGGTCCGGGCGAGCAGCTCGTCCAGCGCGTGCTCCATGCGGCCGACGGGGGCCTGGGCGCCGTCGAGCACGTCCACCAGGCGGCCGATCGCCCTCGCGCACAGCCGCGGGTCGCGTCCGGCCGGGCCGTCGTCGAACTCGTCGTCGACGAGAAAGGCCCAGAACAGCCACTGGCAGAACAGGTCCAGGTGTTTCTGCGAGGCCTCCGGGAATATCAGCGAGATCCAGAGTTCCGGACGGGTCCTGGTCATTTTCTTGACGGCCACGGGTGACAGGACGAGATCACTGGCCTCCGCCCATTCCCAGGCGGCTCTCTTGGTCTGCTCAACTCCCGGATGACATCCCGCACTTTCGAACGGCATGTGGAATTCAGGAAGCGCGATCTTGCTCATGGTGCACCTCGTCGAGACGATAAGAACAGGGCAGGGGGATGCGCGAGACCGGTTCGCGCAGGCGGGAATTTCCATGGCGAGCGGCGGACGCGCGGCCGGTCCACCGGGAACGGCCGCCCGCTCCGGCTTAGCAGGAGCGCGGCGGGGTCGCGAGCCGGCCGGGCCGAGGGCTGCCGCGGCAGCGGACCGGGATCCGTGCGGTGGACGGTCACCGGCGGGTACCCGCCCGCACCGTCCGGCCGCACCGGGCCGGCGCGGCCGGATCACGCCTCGGGCGTACCGGGGGAGGGGCGGCTGTCATCGCTGTCCTCTTTCCTCCGCGCGGACCGGGCGGCCGGAGCCGGGCCCGGGGCAGCGCACCGCCTGACGTGCGCGGCGGTCGCGTCACCACTCGTCACGTCCAGTGAACTCCCCGTACGCAAGGGAGGGAAGGAGCGGGTGACCGAAAATGTGTGATCGACAGGAACTCGTGCGCGGTTATGAGCAGTTGGTGCACTCCTGGGTCTGCCGGGAGGCAGGCCGGCGGATCGCCGCATGGCCGATTCGGTGAGGGGCCGGACGGAAACGGAGAAGGCGGGTCCGCGCACCCGGAACCGGTGCGTGGACCCGCCCGCCGTGCCCGTCAGTGGTAGCCGAAGCCCGCGGGAAGCGGGGACGGCTCGAACAGCCGGGCCGGGACGGCACCGGCGAGGGCCCGGTAGCCGGCCGGGTTCAGATGGAGGTGGTCGCCGACGTCCAGCGAGGGGCGCAGCGCGGCGGGGTGGAGCGGGTCGCGCACCGCCCGGTCGAAGTCGAGCACCGCGTCGAAACGGCCGCTGTCGCGTATCCAGGCGTTGACCGTCCGCCGGGCCGCCTCGCGGTGGCCGTCCGGATCGTCGTACCCGGTGTTGCCGCCGAAGGGCGTCAGGGTCGCCCCGTACACCCGGACGCCGAGGGCGTGGGCCCGGGTGATGATCTGGTCGTACGCGGTGATGACGGCCTCGGCCGTGCGCTTCTGGGCCGCCTCGGTGGCGTCCGCCGTGCCGATGTCGTTGACGCCCTCGAAGACGATCAGCCGGTCCGTCCCGCTCTGGGCCAGGACGTCGCGGTCGAGCCGGGCCAGCCCGTTGGGGCCCAGACCGTCGTCGAGGAGCCGGTTGCCGCCGGCCGCCTGGTTGACGACCGAGGTCCGGGCCGTCAGCCGCTGCTGGAGCACGTCCGGCCAGCGGTCGTTGCCGTTGGTCGTGGAGCCCCGGCCGTCGGTCAGCGAGTCCCCGAGGACGGCCGTCGCCGATGTGGTGCCCCGGGACCAGACCTCGACCCCGCTGAGGAAGTACCAGTGGTCGGTGGGCGTGGCGGTGGGCAGGTCGCGGTCCCGCACGTGCTCGCCGCGCAGCAGGTACGAGGTGGTCCGGGAGCCGGGGTGCGAGGTGATGGCGGTGGAGGCCTGGCCGGTCGCCAGATAGACGGTCGCCGTGAGATTGGAGCCGGGGGCGACCCGGAAGTCCAGCGGATCGGAGACGGCCTGCGCCCCGGCCGGTACGTCGATGGAGGAGGCGCCCCGGAAGGTCACCCGGTGCGAGGTGCCCGGCCGGATCGCCCCGGTCCCCGCCCTGCCGTCCAGCGGCAGCGCCACGGAGACCTCGGTGATCGGCAGCACCGCGCCGCCGAACGCGTTGGAGAACCGCAGCCGGATGTGGTCGCCGCCCGCCGAGACATGGACGGTCTGCCGCAGGGTCGTGTCCGTGAGCACGGAGTCGTCGCCGGTGAAGGGGGCCGGGGGCATGTTGGACGGTTCCGTCAGCTGGGGCATCGACGTCCAGGTGCTGACCCAGTGCGCGCCCCTCTCCCGGGGGCCGGGGGCGCCGCCGGAGTGCGCGTCGCCGGCGCCGAGGGCCGGGGAGACAGCGGTGAGGGTCGCGCAGAGCGCCCCCGCGGTGATCAGGCTGAGGAGCGGCGTTCTTCGGTTCATGGCGGTGTTCCCTCTGCGTGGTGGGGTTCTCCCTGCACACGTGCGTGCCCCGGCCGGGCACGCGGCAGATTAGCGCCGCCGGAAGTTTCGGTCAACGGTTCGAAATATTTCGAGCAACCCTCGGGTACGGGTCCCCGAAACGCGAGTCGCCCGGCCGGGAAACCTCCCGGCCGGGCGACGACGTACTACGCGGGACCTACTGGGCGCCGAAGCGCGAGCGCCAGGCCTCCAGGTCCTCGTCCGTGATCTTGGCGAAGAGCACCGGCGGCACCGTGAACGCGGTCCCGGCCGGCACGGACGCCAGGGCGCGGGCCTCGTCGGCGCTCACCCACGTCGCCGTGTCGTCCGTCAGAGCGAACGCCTCGCGCATGGCCCGCGCGGACGACGGGATGAACGGCTCCGAGACGATCGCGTACAGGTGGATCAGGTTCATCGCCGTGCGCAGGGTGAGCGCGGCGCCCTCCTGGTCGGTCTTGATCTCCATCCAGGGGGCCTTCTCCTCCAGGTAGGAGTTGCCCGCGCTCCACAGCGCGCGCAGCGCCTGGGCCGCCTTGCGGAACTGGAGCGCCTCCATGTGGCCCTCGTGCTCCGCGAGCAGCCGCGCGATCTCCTCGCCCAGCTTCCGCTCGGCCTCCCCGGCCGCCTTGCCCTCCGGCACGGTGTCGCCGAACCGCTTGCGCGAGAAGGAGAGCACCCGGTTCACGAAGTTGCCGAGGGTGTCGGCGAGGTCCTTGTTCACCGAGGTGGCGAACAGCTCCCAGGTGAAGGACGTGTCGTCCGACTCCGGCGCCTGCGCCATCAGGAAGTAGCGCCAGTAGTCCGCCGGCAGCAGCTCCAGGGCCGTGTCGGAGAAGATGCCGCGCTGCTGCGACGTCGAGAACTTGCCGCCGTAGTAGTTCAGCCAGTTGAACGCCTTGACGTGGTCGACGCGCTTGACCGGCTCGCGGGTGCCGATCTGCATGGCCGGGAACATCACCGTGTGGAACGGGACGTTGTCCTTGGCCATGAACTGCGTGTACCGGACGTCGGACGCCTCGTACCACCAGGACTTCCAGTCCCGGGTCTCCGGCTCCTGGTCCGCCCACTCCTTCGTCGCCCCGAGGTACTCGATGGGGGCGTCGAACCAGACGTAGAAGACCTTGCCCTCGGCCGCCAGCTCCGGCCAGGTGTCGGCCGGGACCGGCACGCCCCACTCCAGGTCACGGGTGATCGAGCGGTCGTGCAGGCCCTCGGTGAGCCACTTGCGGGCGATCGAGGAGGCCAGGTGCGGCCACTCGTCGCTGGTCTCGTCGATCCACGCCTCGACCTCGCCGGACAGCTTCGACTGGAGGAGGAACAGGTGCTTGGTCTCCCGGACCTCCAGCTCGCTGCTGCCGCTGATCGCGGAGCGCGGCTCGATCAGGTCGGTCGGGTCCAGCACCCGGGTGCAGTTCTCGCACTGGTCGCCGCGCGCCTTGTCGTACCCGCAGTGCGGGCACGTACCGACGATGTAGCGGTCCGGCAGGAAGCGGTCGTCGGCGATCGAGAAGACCTGGCGGATCGCCCGCTCCTCGATGAAGCCGTTCTCGTGGAGCTTGCGGGCGAAGTGCTGCGTGATGTCGCGGTTCTCGGCGGAGGAGCTGCGGCCGAAGTAGTCGAACGCGAGCCCGAAGCCGTCGTAGACCGCCTTCTGCGCGTCGTGCTGCTGCGCGCAGAACTCCGCCACCGGCAGCCCGGCCGCCTTCGCGGCCAGCTCCGCCGGGGTGCCGTGCTCGTCGGTGGCGCAGATGTACAGCGCCTCCTCGCCCCGCTGCCGCAAGTACCGCGTGTACACGTCCGCCGGGAGCATCGACCCGACCAGGTTCCCCAGGTGCTTGATCCCGTTGATGTAGGGAAGCGCGCTGGTGATCAGGTGTCGAGTCATCGTCGGATGCTCCCAGTTTCTAAGGTGCCGGTGCCTCTGTCGCAGGCCGTTTGCATCCTATCGAACGGGGGACACCCCCCTTTACCGGATTTACGGCACCCTCAGCACTCGATGATGTTCACCGCGAGCCCGCCCCGGGCGGTCTCCTTGTACTTCACGGACATGTCCGCGCCGGTCTCCTTCATGGTCTTGATGACCTTGTCGAGGGAGACCTTGTGGCTGCCGTCGCCGCGCAGGGCCATCTTCGCCGCCGTGACCGCCTTCACCGCGGCCATGCCGTTGCGCTCGATGCACGGGATCTGGACGAGGCCGCCGACCGGGTCGCAGGTCAGTCCCAGGTTGTGCTCCATGCCGATCTCGGCGGCGTTCTCCACCTGCTCGGGGCTGCCGCCCAGGACCTCGGCGAGGGCGCCCGCGGCCATGGAGCAGGCGGAGCCGACCTCGCCCTGGCAGCCGACCTCGGCGCCGGAGATCGAGGCGTTCTCCTTGAACAGCATGCCGATGGCGCCGGCGGCCAGCAGGAAGCGGACGATGCCGTCCTCCTTCTCGGCCTCCGTGCAGCCGCCCGCGGCGAAGTTCATCCAGTAGTGCAGGACGGCGGGGATGATGCCCGCCGCGCCGTTGGTGGGGGCGGTGACGACACGGCCGCCCGCCGCGTTCTCCTCGTTGACCGCCATCGCGTAGAGGGTGATCCACTCCATGGCATGGGCCTGGGGGTCGCCCTCCGCGCGCAGCTGGCGGGCGGTCTTCGCGGCGCGGCGGTGGACCTTGAGGCCGCCGGGCAGGATGCCCTCGCGGGACATGCCGCGCGAGACGCACGCCTGCATGGCGCGCCAGATGCCGAGGAGGCCGGAGCGGATCTCGTCCTCGGTGCGCCAGGCGCGCTCGTTCTCCAGCATCAGCGAGGAGATCGACAGACCGGTCTCGCGGGCGAGGCGCAGCAGCTCGTCGCCGGTGCGGAAGGGGTGCTTCAGGACCGTGTCGTCGAGCACGATCCGGTCCTCGCCCACGGCGTCCTCGTCCACGACGAAGCCGCCGCCGACCGAGTAGTACGTCTTCTCCAGGAGCGGGGCGCCCTCGGCGTCGTACGCGAAGACGGTCATGCCGTTGGCGTGGTACGGGAGCGCCTTGCGGCGGTGCAGGACCAGCTGCTCGTCCACGTCGAAGTCGATCTCGTGCATCCCGAGGAGGTTGATCCGGCCGGTGGAGCGGATCGCCTCGACCCGGTCGTCGGCCGTCTCGACGTCGACGGTGCGGGGGGACTCGCCCTCCAGGCCGAGCAGGACCGCCTTGGGGGTGCCGTGGCCGTGGCCGGTGGCGCCGAGGGAACCGTACAGCTCGGCCCTGACCGAGGCGGTGTGGGCGAGCAGGCCCTCGTTCTTCAGCCGGCGCGCGAACATACGGGCCGCGCGCATGGGGCCGACCGTATGGGAGCTGGACGGGCCGATGCCGATCGAGAACAGGTCGAAGACCGAGATGGCCACGGGGAACTCCTCAAGGGTTGGTAGACGCCGTTGTCTGCCGGGTGGTGCGGTACGGGCGGGACGGCCCGGAGTGCATGAGACAAAGCGGGGGACAAGGGACGGGGCACCGCGCCCACTGTTCAGTGTGCGGGTGCCCCTGCCCGAGGCGCGAATGCGCCGGTCCGGCTACTTCAGGCCGGGGTACAGCGGGAACTTCTCGGCGAGCTTCGTGACCCGGGCCTTCAGGTCGTCCGCGTCGTAGGACGGCTTGAGGGCCGAGGCGATGATCTCGGCGACCTCGGTGAAGTCCTCGGCGCCGAAGCCGCGGGTGGCCAGGGCCGGGGTGCCGATGCGCAGGCCGGAGGTGACCATCGGCGGGCGCGGGTCGTTGGGGATGGCGTTCCGGTTGACCGTGATGCCCAGCTCGTGCAGCCGGTCCTCGGCCTGCTGGCCGTCCAGCTCGGAGTTGCGCAGGTCGACGAGGACCAGGTGCACGTCCGTACCGCCGGAGAGGACGGAGACGCCCACCTCGGTGACGTCCGGCTGCACCAGGCGCTCGGCCAGGATGCGCGCGCCGTCCAGGGTGCGCTGCTGGCGCTCCTTGAACTCCTCGCCCGCCGCGACCTTGAACGAGACCGCCTTGGCGGCGATCACGTGCTCCAGCGGGCCGCCCTGCTGACCCGGGAAGACCGCCGAGTTGATCTTCTTGGCGAGCTCCTGGGTGGAGAGGATCACACCGCCGCGCGGACCGCCGAGGGTCTTGTGCGTGGTGGTGGTGACGACGTGGGCGTGCGGCACCGGGTTGGGGTGCAGGCCCGCGGCGACCAGACCGGCGAAGTGCGCCATGTCGACCATCAGGTACGCGCCGACCTCGTCCGCGATGCGGCGGAAGGCGGCGAAGTCGAGCTGACGCGGGTACGCGGACCAGCCGGCGACGATCAGCTGCGGCTTGGACTCCTTGGCCAGGCGCTCGACCTCGGCCATGTCCACGACACCGGTGTCGTCGACGTGGTACGGGACCACGTTGTAGAGCTTGCCGGAGAAGTTGATCTTCATGCCGTGGGTCAGGTGACCGCCGTGGGCCAGGTTCAGGCCCATGATCGTGTCGCCCGGCTTCAGCAGCGCGAACATCGCGGCGGCGTTGGCCTGCGCACCGGAGTGCGGCTGGACGTTCGCGGCCTCGGCGCCGAAGAGCGCCTTGATGCGGTCGATCGCGATCTGCTCGACCACGTCGACGTGCTCGCAGCCGCCGTAGTAGCGGCGGCCGGGGTAGCCCTCGGCGTACTTGTTGGTCAGGACGGAGCCCTGCGCCTCCATGACGGCGACGGGAGCGAAGTTCTCCGAGGCGATCATTTCGAGCGTGGACTGCTGGCGCAGGAGCTCGGCGTCGACGGCGGCGGCGACATCCGGGTCCAGCTCATGGAGGGAGGAGTTGAGAAGCGACATCAGGTGGTCCCTTGGGGTCTTTAGTTGCCGGAGAACTCGGTGTACTCGTCGGCGGAGAGCAGGTCCTTCGGCTCCTCCGCGACGCGTACCTTGAACAGCCAGCCGCCTTCGAACGGAGCGGAGTTCACCAGCGACGGGTCGTCGACGACGTCCTGGTTGGAGGCGGTGACCTCGCCGGTCACCGGCGAGTACAGGTCGCTGACCGACTTGGTCGACTCCAGCTCGCCGCAGGTCTCGCCCGCGGTGACCGTGTCACCGACCTCGGGGAGCTGGGCGTAGACGACGTCACCGAGCGCGTTGGCCGCGTGCTCGGTGATGCCGACCGTGGCGACACCGTCCTCGACGGCCGACAGCCACTCGTGCTCCTTGCTGTACCGCAGCTGCTGGGGGTTGCTCATGACCTGAATTCTCCTGTACGCGGGGGAGTGCTGATGAACGGTGGTCTTACGGTGTGAGACGGGAGTGCGTCACGTCGTGCGGGGGCTTCGCACCCCACGGTGCTACTTCCGGCGCTTGTAGAAGGGGAGCGCCACAACCTCGTACGGCTCGTGGCTGCCCCGGATGTCGACGCCGACGCCCTCGGTGCCCGGCGCGGCGTGCGCCGCGTCGACGTACGCCATGGCGATCGGCTTCCCCAGCGTCGGGGAGGGCGCGCCGGAGGTGACCTCGCCGATGACCTGACCATCGGCCACGACCGGGAAGCCGGCGCGCGGCACCCGGCGGCCCTCGGCGACCAGGCCGACGAGCTTGCGGGGCGGGGCGGTCTCGGCGCGCTCCGCGGCGGCCTCCAGCGCCTTGCGGCCGACGAAGTCGCCGTCCTTCTCGAACTTCACGACCCGGCCGAGCCCGGCGTCGAACGGGGTCAGCGAGGTGGTCAGCTCGTGCCCGTACAGCGGCATGCCCGCCTCCAGGCGCAGCGTGTCACGGCAGGACAGGCCGCACGGGATCAGGCCGTGGGTGGCGCCCGCCTCGGTGAGCGCCTTCCACAGCTGCTCGGCGTGGCCGGGCGCGACGAACAGCTCGAAGCCGTCCTCGCCGGTGTAGCCGGTACGGGCGATCAGCGCGGGCACCCCGGCGACCGTGCCGGGCAGCCCGGCGTAGTACTTCAGGCCGTCCAGGTCCGCGTCGGTCACGGCGGCGAGGATCGCCGGGGACTCGGGGCCCTGCACGGCGAGCAGCGCGTACGCGTCGCGGTCGTCGCGCACCACGGCGTCGAAGCCGGCGGCGCGCTCCGTGATCGTGTCGAGGACCAGCTGGGCGTTGCCGGCGTTGGCGACGACCATGTACTCCGTGTCCTGGAGGCGGTAGACGATCAGGTCGTCCAGGATGCCGCCGTCCTCGGCGCAGATCATCGTGTAGCGGGCGCGGCCCGTGGAGACGGTGCCGATGTTGCCGACCAGCGCGTAGTTCAGCAGGTCCACGGCCTGGGGGCCGGTGACGGTGATCTCGCCCATGTGGGAGAGGTCGAACAGGCCGGCCCTCGTGCGGACGGCGTTGTGCTCGTCGCGCTCGCTGGCGTAGCGCAGCGGCATGTCCCAGCCCGCGAAGTCGGTCATGGTCGCGCCGAGCGATCGGTGCAGGGCCTGAATGGGGCTTTGGTGCGCAGCACCGTCAGGCAGGGTGGTGGCGGGCGACGGGTGGGCGGTGAGACGGGGGGTGGTGCTCATGGACGGGGCTCCCAGGGCATGACGACGAGGACGATCCTCCCCATCTGTCATCGGAACCTGAGAGGTTCGCCGAGAGACCCCGCAGGGGTTCGGCTTGCACCTTGGGTGGAGTCGCCGGGCGACTCGCTTTTCAGATCTGCCTCATCCACGCGGTACGGGGCCTGAGAGATTCAAGGGAGGATCTTGCTCCTTCGGCGTCCGGCACGGTGGCCGGAACTCTCCCGCGCGGATTCGAGCGGCCTGTATGCAGTTGGCGGGGCCATCATCGCACGCATTCCGGGGGAGTGGGGCGCCGGGACCGATGCGGTTCCTCATGGGATTCCGGCGGGTCGGACGGTTGTGCCGCATTACCTTTTCTTTACACTTCGGGGGTAGGTACCCGTCCAGGCATGCGTCGGCCGTACGGCCAGGGGGAGGCGATGACGTTGCGCTCTGCGGGACCCGTACCAGGCGCGCCGTCCCTACAGGGTGCGCTGCCCGCGCAGTCCGGCTCGCCGGTCCGCCGGGCGGCCGGGGCCGGCCCGCCCCTCGTGCGGGATCTGCGCGGCCGGGCCGGGCACGGCCCGCGCCTCCTGCGCTTCGCCGCCGGGGACGTCGTGGTGGTCTCCGGACTGCCCGGAAGCGGCAAGTCCACGCTGATCGCCCGCGCCGCACCGGCGCACGCGGTCGACTCCCAGGACGCCCGGGACCGATGGGCCCGCCGAATGCCCCGCTCCCTCCCCTACGTCCTGTACCGCCCGTTCGTCCGGCTCGCCCACTACTGGGGTCTGTGGCGGGTCCTGCGCTCGGACGCGTCCGTCGTCGTCCACGACTGCGGCACCCAGACCTGGGTCCGCGCCCGGCTCGCCCGCCATGCCCGGCGGCGTGGCCGCGGCCTGCACCTCGTCCTGCTCGACGTCTCCGCCGGGACCGCGCGCGAGGGCCAGCGCGAGCGCGGCCGGGGCGTCTCCGCGTACGCCTTCGCCCGGCACCGCAGAGCCGTGGGGCGGCTGCTGCGCGACACCGAGGCGGGAGTGCTGCCGCGCGGGTGCGCCTCGGCGGTGCTGCTGGACCGCGAGGCGGCCGGTGCGCTCGCCCGGATCACGTTCGCGAACGCACAGAGCGACGGCTGAGCGCGGCCCGTCCAAAGGCCGGACAGTAGCCGGACGCCGGGGGGCAAGGGGTGGCGACGGCCGGCAGAGGCCTTAACCTCTTGCTGCACGGCACCGGGGCGAGAGGGAAGCAGTGGACATTCCGGCACAGGCCGGGAGCCAGCCGCAGGGCGGATGGCCGGCCAATGAACTCGAAGAGGTGCTCGGCGCCTCGCTCGGCATCCCGGAGGCGGGCGGCCGCCTGCTGGAGGTGCTCGGCCGCAGCCATGTCTGGGTGCCGCTGCCGGGCGGCGGCGGGCCCGACGCCCGGGACCTCGACCTGCCCACGCTGGAGATCGACGGCGGCGCGTACGTCCCCGTGTTCAGCTCGGAGCATCAGTTCCTCACCTGCGTGGGCACCCAGATGTCCTTCACGGTCGCCCCCGCCCGCGACTTCGCCCGCGGACTGCCCCCGCAGCTCGGCATCGCGGTGAACCCGGGCGGCGCCGTCGGCATGCCGCTGCCCCCGCCCGCCGTCGCCGAGCTGTCCCGGGCCGGGCGCACCCCGCTCGACGGCCCGGCCACCGGCGGCCGGGTCCGGCTGTACGAGCCGGACTGGAAGGAGGAGCCCGTCGACTTCCTGGCCGCCGCGGCCGGCGAGTTCGAGGAGAGCGGCGTCGTCCTCACCGCCCGCAGGGCCCTGGCCAGCATCGAGGGCGGCGACCCCGTCCTCTTCGTCGGTGTCGAGTTCTCCACCTGGGACGGCGCCGGACAGAGCGCGCCCATGGACGCCCTGGGCCGGGCGCTCGGCCGCGTCCAGCTGCCCTGGCCGGTCAATCTGGTGCTGCTCGACGTGGCGCAGGACCCGGTCGCCGACTGGATGCGCGAGCGGGTGCGGCCCTTCTACACGCGCGCCGGGGCCCTGCCCGCGTGACGGGGCGGGCCGTGGCGTCAAGCCGGTGACAGTACGGCCGCATAAGCTGGTTTGATGGCTGAAGGCCGACGCCCGGTGGCCGAAGGCGGACGGCTCGGCACCGCGCCGTACCGAGTGCCCCGGGACGGCGGGCCGACACAGAGGATCTACGAGGGGCGGGACCCAGGGTGAGTGCGTCAGGCACCGCGGCGGCCGGTCAGGTCGAGCACATGCTGCGCCAGGTCGCTCCCGGGCGCTACGACGCGTTCGAGGCGCTGCTCCAGGCCCTGGCGGCCGGCCGGGTCTGGATGCTCCTGTGGCACGGCCGCCCCGGCGCCCCCGACGCCCAGTACGGCAACATGGAGGTCGATGGCCTCGGTTACGCCCCGTGCGTCACCTCCCCCCAGGAGCTGACCGCCAGCGGCTGGAACCGGGACCACGAGGTCGTCGCCGGCCTCGACATCGCCCGCGCCCTCTACCCCGACCGCTGGGGTCTCTGGCTCAATCCGCACGGCCCCGGCGGCGGCGTCGGCATCCCCTGGCTGGATCTGCGCCGCATCGCCACCGGCCTCGACCGGATGCCCGCCGGGCCGCTGCGCATCGGCGAACCCGCCATCGAGATCCCGCAGTTCTACGCCCAGCTCGCCCAGAACGCCCACCACACCCCCGCGATCCGCTCGCTGCGCCGCGCCTGGGTGCAGCCCGCGCTCGGCGCCCCGTACCTCGCCGTCGGCCTCGACCTGTACGACACGAGCAGGCCGTCCGTCGACGCGGTGCGCGCGATGATGCGGCAGTCGGTCGGCGCCGTCCCCGACGGGCTGCCGGTCTCCACGGTCGCGATGTCCGACGAGTACGACCCGGTCGCGATGTGGCTGCGCGCCAACGCCCGGCCCTTCTACGACCGCGAGGCGCACGCCGCGCCCGGTTACGGCTACCCCCAGGCCGGCCCCGCCCCGCACGCCTACTGAGACGCGCGCCCGGCCCCGTACCGCTCCCCGCCATAGCCGGACAAGGCATGCCCCGGCCGGACAAGTCGTGCCGAAAGGCTGCCCAAATCGCCACCGCATCAACCGGGTTGGGCGCCATGTCCGTTCTGGTGGATTAGCGGCCGAGTGGTCCGCTCATGCGGCCGGACTGTCCGGATAACGGAAGCCCACTGACCGCATCACGGTTGAGCAAACATTCCCCGTCAGGTCTGGCGGGTGATCACAGCCGCATTGAAGACTCCCCGCAGATGAGGATCGTCCGCCATTTGTACGGGGTTGCCCCGGCGGGCATCTCGCGGACGCTTTCGACGCGTCCACCGCACCAGAACGCCGGCCGCAACCGACCACCGCGGCCGGCACGCGCCAGGCCGTCACCGCGGCGAACAGGGCCGGTTACCGCCGGCGGGAGGGGTCGAAGGCACTGTGACCGCACCGATCGAGACCACCGGTTCGGCTGCCCAGGCGCAGCCGGAGGCTGTACTCACGGGGGCCAAGCAGAGCCAGATCGAGGGCCGTTCACTCGGCCGCATCGCCTGGACACGCTTCAAGCGCGACAAGGTCGCGGTGGCGGGCGGCATCGTTGTCATCCTGCTGGTTCTCCTCGCCGTGCTCTCCAAGCCGATCCAGGCCGTCTTCGGTCTGGACCCCAACGAGTTCCACCAGGACCTCATCGACCCCGCGCTGCTCGCGCCCAAGGGCGACTGGGGCGGCATCAGCTGGAGCCATCCGCTGGGCGTCGAGCCGCAGTACGGCCGCGACATCATGACCCGCATCATCGAGGGCTCCTGGGTCTCCATGGTCGTCGCCGTCGGCGCGACCCTGCTCTCCGTGGTGATCGGCGTCTTCTTCGGCGTCGTCTCCGGCTTCTACGGCGGCTGGGTGGACACCGTGATCAGCCGCATGATGGACACCTTCCTCGCCTTCCCGCTGCTGCTCTTCGCGATCTCCATCTCGGCGGCGCTGCAGGACGGGGCGTTCGGCCTGGAGGGGCTGCCGCTGCGCATCGCGGTGCTCATCTTCGTGATCGGCTTCTTCAGCTGGCCGTACATGGGCCGCATCGTGCGCGCCCAGACGATGAGCCTGCGCAATCGCGAATTCGTCGAGGCCGCGCGGTCGTTGGGCGCCCGGGGACCCTTCATCCTCTTCCGGGAGCTGCTGCCGAACCTGGTGGCGCCCATCCTCGTCTACTCGACGCTGCTCATCCCCTCGAACATTCTCTTCGAGGCCGGGCTGAGCTACCTCGGTGTCGGCATCGCGCCGCCGCAGGCCTCCTGGGGCGGGATGCTCACCAACGCGATCGACTTCTACCAGAACGACCCGATGTACATGATCGTGCCGGGCGTGGCCATCTTCGTCACGGTCCTGGCGTTCAACCTGCTGGGTGACGGGCTGCGTGATGCCCTCGACCCCCGTAGCAAGTAGGAGTCCGGGCGCTCGCCACCACGGCGGGCGGCAAGTCACGGCAACCATCGATTGAGGGGAATGTCCTCAGGTGAAGACCAGAAAAACGACAGCGGTGGTCGCCACAGCTGTGGTCCTGATGCTGGGAGCGTCCGCGTGCAACGGCTCCAAGGATGACAACGGCGGCGGCAAGGGCAGCGGAGGCGGCGCGGGTGCCACCGACGCCGCGCTGACGTCGATCGTCAACAAGTCGGACAAGAAGGGCGGCACCCTCAAGCTGGAGATGTCGGACGAGCCCGACTCGCTCGACCCCGGCAACACGTACTACGGCTGGGTGCAGAACTTCGCCCGCCTGTACGGCCGCACCCTGACGTCCTTCAAGCCGGCCGCCGGCAAGGAGGGCCTGGAGATCGTCCCGGACCTCGCGGAGGGCCTCGGCAAGCCGAGCGCCGACGCGAAGACCTGGACGTACACCCTGAAGAAGGGCCTCAAGTACGAGGACGGGTCCCCGATCACCTCGAAGGACATCAAGTACGCCGTCGAGCGCTCCAACTTCGCGCCGGAGGCCCTGTCCAACGGCCCGACGTACTTCAAGGCCCACCTCATCGGCGGCGACAAGTACAAGGGTCCGTACAAGGACAAGAACCCGAACGGCATCGCCTCCATCGAGACGCCGGACGACTCCACGATCGTCTTCAAGCTGAAGGACGCCTTCGCGGACTTCGACTACCTGGCGACCTTCTCGCAGACGGCCCCCGTGCCGGCCGCGAAGGACAAGGGCGCCGACTATGTCAAGAACATCGTGTCCTCGGGCCCGTACAAGTTCGAGTCGTACGAGGAGGGCCGCGGCGCGACCCTCGTCCGCAACGACAACTGGGACCCGAAGACCGACACGATCCGCCCGGCGCTGCCGGACAAGGTGACGGTCCGCTTCAAGGTGAAGCAGGAGACGGTCGACAACAACCTGATCGCCGACAACATCACCGTCGACGGTGCCGGCACCGGTGTCGCCCCGGCGACCCAGCCGAAGGTCCTCACCAAGCCGGACCTGAAGAAGCAGACCGACAACTCGTACGCGGGCGCCACCTCGTACATCGGTCTGAACGTCAACGTGAAGCCGTTCGACAACATCCACTGCCGCAAGGCCGTGCAGTGGGGTATCGACAAGGCGTCGGTCCAGGCCGCGCAGGGCGGTGACCCGAAGGGCGACGTCGCCACGACGCTGCTGCCCCCGACGGTCAACGGCTACTCCAAGTTCGACCTGTACGAGTCCGCCGGCCACAAGGGCGACGAGGCGAAGGCCAAGGACGAGCTGAAGCAGTGCGGCAAGCCGAACGGCTTCGACACCAAGATCTCGGCCCGCTCCGACCGCCCCGCCGAGATGGCCATGGTCACCGCGGTGCAGGCCTCGCTCAAGAAGATCGGCGTCAACGCCGAGATCAAGAGCTACCCGGCCGGCAAGTACTTCCAGAACTTCGCGGGCAACCCGAGCTACGTGCACTCCAACAAGCTCGGCATGATCATGAGCGCCTGGGGTGCCGACTGGCCGACCGGCTTCGGCTTCCTGGACCAGATCATCAACGGCTCGGCCATCAAGCCGTCCGGTGGTAACAACGTCCAGGAGCTGAACGACCCGAAGGTCAACAAGATGCTCAACGACGGCATCGCCAACACCGATGACGCCGCCCGTGCCAAGGCATGGGGTGACATCGACAAGGCTGTCGCCGAAGGCGCCACCGCCGTGCCGCTGATCTACCGCAAGAACCTGCTGCTGCGCCCGGTCTCCGCGACGAACGTCACGGTCACCCAGGCATACCTCGGCATGTACGACTACGTGCTGATGGGCTCCGCCAAGTAGGAACGGCCCCGTCCCCGGGCCGCGCAGGCGGCCCGGGGACGGCCTCCGGACCCCCCAGAATTGTCCCGAAAGGCAGGTGAAGGCACGGTGTCGGACCGCTCGGGCCACCCCCGGCGAGCCGGTACCGGCGCCGGATAGCTGTGGCTGCGTACATCATCCGACGCGTCTTCGGCGCGGTACTGCTGCTGTTGATCGTCAGCGCAGTCACCTTCGCGATCTTCTTCCTCGTCCCCCGGCTGGCCGGGCAGACGATGGACCAACTGGCCGCCCAGTACGTGGGCAAGGACGCCAATCCGCAGTCCATCCTCGCGGTCAAGCAGAACCTCGGCCTCGACCAGCCGCTGTACATCCAGTACTGGCACTTCATCAAGCAGCTGTTCGTCGGCGCCGACTTCCAGTTCGGCCCCGAGGCCACGCACTGCGGTGTGCCGTGCTTCGGCTACTCCTTCAAGCGGCACGTCGAGGTGTGGCCCGAGCTGACCGCGCGTATCCCGGTCACCTTCTCGCTGGCCATCGGCGCGGCCGTGATCTGGCTGATCAGCGGTGTGGCGATCGGCGTCGTCTCCGCCCTGAAGCGGGGCTCGATCCTCGACCGCTTCTTCATGGGCGTCGCGCTCGCGGGCGTCTCGCTGCCGATCTTCTTCACCGGCATGCTCGCCCTGGGTGTGTTCACCGTCCAGTGGCCGGTGTGGGAAGGCATCACCTACGTACCCTTCACCGACAGTCCGCTGGACTGGGCGTGGAACATGCTCATTCCCTGGTGTTCGCTCGCCTTCCTCTACTCCGCTCTCTACGCCCGCATCACCCGGGCCGGGATGCTGGAGACGATGGGGGAGGACTACATCCGTACGGCGCGTGCCAAGGGCGTGCGCGAGAGCCGCGTCATCGGCAAGCACGGGCTGCGGGCGGCGCTCACTCCCATCGTGACCATCTTCGGCATGGACTTCGGTCTGCTGGTCGGTGGCGCGGTGATCACCGAGACCGTGTTCTCGTTCCCCGGGCTGGGCCAGTACGCCATCAAGAGCGTCCAGGAGAACGACCTCCCGATCGTCATGGGCGTGACGCTCGTCGCCGCCTTCTTCATCGTTGTCTGCAATCTGCTGGTGGATCTGGTGTACGCCGCCATCGACCCCAGGGTGAGGCTCTCGTGACCGACGTTTCCAAGACCGGGACGACGGGCGGGCCGGCGGCCGGCCGGCGCGCCGGCGACGACGAGGCCTTCCTCTCCGTGAAGGACCTGCGCATCCACTTCCAGACCGACGACGGTCTGGTCAAGTCGGTGGACGGCGTGAGCTTTGACGTGAAGCCCGGGAAGACGCTCGGCATCGTCGGCGAGTCCGGTTCCGGCAAGTCCGTCACCTCGCTCGGCATCCTGGGCCTGCACCGCACGGCCGCCAACGCCCGTATCTCCGGCGAGGTCCTGCTGGACGGCGAGGAACTGCTCAGCGCGTCCGACAACCGGGTGCGGGAGCTGCGCGGCCGCAAGATGGCCATGATCTTCCAGGACCCGCTGTCCGCGATGCACCCGTACTTCTCGGTCGGTTCGCAGATCGTGGAGGCCTACCGGGTCCACCACAAGGTCAGCAAGAAGGCCGCCCGCACCCGGGCGGTCGAGATGCTCGACCGGGTGGGCATCCCCGAGCCGCACAAGCGGGTCGACTCCTACCCGCACGAGTTCTCCGGCGGCATGCGCCAGCGCGCGATGATCGCGATGGCGCTGGTCAACAACCCGGAACTGCTCATCGCCGACGAGCCGACCACCGCCCTGGACGTCACCGTCCAGGCGCAGATCCTGGACCTGATCCGGGACCTGCAGAAGGAGTTCGGCTCCGCCGTCATCATGATCACGCATGACCTGGGCGTCGTCGCCGAGATGGCCGACGACCTGCTGGTCATGTACGGCGGCCGGTGCGTCGAGCGCGGTCCGGCGGAGAAGATCTTCTACGAGCCCCAGCACCCGTACACCTGGGGCCTGCTCACCTCGATGCCGCGCATCGACCGTGAGGAGACCGAGCGGCTGATCCCCGTCAAGGGCCAGCCCCCGTCGCTGATCAACGTCCCGAGCGGCTGCGCCTTCAACCCGCGCTGCCCGTACGCGGACATCCCCAAGGACAACCTCACCCGCACCACGCGTCCCGAGCTGGAGCAGGTCGGCGCGGGTCACTTCTCCGCCTGCCACATGGCACCGGAGGAGCGGACCCGGATCTGGAACGACGAGATTGCGCCGAAGCTGTGAGCGAGGCGAGTGAGGTGAGCGACGTGAGCGAGAAGAAGGACGCCCCGGTGCTGGAGAAGGACGTCAGGATCCCGGCGCAGGCCACCGACTCGCGCGAGCCGCTGCTTCGGGTCGAGGGTCTTGTCAAGCACTTCCCGATCCGCAAGGGCCTGTTCCAGCGGCAGTCCGGCGCGGTCAAGGCCGTGGACGGCATCGACTTCGAGGTGTACCCGGGGGAGACCCTGGGCGTCGTCGGCGAGTCCGGCTGCGGCAAGTCGACGATGGGCCGGCTCATCACCCGGCTGATCGAACCGACCGGCGGCAAGGTCGAGTTCGAGGGCCGCGACATCACGCACCTGTCCATGGGGCAGCTGCGCCCGATGCGCCGCGACGTCCAGATGATCTTCCAGGACCCGTACTCCTCGCTGAACCCGCGCCACACGATCGGCACCATCGTCAGCGCGCCGTTCCGGCTCCAGGGCGTCGAGCCCGAGGGCGGCCTGAAGAACCACGTGCAGGAGCTGCTGTCGCTGGTCGGGCTGAGCCCCGAGCACTACAACCGCTACCCGCACGAGTTCTCCGGCGGGCAGCGCCAGCGCATCGGCATCGCCCGCGCGCTGGCCCTGCGCCCGAAGCTGGTCGTCGCCGACGAGCCGGTCTCCGCGCTGGACGTGTCGATCCAGGCCCAGGTGGTCAACCTGCTGGACGACCTCCAGGACGAGCTGGGCCTCACCTACGTGATCATCGCGCACGACCTCTCCGTCATCCGGCACGTCTCGGACCGGATCGCGGTGATGTACCTGGGCAAGGTCGTGGAGCTGGCCGACCGCAAGTCCCTGTACTCGGCGCCGATGCACCCGTACACCAAGGCCCTGATGTCGGCGGTGCCGGTGCCGGACCCGCGCCGGCGGGGGGTCAAGAGCGAGCGCATCCTGCTCAAGGGCGATGTGCCTTCGCCGATCTCGCCGCCCTCCGGCTGCCGGTTCCACACCCGGTGCTGGAAGGCCACGGAGATCTGCAAGACGCAGGAGCCGCCGCTCGTCGCGCTCAAGACCGGCCACCAGGTGGCCTGCCACCACCCGGAGAACGCGCCGGACCAGGTGCCGGGGGAGCAGATCCTGGCGGGCGCGCGGGAGGCGGTCGAGCTGGTGACGGTGAAGGTGGCGGAGCCGGAGGCCGTGAAGGCGGCGGAGCCGGAGCCGGAGGCCACGGAGCCTGCTGAGGCCGCTGAGGCCCCCGAGGCCGCCGACGCCCCGGAGCCTGCCGAGGCGTCCGACGCCCCGGAATCGTCCACGGACAGCGCGAAGGAGTAGTACGGGCACAATTGCCCGGTGCTCAACGAACTGTTCACGCCCTCCGTCCAGCATGCGCTCGACATCGTCGGGATCTTCGTCTTCGCGATCTCGGGCGCCCTGCTCGCCGTACGCAAGAACTTCGATGTCTTCGGCATCGCGGTCCTCGCCGAGGTGACCGCGCTGGGCGGAGGGCTCTTCCGTGACCTGGTCATCGGCGCGGTGCCGCCGGCCGCCTTCACGGACCTCGGGTACTTCACCACCCCGCTGCTCGCCGCGGGGCTGGTCTTCTTCCTGCATCCGCACGTGGAACGCATCCAGGTCGGCGTCAACGTCTTCGACGCCGCCGGGCTCGGCCTGTTCTGCGTCACCGGCACGGTGAAGGCGTACGACTACGGCCTCGGTCTCACCGCGTCGGCGGCGCTCGGGCTGGCGACCGCGGTCGGCGGCGGTGTGCTGCGGGACGTCCTGGCCAACGAGGTGCCGTCGCTGCTGCGCTGGGACCGGGACCTGTACGCGGTGCCCGCCATCGTCGGCGCCACCATGATCGTGCTCTGCATCCGCTTCGACGCGCTGAACGCCCTGACCAGCGGCGCGGCCGTGATCGCCGCGTTCGTCCTGCGCATCCTCGCGCTCCGCTTCCACTGGCGGGCGCCGCGCGCCTACAACCGGCGTTCGGCGCGGGCGGACGAGGGGTGACCGACTCCGTTCAACAAAAAGCTACCGCTCAGTAATACAATCGGTGTACGGTGCGTCCATGGCACAGGCAACCATCGGGGACAGCGAGTTCGACCGGGACACCGCGGTCACCCTGCGCGAAGAGGGCGTCTACGACGCGGAGCTCTCGGCGGGCTGGACGATCATCCACGCCGTGAACGGCGGCTACCTGCTGGCCATGCTCGGCCGCGCGCTCGGTGAGGCCCTGCCCCATCCGGACCCGTTCTCCGTCTCCGCGCACTACCTGACCGCCTCCGTGCCCGGTCCCGCGGTGATCCGCACCGAGACCGTCCGCACCGGCCGCACCCTCTCCACCGGACAGGCCTCGCTCTTCCAGTACGCCGAGGACGGCACCGAGGTCGAGCGCATCCGCGTCCTCGCCACCTACGGGGACCTGGACACCCTGAGCGACGACATCCGCACCTCGGCCAAGCCGCCGGCCATCCCGCCGCGCGAGCACTGCCTGGGCCCGAGCGACGGCCCGGCGCCGATCCCCGGCAGCTCCGCCATCACCGAGCGGCTGGACATCAA
This sequence comes from Streptomyces sp. NBC_00708, assembly GCA_036226585.1. Taxonomy (GTDB): domain Bacteria; phylum Actinomycetota; class Actinomycetes; order Streptomycetales; family Streptomycetaceae; genus Streptomyces. The sequence continues at coordinate 5,105,552 of CP108997.1, forward strand.
GCTGGACCCGGCGACCATCGGCTGGGCCATCGGGCAGCCTTCGGGCAAGGGCGAGATGCGCGGCTGGTTCGGGCTCGCCGACGGCCGCGACCCCGACCCGCTCTCCCTGCTGCTCACCGTGGACGCGCTGCCGCCCACCTCGTTCGAGCTGGGGCTCAAGGGCTGGACGCCGACCATCGAGCTGACCACCCACGTCCGCTGCCGCCCGGCCCCGGGCCCGCTCCGCGTCTCCATCACCACCCGCAACCTGGCGGGCGGCTTCCTGGAGGAGGACGCGGACGTCTGGGACAGCGCCGACCGCCTGGTCGCCCAGTCCCGTCAGCTGGCCCGCGCCCCGCGCAGCTGACGCGGGTCGCGTTCCTCCGGGCCTGGCCCGGCCCCGTTCCCTTTCTCAGGCGCCCTGTGCCGGCTCGTCGAGCCAGTGCAGGGCGCCGAGTGCGATGAGCCGCAGCCGGCGCCGGGCGACCCGGGCCACCTGCTCGTCGCCCGCCGGGCCCGCGTCGAGCAGCGCCGACGTGGTGATCACCATGTGGTCGACATAGAGACCGCCCAGCATCAACAGGTCCTCCTCGGCCCAGCCCTCGGACTCCGGCTCCGCCGCGAGCGCCGCCGCCACCTCCTCGGCGAACAGGTGGAGCTGGGCCGCTATGGCCTCGCGAACGGGGCCGACCCCGCCGTGCTGTTCGCGGGCGATGAAGCGGAAGTGGGCGGGCTGCTCCCGTACATGACGCGTGATCAGGTCCACGCTGCGGTCCAGCCGGATCTCGCTGTCGCCCGTCTCGGCGAGTATCGCGCCGATCATGCCGTGCAGGCTGCCCAGGGTCTGTTCGACCAGGGCCACCCCGAGCGCGGGCACGCTCTCGAAGTGCCGGTAGAAGGCCGTGGGCGTGACACCGACCGCCCGGGTCACCTCGCGCAGGCCCAGGCTGCTCAGGCTCTGGTGCTCCAGCAGCCCGAGGGCGGCGTCCAGCAGCGCCTGGCGCGTGCGCAGCTTCTGGTTCTGGCGGATGCCGACGGTGTGACTCATGCCATTCAGTAAACAACTGTTCTCCGGGGCGGGGAAGTGTCGTGCGGGTTTAGACTCAAGAGTCAGTGAACACTCGTACTCCGAATGCTCCGCCCGAGAAGAAGTCCGTCCGCACGGAAAGGCCGAACATGATCGTCCTCGTCGCCGCCCTGCTTCTGCTGGGGATCGTGCTGGGAGCGGTGGCCCAGATCCCTCTTCCGCTGACGCTCGTCCTCGGCGGCCTCATCGGCTGCTGGCTGCTCGTCTTCGCCGTACGCGAGCGCACGCGCCGCTCGCACTGACCCCGCCGCCCGCCGCAACCGCCTCGCACCCGAAGGAGTCCGCACCATGAGCCACACCGCGTACGCCCGCCGCACCGCTTCCGAGGCCGCTCCCGAGCACGGGGCCGCGCACGAGGCCGGGGCCGCGCACGAGACCGAAGCCGCGCCCGAGACCGGGGCCGCGCGGCAGCCGGTGGCCGCCGGCCGCCGGGACGCCGACGGGCTCGCCGTCGCCTCCTTCGTGCTGGGCCTGGTCGGGCTGCTGGTGATGAACATCCTGCTCGGCCCGGCGGCCATCGTGATGGCGCTCATCGCCCTGGCCCGCTCCACCGACCGGCGCGGGCGCGCCTTCCTCGGCCTCGCGCTCGGCGTCGCCGACCTGGTGATCCTCGCCTTCCTGGTCACCGGAAACGGCACCGTCGCCTGGAGCTTCACGGGCTGACCGGCCCCGCCAGGCGCGGTGCGCGGTCCCCGGGACCCCATGCGCCCGGCGTACGCCCCGTCGCGGCCTCGTAGAATCGAGCCCACCATGGCTTACCTCGACCACGCCGCGACCACGCCGATGCTTCCCGAGGCGATCGCGGCGATGACCGCGCAGCTCGCCGTCACCGGCAACGCGTCCTCACTCCACGCCGCCGGGCGCCGGGCCCGCCGTACCGTCGAGGAGTCCCGGGAATCCCTCGCCGACGCCCTCGGCGCACGCCCCAGCGAGGTGGTCTTCACCTCCGGCGGCACCGAGTCGGACAACCTCGCGGTGAAGGGTCTGTACTGGGCCCGCCGCGACGCCGACCCCCGCCGCACCCGGGTCCTGGCCAGCCCCGTCGAGCACCACGCGGTGCTCGACGCCGTCGACTGGCTCGCCGCCCACGAGGGCGCCACCGTCGAATACCTCCCCGTCGACCGGTACGGGCGCGTCCACCCCGAGGCGCTGCGCGAGGCCGTCCTGCGCGACCCCGACGACGTCGCGCTGATCACCGTGATGTGGGCCAACAATGAGATCGGCACCATCCTGCCGGTCCGCGAACTGGCCGAGGTGGCCCGCGAGTTCGGGATCCCGATGCACGCCGACGCGGTCCAGGCGTTCGGACAGCTCGATGTGGACTTCGCCGCGTCCGGGCTGGCCGCGATGACCGTCAGCGCGCACAAGATCGGCGGCCCCACCGGCGTCGGCGCGCTGCTGCTCGGCCGCGAGTACACCCCGGTGCCCGTGCTGCACGGCGGCGGGCAGGAGCGCCATGTCCGCTCCGGCACCCTGGACGTGCCGGGCATCGCCTCGTTCGCCGTCGCCGGACGGTTCGCCGCCGACCGGCGCGAGGACTTCGCCCGGGAGACCGGCGCCCTGCGCGACCGGCTGGCCGACGCCGTCCTGGCCCAGGTCCCCGACGCGATCCTGGGCGGCGACCCGGCTCCGGGCGGACGGCTGCCGGCCAACGCGCACTTCACCTTCCCCGGCTGCGAGGGCGACTCCCTCCTGCTGCTGCTGGACGCCCAGGGCATCGAGTGCTCCACCGGCTCCGCCTGCACGGCCGGGATCGCCCAGCCCAGCCACGTCCTGCTCGCCACCGGTACCGACCCGGACCTGGCCCGGGGCACCCTGCGCTTCTCGCTCGGCCACACCTCCACCGAGCAGGACGTCGAGGACGTGGTCCGCGCGATCGGCCCGGCGGTGGAGCGGGCGAGGTCGGCGGGGCTCAGTTAGGGCCTTTCGTTTGGATCAGGCCTTCTCGGAGGCGGGCGCCGAGGCCGCGCGCCGGACCAGCTCCATGTAGCGGTCCCAGTCCCAGCCGCGCCCCGGGTCCGTGTGGTCGGCGCCCGGGACCTCCACATGCCCGATGATGTGCTCCCGGTCCACCGGTATCCCGTACCGCCCGCATATCGCCGCGGTGAGCTTCGCCGACGCCCCGTACATCGCGGCGGTGAAGTCCTGCGGGCGCTCCACGAAGCCCTCGTGCTCGATGCCCACACTGCGTTCGTTGTACGAGCGGTTGCCCGCGTGGAACGCCACGTCCAGCTCACGGATCATCTGCGTCACATGCCCGTCCTTGCGCACCACGTAGTGGGCCGCCGCCTGGTGCCCGGGGTCCTGGAAGGCACGGACCGCGCTGCTGAAGCTGCCCTGCGTGACATGGATGACCACCCGGTCGATCCCGTAGTCGTCGGGGCGGTCCGCCCGCCGCCAGTTCGCATCCGACGCCGCCACCCAGCGCGCACGCGCGTAGTCCACCGCGCCCGGTGTGCGCGGCTTCTCCACGCCCGGCAGCCGCCACCAGGCGCGCTTCAGCCGGTCCCGCGCCAGCGCCGCCGTGCCCACGGCCGTGACGGCACCGCCGATCAGCACCGAACGCCGGCTGATCCCGGTCCCGGTGCCCGCCCCGTCCGTCCCCTTGGTCCCCATGAGACGGACAACGCTTATCCGCGAGCTTTCGGTTCCCGCCCCCACGTACCCTGGTGGAGCTATGACTGAGACTCCCCAGCGCCCCCTCCGTGTGCTCGCCGCCATGTCGGGCGGTGTCGACTCCGCCGTCGCCGCGGCCCGCGCCGCCGAGGCGGGCCACGACGTGACCGGTGTGCACCTCGCCCTCTCCGCGAACCCGCAGTCCTTCCGGACCGGCGCCCGGGGCTGTTGCACCATCGAGGACTCCCGTGACGCCCGCCGCGCCGCGGACGTCATCGGCATCCCCTTCTACGTCTGGGACCTGGCGGAACGCTTCCGCGAGGACGTCGTGGAGGACTTCGTCGCCGAGTACGAGGCGGGGCGCACACCCAACCCGTGCCTGCGCTGCAACGAGAAGATCAAGTTCGCCGCGCTGCTCGACAAGGCCCTCGCGCTCGGCTTCGACGCGGTGTGCACCGGCCACTACGCCACGGTGGTCACCGGCGCGGACGGCAACCGCGAGCTGCACCGGGCCTCCGACATGGCCAAGGACCAGAGCTATGTGCTCGGCGTCCTGGACGAGCGCCAGCTCGCCCACGCCATGTTCCCGCTCGGCGACACCCTCACCACCAAGGACGAGATCCGCGCCGAGGCGGAGCGCCGGGGCCTGGCGGTCGCCAAGAAGCCCGACAGCCACGACATCTGCTTCATCGCCGACGGCGACACCCAGGGCTTCCTGGCGAACCGCCTCGGCGGCCCGGCCGAGGGCGACATCCTGGACGAGTCCGGGGCGAAGCTCGGCACCCACGAGGGCGCCTTCGGCTTCACCATCGGCCAGCGCAAGGGCCTGCGCATCGGCCACCCCGCGCCCGACGGCAAGCCGCGCTACGTCCTGGACATCTCCCCGGTGAACAACACGGTGACCGTCGGCCCCGCCGAGGCCCTGGACGTCACCGCGCTCACCGCGATCAGGCCCCGCTGGTGCGGTACGCCTCCGGCCGGCCCGGGGACGTACACCGCGCAGCTGCGCGCCCACGGCGGCGAGACCGAGGTGACCGCCGAGCTCACCGACGGCGCCCTGCACGTCACATTCACCGAGCCGGTCCGGGGCGTGGCCCCCGGCCAGGCGGTCGTCCTGTACGACGGCACCCGGGTGGTCGGCTCCGCGACGATCGCGACGACGGTACGCCGGGAGCGCGCGGCGGCGGGCTGAGCCCCGTACGCACGAAGAAGCCCCGCGCGGCAACGCCCGACCCCAGTACGGGCGTGGCCGCGCGGGGCGTTTTCGGCCCCCGGTCCGCCCGGCGCCCGTCAGGACGCCCGGCGGGCGTACACGTCGCGGCCGAAGAACTCCGCCAGCACCGGGGCGATGACCTGCGGGGCCAGTTCGCGGGTCTGGCCCGTCAGGGTGCGGTGGCGGCCCCGGGGCAGCGCGTCCGCCAGCTGCCGGCTCGCCGACCGTGCGGTGGCCGAGCTGAAGCCGCCGCAGACCACCAGGGTCCGGGCCGTGACCGAGGCGAACCGGCCGGCCGGTACCGAGCCGTCGCCCAGCAGCGCGTCGTCGTACGCCAGTGTGTGCGCCACGGACTCCAGGGTCCGCCACAGCGGCGCCCGCCGCATCCTGGCGACCGTGGCGGCCGGGATCCCCGTGACGGTCAGGAACAGCTCCACCGCGCCGCCCCGGTCCCCGGCGGCCAGCAGCCGGTGCAGCCGGGCCGTGCAGTCGGCCTTGAACAGCAGCCCGGCCGGCCCCGGCGTGTACGTCGGCTCGTACACCGCGAGCCGGTCCGCCGGCAGCCCGGCCGCCTGCGCCTCCAGGGCCAGCGCCCCGCCCGCCCCGACGCCGAACAGCGAGGGCCGCCCGCCCGTCACGGCGGCCAGCGCCGCCAGGTCGTCGATCTCGCGCTCCACCGCGTACCGCGCGGCGTCCCCGCTGGCGCCCCGGCCGCGCCGGTCGTACGTGACGACCTCGAAGCGCGACGCGAGCAGGCGGGCGAGCGGCTCCTCGGCCTCCGCCGTGCTCAGGGCCCCGCCGACCAGGACGACCGGCGGGCCCTCGCCCCGGCGCCGGTACGCGATCGAGATGCCGTCGCTGGAGAGAATCGTGTCCATGCGAGGGTGGACCGCCGGGCCGTCACGAACTCATCGGCGCCCGCGGAAAATTCTTCCTGACGGTTGGTCAGCGCGCGATCAGCTCCGTGTCGTAGAAGCAGAAGTGGTCCTTGATCGCCGCGACTTCGGCCCTCGGTTCCTCGTACGCCCAGACCAGATCGGCCGCTCCCGGCAGCGACCAGTAGGAGGCGTCCCCCTTGAACGGACAGTGGGTGCGGGTGTCCGACGGCGTCAGCAGCTCCGTCCGCACGTCCTCGGGCGGCAGGTAGTAGCGGACCGGACAGCCGGTCTCGCGCAGGACGAGCGGGCGCCGGCTCTCGGCCAGCAGCAGCCCGTCGCGTACCACGCGTACATGCTCCGTGCCGGGCTCGACGGTGATGCGGTGTCCTCGGATGGCAGTCATACCTCTCACAGCCGCTCCGGGCACCGGATTCTTCCCCGGCCGCGGGCCCGCGAGGAACGGGTCGTACCGTGGCAGCCATGAACATCTGCGTCTTCCTCTCCGCCGCCGACCTCGACGACCGCTACACCGTGCCCGCCCGCGAATTCGCCGAGCTGCTCGGGCGCGGCGGGCACACCCTGGTCTGGGGCGGCTCGGAGAGCGGCCTGATGAAGGTCGTCGCCGACGGCGTCCAGGAGGCGGGCGGGAAGCTGGTCGGCGTCTCGGTGGACTTCCTCGCCGCCAAGGCGCGGACCGATGCCGACGAGATGGTGATCGCCCGCGACCTCGCCGAGCGCAAGGCGCTCCTCCTCGCGAAGTCCGACGCGGTCGTGATCATGGTCGGCGGCACCGGGACGCTCGACGAGGCCACCGAGATCCTGGAGCTGAAGAAGCACGGCAAGCACACCAAGCCGGTCGTCCTGCTCAACACCGCCGGCTTCTACGACGGCCTCCACGAGCAGTTCCGGCGCATGGAGGACGAGGGCTTCCTGCCGCTCCCGCTGACCGAGCTGGTCTTCTTCGCCGAGGACGGCGTCGGCGCCCTGGCCTATCTGGAGGAGTGGGCCGGCCTGCAGTGACGTGACGTACGGGGGCCCGGGGGCGGGTGCGACGATGGGGCCATGTCCACTCACCTCATCACCGGTGCCGGCTCCGGCATCGGCGCAGCCGTCGCCCGGCGTCTCACCGAGCGCGGCGACGACCTCGTCCTGCTGGCCCGCGACGCGGGCCGCGCCCGGGAACTGGCCGCGCTCCACCCCGGCGCCCGCACCCTCGTCGGCGACCTCTCCAACCCGGACCGGCTCTCCTGGGCCCTCGCCCAGCAGAGCGTGCCGGAACGCCTCGACTCGCTGCTGCACATCGCGGGCGTCGTCGAGCTGGGCCCGGTCGGGGAGCTGACCCCCAAGGCCTGGCACGCTCAGCTCAACGCCAACCTCGTCGCCCCCGCCGAGCTGACCCGCCTCACGCTGCCCCAGCTGCGCGTCGCCCAGGGCCATGTCGTCTTCGTCAACTCCGGCGCCGGGCTCTCCGCGAGCCCCGAGTGGAGCGCGTACGCCGCCAGCAAGCACGGCCTGAAGGCACTCGCGGACTCGCTGCGCCACGAGGAGCACGGCAACGGCGTCCGCGTCACCTCCGTCTACCCCGGCCGCACCGCCAGCCCCATGCAGGAGAAGGTCCACCGGCAGGAGGGCAAGGAGTACGACCCCGCCCGCTGGATCGACCCGGAGTCCGTCGCCACCACGATCCTGATGGCGCTCGACCTGCCCCGCGACGCCGAGGTCAACGACCTCACCGTGCGCCCCGGGCGCTGATCCCCGGGCCTTACGACCACGCCCGCGATTGTCGGCGGCGTCACGGCGCCTGGGACCTCCGCCTCCGGCGTTGTCGTCGGTCGCGATGGCTCCGCCATCGCTCCCTCCTCCGCCTTGGATTCGAAGGCCCCAGGCGCCGCTCCTTCTTCCGCCGACAATCGCGGGCGTGGTCGTTACCCTTCTCGCGTGAGCGAGAACAGCGAGTGCGAGGACTGCCGGGCCACCGGCATCGGTTCGATGCCCGGGGGAGACGCCCGGGAGGCGGCGAAGACCGTCACCGGCTCCTTCGGGGACGGCGAGGGCATGCCGTACCTGCCGGAACTGCCGGCGCGCGGTCCCGGCGCCGACATGACCGGGCGGACGATCGGGCTGCTCTCCGAGATGTACGGACACGTCGAGCCGAGCGGCTGGCGGATCAGCGACCGGCCCGGCCGCGACACCCGCCGGGCCCGGTCCTGGCTCGGTGAGGACCTGGACGCCCTGGAGGAGTTCACCCAGGGCTACCAGGGCCCGCTCAAGGTCCAGGCCGTGGGGCCGTGGACCCTGGCCGCCGCCCTGGAACGCCGGGGCGGCGAGGCCTTCCTCGGCGACGCGGGCGCCTGCCGCGACCTCGCGGACTCGCTCGCCGAGGGGCTGCGCGGCCACCTCGCCGAGGTGCGGCGCCGGATCCCAGGCGCGCGCCCGGTCCTCCAGCTCGACGAACCCTCCCTCACCGCCGTGCTGCGCGGCCGGGTCAGGACCGCGAGCGGCTACCGCACCCACCGGGCCGTGGACCGCCAGCTCGTGGAGGCCACGCTGCGCGAGGTGCTCGCCGCCGCCGGCGGGACCACCACGCTCGTCCACACCTGCGCACCCGAGGTGCCCTTCGCGCTGCTGCGCAGGGCCGGGGCCGACGGAATCTCCTTCGATCTCTCCCTCCTCACCGAGCGTGAGGAGGAGGCGGTCGGGGAAGCCGTCGAGGGCGGCACCCGGATGTTCTTCGGGGTGGTGCCGGGCACCGACCCGGCCTCGGGCCGATTGTCCGACCCGGGCGGTAGCGTCATGGGTGTCAGGACGCTGTGGCGCAGGCTGGGGCTGAATCCGGGGACTCTGACCGAGTCCGTGACGGTCACCCCCTCGTGCGGTCTCGCGGGCGCGTCGCCCGCGTACGCACGGGCCGCGCTCGCCCACTGCGTCCGGGCCGCACGATCGCTCGCAGACAACCCTGAGTAACGGGCGCTGGGTAACGGGAGGACGGGACGATGGCCGGCGAAGAGCAGACGGCAGGGCAGACCGCGGTGCCGGCGGAGGCGCGGGAGAGGCACAAGCTCCTCGCGGAACAGATCGAGGAGCACCGCTTCCGGTACTACGTGAACGACCAGCCGGTCGTCAGCGACGCCGAGTTCGACCGGCTGCTGCGGGAGCTGGAGGCCCTGGAGGAGGCCCACCCCCCGCTACGCACCCCGGACTCGCCGACCCAGAAGGTCGCCGGGCCGTACCGCACGGAGTTCACCTCGGTCGAGCACCGCGAGCCGATGCTCTCCCTGGACAACGCCTTCGACGACGAGGAGCTGGCCGCCTGGGGCGAGCGCATCGCCCGGGACGTGGGCTCGCCCGGCTACCACTTCCTGTGCGAGCTGAAGATCGACGGCCTCGCCGTCAACCTCACGTACGAGAACGGCGTGCTGACCCGGGCCGCGACCCGCGGCGACGGCCGCACCGGTGAGGACATCACGCCCAACGTCCGCACCATCACGGACATCCCGCACCGGCTCAAGGGCGACCGCGTCCCGCCGCTCGTCGAGGTCCGCGGCGAGGTCTTCTTCCCGATGGAGGGCTTCGAGGAGCTGAACGCCCGTCTGGTGGAGGCCGACGACAAGCCCTTCGCCAACCCCCGTAACGCGGCGGCCGGTTCACTGCGTCAGAAGGACCCCAAGGTCACCGCGTCCCGGCCGCTGCACATGGTGGTCCACGGCATCGGCGCCCGCGAGGGCTTCGACATCGACTGCCTCTCGCACGCCTACGAGCTGCTGCACGAGTGGGGCCTGCCCACCGCCAAGCACAACAAGGTGGTCGACTCCCTCGCCGGCGTACGGGAGTTCATCGCGTACTTCGGCGAGCACCGGCACTCCGTGGAGCACGAGATCGACGGCGTCGTCGTCAAGCTCGACGAGATCCCGCTCCAGGGCCGCCTGGGCTCCACCTCCCGCGCCCCGCGCTGGGCCATCGCCTGGAAGTACGCGCCGGAGGAGGTCAACACCAAGCTGGTCAACATCCGCGTCGGCGTCGGCCGCACCGGCCGCGTCACCCCGTACGCCCAGGTCGAACCCGTCGTGGTGGCGGGCTCCGAGGTCGAGTTCGCCACCCTCCACAACCAGAACGTGGTCAAGGACAAGGGCGTCCTCATCGGGGACACGGTGGTGCTGCGCAAGGCCGGGGACGTCATCCCGGAGATCCTCGGCCCCGTCGTCGACCTCCGCGACGGCACCGAGCGGGCGTTCGTCATGCCCACGCACTGCCCCGAGTGCGGCACGGAGCTGAAGCCCATGAAGGAGGCGGACGTCGACGTCCGCTGCCCCAACGCCCGCTCCTGCCCCGCCCAGCTGCGCGAGCGCGTCTCCTACCTCGCCGGGCGCAAGTGCCTTGACATCGACCACTTCGGTTACGTCGTCGCCGCCGCGCTGACCGCGCCGCTGGAGCCCGCCGAGCCGCCGATGCGCGACGAGGGCGACCTCTTCGGGCTGACCGTGGACGAGCTGCTGCCGATCCGGGCGTACGTCCTCGACCCGGACAGCGGGCTGCCCAAGCGCGACCCGAAGACCGGCGAGGAGAAGAAGGCCCGGGTCTTCGCCAACCAGCAGGGCGAGCCCAAGAAGAACGCCCTCGCGATGCTCGAAGCCATCGAGGCCGCCAAGCAGGCCCCGCTGGCCCGCATCCTCACCGGGCTCTCCATCCGCCACGTCGGCCCGGTCGCGGCCCGCGAGCTGGCCCGCCAGTTCCGCTCCATCGACCGCATCGAGGAGGCCACCGAGCAGGAGCTGGCCGACGCCGACGGGGTCGGGCCCATCATCGCGGCCTCGGTCAAGCGGTGGTTCGCCGAGGACTGGCACCGCGAGATCCTGCGCAAGTGGCGCGAGGCCGGCGTCCGGATGGAGGACGAGGGGGCCGGCGAGGACGAGGGCCCCAGGCCGCTGGAAGGACTCACCGTCGTCGTCACCGGCACGCTGACCGGGCACACCAGGGATGGCGCGAAAGAGGCCCTGCAGAGCCGGGGAGCGAAGGTCACCGGTTCCGTTTCCAAGAAGACCTCCTTCGTCGTGGTCGGCGACAACCCCGGATCCAAGTACGACAAAGCGGTGCAGCTGAAGGTCCCCGTGCTCGACGAGAGCGGCTTCGCCGTCCTGCTCGACGAGGGCGCGGACGCCGCCCGCGAGGCGGCGCTCCCGGCCGGGGAGCCGGCGGCGGAGGAGGCCGGCACCCCCGGAGAGTGAACGGCCGCCGACACTGAGTCGAACGTCACCCGATCGGCGCATAGCACGGGCTGACGGATAGTCGGTTCGCATTCGGGCAAGACCGGTAGACCGCTGCCCGTAGCGGCCCTCCGCGGCCTACTGTGGTCAGATGCGCCCTCGGACCCGGCCACCGGGCGGGGGCCGGGGCGCGTCGTGGCACGGAACGCATCCATCGGGTGACATCGGCATCGCCGGCTGTGAGAGGGACGGAATGAAACCGACCGAGAGCGCCGCACCGGTGGCGCGGCTGCAAGGTTTCGTGGGACCCGCGCCCAAAGTGGGCGCCGTCGTCGTGGCCCTCGCCACGGTTCAGCTCGCGACCGGCTTCTCCCGCGCCCTGAGCCAGGGGCACGCCCTCTTCCCGGACGGCCGGGCCGGCTGGTCGCTCGCGGTCCTCACCGGCATCGTCGTCGGCCATCTCGTCGCCCTCGGCCGCGACCGCTGGTGGGGCGGCACCGGCTCCGGCGCCGCCCTCACCCTGGCCGTGCTGCTGCTCTACGGCTGGGTGCCCGCCGGCCTCGTCAGCCTCGTCGTGGTCGTCCTCGTCGGTGTCGCCCGCAGACACCGCTGGTGGCAGGGGCTGCTGCACGGCGCCGTGGACATCCTCGGGGTCGGTGCGGCGGCGCTGGTGCTCGCCGCGTTCGGCGAGGTGCAGTCCGTCGAGCACCCCTGGCGGCCACTCGACTGGGGCATCGACGCCGTCCCGGAAGTCCTGCTCGCCGCCGCCACCTATCTGCTCGTCACCCGGGTGCTGCTGTGGTATTCGCGGGCCCAGCCGGGCGGCGGCCTGCCCACCGTCGCGCGTACCGCGATGCTGCGCCAGGGCCTCGTCGCGGTCGCCCTGCTCGGCATCGCCCCGCTGATCTGCGTCGTCGCGATGGCCAGACCGGTGCTGCTGCCGCTGTTCGCGGTGCCGCTGATCGCGCTCGACTCCACGCTCTGGATCGCCCGCGCCCGCGCCGAGGAGCAGCTGAAGGACCCGCTGACCGGGCTGCCGAACCGCCAGTGGCTGCTGGAGCGGACCTGGACGGCGCTGGAGGAGGCGGAGAGCGTCGGCAGCCGGGTCGGCCTGGTCCTGATCGACCTCGACCGCTTCCGGGCGGTCAACGACACCCTCGGCCACCTGGCCGGCGACCGGCTGCTGCTCCAGATAGCGGAGCGGCTGCGGCTCGCCCTGCCGCGCGGCGCGGAGGCGGCCCGGCTCGGCGGCGACGAGTTCGCGGTCCTGCTGCCCACGGCCGACTCCACCACCAGCGCCCAGCGCGTCGCCCGCCACCTGGTCGCCGAGCTGTCCTCGCCGCTGGACCTCGACGGGCTGACCCTGGTCCTGGAGGCCAGCGCCGGTGTCGCCGTCTTCCCGGACCACGCGCTGGACGCGGAGGGTCTGCTGCGCCGGGCCGACGTGGCGATGTACCAGGCCAAGCGCGACCGCACCGGCGTCGAGGTGTACGAGTCCAAGCGCGACAGCAATACCCCGGACCGGCTCGGCCTCCTCGGCGACCTGCGCCGCGCGCTGGACGCGGGCGAGGTGGAGCTGCACTATCAGCCCAAGGTCCGCTTCGACGGCCAGGTTGCCGGGCTCGAGGCGCTGGTGCGCTGGGTGCACCCGGAGCGCGGAAGGGTGCCCCCGGACGAGTTCATCGCCATCGCCGAGTCCTCCGGGCTGATGCCGCACCTCACGGAGTACGTCCTGGAGACGGCGCTCGCTCAGGTCGCCCGGTGGCGGGCGCAGGGCCTCTTCGTCCCCGTCGCGGTCAACGTCTCCCCGCGCGACGTGCACACCCCCGGGTTCGCGGGCGGTGTCGCGGCCCGGCTCGCCCGGCACGGCGTCCCGGCGGGAGCGCTCCAACTGGAGATAACGGAACACGTGCTCCTGGAGGACCCGCAGCGGGCGGCGGACACGCTCGCCGGGCTGACCGGGCACGGCGTGAAGATGTCCCTCGACGACTTCGGCACCGGGTACTCCTCGCTGGTCCATCTGCGCCGGCTGCCGGTCAGCGAGCTGAAGATCGACCGGTCCTTCGTGGCCCGGCTCGCCATCGACCAGGAGGACGCGGAGATCGTCCGCTGCACCATCGACCTCGCCCACTCGCTGGGTCTGCTCGTCGTGGCCGAGGGCGTCGAGGACGACGAGACCTGGGAGCGGCTGCGGGACCTGCGCTGCGACGCGGTCCAGGGCTGGCTGGTGGCGGCCGCGATGCCGCCGCAGGAGACGACCGCCTGGCTGCGGGCGCGGGGCGAGCACGGCTGGCGCCGCCCGGCCGAGCTGGCCGCCGCGGCGGCAGCGGCGGCGGCCGCGGCCTCCGGCGCGACGACCCAGGCGCCGGTCCCGGAGCTGGAGCAGCGCCCCTCGGGGCGCACGGCGGGCCCCCGCCCGGCGACGACGTAGCAGCGTCCCGTACAACCGTGTCTCCGGGCGTGTGGCCGACCCCATAGGATTGGGCCAAAACCACACACCAACCCCTGAGGATCGCTGCATGCCTGGCATCACGCGCGAGGAGGTCGCCCACCTCGCCCGGCTGGCGCGTCTGGAGCTGAAGGGCGAAGAGCTCGATCACTTCGCCGGTCAGCTCGACGACATCATCGGCGCGGTCGCCCGCGTCTCCGAGGTCGCCGACCAAGACGTACCGCCGACCTCCCACCCGCTGCCGCTGACGAACGTCATGCGGGCGGACGTCGTCCGTCCGTCTCTCACCCCCGAGCAGGCGCTCTCCGGCGCCCCGGCCCAGGAGCAGCAGCGTTTCAAGGTGCCGCAGATCCTGGGGGAGGACTGACAGCCATGACGGACATCAGCAGCATCATCAAGCTCACCGCGGCCGAGATCGCCGCGAGGATCGCCTCCGGCGAGCTCACCGCCGTCGAGGTCACCGAGGCCCACCTGGCCCGGATCGACGCCGTCGACGAGAAGGTGCACGCCTTCCTGCACGTCGACCGCGAGGGCGCGCTCGCCCAGGCCCGCGCCGTGGACGCCAAGCGGGCGGCCGGCGAGAAGCTCGGCCCGCTGGCCGGCGTCCCGCTCGCGCTCAAGGACATCTTCACCACGAAGGACATGCCGACCACCGTCGGCTCGAAGATCCTCGAGGGCTGGGTCCCGCCGTACGACGCGACCCTCACGAAGAAGCTGAAGGCCGCCGACGTCGTCATCCTCGGCAAGACCAACATGGACGAGTTCGCCATGGGGTCCTCCACCGAGAACAGCGCCTACGGCCCCACCGGCAACCCCTGGGACCTCACCCGCATCCCGGGCGGCTCCGGCGGCGGCTCCTCCGCCGCCCTCGCCTCCTTCGAGGCCCCGCTCGCCATCGGCACGGACACCGGCGGCTCCATCCGCCAGCCCGCCGCCGTCACCGGTACCGTCGGCGTCAAGCCCACCTACGGCGGGGTCTCCCGCTACGGCATGGTCGCCTTCTCGTCCTCCCTCGACCAGGGCGGCCCCTGCGCCCGCACGGTCCTGGACGCGGCGCTGCTGCACGAGGCGATCGCCGGGCACGACCCGATGGACTCGACGTCGATCGACGCGCCGGTCCCGCCGGTCGTCGAGGCCGCGCGCAACGGCTCCGTCCAGGGCATGCGCGTCGGTGTCGTCAAGCAGTTCTCCGGCGAGGGCTACCAGGCCGGTGTCGTCCAGCGCTTCAACGAGTCGGTCGAGCTGCTGAAGTCGCTCGGCGCCACGGTCGTCGAGCTGGACTGCCCGACCTTCGACCTCGCCCTGTCGGCGTACTACCTGATCGCGCCGTCCGAGTGCTCCTCGAACCTCGCCCGGTTCGACGCCATGCGCTACGGCCTGCGCGTCGGGGACGACGGCACCAAGTCCGCCGAGGACGTCACCGCGCTCACCCGCGAGGCCGGCTTCGGCGACGAGGTCAAGCGCCGCATCATCCTCGGCACGTACGCGCTCAGCTCCGGCTACTACGACGCGTACTACGGCTCGGCGCAGAAGGTCCGCACGCTGATCACGCGCGAGTTCGAGCAGGCCTTCGAGCAGGTCGACGTGATCGTCTCGCCGACCACGCCCACCACCGCCTTCCCGATCGGCGAGCGTGCCGACGACCCGATGGCGATGTACCTGGCCGACCTGTGCACCATCCCGACCAACCTGGCCGGCAACGCCGCCATGTCGCTGCCCTGCGGCCTGGCGCCCGAGGACGGCCTTCCGGTCGGGCTGCAGATCATCGCCCCCGCCATGAAGGACGACCGGCTGTACAAGGTCGGAGCCGCCGTCGAGGCCGCTTTCGTGGAAAAGTGGGGACACCCGCTGATCGAGGAGGCTCCTTCGCTATGAGCGCGATGACCAAGAAGGCCAAGAACTTCAAGAAGTCGAAGACCGGGCTGTACGTGTCGATCGGCAGCACCGCGTTCGGTGCGCTCGGCGTCGCCAAGCAGGCGAGGCTCGCCCGCGAGGACAACGACACGCTGCGTCTCATCGACGCCGCCGTGTCCGCCGCCGCCATCATCACCGGCCTCGCGATCCTCTATCGCGAACTGAAGCGTCTCGGCGACGACGACGTACTGCTGGGCTGAGAGGGAAAGTTTTCCGTGACTGTCATCGACCTGGAGTCGTACGAGGACGCCCTCGCGACGTACGACCCCGTCATGGGCCTTGAGGTCCATGTGGAGCTCGGCACCAAGACGAAGATGTTCTGCGGCTGCTCCACGGAGCTGGGGCAGGACGCCAACTCGCAGACCTGCCCGGTCTGCCTCGGGCTGCCCGGCGCGCTGCCGGTCGTCAACGAGATCGGCGTCGAGTCCGCGATCAAGATCGGTCTCGCGCTCAACTGCGAGATCGCCGAGTGGTGCCGCTTCGCCCGGAAGAACTACTTCTATCCGGACATGCCGAAGAACTTCCAGACCTCCCAGTACGACGAGCCGATCGCCTACGACGGCTATCTGGACGTCCAGCTGGAGGACGGCGAGATCTTCCGGGTGCAGATCGAACGCGCCCACATGGAGGAGGACACCGGCAAGTCGACGCACGTCGGCGGCGCCACCGGCCGTATCCACGGCGCGTCCCACTCCCTGCTCGACTACAACCGCGCGGGCATCCCGCTCATCGAGATCGTCACCAAGCCGATCGAGGGAGCGGGCGCACGGGCCCCCGAGGTCGCCCGCGCGTACGTCGCCGAGCTGCGCGAGCTCATCAAGGCGCTCGGCGTCTCCGAGGCCCGCATGGAGATGGGCCAGATGCGCTGCGACGTCAACCTGTCGCTGCGCCCGAACGGCACCGAGACGTTCGGTACCCGCTCCGAGACGAAGAACGTGAACTCGCTGCGTTCCGTCGAGCGGGCCGCCCGCTTCGAGATCCAGCGCCACGCCGCGGTGCTGAACTCCGGCGGCACGATCGTGCAGGAGACCCGGCACTTCCACGAGGAGGACGGCTCCACCACGGCCGGCCGCATCAAGGACAACGCCGAGGACTACCGCTACTTCCCCGAGCCCGACCTCGTGCCGGTCGCCCCGGCCCGGGAGTGGGTCGAGGAGCTGCGGGGCGGCCTCCCGGAGCTGCCGCGGGTCCGCCGCGCCCGGCTCAAGGAGGAGTGGGGCGTCACCGAGCACGACATGCAGTCCATCCTCAACGCGGGCGCGGTCGACCTGATCGTCGCCACGACCGAGGCGGGTGCCCCGTCGGACCAGGCCCGCAAGTGGTGGATGGGCGAGCTGGCCCGTAACGCCAACGAGACCGGCCGCGGTCTCGACGAGCTGCCCGTCACCCCGGCACAGGTCGCCCGGGTGGCCGAGCTCGTCGCCGCGGGCGACCTCAACGACAAGCTCGCCCGCCAGGTCCTGGAGGGCGTGCTCGCCGGCGAGGGCGACCCGGACACCGTCGTCGAGAAGCGCGGCCTGAAGGTCGTCTCCGACGAGGGCGCGCTGTCCACCGCCGTGGACGAGGCCATCGCGGGCAACGCCGCCATCGCGGACAAGATCCGCGGCGGCAAGGTCGCGGCGGCCGGTGCGCTGGTCGGCGCGGTCATGAAGGCGACCCGCGGCCAGGCGGACGCGGCCCGGGTGCGCGAGCTGATCCTGCAGAAGCTCGGCGTCGAGGGCTGAGCCCTTTCCGTACGGCCCGAAGGGGCGGTGTCACAGGTCTCCGGGCCGGTGACACCGCCCCTTCGGCGTGCGGAGGCGGCGCTTGGACTTCCGGGCGGACCTGTTGGACGTTCACCACCGGTCCGCGCGCAGTCCTTCCCCGCGCCACCCGGCCTGCATAGCTTCCCCGCTGTAACCATCGCAAAGGGGAGGCTCTTTTGACCACGGACATGTCACGGCGACGGCTCTTCGCGCTGGGCGGCGGCGCGCTCGGCGCCGCCGCGGCGGGATCGTTCCTGCCGCCGTCGCTCCAGGCCGCCATCGCCGCGCAGCCCGCCCACGCGGGGCCCGGTGGGGGAGGGCTGCGGGACATCAGGCATGTGGTGATCCTGATGCAGGAGAACCGTTCCTTCGACCACTACTTCGGCACCCTGCGCGGCGTACGCGGCTTCGGTGACCGCAACGCCGTCGAGCTGCCCGCCGGCGGGACGGTGTTCGAGCAGCCCGGCGCGGCCGGCTCCACCGTGCTGCCCTTCCCGGTGCGCGGCGCGGCCGAGGAGCAGAAGAAGGACCTCCAGTACATCGGCGCGCTCGACCACTCCTGGAACGGCGGCGCGAAGGCCTGGGGCGGCGGCTGGATGAACGGCTGGATCAGCGCGAAGACCGCGGCCACGATGGCGTACTACGACCGCCGCGACATCCCGCTGCACTACGAACTGGCCGACACCTTCACCGTCTGCGACGCGTACCACTCCTCGATCCACAGCTCCACCAGCCCCAACCGCAACCATCTGTGGAGCGGGAAGACCGGCTTCGAGCCGAACGGGAAGCGGGCCGTCGGCAACGACGCCTACGACGAGGGCACGCACCCCGGCTACGACTGGTCCACCTACGCCGAGCGGCTGGAGAAGGCCGGGCGCAGCTGGCGTACGTACACCGAGTGGGAGAACTTCACCGACAACCAGATCGAGTTCTACGCCACCTTCAAGGCCGTCGCCCGCAAGGCCCTGGCGAAGACCGGCGGCCACACCTACATGGAGTCCTTCTACGCGCAGGTCCGGGACGCCTCCGGGGCCGAACGGGACCGGCTGCTCGGGCTTCTGGAGGAGGGCGTGGCCACGCTCACCCGGCAGGAGCGCAGCCTGTTCGAGCGGGCGCTGCGCCGGGTGCCGACCGGGACGCTGGCCGAGGAGTTCGCCAAGGACGTGGCGGCCGGAACGCTGCCCGAGGTCTCCTACCTGGTCCCGTCGGCGATCGACTCCGAGCACCCGAGCGTCTCCTCGCCGGTGCACAGCGCCACCGTCGTCTACAAGATCCTCGACGCCCTCGGCAAGCACCCGGACGTCTGGCGGCACACCGCCGTGCTGATCAACTACGACGAGAACGACGGCTTCTTCGACCACGTCCCGCCGCCCGTCGCGCCGGGCGAGGTGACCGACGAGCAGTGGGAGGGCCGTCCCACCGGCCTCGGCATCCGGGTGCCGATGCTCGTCGTCTCGCCGTGGACCGTGGGCGGCTACGTCTGCTCCGAGGTCTTCGACCACACCTCCGTCATCCGCTTCCTGGAGCGCTGGACGGGCGTGAAGGAGCCCAACATCAGCGACTGGCGGCGCCGTGTCACGGGCGACCTCACCTCCGCGTTCGACTTCACCCGGACCCGGCGGCAGCCCGCCGTGGAGCGGCCCGGGGTGATCCCGCCGCTCAGCGGACGCTGGCAGCCGAAGCCGCCCGCCGTCCAGCACCTGCCCGAGCAGGAGCCCGGCGTACGCCCGGCGCGCGCACTGCCCTACCAGCCCGACGCCCAGGTCCGGCGGGCCCGCGGCGGTCTGCGGGTGGAACTCGGCAACAGCGGCAAGGCGTCGGCCCACTTCGCGCTGTACCCGTACGCGGGTGAGTTCCCGGCTCCGCAGCACCAGGACGTCCGGGGCGAGGGCCACTGGACCGTCCCGCTGACGGGCGAGTCGTACCGCTTCACGGTGACCGGGCCGAACGGCTTCCGGCGCGAGTTCGAGGGGCCGGCCGACGGCGGGGCCGAGGTCGCCTCCCGGATCGACGCCGGCGACCGCGATCTGCACCTCACCCTGCGCAACACCGGCCGCCGCACCCTGACCTTCCTGGTGCGCCCGCTCGGTTACGTCGACGAGGACGATCTGCGGAACTGGACCCGCCGCGTCACGGTCAAGCCGGGGCGCAGCCGTACGGTCGTGCACTCGGCGGCCGACGCGCACGGCTGGTACGACCTGGCGGTCACGGCCGAGGGCGAGAGCGGCTTCCGGCGACGGCTCATGGGGCACATCGAGAACGGCCGGGCGAGCGTCTCCGGCTGACCGGACCGCCGGTCGCAGGGCCTGATCCATCCCGGTGCGGCGGTGGACCGGGCCCTGTGACCATGGCCACGAAAGGGACAAAGGATCATCTTCTGCTGTCAGAGTGACGTTCTCAGGTCATGAGACGTTTACGGGCAGATCACGTTATCTGTGGGTAAAGGTCCACGAACCCGCAGGGAGCACGTCCCTTGGCTGCCATCGCCCGCTGGTGCGTCACGCACCGCCTCGTCGCCGTTCTGATCTGGCTGCTTGCCCTCGGGGGCACGGCCGCCGCCGCGGGGTTCGCGGGGTCCGCCTACTCCAACGACTACGAGGCCCCCGGCACCGAGTCGGGCCGGGCCGCCGAACTGCTCAAGAGCGGGTTCACGGATCTCGGCGGCGACACCGACACCATCGTCTGGCACACCGCGGACTCCACGGTGCGCGCCACCGACGTCGAGCAGAAGATGACCCGCACCCTGCACGCCGTCGAACGGCTGCCCGGCGTCGGGGCGGTGGCCAGTCCGTACACGGAGACCGGCGGCGCGCAGATCAGCACCGACGGGCACACCGCGTACGCCACCGTCACCTTCGACCAGCGCGCCGACGACGTTCCCGTGGCCCGGGCGGAGGCGGTCGTGGACACCGCGAAGGCGGCCGAGAGCCCGCATCTGCGCGTCGAGCTGGGCGGCCAGGCCGTCGGGCTCACCGAGGCGCCCGCCGCGCACCTCAGCGAGATCATCGGGGTCGCCGTCGCGGCCGTCGTGCTCTTCCTCGCCTTCGGCTCGCTCGCCGCGAGCATGCTGCCCCTCGCCACCGCGCTCGTCTCGGTCGGCACGGCGTACGCGGGCATCGTGCTGCTCGGGCACGTGATGACCGTCGCCGACTTCGCGCCGATGCTCGGCATGCTGATAGGGCTCGGCGTCGGCATCGACTACGCGCTGTTCATCGTCACCCGCCACCGCAGAGGGCTGCGGCGCGGCATGACCGTGCCCGAGGCCGCGCAGCACGCGGTGGCGACGACCGGGCGGGCCGTGGTCTTCGCCGGGGCCACCGTCTGCATCGCGCTGCTCGGCATGCTGATCCTGCGCCTGAGCTTCCTCAACGGCGTCGCCATCGCCGCCTCGCTCACCGTGGTGCTGACCGTCGCCGCCTCGGTGACCCTGCTCCCCGCCCTGCTGTCGCTCATCGGGCTGCGCGCGCTGAGCCGGCGCGAACGGGCCCGGCTGGCCGCGCACGGGCCGCAGCCCGAACTCCCCACCGGCTTCGCCGCCCGCTGGGCCGCGTTCGTCGAGCGGCACCCCAAGCTGCTGGGCGCGCTCGCCGCGGTCGTGATGCTGGTCCTCGCGCTGCCCACCTTCTCGCTCCACCTCGGCAGCTCCGACCAGGGCAACAACGCGGAGTCCGCCACCACCCGGCAGGCGTACGACCTGCTCGCCGACGGCTTCGGCCCCGGTGTCAACGGACCGCTCACCGTCGCCGCGCACCTGGACGGCGCCGACGACCGGCTCGCGATGGACGCCCTGCCGGCCACCCTGCGCGCGGTCGACGGGGTGGCGTGGGCCCACCCGGTCACGTACAACGCCGCGGGCGACACCGCGTACGTCACCGTCGTCCCCGACTCGTCCCCGCAGTCCCGCGCGACCAGCGAACTCGTCGAGCGGCTGCGTACGGACGTGCTGCCGAAGGCGGCCGACAACACCTCGCTGGAGACCCATGTGGGCGGGGTGACGGCCAGCTACGACGACTTCGCGCAGATCATCATCGGCAAGCTGCCGCTGTTCATCGGCGTCGTCATAGGGCTCGGCTGCCTGCTCCTGCTGATGGCCTTCCGGTCCCTCGGCATCCCGCTGAAGGCGGCGGCGATGAACGTCGCGGCGGTCGCCTCCTCGTTCGGCGTGGTCGTCGCGATCTTCCAGTGGGGCTGGGGCAGCGAACTGCTCGGCCTCGGCAGCGCGGGCCCCATCGAGCCCTTCCTGCCGGTGATCATGGTCTCCGTGCTCTTCGGCCTCTCCATGGACTACCAGGTCTTCCTGGTCGGCCGGATGTACGAGGAGTGGCTGGAGACCCGCGACAACCGGCGCGCGGTCCGCGTCGGCCTCGCCGAGACCAGCAGGGTGATCAACTCGGCCGCTGTGATCATGATCTCGGTGTTCCTCGCCTTCGTGCTCAGCGGCGACCGCGTCATCGCGATGTTCGGCATCGCCCTGGCGGCGGCCGTGGCCCTGGACGCCTTCGTGCTGCGCACCCTGCTCGTCCCGGCCCTGATGCACCTGCTGGGCGGCGCCAACTGGTGGCTGCCCGGCTGGCTGGACCGCCGCCTCCCCCGCCTGAGCATCGAACCGCCGGACCGCCCGGTGACACGGGTTCCGGTGCCGGGGGTGCGGACGTACGAGGAGGAGCCGGCCGCGCGCGTCCACTGACCGCGCGCCGGGCCGACGGCGGGCGTTAAGGGGCCTCTCATCTGCGGCACCTAGCGTGCGCGGCATGAACCCCAAGACGCCCGAAGCCGTCGCCGACGGCGAGAAGACGACCGACGAGACCGAGACCCTCACCGCGCGGGAGACGCGGCAGCACGACCTGGACGAGGCGGACGGGGGGACCGCGCCGGAGGAACAGGCCGCGGACGCCGAGGACACCGAAGCGGCCGACGACACCGAAGGCACCGAAGCGGCCGACGACACCGACGAGGAGACCTCCGGGCGGCTCGCCGCCGCGTCCGCCGCCGTCGTCTCCGCCGGACTCGGCGTCGTCGCCCTCACCGGCGCCTGGAGCGGCCGGGTCGCCGCCGAGCGCGAGACCCTCATCGGCCAGATCAAGACCTCGTCCGGCAGCTCCGCGGCCCAGCAGATCAACGAGATATACGGCGACGCCTGGCACGCCACCGCCCTGGTCAACGGCCTCTTCGGCCTGCTCGCCCTGCTGGTCGGCACCTATGTCCTGGTCCGGCCCGCGTTCGGCGCCCCGGCCCGGCAGCCGCAGGCCGGCTGGGTCCGCGCGGTCGCCCGGGGCGGCATCGCCCTCGGCGCGCTCGGCGTACTCATCGCCGTGGCCATGTACTTCGACCTCATCGTGGCGCTCCCCACGACGGCCGGATAGGACGGTTCCGGGGCTCCGGGACGCCGCCCTAAGGCATGCCGGGGCGGTTTCACCGGGTCCCGGGGCGGTAGGGCCCTGGGACTAAGGCTTCCGTACGCCACAGATGCGGAACACGCCCGATGTGGCGCACCCCCCTGGGGGACGAGAGTGGTGGCACGGCAGAGGAACTGCCGCCACCGAGGCCCGCAAGGGCCCTCACCCAGGGGGACATCCCATGTTCGAGTACGAACTCCACAAGGTCATGCACGCCGAGCTCCTGCGCCGTGCCGACCTCCAGCGGCTGGCCGGCGAGGCGACCCGCGCCCGCCGCAGCCGCCGCGACGCCCGCCGGACCGCACGCAAGGAAGCGGAGGGGCCGGTGAGTACCGGCGGCGAACGGGACCGGTTCACGCACGCCGCGTAGGGCGGCAGCGGTGGACCAGGGCCGGGGGCCGTTCGGCCCCCGGCTTATTCCGTCGGCGTTGTCGGACCCATGTGCGATGCTCAGCCAGGTGGAGACCAGGTCAGTCAGCCCCGTGTTCGTCGGCCGCACCGGCGAACTCACCTCGCTCACCGGCGCGCTCACCCGCGCCACCACGGAACCCTCCGGTGCGGCCGGGGGGTTCTGCGGCGAACCGCAGGCCCTGCTCATCGGCGGTGAGGCGGGGGTCGGCAAGACCCGCCTCGTCGAGGAGTTCCTCGCCGTCGCCGCCCGCCGGGACGCCGTCGTCGCCGTCGGCGGCTGCGTCGAGATCGGCGCCGAGGGACTGCCGTACGCCCCCTTCTCCACCGCCCTGCGCGCCGTACGCCGCGCCCTGCCCGAGGAGATGGCCGCCGCCTGCGCCGGCCAGGAGGGCGAACTGGCCAGGCTGCTGCCCGAGCTGGGCGAGACCGGCCGGTACGGCTCCGACGAGCTCGGCACCGCCCGCCTCTTCGAACTGACCGTCCGGCTCCTGGAGCGCATCTCGGCCGACCGGGCCGTCGTGCTCGTCCTGGAGGACCTGCACTGGGCCGACTCCTCCACCCGCCACCTCCTCGCCTACCTCTTCCGCACCCTGCGCAGCGGCCGTCTCGTCGTCGTCGGCACCTACCGCGCCGACGACATCCACCGCCGCCACCCGCTGCGCCCGCTCCTCGCGGAGATCGACCGGCTGCGCACCGTCCGCCGCATCGAACTCTCCCGGTTCACCCGGTCCGAGGTCCGCCGCCAGCTCACCGGCATCCTCGCCGACACCCCCGAACCCGCCCTGGTGGACGAGATATTCGAGCGCTCCGACGGCAACGCCTTCTTCGTCGAGGAACTGGCCTGCACCCTGGAGTGCCGCAGCGGAGCCGGTGACGCCCTCCCCGACTCGCTGCGCGACCTTCTCCTGGTCCGCGTCGAGACGCTCTCCGCCGACGCACAGAAGGTCGCCCGGATCGTCGCCGAGGGCGGCTCCGCCGTCGAGTACAGGCTGCTCGCCGCCGTCGCCGGACTCGCCGAGGACGACCTCATCGAGGCCCTGCGCACCGTCGTCGGCGCCAATCTGCTGCTCACCACGCCGGAGGGCGACGGCTACCGCTTCCGCCACTCCCTGGTCCGCGAGGCCGTCAGCGACGACCTGCTGCCCGGCGAGCGCTCCCGCCTCAACCGCCGGTACGCGGAAGCCCTGGAGGCCGACCCCGGCCTCGTCCGGGAGGGGGAGCGCGCCACCCGCCTGGCCAGCTACTGGTACGGCGCGCACGACCCGGCCAAGGCGCTGCCGGCCGTGCTCAGGGCATCCGTAGAGGCCCGTCACCGCAACGCCTACGCCGAGCAACTGCGCCTGCTGGAAAGGGCGCTGGAGCTGTGGGACGACGCCCCCGAGGACGTACGGAGCACGCTGCGCCCCATCGACTACGCCGAGGTGTACCCCACCTGCGGCCGCGACGCCTCCACACCGCTGACCTATCTCGACCTGATGGCCGAGGCCACCGTCGCCGCCCGGCTCGGCGTCGAGCGCGAACGGGCCTTCGCCATCTGCAAGAAGGCCCTGCGCATCCTGGAGGGCGAGGACGACGCCCTGCGCGCCGCCTGGTTCTGGGTCCAGCGCTCCCGCCTGGTCCAGGACCTCACGCGCGGCGACGGCTGGGAGGAGCTGGCCACGGCCGAGCGGCTGGTCCGGGGCCTGCCCCCGTCAGCGGTGCACGCCGACGTCCTGATGATGGTGGCCGGCTGGGGCGCCCTGCACCGCCCAGGCGCCGACACCCTCGCCGCCGCCGAACGGGCCGTGGAGTACGCCCAGCTGGTCGGCAACGAGTACATCGAGCTGCACGCCCGGCTCACCCGCGGCTGGCTCAACGCGGACGCGGGCGCCGTCGACGAGGGCATCGCCGAGATGTACGCCGTCCGCGACCGGGCCGACGAACTGGGCCTCATCGACATCATGGGCCGGGCCAGCATCAACCTCCCCTCCACCCTGGAGGCGATGGGCCGTTCCCTGGAGGCGGTGGCCGCCTCCGACCACGGCATCCGCATCTGCCACGAGCACGGCGTCGCGGACATCGAGGCGTGGGTCCGCACCAACCAGGCGATGTCCCTGTTCTCGCTGGGACGCTGGGACGAGTCCGTGGCCACCACCGAGGCCGCCGCCCGCAAGTCGCTGTCCCGCAAGTCCCAGGGGCTGGTCGCCGCCCGCCGCACGGAGATCGCCCTGGCCCGCGGCGACCTCGCCGAGGCCGAACGCCAACTCGCGCTGACCCGCCGCTCCTTCGGCTCCAGCGACCCGCAGCCGCAGCACTTCATCAACCCCGTGCGGCACGCCATCCTGATCGCCGTGCGGCAGGGCCGGCTGCCCGAGGCGCGCGCCGCCTTCGAGGCACAGGCCGCCGAGGGCTTCCCGACCGGCACCCAGCGCTACGCCTTCCCGATGCTGCACGCCGTCGCGGCGGCGGAGGCCGACGCCCGGGGCCTGCCCGCCACCGAGCCCGGCCGGCCGGGCATCCTCGACCTGGTCCGCAGCCATCTCAAGCGGCTGCCGGCCCTCGTCCCGGTCTGGTCCGGATACGTCCTGCTCGTCGAAGCGGAGCTGGCCAGGGCCGAGGGCACCGACACCCCGGACCACTGGGAGGGCGCCGCCCGCGCGTTCACCCCGCTGCACCGCCCGTACGAGCTGGCGCAGATCCAGCACCGCTGGGCGGAGGCGCTGCTCATCGCCTCCGGGGACCGGACCACCGCCACCGGCCTGTTGCGCCAGGCGCACGGCACCGCCGTACGGCTGGGGGCCCGCCCGCTCACCGAGACCATCGAGCTGCTGGCCGGCCGCGCCCGCATCGCCCTGACCGGCACGGGGCCGGCGCCCGAGGAGATACCCGCCGCCGTCGTCGTCCCCGACGAGACCGGCGTGCCCGCGCAGCCGCCGGTCCGGGACCCCTCCGAGGAGCAGCTGAAGGCCGCGGCCGCCGCCGTGGAGTCCTTCGGGCTGACCCCGCGCGAGCAGGACGTGCACCGGCTGGTCGCCGCCGGGCTCACCAACCGCCGCATCGCCGAGGAGCTGTACATCTCGCCCAAGACCGCGAGCGTGCACGTCTCCAACATCCTGGCCAAGCTGGGCGTGACCGGCCGCGGCGAGGCCGCCGCGCTGGCCCACCGGCTGCGGCTGTACCCGGTGCCCGAGCACCGGTGAGGCGGTACCGGCGGGGCCGCGGCCCCGCCGCTGCCGGCCGCTACGTCACCTGCACCAGCAGGATCCTGTCGTCGCCGGACTTCGGGGTGCCCCGGCCGTCCGTCTCGCTCGTCACGAGCCACAGCTTGTCGCCGCCCGCCGCCAGCACCGTGCGCAGCCGCCCGTACTCGCCCTCCAGGAACGCCTGCGGGTCCGCCAGGGGCTCCTTCGCCGCCCCGTCCTCGAAGGACAGGGGGATGCGCCACAGCCGTTCGCCCCGCAGGCCCGCCATCCAGATCGAGCCCTTGGCGTAGGCGATGCCGCTCGGCGACGCCTCGGAGGTCTTCCACTGGGCCACCGGGTCGTGGAAGCCCTTCTGGTGCTCGGTGCCCTCGACGTCCGGCCAGCCGTAGTTGCCGCCCGGCTCGATCAGGTTCAGCTCGTCCCAGGTGTCCTGGCCGAACTCGGAGGCCCACAGCCGCTTCTCCGCGTCCCAGGCGAGGCCCTGGACGTTGCGGTGGCCGTACGAATAGACCACGGAGTCGGCCTCCGGGTTGCCGTGCAGCGGCTCGCCGTCGGGCGTCATCCGGAGGATCTTGCCCGCCAGCGACTCCTTGTCCTGCGAGCGGTCGCCGTCGCCCGTCTCGCCCGTGCCCGCGTACAGCGCGCGGTCGGGTCCGAAGGCGATCCGCCCGCCGTTGTGGATCGAGCCCTTCGGGATGCCCCGCAGGATCGTGTCCGGGGCGCCCAGCGACTGTCCGGGCGTGGAGGCGTTCTCGTCGTAGATCATGCGGGCGATGCGGTTGTCCGATGCGGTGGTGAAGTACGCGTACACCAGGTGGTCGGTGCCGAAGTCGGGGGAGACGGCGATGCCCAGCAACCCGCCCTCGCCCGCCGGGGCGACCCCGGGGACCGTGCCGAGGAGCTTCTTCTTCCCGGTCTCCGCGTCGATCCGGGTGATCGTCCCCTTGTCCCGGGAACCCACCAGGAGGTCGCCGCCGGGCAGCGCCGCCAGGCCCCAGGGCGAGTTCAGCCCCTCGGTGAGCGTCGAGACCACCTTCGCCGAGCCCTTGGCCGGCGGCTGGTCGGCCGGGGGGCGTGAGACGGACGGCGACGGCGAGGCGGACTTCCGGGGCGAGGCCGAGGGGGAGTGCGCCGGTGAACTCGCGCCCTGGCCCGCCGAACTCTCCATGCCCTCCTGCGAGGAGCACCCCGCGGCGAACAGCAGGGCGCCGGCCGCCAGCACCGCCACCGTGCCCCGCCGCGCCCCCCGGCCGTCCCCTCCGGGTCCCGGGCCCTTCACTGATCCGAACACCGCACCGATCCCTTCCACAGCCGCCTGTCCCCTGTTCTTACACCGAGCCCGCCCCGGACCGGGGCACTTTCCCGATCGGCGGTCAGCGCGGCGGGTGATCAGTCCCAGGACTCGTGCGCCGCCGGCAGCCGGTCGATCTCCGCCAGGTCGCGCGCCGTCAGGACCAGACCGGCAGCCCCCGCGTTCTCCACGGCCCAGTGCTCCCGCTTGGTTCCCGGCACCGGCACCACCTGCGGGCCCTGGTGCAGCACCCAGGCCAGGGCCACCTGCGCGGGCGTCGCCCCGTGCCGCTCGGCGACCCGGCGCAGCCCCACCACCAGCGGCTGGTTCGCCGCCATCGTCTCGGCCGTGAACCGGGGATGCCGGGCCCGCAGATCCTCCGGCTCGAACCCCTGACCCGGCGTCAGCGTCCCCGTCAGGAACCCGTTGCCCAGCGGCATCGCGGCCAGGAAGCCCACGCCCCGGTCCGCGCACCACGGCAGCAGCGACTCCAGCGCCTGCGGCGACCACACCGACAGCTCCGCCTGCACGGCGCTGACCGGGAAGACCTGCTGCACCCGCTCCAGCTGCCGGATCGTTCCGTCGTGCGTCCGCGCACCCGGCCGCCGCGACGCCCGCGCACCGACCGCGCACAGCCCCAGCGCCCGGACCTTCCCCGCGCGCACCAGTTCCGCCATCGCGCCCCAGGTCTCCTCGACGGGCACCTCGGGGTCCGCGCGGTGCAGTTGGTACAGGTCGATCACATCGGTCTGCAGCCGCCGCAGCGAGGCGTCGCAGGCCCGACGCACATAGCCGGGCCTGCCGTTGGCCACGATGTGCTGATCACCCACCAGGAGACCGCACTTGGTGGACACGAACGCCTGCGCCCGACGTCCCTTCAACGCCCGCCCCACCAGCAGCTCATTGGTGAAGGGCCCGTACATGTCGGCGGTGTCGAGCAGATCGACACCCGCGTCGAGCGCCGCGTGCACCGCCCGCAGCGCGCGGTCGCCCCGCTGCTGCGAGGCGCTGTACGCCCAGCTCATCGGCATGCAGCCGAGACCGACCGCACCCACGGCGAGCGCCGCCGCACCGAGACTCCTGCGCTCCAACTCCCGAACCCCTCCTCGCACCCGCCAACAACCTAACCTCTGCGCCCCGGCGGGCTTCGCATAGCCTCCTGACCATGACTTCCACCACGCACTCCGCCCCCGCCCCCGAGGTCTGGCTGCCCCTGCGCCCCGAGGAGATCGAAGGGCTTCCCGAGGGCCTGACGTACCGCTTCTGGGACGGCGCGGAGGACTTCCCGGCCGACCCGGCCGACTGCGCCTACTACGTCGTCCCCTACATGAAGGGCATGCAGATCGCGGTCCGGCCGCTCGCGGAGATGAGCCGGGTCCAGGTCGTGCAGACGCTGTCGGCGGGCACCGACCACGTCGAACCCGGCCTCGGCGGACTGCCCGCCGGGGTACGGGTGTGCAACGCCAGGGGCGTCCACGAGGCGTCCACCGCCGAGCTGACTCTCGCGCTGATCCTGGCCTCGTTGCGCGGCTTCCCCGGCTTCGTGCACGGCCAGGACAAGGAGGAGTGGCGGTCCGGCTTCTACCCGGCGCTCGCCGACAAGTCCGTGCTGATCGTGGGCTACGGATCGATCGGCTCGGCCATCGAGGACCGGCTCGCGCCGTTCGAGTGCGCGCGGGTCGCACGCGTCGCACGCTCCGCGCGGACAACCGCACGCGGTCCCGTACACACGCTCGACGACCTGCCCGCCCTGCTGCCCGAGGCCGATGTGGTCATCCTCTCCACCCCGTTGAACCCCTCCACCCAGGGGCTGGCAGGCGCGGACTTCCTCGCGGCGATGCCCGACGGGGCGCTCCTGGTCAACGTCGCCCGGGGCCCGGTCGTCGACACCAAGGCCCTGCTGTCCGAACTCGAGTCCGGCCGGCTGCGCGCCGCCCTGGACGTCACCGACCCGGAACCGCTGCCTTCCGGCCACCCCCTCTGGCATGCTCCGAACGTCCTCATCACCCCGCACGTGGGAGGCAGTACCTCGGCGTTCCTGCCGCGCGCCAAGCGGCTGATCGCCGGACAGCTCACCCGCTTCGCCGCGGGCCGGCCGCTGGAGAACGTCGTACGCACCACCGGCTGACCACGCACCGGGCAGGTGCGGTTCCCCTCCGTGGCCACAACACCGCAGGTAGTCACGGAGAGTAGAGGAGCTATGTCCCTGAGTGACGAGTCTGGTGTATCGTCCCGAAAGGGGTGCTGCGCCGTGGCAGGGACGGCGCCGGGGAGCCAGCCACACGCGAGGGGGCGACGGGCGATGGACGGCCGATGGGCGGACGACCGGACACGGCAGGGCAGGCGACGGCGGGCGAAGGGCCCGGTGAGCCGGCGCCGCGGCCGGCCGGGGACCACGGGAGGGCCGCGGTGAGCGCCCCGGCGAGCACCCGCGGAGCGCTCCTCGCCCGGCGGTCCGGAGCGGGCAGCACCTCCGCACTGCTCCCGCAGCTCGTCCTCGGCCTCGTCTGCGGCGGCTACGCCGTGGGCGCGGCCACCGGCTGGGGCTCGGCCCAGGTGGCCCTGTTCATGGGGGACTTCGGCCTCAGCGTCGCCGCCCTGGCCGCCGCCGTCTCCTGCTTCCTCTTCGCCCGCGCCGCCGACATCCGGTTCCGCCCGGCCTGGCTGCTGTTCTCGCTCTCCTCGCTGATGGCCTCGTGCGGCAACGCCGTCTGGGGCTGGTACGAGTGCGTGCGCGGCGTCAAGGTCCCGAGCCCCTCCCTCGCCGACCTCTTCTTCCTCTGCTTCGCGCCGCCCGCCATCGTCGGCCTCCTCGTCCTCGCCAAGCGGCCCGTCACCCGGGCCGGCTGGGTCTGCCTGGCCCTCGACGCCTGGCTGATCGGCGGCTCGCTCCTCACCCTCTCCTGGAGCCTCGCCCTCGCCCACACCGCGCATGTGGCGGACACCGAGGGCGACAGCGTGGCCCGCGCCGCCCTCTCGCTGGCCTACCCGCTGCTGGACATCGTGCTCGTCTCGATGGTGCTCGCCCTGCACTTCCGGCGCTCCAGCGTCAACCGCGCCGCGGTGAACACCGCCATCGCCGCGCTGGCCCTGACCGTCCTGTGCGACGCGCTGTTCACCTCGCCGCTGCTGCGCCAGACCTACCACTCGGGCCAGTTGCTCGACGCCGGCTGGTTCGCCGGCTCGCTGCTCCTCGCGTACGCCCCCTGGGGCGCCGCCCGTGACGCGGACAACGCTGTCGCGGACGCCGACCGGGACGCCCCGCGCACCACCAGCCGCCCCATCGCCGGCTCACTGGCGGCACTGACCCCGTATCTCGCCGCGGCCGTCTGCACCCTGGGCATCCTGTACAACGTCATCGAGGGCCGCCGGGTGGACCGCGTCGTCGTCTTCACCGGGTGCACGGTGGTCCTCGCGCTCGTCGTCCGGCAGGGCATCATGCTCGTCGACAACATCGCCCTCACCCAGGAACTGGCCCAGAAGGAGAACCACTTCCGCTCCCTGGTCCAGGGCTCCAGCGACGTCATCATGATCGCCGCCCCCAGCGGCGTCCTGCGCTACGTCAGCCCCGCCGCGGCCGGGGTCTACGGGCGCGACGCGGACGAACTGGTCGGCGCCGAGCTGTCCTCGATCATCCACCCCGACGACCTCGGCCGGGTGGTCCACGAGGTGCGCCGCTTCCTGGCCGCCCCGCCCGGCGAGGAGCCCACCACCCGCATCGAGTGCCGCTTCCGCTCCGGCTCCGGCGACTGGCTCAACGTCGAGTCCACCGTCAACCGCCACCAGGGCGGCCTCATCCTCAACAGCCGGGACGTCACCGAACGGGTCCGCCTCCAGGCCCAGTTGCAGCACAACGCCGAGCACGACCCGCTCACCGACCTGCCCAACCGGGCCCTGTTCACCTCCCGGGTCCGCCAGGCGCTCGGCGGCCGCCGGGCCGGGGACGCCGGCACCGCCGTCCTCTTCATCGACCTGGACGGCTTCAAGGCGGCCAACGACCGGCTCGGCCACCAGGCCGGCGACGAACTGCTCATCCAGGCCGCCCGCCGCCTCCAGGAGTCCGTCCGGGCCGGGGACACCGCCGCCCGCCTCGGGGGCGACGAGTTCGCCGCCCTCATCGTCGGCGACGCCGGCCGCGAGCAGGACGCCCGCGAGTGCCAGGTCCACGAGATCGCCGACCGGCTGCGCCTCACGCTCTCCGAGCCGTACCGCATCGGGGCCGGCGAGGTCCGCGTCACCGCCTCCATCGGCGTCGCCTTCGCCGAGCCCGGCATCACCCCCAACGACCTCATGCGCAACGCGGACCTCGCCATGTACCGGGCCAAGGCCGCCGGGAAGAACCGCGTCCAGCTCTACGCCCCGCAGATGCAGGCCGACGTGGTGCGCCGCTCCGAGCTGGCGACCCGGCTGCGCGGCGCCCTGCGCGACGGTGAGTTCGCGCTGCTCCACCAGCCCGTGGTCCACCTCGCCACCGGCACGGTCGCGGCGGTCGCCGCCCAGGCCCGCTGGCGCTCCGCCCAGGGCATCCTGTTCACCCCCGCCGAGTTCCTGCGGATCGCCGAGGACGGCGACCGCACCGCGGAGCTGGGCCGCTGGCTCCTGGAGGAGGCCGTCGAGCAGGCCGCCGACCGGGCGAGGGCCGGCCATCCGGTCTCCGTCGCCGTCCGCCTCCCGGCCCGCAGACTGCTGGACCGGGGCTTCCCGGCCGGCTCCGTCGAGGCGCTGCTCACGCGGTACGGACTGCCCTCCGGGGCGCTCATGATCGAGGTGGCGGACAGCGATCCACGGGTCTCCTTCGAGGACCTGGAACAGCGCCTGGCCGCCCTGCGCCGGCTGGGCGTGCGGATCGCGCTCGACGGCTTCGGCAGCGGCTACGCGGCGATCAACGCCCTGCGCCGGCTCCCCATCGACGTGCTGAAGCTGGACCGGGGTCTGGTCGAGGGCGTCGTCGAGTCCGCCCGCCTGCACAAGATCACCAGCGGGCTGCTGCGGATCGCCTGCGACCTCGGCATGCAGTCCGTGGCCGACGGCGTCGACGTCCCGGAACAGGTTCTCGCCCTGCGCGCCATGGGCTGTACGCACGGCCAGGGCGCGGCCTTCTCCGGACCTCTCGACGAATACCGGCTGCGCCGCGCCCTGGCCCGCGGTACGTTTCCGGTGCCCGGCGGCGTACCCGCGCAGCCGGTCCTCGCGGGCGGCTCGATCCCGTCGCTCACCGGATCACATGCTGAGACACCCGTCCCACCCACTTGACACTCCGCGGGCGTCGGAGAGAGGGTCAATGCCATGCGCACCCGAATTCTCGTACTTGGAAAGCGCGTCGGCTGAAGCAGGGTTCCTTCATGACACTCTGCGGACCGCACCGGCGCGCTCCCCTCGCTTGCCTCACGGCACGGGGGGTTTTTTGTTGCACCGGACCAGGCAAAACGTCGTAAAACACTCGCAAAAAACCTCAGCTTCGAGAAGAGAATGCCGATGACCGAGCAGGCCACCGGGGCCCACCATCCCCAGCCGCGGGCCCGTACCGGCGGATCGCCCTCCGCCACCGTTGAGCACGTCACGGGTGCGCAGTCCCTCATCCGCTCCCTCGAGGAGGTGGGGGCCGACACGGTATTCGGCATTCCCGGCGGCGCGATCCTTCCCGCCTACGACCCGATGATGGACTCCCAGCGCGTCCGTCACGTCCTGGTCCGCCACGAGCAGGGCGCCGGCCACGCGGCCACCGGCTACGCGCAGGCCACCGGCAAGGTCGGCGTCTGCATGGCCACCTCGGGCCCCGGCGCCACCAACCTGGTCACCCCGATCGCCGACGCGTACCTCGACTCGGTGCCGATCGTCGCGATCACCGGCCAGGTGGCCTCGGCCGCCATCGGCACGGACGCCTTCCAGGAGGCGGACATCTGCGGCATCACGATGCCGGTCACGAAGCACAACTTCCTGGTCACCAAGGCCGAGGACATCCCGCACACCATCGCCGAGGCCTTCCACATCGCCGCCTCCGGCCGTCCGGGCCCGGTCCTGGTCGACATCGCCAAGGACGCGCTCCAGGCGAAGACCACCTTCAGCTGGCCGCCGGTCATGGACCTGCCCGGCTACCGCCCGGTGACCAAGCCGCACGCCAAGCAGATCCGCGAGGCCGCCAAGCTCATCACCCAGGCCAAGCGCCCGGTGCTCTATGTGGGCGGCGGCGTCATGAAGGCCGGGGCCACCGCCGAACTCAAGGTGCTGGCCGAGCTGACCGGAGCGCCCGTCACCACCACCCTGATGGCGCTCGGCTCCTTCCCCGACAGCCACCCGCTGCACGTGGGGATGCCCGGTATGCACGGTGCGGTCACCGCCGTCACCGCGCTGCAGAAGGCCGACCTGATCGTCGCGCTCGGCGCCCGCTTCGACGACCGGGTCACCGGCAAGCTGGACAGCTTCGCCCCGTACGCCAAGATCGTCCACGCGGACATCGACCCGGCGGAGATCGGCAAGAACCGCGCGGCCGACGTCCCGATCGTGGGCGACGCCCGCGAGGTCATCGCCGACCTGGTGCAGGCCGTCCAGGCCGAGCACACCGAGGGCCACACCGGCGACTACACCGCCTGGTGGAAGGACCTCAACCGCTGGCGCGAGACCTACCCGCTCGGCTACGACCTGCCCGAGGACGGCAGCCTGTCGCCGCAGCAGGTCATCCAGCGCATCGGCGAACTGGCCCCGCCGGACACGATCTTCGCCGCGGGCGTCGGCCAGCACCAGATGTGGGCCTCGCACTTCATCCAGTACGAGCAGCCCGCCACCTGGCTGAACTCCGGCGGCGCCGGGACGATGGGCTACGCGGTCCCGGCCGCGATGGGCGCCAAGGCCGGCATGCCCGACCGCACGGTCTGGGCGATCGACGGCGACGGCTGCTTCCAGATGACCAATCAGGAACTCACCACCTGCGCCCTGAACAACATCCCGGTCAAGATCGCCATCATCAACAACGGCGCGCTCGGGATGGTCCGTCAGTGGCAGACCCTGTTCTACAACCAGCGGTACTCCAACACCGTGCTGCACTCCGGCGCCGACACGGACGGCAACGCGGCGAAGGGCACCCGGGTGCCCGACTTCGTGAAGCTCTCCGAGGCCATGGGCTGCCACGCGATCCGCTGCGAGGACCCGGCCGATCTGGACAAGGTCATCGCCGA
This sequence comes from Streptomyces sp. NBC_00708, assembly GCA_036226585.1. GTDB lineage: Bacteria > Actinomycetota > Actinomycetes > Streptomycetales > Streptomycetaceae > Streptomyces. The sequence goes on from CP108997.1 coordinate 5,140,086, forward strand.
GGCCAACGCGATCAACGACCGCCCGGTCGTCATCGACTTCATCGTCCACGAGGACGCCATGGTGTGGCCGATGGTCGCCGCCGGCACCTCCAACGACGAGGTCATGGCCGCCCGCGGCGTCCGCCCCGACTTCGGCGACAACGAAGACGACTGAGAGACAGAGAGAGACCGACCTCATGTCCACCAAGCACACGCTCTCCGTCCTGGTCGAGAACAAGCCCGGTGTCCTGGCCCGGATCACCGCCCTGTTCTCCCGCCGCGGCTTCAACATCGACTCGCTCGCGGTCGGCACCACCGAACACCCCGACATCTCCCGCATCACCATCGTCGTGAATGTCGAGGACCTGCCCCTGGAGCAGGTGACCAAGCAGCTCAACAAGCTGGTCAACGTCCTGAAGATCGTCGAACTCGAGCCCGCCGCTGCGATCCAGCGGGAGCTCGTCCTGGTGAAGGTCCGCGCCGACAACGAGACCCGCTCCCAGATCGTCGAGATCGTCCAGCTGTTCCGCGCCAAGACCGTCGACGTCTCGCCCGAGGCCGTCACGATCGAGGCGACCGGCGGCGCCGACAAGCTGGAGGCGATGCTCAAGATGCTGGAGCAGTACGGCATCAAGGAGCTCGTCCAGTCCGGCACCATCGCCATAGGGCGTGGCGCGCGCTCGATCACCGACCGGTCCCTGCGCGCCCTCGACCGCACGGCGTAATCCCCCCGGGCCCGCCGCGCCGCTCGTATGGCGAGACCCGAAAACGTATCTGACGCACCCCGCCGTACGGTGGGACGCAACACCTGCACACCAAGGAGAAGACCCAGTGGCCGAGCTGTTCTACGACGACGATGCCGACCTGTCCATCATCCAGGGCCGCAAGGTCGCGGTCATCGGCTACGGCAGCCAGGGCCACGCCCACGCGCTGTCGCTGCGTGACTCGGGTGTCGACGTCCGTGTCGGTCTGCACGAGGGCTCCAAGTCCAAGGCCAAGGCCGAGGAGCAGGGCCTGCGCGTGGTGACCCCGTCCGAGGCCGCCGCCGAGGCCGACGTCATCATGATCCTCGTCCCGGACCCGATCCAGGCCCAGGTCTACGAGGAGTCCATCAAGGACAACCTCAAGGACGGCGACGCGCTGTTCTTCGGTCACGGCCTGAACATCCGCTTCGACTTCATCAAGCCGCCGGCCAACGTCGACGTCTGCATGGTCGCCCCCAAGGGTCCGGGCCACCTGGTCCGCCGCCAGTACGAGGAGGGCCGCGGCGTTCCGTGCATCGTGGCCGTCGAGCAGGACGCCTCGGGCAACGGCCTGGCGCTCGCCCTGTCGTACGCCAAGGGCATCGGCGGCACCCGCGCCGGCGTCATCAAGACGACCTTCACCGAGGAGACCGAGACCGACCTCTTCGGCGAGCAGGCCGTTCTCTGCGGTGGCACCGCCGCCCTGGTCAAGGCCGGTTTCGAGACCCTGACCGAGGCCGGCTACCAGCCGGAGATCGCCTACTTCGAGTGCCTGCACGAGCTGAAGCTCATCGTCGACCTCATGTACGAGGGCGGCCTGGAGAAGATGCGCTGGTCCATCTCGGAGACCGCCGAGTGGGGCGACTACGTCACCGGCCCGCGCATCATCACGGACGCCACCAAGGCCGAGATGAAGAAGGTCCTCGCGGAGATCCAGGACGGCACCTTCGCCAAGAACTGGATGGCCGAGTACCACAACGGTCTGCCCAAGTACAACGAGTACAAGAAGGCCGACAGCGACCACCTGCTGGAGACCACCGGCCGTGAGCTGCGCAAGCTCATGAGCTGGGTCAACGACGAGGACGCGTAACGCCCTGGCGCCGGGGGCGGGTCACACCCCGTCCCCGGCGCCCACGCACCGCTGGAAGAGGCGGCGTCGTACGTGTGTACAGGCTGCCCGGCCTCGTGCGGGTGATCCTTTCGACGGGGCGCCGAACGCGGCCCCGCGCATGACTACACTGCTCCACATACACGCGTCAGGCCCACAGTGTCGTGCGTCTTCCACGCGGCAAGCCCCTCCACGCCTGCGGCCGTCGGGACGGCCGTCCGCACTGGATCTGTGAGGACTCACGTGAGCTCGAAACCTGTCGTACTCATCGCTGAAGAGCTGTCGCCCGCCACGGTGGACGCCCTGGGCCCGGACTTCGAGATCCGGCACTGCAACGGCGCGGACCGCGCCGAGCTCCTCCCCGCCATCGCCGATGTCGACGCCATCCTGGTGCGCTCCGCCACCAAGGTCGACGCCGAGGCCATCGCCGCCGCGAAGAAGCTGAGGGTCGTCGCCCGCGCGGGCGTCGGTCTGGACAACGTCGACGTCTCCGCCGCCACCAAGGCCGGCGTGATGGTCGTGAACGCCCCGACCTCCAACATCGTCACCGCCGCCGAGCTGGCCTGCGGTCTGCTCGTGGCCACCGCGCGCCACATCCCGCAGGCCAACACCGCCCTGAAGAACGGCGAGTGGAAGCGCTCGAAGTACACCGGCGTCGAGCTGAGCGAGAAGACCCTCGGCGTCGTCGGCCTCGGCCGCATCGGCGTCCTGGTCGCCCAGCGCATGTCGGCCTTCGGTATGAAGATCGTCGCGTACGACCCCTATGTGCAGCCCGCGCGCGCCGCGCAGATGGGCGTCAAGCTCCTCTCGCTGGACGAGCTCCTCGAGGTCTCCGACTTCATCACCGTGCACCTCCCGAAGACCCCGGAGACGCTGGGTCTCATCGGTGACGAGGCCCTGCACAAGGTGAAGCCCACCGTGCGCATCGTCAACGCCGCGCGCGGCGGCATCGTCGACGAGGAGGCGCTCGCCTCCGCGCTCAAGGAGGGCCGCGTCGCCGGCGCCGGTCTCGACGTGTACGCGAAGGAGCCCTGCACGGACTCCCCGCTCTTCCAGTTCGACCAGGTCGTCTGCACCCCCCACCTCGGCGCCTCCACCGACGAGGCCCAGGAGAAGGCGGGCATCGCGGTCGCCAAGTCCGTGCGCCTCGCGCTCGCCGGTGAGCTGGTCCCGGACGCGGTCAACGTCCAGGGCGGCGTCATCGCCGAGGACGTGCGCCCCGGGCTGCCGCTCGCCGAGAAGCTGGGCCGGATCTTCACCGCGCTGGCCGGCGAGGTCGCGGCCCGCCTGGACGTCGAGGTGTACGGCGAGATCACCCAGCACGACGTCAAGGTGCTCGAACTCTCCGCGCTCAAGGGCGTGTTCGAGGACGTCGTCGACGAGACCGTCTCGTACGTCAACGCCCCGCTGTTCGCGCAGGAGCGCGGTGTCGAGGTCCGCCTCACCACCAGCTCCGAGTCGCCCGAGCACCGCAACGTGGTCACCGTCCGGGGCACGCTCTCCGACGGCCAGGAGGTCGCGGTCTCCGGCACGCTGGCCGGCCCGAAGCACCTCCAGAAGATCGTCGCGATCGGCGAGCACGACGTGGACCTGGCGCTCGCCGACCACATGATCGTGCTGCGCTACGAGGACCGCCCCGGTGTCGTCGGCACGGTCGGCCGGATCCTCGGCGAGGCCGGGCTGAACATCGCGGGCATGCAGGTCTCCCGCGCCGACGTGGGCGGCGAGGCGCTGGTCGTCCTCACCGTCGACGACGACGTCCCGGCGGCCGTGCTGACGGAGATCTCCTCGGAGATCGGCGCCGCCTCGGCCCGCTCGGTGAACCTCACCGACTGATCTCCCGGGCCCCGGGGGTCCCGCCCGTACCCGGTATGTAGACATGCGTCTTACACAAACGTCTGCATGCCGGGTACGCTGCTGTCATGGGACATCGTGAGGATCTGCTCGAAGGCGCCAAGCGCTGCCTGCTGGAGAAGGGGTACGCGCGCACCACGGCGCGCGACATCGTGGCCGCGTCGGGCACGAACCTCGCCTCCATCGGCTACCACTACGGCTCCAAGGAGGCGCTGCTCAACCTCGCCTTCCTGAAGGTGACCGAGGAGTGGGGCGATGTGCTCCACACGGAGGGCGAGGGACGGCCGGAGGCGGAGATGCCGGCGGCGCCGCTCGACCAGTTCCGGGAGACCTGGGGACGGGTGATCGGGAGCTTCGAACACAGCCGGGCGGTGTGGCAGCTCCAGATGGAGGTCATCTCCCGGATCGACTCCGACCCCGAGCTGCAGAAGGCGCTCATCGGCCCGCAGCGCGAGGGGCGCAACGGGCTCGCCGAGAGCATGATGGGCATCGACCCCGAGACCGACCCCGAGCGGGCCCGGGTGGCCGGACTCTTCTGCCAGGCGCTGCTCGCCGGGGTCATGGTCCAGTGGCTGATGGACAGTGACTCGGCGCCGTCCGCGCAGGACCTGACGGACGGGCTCAAGGTGGTCCTGGAGGGGCGGACGCCGACGGGCGGGTGCGCGCGATGACCGCACGGGCCGGTGAATCCTTCGATCCCGCACGCGCCGTCGCCGATGTCGAGGCGCTGCTCGCCGCCCCTCTCCCGGCCGCCGGTCCGGTGGTGGCCGAGGGCGACCCGGTCACCGGGGAGTGGCGGTCGAGCACCGGCGGGGGCTTCCGGGCCGTCCCGCTCTGGGAGTCCGGGGACGACGAGGGCGACCCCGACGAGGCCGAGGAGGCGGCCGAGGCCCGGCTCGACGCCGTCGTCGCGGAACTGGAGAAGCGCTGGGGCCCGCACCACCGCGTCGCCGTCCATGTCGCGCTGCTGCTGAAGCAGGAGGGCACCCCGGTGCCGCCGCTCTTCGACGCCCTGCTCGACGAGGACTGCTACGGCGACCTCGCGGTCTGGGGCCCGCTGCCCGGACAGGACCGCTGGATCGGGGTGAGCGTGGGCCACAGCGACGACGACGCGCCGATGGTCATGGCCGCCGTGGTCAGCGACCGCCCGATCACCGCCCCGCCGCCGCCCTCCTGGATGTAGGGCGCGAGGCGGCCGGGCCTCAGAGCCGGGCCGCCTTCAGGGCCATGTGCAGCAGCAGCCGGTCCTCGCCGTCGTTGAGGTCGAGGCCGGTGAGCTGCTGGACGCGGGAGAGGCGGTAGTACAGCGTCTGGCGGTGGATGCCCAGCTCGGCGGCGGTCCGCGACGCCTGGCCCGCGCAGTCCAGGAACACCTCGGCGGTGCGGGCGAGCTCCCGTTGCACCGGGGTCAGCAGAAGGCGCACCGCCGGGTCCGGCGGGGCGTCCGGGGCGAGCGCCGTCAAGGTCCGGTACGGGCCGATGGACGACCAGTCCGCGACCGGGCCGTACCGGGTCTCCGCCGCTGCGGCCCTGGCCGCCGCCGACGCCTCGTGCCAGGCATCGGCCAGCTCCGCCAGGCCCCGGCGCGGGACCGCGAGGCCGGCGGTGGCCGAGGCCCCGGCGGCGGTGCGCAGCCGGTCGGCGGCGGTCAGCGCGGGGTCCAGGACCTCGGGCGACCGCAGCCGGATCAGCGCCGCCAGCGAGGGCGGCCCGGACCGGCCCGGCGGCGGGGCCCCGGTCAGCGCCGCCGCCGAGGGGACCGTGCGCACGGCGGGCGCGCCGTCCATCCAGGGCGTCACGCACACCACGGTGTGCAGCCCCTCCGCGTCCGGGCCCAGCGCCTCGGCGAGCGCGGCCACCGCCATGTCCCGCTGCCAGCCGCGCCCGGCGGCCAGGACCGCGCCGAACTCCCGGGACAGATCGGTGCCCGCCCGCGCCTCGTCGGCGAGCAGCGCGCCGATCCGGGCGGCCACGTCCATCGCCGCGTCGAGCTGCCGGTCGGTCGGCCCGGGATCGGCGTCCAGCAGCCATACGTAACCGAGCACGACACCCCGATGGCGTACCGGCAGGCAGATGCGGTCGCGGAAGACTCCGGCCTCGGGGGCGGCGGGGATGCGGACGGGGCCGGTGGCGCGGGTGATGCCGAAGTTCTCGAACCAGGCGCGGACCGCCGGGGTGGAGCGGCGGGTCAGGATCGACCGGGTGCGGACCGGGTCCATCGCCGTGGTGTCGTCGCTGTCGTGGGCCCCGAAGGCGACCAGGCCGAAGTCCCGGTTCTCCAGCGTCGCGGGGACGCCGAGCAGCGCGGAGATCTCGTCGACCAGCTCCTGGTAATCGCCCTTCACCCGGCCATTCTCGCACCGCTTCAGACATATGTCTGAGATCCGGTCCACGGATGTGTGGCAGCTGTCGATGGCAGGCGGCGGGCGGGATCCCTAGATTTCACGGTGGTTCTCCGTGCTGTACCGCTTATGTTCGTTACACGGCATATGCGGCAGTGTGGATTCGTTCGTACTTTCCGTGGAGGTGCCCCGTGCTGGGTCCCGTGATTCTCGCCGCGTCGCGCAGCGACAAGATGCGCCGGTTCATCTCGGCCGCGCCCGGCACCAAGCAGGTCGTCGACCGCTTCATCGCCGGTGAGACGGTCGACCAGGTCGTCCCGGTCATCGAGGACGCCACCGGCAAGGGCCTCGAAGTCACCCTCGACGTCGTCGGCGAGGACATCACCACGCCCGAGCAGGCCGCCGCCGCGCGCGACGCCTACCTGGAGCTCATCGGCCGGCTGAAGGACCTCGGCCTGGGCACCCGGGCGGAGATGTCCGTCAAGCTCTCGATGTTCGGCCAGTCCCTGGAGGGCGGCCACGAGCTGGCCCTGGCCAATGTGCGCCCGGTCGTCGAGGCCGCCGCCGCGATCGGCACCACGGTCACCCTGGACGCCGAGGACCACACCACCCTCGACTCGATGTTCGCGATCCACGAGGAGCTGCGGAAGGACTTCCCGGAGACCGGGTGCGTCATCCAGGCGTACCTGTTCCGCACCGAGGAGGACGCCCGCCGCCTGGCCGCCGCCGGCAGCCGCGTGCGGATCGTGAAGGGCGCCTACAAGGAGCCCGCCTCCGTCGCGTACCAGGACAAGGCCGAGACGGACAAGGCGTACGTCCGCATTCTGAGGACCCTGATGGAGGGCGAGGGCTACCCGATGATCGGGTCCCACGACCCCCGCCTGATCGCCATCGCCCAGGAGCTGGGCCGCAAGGCCGGCCGCAAGCTCGACGAGTACGAGTTCCAGATGCTGTACGGCATCCGCAGCGACGAGCACATCCGGCTCGCGGCCGAGGGCCACCGCATGCGTGTCTACACCGCGTACGGCACCGACTGGTACGGGTACTTCATGCGCCGCCTCGCCGAGAAGCCGGCCAACCTGCTGTTCTTCGGCCGCTCCGTCCTCACCAAGGGCTGAACCCCCTCCACCCCCTCTACTTGAAGGAGCACAGGACACCATGGACGCTGTGACCCAGGTCCCCGCGCCGGTCAACGAGCCGGTCCACTCCTACGCCCCGGGCTCCCCGGAGCGCGCCCGCCTGGAGGCGAAGCTCAAGGAGCTCAGCCAGAACCCGGTGGACCTGCCGATGACCATCGGCGGCGAGAAGAGGATGGGTGGCGGCGAGCGCGTCGACGTCGTGCAGCCCCACAACCACAAGGCCGTCCTCGGCACCTTCGCCGGCGCCACCGAGCAGGACGCCCAGGACGCGATCGACGCCGCCCTGGCCGCCGCCCCGGCCTGGCGCGCGATGTCCTTCGACGACCGCGCCGCGATCATCCTGCGCGCCGCCGAGCTGCTCTCCGGCCCGTGGCGCGAGACGCTGGCCGCCTCCACGATGCTCGGCCAGGGCAAGACCGCCCAGCAGGCCGAGATCGACTGTCCCTGCGAGCTGGTCGACTTCTGGCGCTTCAACGTGCACTACGCGCGCCAGATCCTCGCCGAGCAGCCCCCGGCCAACTCCCCGGGCGTGTGGAACCGCATGGACCACCGCCCGCTGGAGGGCTTCGTCTACGCGATCACGCCGTTCAACTTCTCGGCCATCGCCGCCAACCTCCCGACCGCGCCCGCCCTCATGGGCAACGTCGTCGTGTGGAAGCCGTCCCCGACGCAGACCCACGCCGCCGTGCTGCTGATGCAGCTCCTTGAGGAGGCGGGCCTGCCCAAGGGCGTCATCAACCTGGTGACCGGCGACGGTATCGCCGTCTCCGAGGTGGCCCTGAACCACCGCGACCTGGCCGGCATCCACTTCACCGGCTCGACCCCGACCTTCCAGCACCTGTGGAAGACGGTCGGCAACAACATCGCCAACTACCGCACCTACCCGCGGCTCGTCGGCGAGACCGGTGGCAAGGACTTCGTCGTCGCCCACCCGTCGGCCGACCCCGCGATCCTGAAGACCGCGCTGACCCGCGGCTCCTTCGAGTACCAGGGCCAGAAGTGCTCCGCGACCTCGCGCGCCTACATCCCGGCGTCGATCTGGAACGCCGGCTTCAAGGAGGCGTTCGCGGCCGAGGTCGACTCGATCACCATGGGTGACGTCACCGACCTGTCGCACTTCATGGGCGCCGTCATCGACGACCGCTCGTTCGCGAAGAACAAGGCCGCCATCGACCGCGCCGCCGCCGACCCGGCGTGCACGATCGTCGCGGGCGGCACCTACGACGACTCGGTGGGCTACTTCGTCCGCCCGACCGTCATCGAGTGCACCGACCCCGGGAACGAGGTCTTCACGACCGAGTACTTCGGCCCGATCCTCGCCGTCCACGTCTACGAGGACGAGCAGTACGACGCGATGCTGGAGCAGATGGAGTCGGTCTCCGACTACGCCCTGACCGGTTCCGTCATCGCCAACGACCGCGCGGCTGCCGCGTACACGATGGAGAAGCTGCGGTACGCCGCGGGCAACTTCTACATCAACGACAAGTCGACCGGTGCCGTCGTCGGCCAGCAGCCCTTCGGCGGCGGCCGCGCCTCCGGTACGAACGACAAGGCGGGCGCCCCGCAGAACCTCCAGCGCTGGACCCTCACCCGGGCCATCAAGGAGACGCTGGTCCCGCCGACCGAGTACACCTACCCCCACCAGGGCTGACGCCCTCCGGGGCGCCCCACCCGGGTGCCCCGCCCCGATTCCCGCCCCCCGTCCGGTTCCCCTGCCGGACGGGGGGCGGTTTCCATACGGGGCTCAGCTCCACCCGCGCACGATCAGCGCCAGCCCCACCGCGAAGCCGACGCCCAGCAGCGCCAGGTAGCGCCCGTACAGCCGGCGGTGGCGGCGCAGCAGCAGGCCGAACGCGGCGAACGCGAGCCCCACCGTCAGCGTCCGCGAGCCCCGGGCCGCCGCCGACGCGACCAGCCAGTCCGACGCGGGCACCGAGGCCCGGCCCGCCTCCGCGCCGTACACCTTGAACGGAACGCCGTTCCACGGCTGGTGGCGTACGGCCGACGCGCCCTCCACCACCAGCTCCGCGCGGACCTCCGCCCGCATCCGGTCCGTGGTCAGCGGGGCCGGCAGGTGCACGCCCGCCGCCGCCAGGTGCAGGGCGAGCAGCCCGCCGGCCAGGCTGCCGGCCAGCGCCCCCAGCGACATCCGCAGCGCCGCGCGCGGCACCGCCACGCACACCGCCCCGAGCAGCAGCTCCGGCATCAGCGGCCAGCTCAGCGCCTCCGCGAACGCCCAGCAGAACGCCAGCGGCAGCCCCAGCCGCGAGGTGACCACCGACGCCACCCGCCTGCGCACCGCGGAGTCCCGCAGCGGCTCGGCGGTCGTACGGTCGTGCAGTGTGCGGACCGCGTCCCGGGCCGCCTCGGGGGAGACCCCGGAGGGCAGCGGCTCACCGATCGTCACGCGGACCAGGGACGAGCGCAGCCGGCCGTGCTTGGGCAGCAGCCGGTCGGTGCCCGCGATGCCCACCGGCACGACGGGGACGCCCGCCTCCTCGGCCAGGACCAGCGCGCCCCTGTGGAAGGAGCCGAGGGTGCCGTCCTCGGCGCGGGTGCCCTCCGGGAAGAGCACGACCGCCCGGCCCTCGCGCAGCTCACCGGTCATCGAGAGCAGGTCCGCCATCCCGCCGCCGGCCCGCCGCACCGGGAAGCCGGCCGCCAGCCTGCGGCAGATCCGGCGCCGCCACGGGGACGCGAACCAGTAGTCGGCCGCCGCCCCGATCGCCGGGCCGTGCCGGGCGTCGAGCGCGGCCAGGAGCGCCGCCGTGTCCGCGTGCGAGCTGTGGTTGGCGACGACCACACAGCCGCCGCGCGGCAGCCGGCCGCGCCGCTCGACCCCGCCGGTGAGGCTGAGCACGCCCCACCACAGGCCGCGCCGCAGCGCGGAGGCGACCCGGGAGCGGACCGGGAGGACCCGGTGACCGGGGGTGCGTACGAGAGTGCTGCCCAGAGGTGTCACGTCATCACCATCGCGAGGAGAAGGGCCACGAGCAGGGAGTCGATCCGGTCGAGCAGGCCGCCGAAGCCGGGCAGCCAGCTGCCCGCGTCCTTCACGCCGGACTCGCGCTTGACCATCGACTCGACGAGGTCGCCGAGCACGCAGCCGCCGACGACCGCCGCCCACAGCGAGAGGCTGAACACGTTGAGGACGAGCAGCAGGGCGGCGGTGGCGGCGGCTGCGCCCAGGACACCGGCCCATGTCTTGTTCGGGGAGAGCGGCGAGAGCGGCCGGGCGAGCGGGCCGCGCCGCCCCAGCGCCGTACCGCCGCACCAGGCGCCGACATCGCCGAGCGCCACCGCCAGGCCCACCGCGACCGCCGTGTCCCCGAGCGTCACCAGGCCGGTGAGCGCGACGGGTATCCACAGCAGGCCGAAGGCGGTGCGGGCGGTGCGGGTGAAGCCCGTGCGGTCGTCGCCGCCCAGGACGGAGGGGAGCGCCGCCGCGACGAGCAGCAGGGCCGCCGCCCGCAGGTCCAGCACCTGCGGGGCGAGCCAGGCCAGCGCCGGGAGGGCCGCCGAACCCGCCGCGAGGACGGCCAGGTCGCCCCGGCGCAGCCCCGCCATCCGGGCGTACTCGGCGGCAGCCACCACGCCGAGCCCGGCGGCCAGCGCGTACGTGCCGCCGCCGCCCAGGAAGTACGCCCCCAGGAAGACCGGCGCGACCAGGGCCCAGGTCCGCCAGCGCCTGCGCAGTTCGACGCGCATCCGGACCTTCGCCGGCAGGACCGCGACGGCGACCCCGCCCGCGCCCAGCACCCCCGCGACCAGCGGCACCGCGCGGACGGCCGCCTCCTCGGCGATCAGTACGGCGCTCATGCCAGCTCCCGCCAGAGGCCGGCCAGCCGGAGCAGGGCGGTGAGCAGCGAGCCGGCCGCGATCACGGCCAGCACCGGGACGGCCCAGCCGCTCGCGGCGGCGACCACCACCAGCAGGCAGCGCTCGGTCTTGCCGACCGGGCCCCCGTTGCGGCGGGGCGCCCCGGCGGCGGCCCCGGCCAGCGACACCCAGGAGGGCAGCGTGGCCGCGAGACCGGCCAGCGCCACCAGCCAGAGCGGGGCGAGCGTCAGGAAACCGGCGAGCACGACCAGGTCGGCGACCCGGTCGCCCAGCTCGTTGAGGACCGCGCCGCGCCGGGTGGTGCGGCCGGTGTCGCGGGCCAGCGCCCCGTCCAGGTTGGCGAAGGCGAGCCGCGCCGCGAGCAGGACGGCGACCGGCAGGGCGGCGGCCGGGGCGGGCAGCCAGGCCAGGGAGGCGGCGGCACCGGCCGCGGCGGCCACCCCGGCGGCGGTGAGGGTGTCGGGCGACACCTCACGGCGGACCAGCGAGGCGCGGACGCCGGAGAGCCGGTCCGCGTACCAGGGCTTGAGAGCGTAGAGGCCGTTCATGGCTGCAACTCTCGTCCGACGCACGTTCTTTCGACACGGGTCGGGTACTCACGTACGCCTGAGTACGTGGGCGGCCCGGCCCTACGCGCCCGTGCGGATCAGCATCTTTCCGGTGTTCTCGCCGCGCAGCATGCCAAGGAAGCCGTCCACGGTCCGCTCGAAGCCGTCCACGACCGTGACGTCGGGCGCGATACGGCCGCTGCGCAGGTGCGGCACCAGCAGCTCCTCCAACTCGCCCTGCGCGTCCAGGTGGTTGCGGACCAGCACGCCTTCGAGGCGCAGGCTCTTGCCGACCACGTCGAACAGGTTGCGCGGGGCCGGCGGCGGGGTGTGGGCCGAGTGGTACTGGGCGATGGCGCCGACCCAGGCGATCCGGCCGGAATCGCGCATCGCCGCGATCACGCCCTCCAGATGGGCGCCGCCCACGTTGTCGACGGCCGCGTCGATCCCGTCCGGCGCGGCCTTCGCCAGCAGTTCGGCGACCGGCCCGTCGTGGTAGTCGAACGCCGCGTCGAAGCCGAGCTCCCCCGTGAGCCGGGCGGCCTTCGCGGCCGAGCCCGCGCTGCCGATGATCCGGCCGGCGCCGAGCAGCCGGGCGATCCGTCCCACCGCCGTGCCCACCCCGCCCGCGGCGGCGGAGACGAAGAGGTCCTGGCCCGGACGGAGTTCCAGCGTGCGGGTGAGCGCCGCATAGGCGGTGAGGCCGGTGCCGCCGAGGATCGAGAGGTGGGCGGTGAGCGGCACCCCCTCGTACGACGGGAGCCGGCGCGTGCCGTCGGTGCCGGCGGTGACGAGGGCGTGGGTGCGCCAGCCCTGCCGGTGGAAGACGAGGTCGCCCTCGGCGAGGCCCGGGTCGCGGGAGGCGGTGACCCGCCCCACGGCGCGGCCCTCCAGCGGGGCGCCCAGCTCCCAGCCGCCGTCCATCTCCTCGCGGTGGTACGGGTCCACGGAGAGGTAGAGGTTCTCCACCAGGGCCTGTCCGGGGGCGGGGTCGGGCACCGGTGACTCGGTGAGGGTGAAGAGACCGGGGGTGGGGAAGCCCGTGGGGCGGGCGCTCAGGTGGAAGGCGCGGGCGGTGCGTGTCGTCGTCATGGCAGCGACCGTAGGAAGGAAGTTTCCGGCCGGGCAGGTGGTTGCGTCGATGGAAAGGCCGTTTCCATGAGCGGCGTTCATGGAACGAGAGGAACCCGCACGATGGCCGACCTGTCCCCGAACGAGCTGCGCGTCCTGCTCGCCGTCGAGAGCGCGGGCAGCTTCTCCGGCGCCGCCGCGGCCCTGGACATGACGCAGTCGGCCGTCTCCCACGCGATCCGCACCACCGAGCGCAGGATCGGGACGGTTCTCTTCGAGCGGGGCCGCAAGGGTGCCACGCCCACCGCTGCGGGCACGAGCGCCCTCGGGTACGCCCGGCGCGTGCTGCGGCTGCTGGAGCTGATGGGCGCCGAGGCGCGCGCGGCGGCGGCCGGGCCCGAGGCGGGCGCCGTACCGGCCGGGCCGCTGCGGATCGCGGCCTTCCGCAGCGCCGCCCTGCATCTGCTGCCGCCCGCGCTGGAGCGGCTGCGGGCCCGCCACCCCGGGATCGAGCCGGTGGTGCGGGTGGTGCGCGAGCTGGGGCGGGGCACGGCGGGCGAGGTCCTGGACGGGCGCGCCGATCTGGGGATCGCGACCATGGGCGAGTCCTCGCCGGTACCGGACGAACTGGTCGGGGGAGTGCTGCGGGAGGAGGAGTACGCCCTGGTGCACCCGGCCGGCCATCCGGCGCCCCGGACGCTCCCGCTGCTGGACTGGGCGGAGAACTGCACCTCGTACACCCGGCAGTGGTGGGCGGCGCAGGACTGGATCCCGCGGGCGACCGTGGAGGCCGAGGACGACGGAGCGGTGCTCTCGATGGTGTCCGCCGGTCTCGGGATGGCGATCATGCCCGGACTGTCCCTCCGCGGGGCGCCGGACACGGTGGCGGTCACCGGGCTCGGTCCGGAGCGCCCGACCCGCGCCGTGGGCTATGTCACCACCCCTGAGCTGGCACGATCCGCCGCTGTGCGGGCCCTGATCAGGGAACTGAGAGCGAGCGGGGAGTGAGCGGCGGGTGTGCCGCCGTAAACCTCCGTCTCAGATAGTAGGAAGTCCGAGTAATTGTGGAGACAGACCGGCTCCGCTGTTCTAGCTTTGTAGGAGCCGAACGTCTCGCTAGATCAAGCGACTGGCGGTCGAGAGCGCGCGCCCTTGCGCAGGCGACCCCTGCGGCGCCCGTTCCCCGCCCCTTCCGGCGCCTCGAAATCACCGATCTCGACATCACTTCACGCTGTTCGATCTCGAAATCCTCGCGATCTCAAGGAGTCGATCCACCATGGCCGAGACCACCACCCGCCGCCGTGTCCGTCACGCCCACCGCCCGACCGAGTCGGAGCGGCAGGCTGCCGCCGCCGCCCTGCAGCGCGCGCTCGACCGCAGGGACAACGGCGGCTCCACCGGTCACTGAACCGGGCCGTCCTTCAGCCGGCCGCTCAGCCGCGGCTGATCTCGAAGTGGTCGATGCGCTCGCCCGACTCGGCGAGGGCGGTGACCTTCATCCGGGCGTGCCGCCCGGCCTCCACCTCCACCGCGAGGAACGAGAAGCCGGTGTAGCGCACCCGCGACCACTCCACGGTCTCGGTGGCCTTCGCGCCGCCCTTGGCCACGTGGTACGTGTTCACGCTCTCCACGTCCGCGACGTGCCCCTCGTAGCTGTCGGGCACCGGGAAGTCGTAGAGCGCCTTGCCCGCGCCGCCCGCCGTGACGTAGACGATGCCGTCGCGCCGGGGGTCGGTGCGCTCGCCGATGGGCACCGGGCGCCTGACCGCGTTCTTGAGAATCGCGTCGGTGCGCTCGTAGACGTGGTTGTGCCCGTTGATGACCAGGTCCACCTGGTGCTTCTCGAAGAGCGGCACCCAGGCGTCGCGCACCCCGCCGTCCGAGGCGTGGGCGTTCGTCGTGGAGAAGGCGCAGTGGTGGAAGAAGACCACCAGGAAGTCGATGTCCCGGCGGGCCCGCAGCTCGCCCAGGCGCCGGTCCAGCCAGCGGGTCTGCCGGCCGCCGCTGATGCCGAAGTTGGCGGGGATCTCGTAGCTGACGTCGTTGGCGTCCAGCGCGATCACGCCCACGTTGCCGTGCGTGAAGGAGTACGCGCCGGGCTGGTTGACCGGGTCCGGGCCGTTGTCCGGCAGGGTCCAGCGCGCGTTCTGGCCGCCGTAGCCGTCCGGCGAGTACCAGGCCTCCATGTCGTGGTTGCCGGTCGTCACCATCCACGGCACGGTCTTGGAGACCGTCTCCGTCTGCGCCAGGAACTGGTCCCAGGTGCGCGCGTCATAGGTGTCGGTGGTCTGCCCGGAGCCCGACGGGTCCGCGTAGCAGATGTCGCCGGCGTGCAGGTGGAAGGCCGGGTTCTGGCCGAGGATCAGCTGGTCGTTCCCGAGCGCGTGGTAGCTGACGCCCTGGTCGCCGAAGGCGGTGAAGGTGAAGTTCTCGGCGCGCGCGGGCGCGGTGGTGAAGGTGCCGAGCGTGCCCAGGTTGCGCGAGTCGGCCGGGTCGAAGCCGTCGTGGCCGACGCCGTAGTAATACGTCGTGCCGGGCCGCAGCCGCTCCAGGGACGCGTGTACGTAGAACTGCTCGGCCGCCGCGATCTTGCCGTTGTTCAGCTGCGGGGTCGTGAGGTGGCGCACCTCCGCGTCGATCTTCCGGCTGAGCGCCCACGGCTTGAGGCCGATCCGGATGTACGGGCGGCGCACCGCGAACGGCACCTGCCAGGAGACCGCCATCTGCGTCTTCGGGTCCGCCCCGTACGCCAGGTGCCGCCCGAACGGGGCGACCAGCGCGCCGTCGACCCGGGTGGTGCTGTGCGAGGTGAGTACGGTGGGGGCCGCGTACGCGGGGGAGGAGGAGGCGAGGCCGATCCCGGTGCCGACCACGGCGGCGGTCGCCGCGCCGGTGCGCAGCGCCCCGCGGCGGGTGAGCCGGGTGCGGAGGTAGTCGTGCTGCTCGGCCATGCTCATGCGGTCGGCGAGCTTCTCGGGGATACCGAAACGGGGGATGTCCATGGGCGACAACCTCCACCGCGCGGCTGACGCCCTTCCGTCGAATAGGTGAACGGTACACGTACAACTGCCCATGTGTCCGTATGGTGGACGTGACGTGTCATGGGGTGGGACGAGCAGTAGGGTGCCTGCATGTCTCGCAGCATCAATCTCGCAGTGATCCCCGGTGACGGTATCGGCCAGGAGGTCGTGGCCCAGGGCCTCAAGGTCCTCAACGCTGTTCTCCCGCAGGATGTGAAGCTGGAGACCAAGGAGTACGACCTTGGCGCCCGGCGCTGGCACCGTACCGGCGAAACCCTCCCCGACGCGGAGCTCGAAGCCCTCAAGGGCCACGACGCCATCCTGCTCGGCGCGATCGGTGACCCGTCCGTGCCCTCCGGTGTCCTGGAGCGCGGGCTGCTGCTGAAGCTGCGCTTCGCCTTCGACCACTTCATCAACCTGCGGCCGTCGAAGCTCTTCCCGAACACGGACACCCCGCTGGCCGGCCGTCCGGACATCGACTTCGTCGTCGTCCGCGAGGGCACCGAGGGCCCGTACACCGGCAACGGCGGCTCGCTGCGCACCGGCACGGAGCACGAGGTCGCCACCGAGGTCAGCCTCAACACCGCCTTCGGTGTCGAGCGCGTCGTCCGGGACGCCTTCGAGCGCGCCGCCGCCCGTCCGCGCAAGAAGCTGACGCTGGTCCACAAGAACAACGTCCTCGTGTACGCGGGCCACCTGTGGAAGAACACCTTCGACAAGGTCGCGGCCGAGTACCCCCAGGTCACCACCGACTACCTGCACGTCGACGCCGCGACGATCTTCTTCGTCACGCAGCCGGAGCGCTTCGACGTCATCGTCACCGACAACCTCTTCGGCGACATCCTCACCGACCTCGCCGCGGCCGTCTCCGGCGGCATCGGCCTGGCCGCCTCCGGCAACATCAACCCGACGGGTGCCTTCCCGTCGATGTTCGAGCCGGTCCACGGCTCCGCCCCCGACATCGCGGGGCAGGGCAAGGCCGACCCGACCGCCACGATCCTCTCCGTCGCCCTCCTGCTGCGCCACCTCGGCTACGAGGCCGAGGCCGTGAGCATCGAGGACGCCGTCTCCGCCGACCTCGCGGAGCGCGACGGCAGCGCCCGTACGACCGACGCGATCGGCGACGCGCTCGCGGTACGCGTAGCGGGCTGATCCGACGACTCCCACAGAAGCCGCCGGGTCGCATACGCACCCGGCGGCTTCTCCTGTGCGGCCCCGGGTGTCACCATCGAACCCTGGACCGCATTCACGCCATTTCGTGCACGGCCCCCTTCGAGCGATAATCGAACGGGACCGTGTCTCGCAGTGAAGCTCGGACGTCCTAGCACCTGAAGGCGTGCACGCGGTCCTACACACACAAAACGGTGAAGGACACGCACTCATGACGACGCCCACGATCGAGCTCAAGCCCTCCTCGCACCCGCTGTCCGACGCGGAGCGCGAGGCGATCCTGGCCAAGCCCGGATTCGGCCGCTACTTCACCGACCACATGGTGACGATCAAGTGGACCGAGGGCCGCGGCTGGCACGACGCCCAGCTCGTCCCCTACGCGCCGCTGTCGATCGACCCCGCCAATATGACGCTGCACTACGGCCAGGAGATCTTCGAGGGGCTCAAGGCCTACCGCCAGCCCGACGGCTCGGTCGCCACCTTCCGCCCCGAGGCCAACGGCGAGCGCTTCCGCTCCTCCGCCCGCCGCCTCGCCATGCCGGAGCTGCCCGTCGAGACCTTCGTCGCGGCCTGTGACGCGCTCGTCCAGCAGGACGCGGCCTGGGTCCCGGCGCACGGCGGCGAGGAGTCCCTCTACCTGCGCCCCTTCATGATCGCGACCGAGGTCGGCCTCGGTGTGCGGCCGGCCAACGAATACCTCTTCCTCGTCATCGCCTCGCCCGCCGGTGCCTACTTCCCCGGCGGCGTGAAGCCCGTCTCCATCTGGCTGTCCGAGGACCGGGTGCGCGCCGTCCCCGGCGGCATGGGCGACGCCAAGACCGGCGGCAACTACGCCGCCTCCCTGCTCGCCCAGGCCGAGGCCGCCGCCAAGGGCTGCGACCAGGTCGCCTACCTCGACGCCGTCGAGCACACGTGGGTCGAGGAGCTGGGCGGGATGAACCTCTACTTCGTGTACGGGGACCGCATCGTCACCCCGACCCTCACCGGCTCCCTGCTCGCGGGCATCACCCGTGACTCGCTCCTCAAGCTGGCCGGCGACCTCGGCTACACCTCCGAGGAAGCCCGCGTCTCCATCGGCCAGTGGCGCGACGACACCGCCGCCGGCACCCTCACCGAGGTCTTCGCCTGCGGCACCGCCGCCGTCATCACGCCCGTCGGCACCGTGAAGAGCGCGGGCGGCGAGTGGACCCAGGGCGACGGCACGCCCGGCCCGGTCACCCTCAAGCTGCGCGAGCGCCTGCTCGACATCCAGCGCGGCACCGCCGAGGACACCCACGGCTGGATGCACTCCCTCGCGTGAGGACGCCGTACGGAACCGCGCCCGGTGTTCCCGCCGGGCGCGGTTCCGTACGCCCGCATCCTGAGACGGGGCGGGGCGCGGCGGCGGTCCTGTGCCAGACTGCTGCCGTGTCCTCGTTCGTCATGATTATTGGCAGCAGGCGCGCCGGTCCGCAGTGACCGTCCCGTACCACCACGTACGGCACGGCCACCGTGCCCCAGACCCGCGCGCAGACCTCTCGCACCCGCGAGGGGTTTTTTCGTTTTCCGGCCCTCACCTCGGCCGGTGCACGAGGCGAGCGGGATGATGGGGGCAAGTGGAGCCAGACCGTCCGGATCCACTCATCCGACAGGAGTCAGACCAGCCATGACCACCAAGGCCAAGCCCACCGACGACAGCTTCCATGTCTTCGACACCACGCTGCGTGACGGTTCACAGCGTGAAGGCATCAACCTGACGGTCGCCGACAAGCTCACCATCGCCCGGCACCTGGACGAGTTCGGCGTCGGCTTCATCGAGGGCGGCTGGCCGGGCGCCAACCCCCGCGACACCGAGTTCTTCGCCCGCGCCCGCCAGGAGATCGAGTTCAAGAACGCCGAGCTGGTCGCCTTCGGCGCGACCCGCAGGGCGGGCGGCTCGGCGGCGACGGACCCCCAGGTCAAGGCGCTGCTGGAGTCCGGTGCCCCGGTCATCACGCTGGTCGCCAAGTCCCACGACCGCCATGTGGAGCTCGCGCTGCGCACCACGCTGGAGGAGAACCTGGAGATGGTCCGCGACACCGTCGCCCACCTCCGCGAACAGGGCCGCCGGGTCTTCGTGGACTGCGAGCACTTCTTCGACGGGTACCGCGCCAACCCGGAGTACGCCAAGGCCGTGGTGAAGGCCGCCGCCGAGGCCGGCGCCGACGTCGTCATCCTCTGCGACACCAACGGCGGGATGCTCCCGGCCCAGATCCAGGCCGTCGTCGCCACCGTCCTCGCCGACACCGGCGCCCGGCTCGGCATCCACGCCCAGGACGACACGGGCTGCGCCGTCGCCAACACGCTGGCCGCCGTCGACGCGGGCGCCACGCACGTCCAGTGCACCGCCAACGGCTACGGCGAGCGCGTCGGCAACGCCAACCTCTTCCCGGTCGTCGCCGCGCTGGAGCTCAAGTACGGCAAGAAGGTGCTGCCCGAGGGCGCGCTGGCCGACATGACCCGGGTCTCGCACGCCATCGCCGAGGTCGTCAACCTCACCCCCTCCACCCATCAGCCCTACGTCGGCGTCTCCGCCTTCGCGCACAAGGCCGGGCTGCACGCCTCCGCGATCAAGGTCGACCCGGACCTCTACCAGCACATCGACCCCGCCCTGGTCGGCAACACCATGCGGATGCTGGTCTCCGACATGGCCGGCCGCGCCTCCATCGAGCTGAAGAGCGACGAGCTGGGCGTCGACCTCGGGGGCGATCGCGAGCTGGTCGGCCGGGTGGTCGAGCGGGTCAAGGAGCGCGAACTCAAGGGCTACACGTACGAGGCGGCCGACGCCTCCTTCGAGCTGCTGCTGCGCGCCGAGGCCGAGGGCCGGGTGCGGCGCTACTTCCGTACGGAGTCCTGGCGCGCGATCGTCGAGGACCGCCCCGACGGCACCCACGCCAACGAGGCGACCGTGAAGCTGTGGGCCAAGGGCGAGCGGATCGTCGCCACCGCCGAGGGCAACGGCCCCGTCAACGCCCTGGACCGGGCCCTGCGCGTCGCCCTGGAACGGATCTACCCGCAGCTCGCCAAGCTGGAGCTGATGGACTACAAGGTCCGCATCCTGGAGGGCCGCACCGGCACCGACTCCACCACCCGCGTCCTGATCACCACCGGTGACGGCACCGCCGAGTGGTCGACCGTCGGGGTCGCGGAGAACATCATCGCCGCGTCCTGGCAGGCGCTGGAGGACGCGTACACGTACGGCCTGCTGCGCGCCGGGATCGAACCGACGGACTGACACCCCGCACGACACGCCGCCCCCGTCCGCCCGCCGCAACCGGCAGGGCGAACGGGGGCGTTCGCGTGTACGGCTCCGTACGGAAACCGAGTGAACGGTATTCGCGTGCCCGCGTCAAGGCCCCTTTTCGTTCAGGAGTTGAACGCAAGGACCGTGTTCTTCTCGTTATCAGATGGGTACGGACCAATCTCGACGTGAAGTATTGACGGCTGTGTTCCAGCGAGGTTAACTCCAGCCACCAACGCCGGTACCGGTTCCGGAACCGGTTGCGGTACCGGTTCCATCGCAGGCCGCTGAGGCCGTTCCCTCTGTCCCGTTGTGTCCCTGGAGGCCCCGATGCGTGTCACCATCGCTGATGTCGCCCGCGAGGCCGGCGTCAGCAAGACGACCGTGTCCCGGGTCATCAACACCAAGGGCGAGGTGGACGGTTCGACGGCCGCCCGTGTTCGCGAAGTGATCGCACAGCTCGGTTACGTGCCCAGCTCGGGTGCCGTCGGTCTGGCCCGCGGCAGCAGCCGTACGGTCGGCATGCTGGTGCCCTCGCTGACCTGGCCCTGGATGGGCGAGGTGCTCCAGGGCGTCGTCGACACCGTCGAGGCCGCCGACTACGGGCTGCTGCTGTTCACCTGCAACCGCGGGGCCGAGTCCGTGGAGCGCTTCACCAGCCAGGTGTCGGCGCGGGCCTTCGACGGACTGGTCGTGGTGGAACCCGAGAACACCCTGGACCACCTCACCGAACTGCACCGCGACGGCCTGCCGATCGTGCTGATCGACGATCGTGGCCATCACCCCGAATTCCCCTCCGTCGTGACCACCAACCACGAAGGAGGCGCTTCGGCAGCCCGCCATCTGCGGGATGCCGGACGCACCAGGCCCGTCGTGATCACCGGCCCCCAGGACTTCGGCTGCGTACGCGACCGGCTGGCCGGGTTCGTCTCGGTGCTGCCCACCGACCTCGTCGTCCGGGGGGACTTCACCGAACGCTGCGGCCGGCTGGCCGTGGAGGAACTCCTCGCCGCGGGCACGGAGTTCGACTCGGTCTTCGCCCACAACGACATCACCGCGGCAGGCGTGCTGCGGGCGTTGCGCGCCGCGGGGAAGACCGTGCCCGGGGACATCGCGGTCGTCGGCTTCGACGACATCCCGATGTCCGAGCACACCGAACCGCCCCTGACCACCGTGCGACAGCCCACCCGGCAGATGGGTGAGACGGCCGCACGGATGCTGCTCTCCCACCTCGGCGGCACGCCCGTACCCGATGCACCGGTCGTGCTGCCCACCGAACTGGTCGTGCGCCACTCGGCGCCCCCAGGTCGTGTCACCTGACTGCCGTCTGCCGGGCGACGCCTGGCACGCGCGCTCGCGGCGTTGCCGAAAAGCCCTAGTAGCTCCGCTACGAGGACTCTCCGGCGCCTTGCGATCGCACGCACCAGACGCCGCCCGGCCGCCCTCCGGGCGACGACGGCAGTCAGATGACACGACCTAGCGGCCAGGGCTCCCCCAGGCCCACCGCACCTGCTACGCCCACAACCGCTACGCCCGTACAAGGCGCGCCGAGCGCTGCCCGTTTCCGGATCTCCCAGACCCGCCAGTCCCTCCTGGAGTCGTTATGTCCGCACGCCGTCACACGCTGAGAGCCGCCGCGCTCGCCACCGCGGTGGTCGCACTCGCCGCAGGCTGTTCCTCGGCCAACTCGAACCACAACAAGAACGGCGGCAGCGCCGCGTCGGGCGTCCTGAACCTGGGCAAGCCGGACGGACCGCAGACGAACAACAGCAACCCGTTCCTCAACACCTCGGCCGGCGCGACCCTCGGCTACCGCTGGATGATCTACGAGCCCCTGGCGATGACGAGCCAGATCCGGCCCGCCGACAAGGCCGACCCGTGGCTGGCGACCGACTGGAAGTGGGAGCTCAACTACACGAAGGTCACCTTCACGCTCGACGACCGCGCCAAGTGGGCCGACGGCAAGCCGCTGACCGCCGAGGACGTGGCGTTCACCTTCAACCTGCTGAAGAAGCACCCGGCGCTCAACGCCGACGGCATCAAGTGGGGCGGGGTCGAGGTCAAGGGCAAGCAGGTCGTCCTGACCTTCGACGACTCGCAGTACGTCAACCAGAACAAGATCATCCAGCAGTACATCGTGCCCAAGCACATCTGGGAGAAGGTCAAGAACCCGGAGACCTGGCCCAACCGCACCCCCGTCGGCTCGGGCCCGTACAAGCTGAAGACCTTCACGCCGCAGACCACCACGCTGACCGCGACGCCCACCTACTGGAAGGGCTCGACCAAGGTCAAGGAGCTGCGCTACAGCACCTACAACGACAACAACGCGGCCACCACCGCGCTCGCCAGCGGCAAGCTGGAGTGGTCGTTCGTCTTCATGCCGGACTACAAGAAGCTGTTCATCGCCAAGGACCCGAAGAACCACAAGCTGTGGTTCCCCTCCGGTCTCGGCATCCACGGCCTCTGGTTCAACACCACCCGCAAGCCGTTCGACAACCCGGCGCTGCGCAAGGCCATGGCGATGGTCATCGACCGCAACGCCATCTACACCCAGGCCGAGGCGACGCTCTACCCGGAGATCACCAACCCCACCGGCATCCCGCTGCCCGCCGGTGAGTCCTTCATCTCCCCGGAGTACAAGAGCGCCACCACCAAGCCCGACGTCGAGGGCGCCAAGAAGGTCCTGGAGAAGGCCGGCTTCACGCTCAGCGGCGGCGTCCTCAAGGACCCGAGCGGCAAGCCGGTGAAGCTCACCTTCACCGACCCGGCCGGCTGGAACGACTACATCACCGGCCTGTCGATCATCAAGGACAACATCAAGCAGATCGGCATCGACGCCAAGGTCAAGACGCAGACCGCGGACGCCTGGGGCGCGGACGTCGCCAACGGCAACTTCGACGCCACCCTGCACTGGACCAACAGCGGCGCCACCCCGTACGACATGTACCAGAACATCATGGACGGCGCCCTGCTCCAGCCGATCGGCAAGCCGTCCCAGTCCGGCAACTTCGGCCGCTTCAAGAGCACCGAGGCGACCGAGGCGCTGAAGGACTTCGCCCAGGCCACCACGGACAGCGCCCGCACCTCGGCCATGAACACGCTCCAGAAGATCATGGTCGAGCAGGCGCCGATGGTCCCGACCGCGGCCGCGCCCATCGGGGCCGAGTACTCCACGAAGAACTGGGTGGGCTGGCCCACCGAGGACGACCCGTACGCCGACCCGCAGCACACCCAGCGCTCCTCGCTGGAGATCGTGCTGAAGCTCAAGCCCGCCAAGTAGTACGCAGGGACTCAGGGATTCCAGGTACCGGTCATGTCTGAACAGTCAGAGAACAACCACATCGTGCTCGAAGCACGCGGAGTCACCAAGCACTTCGCCGTGCGGCGCACGGCAGGCGATCTCCTCGCCCGCCGGCGCCGTACCGTCCACGCCGTCGACGACGCCTCGCTGGAACTGCGGCGCGGCACCGTCACGGCACTGGTGGGGGAGTCGGGCTCCGGGAAGTCCACCGTCGCCAGACTGCTCGCGCAGCTGTATCCGCTCACCTCGGGCGAGATCCACCTGGGCGGGCAGCCGGTGAAGGCCGGACGTGGCCGGTCCTTCCGCAGTTACGTACGCCGGGTCCAGCTCATCTTCCAGGACCCGTTCGCCTCGCTGAACCCCGTGCACACCGTGCGCTACCACCTGACCCGGTCGCTGAAGATCCACGGCCGGGCGGGCAGCGGCGAGGCGGAACTGGAACAGAACCTGACCGCTCTGCTGAACCGCGTCCAGCTGACTCCTCCTCATCAGTACCTGGACAAGTTCCCGCACGAGCTGTCGGGCGGTCAGCGCCAGCGCGTGGCCATCGCCCGCGCGCTCGGCGCCGACCCCCAGGTCCTCCTGGCCGACGAGCCGGTCTCGATGCTGGACGTGTCCATCCGGCTCGGGGTGCTCAACCTGCTCAAGGACCTCAAGGACCGGCTGCACCTCGCGATCCTCTACATCACCCACGACATCGCCTCCGCCCGCTACTTCGCGGACACCACGCTGGTGATGTACGCGGGCCGGATCGTCGAGGGCGGTGACAGCGAGACCGTCACCCAGCGCCCCGCACACCCCTACACCCAGCTCCTCATCGCCTCCGCGCCCCACCCGGACCGGGCGGGCGCCGAGGACGAGCCGGAGGAGAACGGCACCGGCGAGCCCCCGTCGCTCATCGACCCGCCCGCCGGCTGCCGCTTCCACCCCCGCTGCCCCAAGGCGATGGAGCGCTGCCGCACCGAGCTGCCGCCCCGCTTCGACCTGGCCGACGGCCAGTGGGCCGCGTGCTGGCTGTACGAGGGCACCGGCACCGCCCACACCGACGACCACCAGAAGGAGGCTGCGAAGTGAAGTTCCTGCTCCAACGGCTCGCCTTCTACCTGGTCACGGCCTGGGCCGCCATCACGATCAACTTCCTCATCCCGCGCCTCATGCCGGGCGACCCGGTCCAGTCGCTGATCGCCCGCTTCCAGGGCCAGCTGGACACCAACGCCATCGCCTCGCTCAAGGCCCTGTTCGGCCTCGACAAGAAGCAGTCGCTCTGGCAGCAGTACACGGACTACTGGGCGCACCTGTTCCACGGCGACCTCGGTCTGTCCTTCACCTTCTTCCCGACCCCGGTCAGCGAGGTCATCGCGCAGTCGCTGCCCTGGACGCTCGCGCTCGTCGGCATCACCACGCTGATCAGCTTCCTGCTCGGCACCGGCATCGGCGTCTTCACGGGCTGGCGGCGCGGCTCCTGGATGGACAGCCTGCTGCCCGTCACCACGTTCATCTCGTCGATCCCGTACTTCTGGCTCGGGCTCATCGCGATCTCGCTGTTCGCCGTGAAGTGGCCGCTCTTCCCGGCCGACGGCGGCTACGACAACTCGCTGGTGCCCGCCTTCGACTGGCCGTTCATCTCCAGCGCGCTCTACCACGGGGTGCTGCCCGGCTTCACGATCGTGCTCAGCGCCGTGGCCGGCTGGATCCTCGGCATGCGGAACATGATGGTGACGGTGTCCAGCGAGGACTACGTCATGGTCGCCCAGGCCAAGGGCCTCTCCGAGCGCCGGGTGATGTTCGGTTACGCGGCACGCAACGCGATCCTGCCCAACATCTCCGGCTTCGCCCTCTCGCTCGGCTTCATCGTCGGCGGCACGCTCCTGGTCGAGATGGTCTTCTCCTACCCGGGCATCGGCTACCAGCTCTTCCAGGGCGTCGGGGCCAAGGACTACCCCCTCATGCAGGGCATCTTCCTCATCATCACGCTCTCCGTCCTGGCGGCGAACCTCCTCGCCGACATCCTCTACATGCTCCTCGACCCCCGTACCCGAAGGGAGGCGTAGGGCCATGGCCGTCACCGCAACCGAGGTCGCCGTACTCGATGCCGCCGAAACCCCGGCAGCGAGCAAGCGCAAATTCCGCTTCCTGCGCGGCCGGAAGACCGTCGTCGGACTGGGCATCCTGCTCTTCTTCGTGCTGATCGCGATCATCGGCCCGTGGATCGCCCCGTACGACCCCGACACGATGAGCCAGGACCTGCTGCAACCGCCGTCCGGTGCGCACTGGTTCGGCACCACGCAGACCGGTCAGGACGTGCTCTCGCAGATCCTCGTCGGCACCCGGGGCGTGCTCCTCGTCGGCTTCATCGCGGGCATCCTCGCCACCGCCCTGTCCGTGCTGATCGGGGTCACCGCCGGGTTCCTCGGCGGCCTGGCCGACGAGGCCCTGTCGCTGCTGTCCAACGTCTTCCTGGTCATCCCCGGGCTGCCGCTGATCATCATCATCGCCAGCTTCGTCACCGACGCCGGCGACCTGCTCATCGCCTTCGTCATCGCCCTCACCTCCTGGGCCTGGGGCGCCCGCGTCCTGCGCGCCCAGACGCTGTCGCTGCGCCGCCGCGACTACGTGGAGGCGGCCCGCGCCACGGGCGAGCCGACCTGGCGGATCATCCTCTTCGAGGTGATGCCGAACCTGACCGCCGTCATCGCCTCGGGCTTCGTCGGCACGGTCATCTTCGCGATCCTCTCCGAGATCACCCTCGCCTTCATCGGCGTCGCCGACATCTCCAACTGGAACTGGGGGACCGTCCTGTTCTGGGCGCAGTCCAGCCAGGCTCTCGCCCAGGGCGCCTGGTGGTGGTTCGTCCCGGCCGGGCTCTGCATCGCCCTGCTCGGCATGTCCCTCGCGCTCATCAACTTCGGCATCGACGAGTTCGTCAACCCGCGGCTGCGCACCGAGACCGGCGGCTCCCGCAAGGTCAAGATGCGCGTCGGCTTCACCCCGGTGGCCCGTACCGGCACCGCCCGCCACAAGGAGACCCGCTCATGAGCGAGCCCGTTCTCACCATCAGCGGCCTCAACGTCGACTACGGGACCGGCGCCGACGCCGTGCACGCGCTGCGCGACATCGACCTCACCCTGCACCGCGGCGAGGTGCTCGGCCTCGCCGGCGAGTCGGGCTCCGGCAAGTCCACCCTGGCCTACGCGGTCACCCGGCTCCTCTCCCCGCCCGGGGTCATCACCGGCGGCCAGGTCCACTACCACCAGCGCGACGGCCAGGCGCTCGACCTGCTGGCCCTGTCGGCGGCCGAACTGCGCGCCTTCCGCTGGCAGGAGCTGTCGATCGTCTTCCAGGGCGCGATGAACTCGCTCAACCCCGTGTACACGGTCCACAACCAGCTCACCGACGTGCTCCAGGCCCACCGCCCGGAGATGCGGAAGGCCGACCGCACCGCGCGTGCCCGGGAACTGCTCAGCCTCGTCGGGATCTCCCCGGACCGGCTCGGCGCCTACCCGCACCAGCTCTCCGGCGGCATGCGCCAGCGCGTGATGATCGCGATGGCGCTCGCCCTGGAGCCCGAGATCGTCATCATGGACGAGCCGACCACCGCGCTCGACGTGGTCATGCAGCGCCAGATCCTGCGCCAGCTGGTCCGGCTCCGCGAGGAACTGGGCTTCTCGGTCGTCTTCATCACCCATGACATCTCGCTGCTGATCGAGTTCTCCGACCGGATCGCGATCATGTACGGCGGCCGGATCGTCGAACAGGCCGGCGCCGCCGAGATCTACCGCGACCCCCGCCACCCGTACAGCGCCGGACTGCTGCACTCCTTCCCCGCCCTGCACGGCCCCCGCCGGGAACTCAGCGGCATCCCCGGCTCGCCCCCGCACCTCTCGGCGATGCCGTCCGGCTGCGCCTTCCACCCCCGCTGCGCCAAGAAGGTCGAGGGCTGCGACACCCACGTCCCGGTGCTCGCGACGCCGGACGCGGACGGCTCCCGCTCGGTGGCCTGCTGGCTTCACCACGAGGCCCCGGCCACCGCCGCCCGCGCATAGCGCGCCCCTCCGGCGCCCCAGAGCAACGCACACCACAGGAGAACCATGAACCTCGTCACCCCCCAGGCCTACGCCCGCGAGATCGCCGCCCAGGCCGTACCCGGTCTGCCCGCCGGCTTCCGCTGGGGCGTCGCCACAGCCGCGTACCAGATCGAGGGCGCGGCGGCCGAGGACGGCAGGACGCCGTCCATCTGGGACACGTACTGCAGGGTGCCGGGCATGGTCGTCCGCGGTGAGAACGGTGACGTGGCGTGCGACCACTACCACCGGATGCCGGAGGACGTGCGGCTGATCGCGGACCTCGGCGTCGACACGTACCGCTTCTCGCTGGCCTGGCCGCGCATCCAGCCGGGCGGCCGGGGCCCGGCCAACGCCAAGGGCCTCGACTTCTACAAGCGCCTGGTCGACGAGCTGGAGGCCAGGGGCGTCACCCCCTGGATCACCCTCTACCACTGGGACCTGCCGCAGGAGCTGGAGGACGCGGGCGGCTGGCCGGTGCGTGACACCGCCTACCGCTTCGCCGAGTACGCGGCCCTCGCCTACGACGCGCTGGGCGACCGCGTGAAGCACTGGACGACGCTCAACGAGCCCTGGTGCTCGGCGATGCTCGGCTACGCCTACGGAAACCAGGCGCCCGGCCGGCAGAACTTCGGCGAGGCCGTCCACGCCGTGCACCACCTGCTCCTCGGCCACGGCCTCGCCTCGCAGTACCTGCGCGAGCAGGCCGCCGCCCGGGGCAACGAGCTCGAACTCGGCATCACCCTCAACCTGGGCACCGCAACGCCGGAGACCGACAGCCACGAGGACGCCGAGGCGTGCCGCCGCGCCGACGGCATGGGCGCCCGGATCTACCTGGACCCGGTCGTCAAGGGCTCCTACCCCGAGGACATCGTCGCCGACCTCGCCGCCCAGGGCATCGAACTGCCCGTCCAGGACGGCGACCTGGAGGCCATCTCCACCCCGCTGGACGTCCTCGGCGTCAACTTCTACCGGGGCTCGCTGTTCTCCGGCGTCACCGAGGACGGCGCGACCACCGACGCGGACGGGCTGCCCGTCACCCGGCAGGTGGAGCGCGAGCTGCCGCGCACCGCCATGGACTGGGAGATCACCCCCTCCGCCCTCACCGACCTGCTCGTCCGTCTGGAGAAGGACTACGGCCTCCCGACGGTCATCACGGAGAACGGCGCCGCGTTCGACGACACCGTCTCCGAGGACGGCGAGATCCACGACGCCGACCGCACCACCTATCTCGCCGACCACATCGCCGCCGTCGCCGCAGCCCGCGCCGAAGGGGCGGATGTGCGGGGCTACTTCGCCTGGTCGCTGATGGACAACTTCGAGTGGTCCTACGGCTACGACAAGCGGTTCGGCATCGTCCGCGTCGACTACGACACGCAGGTGCGGACGCTCAAGGACAGCGCCAAGTGGTACCGCGACACCATCCGGCTCACCCGCGACGCGTCATAGCCCCACTGCCGCGGGTGGCTCACCCTCACCGATACGAACGGGACACCCCACCATGCCCTCTCGTACGACCCTGGCAGCCACCACCGCCGCTCTGATCGCCCTCGCCGCCCCCATGGCCTTCGCCGCCCCGGTCCCCAAGCCGGCGGCGGCGCAGGCCGTGGCCTGGGACACCGACCGGGCCGCTTCCGCCTACGCCGCGAACCCGGGCGCCGTCACCGCCTCCGGCAGCGAGAACGCCGCTTCCGGGCCCGGGGCGGCGGCCGACGGAAACGGCACCACCCGCTGGTCCAGCGACTTCGCCGACGACGCGTGGATCCGGGTCGACCTCGGCTCCGTCATCCGCGTCAGCAGCGTCACCCTGGACTGGGAGGCCGCGTACGGCAAGAAGTACGTCCTGGAGGTGTCGAAGAACGGCACGGACTGGACCACCTTCTACACCGAGGACGACGGCACCGGCGGCAGCGTCACCGCGCACACCTACCCGCAGGAAGTCACCGGCCGCTACGTCCGCATGCGCGGCATCCAGCGCGCCACGGCCTGGGGCTACTCGCTGTTCTCCTTCAAGGTGTACGGGGGAGAGCCCGCCCCGGCCTCCACCACCCGCACCAACCTCGCCCTCAACCACCCGGCGTACGGCGACCTCTACCAGCACGCCGGCAACTCCCCGGCCTTCGTCACCGACGGCGGCTGGCCCGCCGACCTCAAGGCCGACCAGTCCCGCTGGTCCAGCGACTGGAACGCCAACCGCTGGGTGGGCGTCGACCTCGGCGCCACCTCCACCATCGACACCGTGGACCTGTACTGGGAGGCGGCCTACGCCGTCGACTACCGCGTCCAGGTCTCCGACGACAACCGCACCTGGCGCACCGTCTACCAGCCCTCCGCCTCCGAGGTCGCCGCCCGCCGCGCCGACGTCAAGGCGCCGGGCGACGCCGTCGGACGGCACGACACCGTCACGCTGCCCACCCCGGCGACCGGCCGCTACGTCCGGATGCTGGGTGTCGAGCGCCGCTCCTTCTACAACCCGGCGCCCGCCACCGCCCAGTTCGGTTACTCGCTCTACGAGTTCCAGGTCTGGGGCACCGGCGGCAGCGCGAACGCCGCCTACCCGGCCCTGCCCAAGAACCCCGGCGGCGCCTACACCACCACGTTCTTCGACGACTTCACCGGCTCCGGCCTCGACCGCAACAAGTGGCGGGTCGTGCGCACCGGCACCGAGATGAACCCGGTCAACGGCGAGTCCCAGGCGTACGTCGACTCGGCGGACAACATCCGCACCGAGAACGGCGCCCTCGTCCTCCAGTCGAAGTACTGCAAGGGCTGCACCCAGACGCCCGCCGGGACCTTCGACTTCACCTCCGGCCGCATCGACACCAACACCAAGTTCGACTTCACCTACGGCAAGGTCAGCGCCCGCATGAAGCTGCCGGTCGGCGACGGCTTCTGGCCCGCCTTCTGGATGCTGGGCAGCGACGTCGACAACCCGGACGTCTCCTGGCCCGGCTCGGGCGAGACGGACATCATGGAGAACATCGGCTACGGCGACTGGACCAGCTCCGCCCTGCACGGCCCCGGCTACTCCGCCGACGGCAACATCGGCAAGCAGCAGACGTACGCCGACGGCGGGCGCGCCGACCAGTGGCACACCTACGGCGTCGAGTGGACGCCCGAGGGCATGACGTTCACCGTCGACGACCGTGTCGTGCAGACGACCTCCCGCTCCAAGCTGGAGTCCACGCGCGGCAAGTGGGTCTTCGACCACAACCAGTACGTGATCCTCAACCTGGCCCTCGGCGGCGCGTATCCCGCCGGGTGGAACAAGGTCACCAGCCCGTACTGGGGTCTTCCGCAGTCCAGCGTCGACCGCGTCGCCCAGGGCGGCGTCAGGGCGGAGATCGACTGGGTGCGGGTGGAGCAGAAGAAGTAGCCCCCGGCCCCCACGAAGCCCCTGAAGCCCCCGAAGCCCCCCCCTAAGCCACCCCCCACGGCACCCCCCCACAGGCACGTCACCTCCCGGTACCACCCGCGCCCCGCGCGCGGCACAGCACCCGCTGGGCCGCGCGCGGGCACCGTACGAAGGAGCCGCACAGATGCCACCCCGCACCCGTCGTCGGGCGAGACCCGCGACCGCCGTGCTGGCCGCCGCCACCGTGGTGGCCGGCCTGCTCGCCGGGGCCGTTCCCAGCACGGCGGCCCCGGCCGCCGACGAACCGGCGCCCGTCGCCGTCGACCGCTTCGAGGGCGAGGTGCCCTTCGCCAACCAGCCGGCCGAGGGCATCTTCACCTGGGGCGGCGACGCCGACGACCCGCCCACCCTGGCGCTGAAGGACCGCGCGGACGCCCCCGAGGGCGCCAAGGTCCTCGAAGGCAGCTACGACATCAGCGGCTACGGCGGCTTCAGCCACGACTACGCCGCCGACCAGCCCGCCCACGACTGGTCCGCCCACAAGGGCATCCGCTTCTGGTGGTACGGCCAGAACACCGCGCCCCTGCCGCCCGGTTCGGGCAAGCGGATCGCCTTCGAGATCAAGGACGGCGGCGCCAACGGCGAGGCCTCCGAGCTGTGGACGACCTCGTTCACGGACGACTGGGAGGGCTGGCACCTCGTCGAGATCCCGTTCGCCGACTTCGCCTACCGGGGCGACTACCAGCCCGTCGGCGGCATCGACCAGGTCCTCGGCCTGAACGAGATGTGGGGCTACGCCCTCACCCTGCCGCCCGGCGCCCCCGGCACCTTCGCCATGGACGGCGTCGAGCTGTACGGCAAGGCCGACGCGGCCCTGAAGGCGAGCGTCGTCACCGACGCGGCGGTGGTCCCGGTGAAGCAGGGCGCCTCCGCGGCCCTCGGCCTCACGGTCACCACGACCGGCTCCGTCCCGCTGGAGGAGCCCGTCACCGTCGCGTACGAGACGAAGGGCGGCACCGCGAAGGCGGGCACCGACTTCACGCCGGTCAGCGGCACGTACACCTTCCCGGCGGGCACCGCATCCGGCACCACGCACAAGGTCACCGTCGCCACCAGGAAGGTGAGCGGCGCCGCCTCCGCGAAGACGATCCCGCTGGACGTGACCGTCACCGGCGCCCGGCCGCCGAAGGAGAACCCGCAGGCCGTCATCGACGCCCACGGGCTGCCCTACCAGAACAGCAAGCTGCCGGTGAAGCAGCGGGTCGCGGACCTGCTCTCCCGGATGTCGCCCGCCGAGAAGGCCGGCCAGATGACCCAGGCCGAGCGCAACGCACTCGGCTCCCAGGGCGACATCGCCACCTACGACCTCGGCTCGCTGCTCTCCGGCGGCGGCTCGGTCCCCTCGCCCAACACCCCCGAGGCGTGGGCGAAGATGATCGACGGCTACCAGCTGCGCGCCCAGGCCACCCGCTTCCAGATCCCGCTGATCTACGGCGTGGACGCGGTGCACGGCCACAACAACCTGGTCGGCTCGACGATCATGCCGCACAACGTCGGCCTCGGCGCCACCCGCGACCCGAAGCTCGCCGAGAAGACCGGCGCCGTCACCGCGAGCGAGGTGCGCGCCACCGGCGTCCCGTGGGACTTCGCCCCGTGCCTCTGCGTCTCGCGCGACGAGCGCTGGGGCCGCTCCTACGAGTCCTACGGTGAGGACCCGGCCCTCGTGAAGTCCCTGGAGACCGTGATCCAGGGCATGCAGGGCGCGGCCGACGGCAGGGACCTGGACCGCAACGACAAGGTGCTGGCCACCGCCAAGCACTACGTCGGCGACGGCGGTACGGAGTACGGCTCGTCGACCACCGGTTCCTACACGACCGACCAGGGCGTCACCAAGGTCACCCGGCAGGAGCTGGAGGCCGTCCACCTCGCGCCCTTCGAGGACGCGGTGAAGCGGGGCGTCGGCACGGTCATGCCGTCCTACTCCTCGCTCGACATCATCGGGGACGACAAGGGCCCCGTGAAGATGCACGCCGACGCCGAGATGATCAACGGCGTCCTCAAGGACCGCATGGGCTTCGAGGGCTTCGTCATCAGCGACTACAAGGCGATCGACCAGATCCCCGGCGACTACGCGAGCGATGTGCGCACCTCGATCAACGCCGGGCTCGACATGATCATGGTCCCGACCGAGTACAAGGACTTCACGAAGACGCTCCAGGACGAGGTCGTCGCGGGCCGCATCCCGCAGTCCCGGATCGACGACGCCGTCGCGCGCATCCTGACCCAGAAGTTCAAGCTGGGCCTCTTCGAGAAGCCGTACGCGGACACCGCCAACCTGAAGAAGATCGGCTCGGCGGAGCACCGCTCCGTGGCCCGCGAGGCCGCCGCCAAGTCGCAGGTGCTGCTGAAGAACGACGGCGGTGTGCTGCCGCTGAAGTCCTCGCAGAAGGTGTACGTGGCCGGCTCCAACGCCGACGACATCGGCAACCAGGCCGGCGGCTGGACCGTCAGCTGGCAGGGCTCGTCCGGCCCCATCACCCCGGGCACCACGATCCTGTCCGCCATGAAGAAGGACGCCGCGTCCGTCACGTACTCCAAGGACGCGTCCGCCGACACGGCCGGCTACGACGTCGGTGTGGTGGTCGTCGGTGAGACCCCGTACGCGGAGGGCGTCGGTGACGTCGGCAACGGGCACGACCTGGAGCTGTCCGACGCCGACAAGGCCGCCGTCGACAAGGTCTGCGCCGCGATGAAGTGCGCCGTCCTGATCGTCTCGGGCCGCCCCCAGCTCATCGGGGACCGGCTCGGCGGCATCGACGCGCTGGTGGCGTCCTGGCTGCCGGGCTCGGAGGGCGACGGCGTGGCCGACGTGCTCTTCGGCAAGCGGGCCTTCACCGGTCAGCTCCCGGTGACCTGGCCGAAGTCCGAGGCGCAGCTGCCGGTCAACGTGGGCGACGCGGCGTACGACCCGCAGTTCCCGTACGGCTGGGGGCTCACCACGCTGAAGAAGCCCCCGACGGGCGGCGAACTGACGCTCACCGCGCTCGCGCTGGCCGCCCAGGTCGCGGAGCGGACCGGCCTCGGCCGCACCGAGATCGGCCGGGAGATCGTCGGACAGGCCCGCCTGCTGGTCCAGCAGAAGACCGGCGGCAAGCTGACCGAGAAGGTGTCCAAGCCGTTCGCGGACGCCGACCACCTGCTGCTCACCGGTGATCTGACCGGTGCGGTGGCGAAGCTCAGGACGGCCTACCGGGCCGCCTGACCGGGCGCGGGGCGGGCGGGCGGCGCGGGAGGCCGCCCGCCCGTCCCGTCCGTCCGCCGTCCGCACGCCCGCCCGTTTCGCACGGGTGTGCGTTAGCGTGGGAGTATGCGGAACAGGCCGTTCCACAGCTCTGCGGCCCCGGCGCTCCTGGCGGGGCTCCTGCTGGTGCTGTCGGTCCTCGCCCTGTTCCTCGCCCCGGCGGCAGCCCCCGCGGCGGCCCCCGCCGCACCGGCCGCGACCACCGCCTCCACCGTGAACGACGTCGCCCAGGCCCTGCGCAAGGGACCCGTCTACGTCGACCCGGCCGCCTCCGACCAGCTCTCCCGGGCCCAGGCCTCCGCGCTGACCAAGAAGATCAAGGACGCGGACAAGCCGGTCTTCGTGGCCGTGCTCCCGCAGAGCCCCGCCTTCCCCGAGGACAGCGTCCTGCGCACCCTGCGTACCGAGACCGGGATCACCGGTGTGTACGCGATCCGCCTCGGTGACGGCTTCAGCGCGGGCGCCGACCCGCAGGTGATGTCCCGGAGCGCGGTCATCAACCTCACCGCCGCCGTGAAGACGCCCGGCGCGGACACCGACGCCGCGACCCAGCTCAACACCTTCGTCGACCGCGCCGTCGAACAGGCCCGGGGCCACGCGCCCGGTTCCTGGGGCGGCGGCCACCGGTCCTACGAGGGCTCGACCGCCGTCGGCCTGGCCGTCGCGGGCGCCGTGGTGGTCCTCGGCGGGGCCGCCGCGTACACGGTCGTACGACGGAACCGCAGGCGCAAGGAGACCGAGGAGCGGGCCGCGCTCGACAAGCTGCGGGTCGTCGTGGACGAGGACATCACGGCGTACGGCGAAACGCTGGAGCGGCTGGACTTCCATCCGGCGGAGGCCGGCGCCGACGATCTGATGCGCGCCGACTACGAACGCGCCCTGGACTCCTACGAGAGCGCCAAGTCCCGTATGACGCACGCCAAGCACCCCTCGGACGTGCGCGGGGTGACCCAGGCCCTGGAGGACGGGCGCTACTCGCTCGCGGTGCTTGACGCCCGCCGCTCCGGCCGCGAACTCCCGGCCCGCCGCCCGCCCTGCTTCTTCGACCCGCGCCACGGCCCCTCGGTCGCGGACGTCCGCTGGTCCCCGGCGGGCGGCAGCGCCCGCGAGGTCCCGGTCTGCGCGGCCGACGAGGTGCGGCTGCGCGACGGCGAGGACCCGATGAGCCGGACGGTCGACGTGGGCGACGGCACGCGCCGCCCGTACTGGGAGGCGGGCCCGGCCTACGGACCCTGGGCGGGCGGCTACTTCGGCGGCGGCCTGCTGCCCGGCCTCCTGGTCGGCACGATGCTCGGCTCGATGCTCGCGACCCCGGCGTACGCGGCGGACTACGGGGGCGGCGACTACGGCGGCGGCGATTTCTCCGGCGGCGACTTCTCCGGATCCGATTTCGACTCGTCCGGGTTCGGCGGCGGCGGTTTCGGTGACGGCGGAGGCTTCGGCGACGGCGGCGGATTCGGCGGGGGAGGGGACTTCGGCGGCGGGTTCTGACGGCACGACGAAGGGGGTGCGGGACGCGCGTCCCGCACCCCCTTCACGGCGTGTGCGTCCGGCTCAGCGACCGCCGTGGGTGCGCTCGAAGGTGGCGAAGGCCGCCTCCTGGCGCCACTCGGTCGCCGCCTTCGGGCTGCGCGCGAGGTACGCCGCGCAGCGCGCGCCCGGACGGCCGTCACCGGGGCGGTCGGCCCGGCAGGCGTCGACCACGCGGTAGCCGGAGGGCGCGGAGCCGGCGGCCCACAGGCTGCGGCCGTCGCGGAAGGCGTACTCGAGCGAGGCGCGGGCCAGGTCCTTCAGCTCGGTGTACGAGAGGCTGTAGGTCTTCGCCGCGTACTGGTACTCGTGGCTGATGTCGATCCGGGAGACGCCCGGGTCGTCCGTGGACAGCACGATCGGCACGCCGTAGCGGCGGTACGCGTTGAACGGGTGGTCGTCGCCCGCGATGCCGAGGATCTGCTTGTTGCTGGAGAACGGCACCTCGACGGCCACGTGCCGCCGCGCCATCGTCCGGGCCAGCTGCCGCCAGTCGTTCTCGTGGACCAGGTCCACGCCGTGGCCGATGCGCTCGGCGCCGGCGACCCGCACCGCCTCGTTGATGTGGAAGGTCAGGTCCTCCGGCTTGACCAGGCCGGGCGCCAGCTCACCGGCGTGCAGGGTGAGGTGGGCGCCCGGGTACTGCCCGCGCAGGTACTTCAGCATCCGCATCTGGAGGCTGTAGTTCTCCAGCGAGCTGTCCCAGTCCTCCGGCTGGACGAGGTTGACCGCGACGAACCGGTGGTCGCGCTCGGCCAGCCGCATGCCGACCGCCATCTGCGTGAAGACCCGGACCG
The DNA here is from genome assembly GCA_036226585.1 of Streptomyces sp. NBC_00708. Lineage (GTDB taxonomy): Bacteria > Actinomycetota > Actinomycetes > Streptomycetales > Streptomycetaceae > Streptomyces. Next base: position 5,176,504 of record CP108997.1, read on the forward strand.
GGGAACTGCCCCGGGAGACCTGGGAGATCCAGCGGACGGGCAGCCGGCAGCCGGGCGCCGGGCGCGGGGTGTCGCAGTGCGCGGCCTCCCGGAACTGCGCGTCGCTGTCGTCGGCCTCCTTGACCGCCTCGTCGATGACCTTGTCCAGCTTGCCGCCGGCCAGGAGCTTGCGGTGCAGCGCGGCGAGGTCGGCGTCGTAACCCACCGCGTCGGCCAGTGCCTTGGCGCTGTCCGAGGCCGGGCTGACCATCGTCTCCAGGTAGAACTGGTTCTGCTTCACCACGGTGTTCGCGACGTTGGCGAGCATCTTGCCCCGGGTGTACCAGGTCGCCATGCCGAACTTGCCGAACGTGTCGAAGAAGTGGTCGTGCCCGGACTCGTCGGCCGGGAAGTCCTGCATCGACCAGGCCCGGATGATCCGCTGCCGGAACGCCTCGTCGGTCCGTGCGTCGGAGGCAGGACGGGTGCCCGGGGCACACGCCACCGCCGTCGTCGTCGCGTCGATGCACAGCCCCTGCTCGATCGCGAGCTGGAGCAGGTACTCCGTGGTCACCGCGCCGGAGAGGTGGTTGTGCAGGTCGCCGCCCTTGGGCAGCTCCTTGAAGAAGGCCCGCAGCCGCGCGGGCCGCTCCCGCAGGGAGTCCAGGTACGCGGCGGTGCGGCGCTCGGCCGGCGTGACCGCGCGGGGCGACGCGTATCCGGCGGCGCGCGCGGCGCCGTCCTGCGCGGGGGCGGAGGCGGTCGCCGGGATCGCCGGAAGCAGGGTCAGGAGGGCGAGCGCACCGCCGAACCCGGCCAGCAGGGAGGACTTGGGACGGCGTGCCGTCCGGTTGGTAGAGATCACCGACGCATGATCGCGCTCGCCGGGGTCATGTGACCCGGAATCATGCCGGGGCGGCCGAACGTCCACCCGATCGAGTGGACGCGGGAGAGGCCCGGGGGAGAGAACGGGGGAGGGAGCGGGGGGAGAACCGGGCGGGAGACCCAGGTCACTTCCGTACCTGTCACATCGCCGTCGGCCGCTCCGTCAGAGGGGTGTAGAGCACACCGACCCGACTCACGGCAGGGGAACCACCATGGAAGCGCGCCTCAACCTCTTCACCAACGCCGTCGCGGCCAAGACCCTCAAGCACTTCGTCGCGGCGGGCAAGGAGCTCGCCGCGGCCACCACGATTCCGGGCCACACGCTGGAGCTGGTCACGCTGCGCGCCAGCCAGATCAACGGCTGCGCGGTCTGCGTCGACATGCACACCAAGGACCTCCTCGCCGGCGGCGAGTCCACCACCCGCGTCAACCTGGTCGCCGCCTGGCGCGAGGCCAAGGTCTTCACCGACGCCGAACGCGCCGCCCTGGACTTCGTCGAGCAGGCCACGCGCATCGCCGACGGGGCGGGCGGGGTTCCGGACGAGGTCTGGGCCGGGGCGGCCAAGCACTACGACGAGGACGAGATGGCGGCCCTCGTGAGCGTCACCGCCCTCATCAACGCCTTCAACCGCCTCAACGTCGCCACCCAGCAGCCGGCGGGCGCCTACGTGGCCGGCCAGTACGCCTGACGGTACGGAGGCCGCCGCCCGGAAAGTTCTGCCGGGCGGCGGCCGTTCGCGCAGCTCATGCCGACGCGAGGAGGTCTAGACCACTAACGAAGGGAGAAAACTGTTTACCGGCGTGCGGTTCTGTGGCTGACTGTGTCGTGTTCGCGACAAGTGGACGCGCGTAGACCACGCGCGTAGAACATCGTGAAGCGTGCTGCCCGAGCGGTCGGTCAACGGCCGCCCCCCCCACCAGCAGGAGGCTCCTCATGACCACGCGCAAGAGATTCACCGCGGCCGGTGTCATCGCCACCAGCGCGGCACTGCTGCTCGGCCTGATGTCCGGCTCCGCGTCGGCGGCGCCCCGCCACGACAACCCCGTCCCGCTCGGCAAGGGATACATGGGCGTCGGCTACGTCCAGGACAGCAAGGACTTCGTACCGGACACCCGGCAGCTGCACCTCGACCCCGGTGCCGGCGCTCAGCTCAAGGCGAACCCCGAGGGCATCGACGTCTCCAGCTGGCAGGGCGGCATCAACTGGAGCTCGGTGCGCGGCGCGGGCATCGAGTTCGCCTGGATGAAGGCGACCGAGGGGCTGACGTACAAGGACCCGACGTTCAGCGCCAACTACCTGAACGCCTACAACGCGGGCGTGATCCGGGGCGCGTACCACTACGCCCGGCCGGACGTCTCCGGCGGCGCGGCCCAGGCGGACTTCTTCGCGAGCAACGGCGGCGCCTGGTCCCGCGACAACCTCACGCTTCCGGGCGTGCTGGACATCGAGGGCACCTGCTACGGCTACTCCCAGGCCTCCATGCAGCAGTGGATCCTCGACTTCTACAACCAGTACAAGGCCCGCACCGGCCGTGACGTCGTGATCTACACCAGCCCGAGCTGGTGGAACACCTGCACCGGCGGCTGGAGCGGCATGTCCGCCCGCAGTCCCCTGTGGGTCGCGAACTGGACCACCGGCACCCCCAGCATCCCGTCGGGCTTCCCCTTCTACACGGTCTGGCAGTACACCTCCACCGGCGCGGTGAACGGTGTCTCCGGCAACGTCGACCGCGACCGCTTCAGCGGCGACCGCTCCCGCCTCCTCGCCCTGGCGAACAACACGCCGTGAACGTAAACGTATAGGTGTACGAGCCGGAGCGGCCGGGTAAGGCCGCTCCGGCTCCCGTCCCCCACGACCGCTCACGAAGGAGCACGTCATGACCCCACCGCTCAGCAGGCGCGGCGCCCTGATCGCCGGAGCCGCGGCCCTGGCCGGCGGCTTGGCCCCGGCGGCCGGCGCGGAGGCGGCCCTCCGGCTGCCGATGGCCACGCGGCCCCGCTTCTCCGCCCTGTCCCCCCTCCAGCGCGCCGGGCAGTGCGTGATCCACTCCTACCCGGGGCTCACCCCGCCCGCGTCCCTGATGGACGCCATCAAGCAGGGGCACACGGCCGGGGTCATCTTCTTCGGCGAGAACATCCAGAACCTGAGCCAGATCGAGGGCGTCATCAACTCGATGAAGGCGGCCCACGCCTCGTCCCCGGTCAAGGCCCCGCTGCTCCTGATGACCGACCAGGAGGGCGGCGTCATCCGCCGGCTGCCCGGCGAGCCCGTGAAGTCCGCGAAGGACGTCGGCGCCTCGGCCGATCCGCACTACTGGGCCGACTTCACCGGCAGCGGCGCGGGCCTGAACCTCGCGGGCATCGGCATGAACGTCAACCTCGCCCCGGTCCTGGACGTCTACCGCAAGGACGGCGACTTCACCGACCAGTACGAGCGCTCGTACAGCAAGTCGGCCGCCGCCGTGGCCAGTTGCGGGTCCACCTTCATCACCGCCCAGCAGGCCGAGGGTGTCGCCGCCACCGCCAAGCACTTCCCGGGCCTCGGCCCGGCGACGGCGAGCCAGAACACCGACCTGCGCGCCGTCACGATCAGCACCTCCGCCTCCAGCCTGCGCAGCGTGGACGAGGCGCCGTACCGGGACGCGATCGCCGCCGGCGTCAAGCTCGTCATGCTCTCCTGGGCCGTCTACACCGCCCTGGACTCCGCCCGCCCCGCCGGTCTCTCCCCGACCGTCGTCGGCGAGCTGCGCAACCGCCTCGGCTTCAAGGGCGTCACGGTCACCGACGCCCTGGAGGCCGGTGCGCTCTCGTCCTACGGCAGTACGTCCCAGCGCGCCGTGAAGGCCGCCGCGGCGGGCATGGACCTCATCCTCTGCTCGGCGCGCAGCGTCTCCCAGGGCGACGAGGCGGTAACCGCCCTGGCCGACGCCCTGGGCGACTCCCTCGACCCGGCCGCGTTCGACGCCGCCGCCGCCCGCGTGAACGCCCTGCGGGCCGGACTGTGAGGGCGCGCCGGAGGCGTACTCGCTAGATTGCGGCGGTGACCGACGCGCCCGTCTCCTCTCCCGCCCCCGGCAGCGCCGCCGACGTCGTCCGTACGTGGGACGCGCGCGCGGAGCACTATCTCCGGCTCTTCCGCGACGAGCTGGAGGGCAAGCCGTACGACCTGGAGGTCCTGCACGCCTTCGCGGACCGGGTCGGTGCGGGGGCCAGGGTGTACGACGCCGGGTGCGGGCCCTGCGGCCATGTGACGGCCCTGCTGGCGTCCCACGGCCTCGATGTGCTGGGCATCGACCTCTCGCCCCGCTGCGTGGCGCTGGCGCGCCGCGAGCAACCGGGCTGCCGGTTCGCCGTCATGGACCAGGGCGCGATCGGCGCGGGCCCGCTCGACGGGCTGGTCGCGTACTACTCGCTGCACGACCAGCCCAAGCGCCTGCTGCCCGCGACGCTGGCTGCCTGGGCGGCAGCGGTACGCCCCGGCGGGCAACTGCTGATCGTGGCGAAGGAGGGCACGGGGGACGGGGTCGTCGACGACCCCCTGGGCGGCGAACTCCGCGTGTACTGGGCGGAGTTCACGGCGTACGAACTGCGCACGGCGGCCCGGGGCGCGGGTTTCCGCGTCGACGACTGCACGGTCCGCGAGGCGTACGAGGACGAGATCCCGGCCCGCCGTGTCTACCTCGCGGCGACGAGGTCCTAGACGTTTGCCCGGAGGAACGAGTTCCAGGCGGTGGGCGGGACGGTGAGGACGGGACCGTCGGTCACCTTGGAGTCCCGGATGTGCACGGCGGCGGTGTGCGCGGCGACCTCGACGCAGTCGCCGCCCTGGTCGCTGCTGTAGCTCGACTTGCGCCAGTCGTAGGCGACTTCGAGGCAGTTGCCACCTTCACTGCCGCTGTAGCTGGACTTGAACCAGTTGAGGCCGGTTCCGTGTGCTGCGCGGGTCATGTCTCTCCAAGCAGGTCGTCCATTAGGCGGACACTCTCCTCGGGTGAGAGCGCCTGCGATCGGAGCATCCCACATTTCTGCAAGAGGACGCTGACTTCGTCCGGGTCATCGACCAGGAAGCTGACTCCCTGCCCCTCGATGTAGGCCAGTTGATCGTGGTCCGGGGTCTCCAGAAGGACCATGGGGCCTGCGAGACCTGCGTGCTTGGGCAGCTTCATGGGCATGATCTGGAGGCACAGGAAGGGGAGATTGGCGCACTTGCGGAGATGCTCGATCTGCCTCCGCATCATCGATGGGTCCCCGATCTCGCTGCGCAGGATGCTCTCCTCCAGGATGAAGTGGAGCATCGGACGCGGCTTGCGCACCAGGAGTCGCTGACGGTCGAGGCGGGCCTTCACCCACGCATCCTGCTCGTCGTCCTCGATGGGCGGGTACAGGCAGGAGAAGACGAACCGTGCGTACTCCTCCGTCTGAAGGAGCCCGGGGATGACCTGGCTCTGATACGAGACCAGGCTCAGCGCTTCCTGTTCGTACTCGACGAAGTCCTGTACGAACGCCGGGAACCGCTCCTTCTCCGGCACCCGTTCCACGGCGACCTCTAAGGCGCCCTTGGTTTCCAGAAGTCGGTCGAGGAGGATGGCGAAGTCCAGCTGGAGCGGGCGCCGCCCCTGCTCGATCGACGCGATCGTGTCTTCGCTGACGCGGCATCGATCGGCGAGCGCTGCCTGTGTCAGGCTGCCCGCTCGACGGAACATGGCCACCTGAGCGCCGATCAGGTGCCACGACGTGATCCGCTTCTTCTTCGTCTGCTTCGCTCGCTGCATGCAGTGCCTCTCCCCGTTGTCGACCCTCGACGACCCGTCAGAGGTCGTACATCGACTTCGTACGACCTGACGCGCTGCACAACCGTAGTGACGTTGTGTGACCTTCGTCTCGTGAACGAAACAACTCAACTCCTTGAATCCCGCGAAGCGTTCTACCGTCGCGAGCGCAGGTCCGTGCCACTCGTGCGGACGTTCGTACGGCAGGCGCTGGCCGACTGGGCGTGCGAGAAGCACAAGGTGTGCACGGACGACGTGCTGCTCTGCGTGAGCGAACTCGCGACCAACGCGCTCCTGCACGGGGTGCCGCCGGGGCGCGGCTTCAAGCTGTTTCTGCACTGGGACGGCGCCGAGGGCCGGCTGCGGGTCGAGATCCACGACAGCGGGGACGGCGGGGTGCCGGAGGCGGCCCCGTGTCCGGACCCGACGGCGGAGCGGGGGCGCGGGCTGACGCTGGTCGCCGCACTGGCGGCCAAGTGGGGCGTCGGTGAACGCGTCCCGGGCAAGATCGTCTGGTGCGAGTTCGCCGCCGAGAAACAGGGGCCCGTGCGTCAGGGGGGTGCGGGGTGTCATTCCGCTCCGCTGCGGCAGTCTGCACTCAGGTGAATCGCCCCACACGACCAAGGCGTGAGACAGGTCGAGTACCAGCATAGTCGCCACCGACACCCACCCCTTCTGGGTGCCAGAACTCAAGAAGTGGGTACCCGCGGGCGATCTCGAAGTCGGACAGTGGCTCCGCACAAGCGCCGGCACACACGTCCCAATCACCGCAGTACGCCACTACACCAAGCACCAACGTACACACGACCTAACCATCCAGGATGTGCACGCGTTTTATGTGCTGGCAGAGGACACCTCGATCCTCGTCCATAACCGTGGTGCCACGTTTGGGTCCACTGCCAGAAGTGGCCGTCCAGACGGCCAGACGGTCTTCGCGGGACATGGTGGTTGGTCTCTCCGAAATGATTGGACTAGAGTACCGGAGGGCACGTCGCTTGCAACGTACGGGCCGAAGGGGCGTTCGATCGGCGATTTCACGGGATTCCGTATAGAGGTCGGCGACACGATTGCTCCCATGAAAATTTATGGCCCCGGCGCTCGAGTGCGTAATCTGCAATTGTATCCTCCCGTAAACCCACCCCTGGTTGTTCATCGGAGGTCGATTACTGTGACCTCTCAAACGCCACTGTCTGAGTTGCTGCAACCTGGCATGGGGATGTGCCACTGGGCAGCCTGCCAATAATGGGCGCTGCACATGGCGGCGGTTGTACCGCCGAGGTTGGGGTGGCGCTACCCCAACCTCGGCGGTACGCATTAGGTACAGTCCGCACTTCGAGAGTTCGCACGGGACACGAACGAGCACGCGCCCGTCCAACTGGGTGGCCACGGTCCTCGGTGTCGTCACCGAGTCATGTGAAGAGGGTAGGCGCGACCGAAGCCACCCAGGTTGGCGGGGGCGGTGAGCTGATGGCCCAGGGGGAGCTTGCTTGGGTCTCGGTACGTAGATACGCCGGATTCCTTCGCCCTGGCATGCTGACGCATGGTCTTGCCACTACATGCGAGGGGCGTGCTCCAGTTACGACCACGCGATGGAAGCATACTTCTTCGCTTGAGGAGTAGAAATGCCCTACTACCGAGACCTATCTGTATACACTTACTCCAACTCCGTCATTCCAAAACTTAACGTTGGCTGGCTAGGTCGCTGCCACAGCTTTGCAAAAGGCTCTACCGACCCCGAAGTCATGGATGTCCTTGCCTTCCAGGTGATGATGCCGAGGAGTCGGGGGCGGGGGAGATATCCCTGCTATTTCTGTGCAACTTTTCGAATTAGAGGAGTGGTCGCGTCTGCTGAAATCGATGGAGTGGAGTATCATCTCGGAAGTGCGGAAATTCACGCGTTTTCAAGGGATGGAGACATTTTCGCAGCTCCAGACCTCATTTATCACTATATTGGTAGCCATGGTTACCGCCCGCCTGATGAGTTTATGCTAGCCCTCATGGATGGACGCGAAGGCAAGGTTAATAAATCAACTATTCGGCACCTTCGTGAAGTGGTCGAAGACGCACCTCGCATTGAAGATAGAGTCGACGCGGCGATCGACCTCATTCAAGTGGCACCGGAAATTTCCATAGATTGGCTGAATGAAATCGTTGCGCTTTCGACCTGTCACCCCTACTTGAGAAATCAAGTGAAGTCGGCCCTCCGGCTATTGTGAAATTGGCCGGGTGACGAACGCGTTGGTGGGCCGGGCCGGCGCAGTGGGGCGGACCACGCCTGCGACGGTGGGCCGAGATGATCCGCCGGTTCTCCGCCCGACGGCACGGAAGGAGAGGCCCGGCGCGTCGAAGTTGCCCCGCTGGGCGCCGGCTTCCTGATCGCGGTCTCCACTCCGGCCCGCCGGGCCGATTTTGCCGCACCGGCAAGGATGTTTGCCGAGGTGCCGGGCGGCGCGCACCATCTCCCGTAGATGGAGGTGTGCGCATGAGCGACATGACGCAGAGGTACGACGTAGTGGTGGTCGGCGGCGGGGCTGCCGGGCTGAGTGGGGCGCTGGCCCTGGGGCGGGCGCGGCGGTCCGTGCTGGTGATTGACGCGGGGAACCCGCGCAACGCGCCCGCCGCGCACGTACACAACTACCTGGGGCGGGAGGGCACCCCGCCCGGCGAACTCCTGGCGACCGGCCGGGAGGAAGTGGCCGGGTACGGGGTGGAGGTCGTCACCGGTGAGGTCACCGTGGCCGAGCGGCTGCCGGAGGGCGCCGGGTTCCGGGTCGTGCGCGGGGACGGGACGGCCGTGGCGGCGCGGCGGATGCTGGTCACGACCGGGCTGGTCGACGAGTTGCCGGCGATCCCGGGCCTGGCCGAGCGGTGGGGCCGCGAGGTGCTGCACTGCCCGTACTGCCACGGCTGGGAGGTGCGGGACGCGGCGATCGGTGTCATCGGGGTCAGCCCCATGGCCGTGCACCAGGCGCTGCTGTGGCGGCAGTGGAGCGAGGACGTCACGCTCTTCCTGCACCGGGCGCCGGAGCCCAGTGACGAGGAGTACGAGCAGCTTGCCGCGCGTGGCATCGCGGTCGTGGACGGCGAGGTGGCCGGGCTGGAGGTGAGCGGCGACCGGCTGACCGGCGTACGCCTCGCGGGCGGCCGGGTGGTCGAGCGGGCGGCCGTGGTCGTGCAGCCGAGGTTCACGGCGCGCTCCGGCGTACTGGAGAGCCTGGGGCTGCGGCCCGTACCGCTGGAGATGGGCGGGCACACCCTCGGCTCGTACATCGAGGCGGACCCGAACGGGGCCACGGTGGTGCCCGGTGTGTGGGTGGCCGGGAACGTCACCGGTCTGATGGACCAGGTGATCGGCGCGGCGGCGGCCGGGCTGAAGGCGGGCGGGGCCATCAACGGGGACCTCGTCATGGAGGACACCGAGCGCGCCGTGAAGGCCCGCAACGCGCCCTCGGACGCGCAGATGTGGGACGACCGCTACCGCGAGAGCGACCGGATCTGGAGCGGGAAGCCCAACACCGTGCTCGTCCGCGAGGTCGAGGACCTGGAGCCGGGCCGCGCGCTGGACCTGGGCTGCGGGGAGGGCGCGGACGCGGTGTGGCTGGCGGGCCGGGGCTGGCGGGTCACCGCCACGGACATCTCGCGCGTGGCGCTCGGCCGAGCCGCCGAGCACGCGGCGGAGGCCGGGGTCGCCGACCGGGTGGACTGGCAGTTCCACGACCTGGGCGTCACGTTCCCCGAAGGGGCGTACGACCTTGTCTCGGCGCAGTTCCTGCACTCCATGGGCGACCTGCCCCGGGAACGCATTCTGCGCCGGGCGGCCCGCGCGGTCGCCCCGGGCGGGGTGCTGCTGATCGTGGGCCACGCGGGCTTCCCGGCCTGGGACCACCACCACGCGGACATGGAGCTGCCGACACCGGACGAGGTGCTGGCCTCGCTGGAGCTGCCGGAGGGGGAGTGGGAGGTGCTGCTCAGCGCGGAGCACGAGCGCGTGCAGAACGACCCGGACGGCAATCCCACCACCCGTACGGACAACGCCCTGAAGATCAGGCGGCGTTGACCGCGCGTATAGGACGGAGGCTGGCCTAAAGGGCTCGTACTGTCATTTCTGACGGCGGAACAGGAACGACGGAAGGCAGAACCCATGAACGCCAGCGAGACGGCCCCCGCGAACACCGGCTCCGACGAGCGCGCCGACCTGCTGGAGGCGCTGGGCAAGCAGCGGCACTTCCTGCGGTTCACCACCCGCGACCTGACCGACGAGGAGGCCGGGCAGCGGACCACGAAGAGCGAGCTGTGTCTCGGCGGTCTGATCAAGCACGTCACCTCGGTGGAGCGGACCTGGGCCGCGTTCATCGTGGAGGGCGCCTCCGCGATGCCGGACTTCACCGCGATGACCGAGGCGGACTTCGCCGAGCGGGCCGACGATTTCCGGATGCTGCCGGGCGAGACGCTGGCCGGTGTGCTCGACGCGTACGAGAAGGTGGCGGAGGCGACCGACGAGCTGGTCGCCTCGCTGCCCGACCTGGGCGTCTCGCACGCGCTGCCGAAGGCGCCCTGGTTCGACGGGGACGCGAAGTGGTCGGCCCGCCGGGTGCTGGTGCACATCGTCGCGGAGACCGCGCAGCACGCCGGCCACGCGGACATCATCCGGGAGTCGCTGGACGGCGCGAAGTCCATGGGCTGACCCGGAACGCACCGAACGCCCGCCGCCCGCTCCCTCGTACGGGGGCGGGCGGCGGGCGTTCGGGGGTGGATCAGGCCTGCGGGGCGGCGGCCTTGATCGCGGAGATGTCGAAGTTCAGCTTCACCTTGTCGCTGACCATCACGCCGCCGGTCTCCAGCGCCGCGTTCCAGGTCAGGCCCCAGTCGGAGCGCAGGATCTCGGCGCCGCCCTCGAAGCCGACGCGCTCGTTGCCGTAGACATCGGTCGCGGAGCCGTTGAACTCCAGGTCGATGGCGAGCGGCCGGGTCACGTCCTTGATGGTGAGGTCGCCGGTGACGCGGTACTTGTCACCGCCGAGCTGCTCGGCCGAGGTCGAGCGGAAGGTCATCAGGGGGAACTTCTCGGCGTCGAAGAAGTCGCCGCTCACCAGGTGGCCGTCGCGGTCCTTGATACCGGTGTCCACGCTGGCGATCTTCACGTCGATCGAGGCCGAGGAGTTGGCCGGGTCGCTGCCGTCCAGCTTCAGGGAGCCCTCGTGGTCGGCGAAGGAGCCGCGCACGTTGGTGACCATGGCGTGCCGCACGGTGAAGCCGATGCTGCTGTGCGCCGGGTCGATCGTGTAGTCACCCGTGAGAGCGGCCAGGGCGGGGTCGACCTCGGCCGTGGTCACGGCGGTGGCGGCGTCGTTCTTGCGGTTGAACAGAGCCATGGCTCCTCCTCGGGGACGAGGCCGAGTGGACCCGGCCTGTTGTTTAACCTTCAACGACATTCACTGTAGACCCATCTTGTTCAAAGTTCAACATCTATGGCGAGGACTGTTGCGGTCGCCGTCATCTGTTCACGCGGCCGTTACGCCGGGCCCTCTGGCGACGCGCGTAGAACTGGGGCACCATCTCTCCTGCCCCTTTGTCATGCACAGGAGGAGTCCCCCCATGGAGTTCCGCGCGCCCCACGTCTCCCGGATGACGCTGCGCCCCGTCCTGACCGCCCTCGCCCTCGTCCTCGGCGTCCTCTTCGCCCCGGGCTTCGGTCTCGTGACCGGGACCACCGACGCGTACGCCGTCACCAAGCTCACCCACAGCCAGGCGACCTCGCGCTTCAGCTCGTCCGGCATCACCTGGTCGTCCTCGGGCGGCTGCTCCAACCGCAACGTCGCCACCTGCACCTCGTTCGACCAGCTCAACCTGCCGACCGCCCAGGGCGCCCAGACCCTCAAGAGCGCCACCGGCTGCGCCCTGAACATCACCGGCGGCACCGAGACCGGGCACGCGAGTGGCACGTACTCGCACTGGAACGGCTACAAGCTCGACTTCGGCAAGACCACCTGTCTCACCAACTACGTGAAGAGCGCCTTCACCTACATCGGCCTGCGCGGTGACGGCGCGCCCCAGTACAAGTCCGGCTCCGGCAACGTCTACGCCGACGAGGGCAACCACTGGGACGTGACCTACTACAACTGCGGCGGCTGCTGACCGGCCATCGCCGTCCGGGCGCCCCCGTCCGCACGGGCGGGGGCACCCGCACCCTTCGCGCGCCCCTCCCCACAGGAGCTGCCCATGCATGCGAACAACCCGAGCCGCCGCGCCCTGCTGCGCACCGGCGCCGGCGCCGCCCTCGCCGCGGCCGGACTCGCCACCGGCGCCCCGGCCGCGAGCGCCGCGTCCCTCGTCACCGGCGGCAGGATCCGCAACCTCACCGGCCCGGCGGAGACCGGCCGCTTCGCCGCACCCTGGACGGACCTCGGCATCCCGGCCCGCTGCCCCGACGGCTCGATGCTCCTCGTCTGCGGCGACACCTTCGACGGCGGCGGGGTCGGCGGACCCGACTGGCGCGCCCCCGTGGGACTGCGGGCCTCCAACGCCTCCCCCGGCTCCCTCGTCATCGACGGGAGCGTCGGCGGCGCCCATGCCGTCGGGCTCGTCCCCGAGGGCCACGCGGGCGGCACCACGGCCATCCCGTCCGACGTGTTCACCGTCGGCTCCACGATGTACATGCACCTGATGCGCGGGGTCATCTACCGCACGCACCACTCGGACTTCTGGCGCTCCGACGACAACGGCAACACCTGGCAGTACCTCTGCCAGTGGCCCGGCGACCAGTACGGCGGCCAGTTCCAGCAGAAGACGTACGCGGTCGCCGACGACGGGTACTGCTACGTCCTGTCCACCGCGTTCAACCGGGACGTCACCTCGGGGCTGCTGCTCCACCGGGTGCGGCAGGACGCCCTCGGGAACCCCGCCGCCTACCAGCCCTGGGGGTACGCGGGCGGCGTCTGGGCCTGGGGGAACCCGCCGACCACCGTCACCGCGGCCCGCCGCTGGGGCGAGATCTGCTTCCGGGCCATGGGCGGGAAGTACGCGTTCACCTGGCTCAACATGGCCCCGCTCGACATCCGGGCGCAGATCTTCGCGCTGCCCACGTCGAACCTGTTCGCCACCCCGGAACAGACCATGATCGTGCCCACCGTGCCCGGTCTGGAGGTGGGCAACGCGGTCGCCAGCCCGTACGGCGGCTTCATCGTCCCGGGATCGACGTTCGCCGACTTCCACATCGCCGTCAGCCAGTGGTTCGACAACCAGAACTACCGGGTCATGCAGTACCGCATCAACGGCCTCGCCGCCTGAACGCCGTGAAGGCGCCCCACCCTTGAAAGGGCGGGGCGCCTCTCCGTGCGGGACGGGGGTTTCAGACCACCGCTTCCAGAGCCCGGCGCGCCCGCGCCACGACCTCGGGGTCGGTGACGAAGTGGGTGTCCTGCTCGGCCGACGTACCTCCCGCGCCGAGCGGAACCCAGGCGCTGCCCGCCCGGCGAGGCGCGCGGGTCTTGGCGGAGAGGTGGACGGAGGCGACACCGGCCGAGGCCAGCGCCGGGATGTCGGCGAGGCGTACACCGCCGCCGGCCATCACCTCCACCTCCGGGGCGGCCGTGGCCATCGCGGCGATCGTCGCCAGCCCCTCGGCCGCAGCGGGGGCGCCGCCCGACGTGAGGACCCGGGTCAGGCCGAGGGAGGGCAGCAGCGCGGCGGTGGCCACCGGGTCCGCGGACTGGTCGACGGCCCGGTGCAGGGTCACCTCCACCGGGCGGCCCGAGGCGCGGGCCGCGTCGGCGAGCCGGGCGACCGCTTCGGTGTCCAGGGCGCCGTCGGCGGTGAGCGCGCCGATGACCACCCCGGAGGCGCCGGAAGCGATGACCGACCGGACCTCGGCGGCCATGAGGGCGATCTCCTCCGCGTCGTGGACGAAGTCGCCGGGCCGGCACCGCACCAGCACCTGCACCGGCAGCCCCTCCGCGGCGACCGCCTCGACCAGGGCGGCCGACGGGGTCAGACCGCCCAGCTCCAGCGCGGTGCACAGCTCGACCCGGTCGGCGCCGTTCTCGCGGGCGGCGCGGGCGCCGGCCGGTGAGGTGACGGCGATCTCCAGCGCGGGACGGGGGCTCATTCGTCGTCCCCGGTCAGCGGCTGGTCGGAGGCGGGGATGATGCGGGCCGACAGGTCCGGGTCGGCCATCTCGCGGTCGAAGGGGAACATCGGGCGGCGGATGCGGTGGTGGCCCAGGCGCACCAGGTCCTGGTCCACACCGCCGGGAGTGAGCGCCATCTTCCAGCCCACCGACATGTCGAAGAGCTCGGGCTCCAGGTAGCCGATCTTCACGATCACGATGTCGGCGCCGCGCGGGTCGAGGCCGAGCTCGGTGAAGTCGTGCTCGTGGTGGTACGGCTTGCGCAGCTCCGTGAGGATCGCGTACACGCTGCCCACCCGGATCACGACCTCGGTCCGCGCGTCGCGGTCGCCGTGCCGGACCGAGTGCACCGTGCCGGTCAGGGTGACCGGGCCGGCATGCCGGTCATCCACCTCGGCCCCGGCGGTGACCGTGACGGTGGAGCCCACACCGGCGGCGGCGGCCGTCGCGACGGCCGCCGGTCCCGGCACCGAGGCGTAGATGACGGTCGGGCCGTCGTCCTTCCGGAACTCCGGGCGGGCCAGCAGCCGGGTCAGGCCCCAGGTCATGTCGCCGGAGCCGCCCGCGGTCGGGTTGTCCCCGGTGTCGCTGATGAAGTAGGGGCGCCGGCCGGAGCCCAGGGCCTCGTCCAGGATGCCGTCGAAGGTGCCGGTCGGGGCGACGAACTCGAAGTCGTCGCGGGCGTTCCAGAAGCCCTCGGCCAGGCGCTCGGCCCCGGCCGCCACGGCGTCCCGGTCGGTGCCGGTGACCACCACGGCGGCGCGGTTGCGGGGCTCGTCGGCCCAGGCGTAGCCGACCCAGATGGCGGCGTCGGTCACGCCGTCCACGGCCTCGACGTCGGCCACCGCCGCGTACACGCTCTTCGCCGGTTCGATCCTGGTGGAGGTCTGCTCGCCGGCCAGCAGCACGGGGACCGGCACCCACGCCTTGACCGGGCGGGGCGCGCCGGAGACCAGCAGGTCGACCAGGTTGCGGGCGGCCCTCTCCTTGGTCTCCATGTGGTCCTCGTGCGGGGCCAGCCGGTAACAGGTGATCAGGTCGCTGCCGTGGACGAGTGCGCGGGAGACGTTGCCGTGCAGGTCCATCGAGGTGGAGATGATCACGTCCGGGCCGACGGTGGCGCGGATGCGGTCCAGCAGGACGGCCTCCGCGTCGTCGACGCCCTCGACGGTCATCGCGCCGTGGATGTCGTACCAGAGGCCGTCCGGGCGGGGCAGCGCGGCGAGCCGTTCGATCAGTTCGTCGGTCAGCTCCTGCCAGGCCGCGGCGGTGACGGTGCCGCCCGGCAGTGACTTGCCGACCAGGGCACCGTGCCAGTCGGCCGCCTCGCGCAGCTCCTCACCGGGGGCCAGGAAGGGGTAGCGGTCCAGCACCTCGGCGCCGCGCGAGGGGTGGAACGCGGCGGCCCCGGTCCGGGCGGGGGAGAAGGTGGAGGACTCGATACCGAGCCCTGCGACGGCGATGACCGGGCGGGACGCGGCGGTGCGGGATTGCGACATGGCTCCTCGTAGGGGTCGGGCGTCAGGGGTGACGGGGGGCGAGCGTGCCGGGCCGGTCGGTTCCGCCCACCTCGTGCAGCGCGTGGGCCAGGGCGTGCTGGAGGGCGAACTGGCCGGCGCCGACCAGTCCGGCGTCGGCGCCGAGCCTGGTCCGCTCGATGGTGAGGTGCTCGGTGACGAGCGGATGGCAGCTCTCGTAGAGCCGGCTGCGCACAGCGGCGACGAACTGTTCCAGGGTGGAGAGGATGCCGCCCAGGTAGACGGCGTCCGGGTTGAAGAAGTTGACGTTGGCGGCGAGCACCTGGCCCAGGTAGTCGCCGGCCCTGCGGACCGTGCGGGTGGCCAGGGGATCGCCGTCCAGGGCGAGCCGGGCCACATCCTCGGTGCTGTTCACGTCGGCCCCGCGCTCGCGCAGGATGCGTACCAGCGCGGCACCCGACGCCACGGTCTCCAGGCAGCCGGTGTTCCCGCAGGAGCAGGGGATGCCGGCACCGGCGTCGATCCGGATATGCGTGATGTCCCCGGCGGCGCCCTGGGCGCCTCGGTACAGGCGCCCCTCGACGATCACGCCCGCGCCGATCGCGGAACCGATCTTGACCATGATGGTCTGGGCGTTCGCGTCGGGCCGGACGGTGTGCTCGCCGACCGCCATGCAGTTGGCGTCGTTGTCCACGGCTGCCGGGACGCCGAAGCGCTCCTGGAGCCAGTCGGCGACCGGGAAGCGGTTCCAGCCCGGCATCCGCGAGGGCC
This sequence comes from Streptomyces sp. NBC_00708, assembly GCA_036226585.1. Taxonomy (GTDB): domain Bacteria; phylum Actinomycetota; class Actinomycetes; order Streptomycetales; family Streptomycetaceae; genus Streptomyces. The sequence goes on from CP108997.1 coordinate 5,192,511, forward strand.
GGACGACCGACCCCGACACGGTGTCCACCGGGCCGGGCAGTGAGAGCCCGACCCCGCGCAGGCGGCCGGTTTCGCGTCGGCCGGCCAGGGTCTCCAGGGCCTCGGCCAGCCGGGGCAGGGCCGCCTCCGGTCCGTCGGAGATCAGGAACGGGACCGTCGAGACGTCGGTCAGGCCGCCGCCCGGAAGGACCACGCCGATCCTGGCGTGCCGGCCTCCGAGGTCGGCGGCGACGGCGAAATCGTCACGGCTGCCGACCCTCAGTGCCTTGCGGGGGCGTCCGCCCGTGGAAGCCTGAATGCCTTCCTCGGCGACCAGACCGCGGTCCACCAGGTGCCCCACGGCGAGGGAGATGGTGGACGCGGCGGCCCCGAGACGCTCCGCGAGTTCGGCGCGTGACGTGGCCTGGCCCGAAGCGATGAGTTCCAGAACACGCACGGCGAGGGACGGGGTCCCTTTGGTGGCCTTGCGGTCCCACGCACTTATTCCAGTCATGTACAAAGTTACTTCCGCAACGGGGTAGGTGGCGCAGACGATACGCCCGCACTTCGCACAGGGGAACAGTCGGATGAAGGAAGTAGGTCACCCGAGAATGCCGCTAAATGGGCACAAAACGCCCCAAGAGGTTGGGTGAAATAGGGCAAGGGGACTTTCGTCGAATGTGCAGTAACTTACTTGTTACTAATTCTTGTTTGTTTCTTCGATGGCTGCGGCGTTAGCTGTCGTGAACGCAGCGCCGACCTTCCCGAGCGGCTGCGGGCCCTATCGAACCGAGGAGTGTCATGATCCTTACCCGCACGGTGGACAGCCGCCGTTGGGCCCTCGCCGCAGGCGCCGCCACCACCGCGGCCGTACTGCTGTCCGGCTGTTCCGGCGGGGGCGCGACCTCCTCCGGCTCCGCCTCGTCGGACAGCATCAACTACGCGCTGCCGGCGAACTTCACCCCGAACTGGATCCTCCCGGTCGGCACCGCCGCCCACCTGAACACCAACAACTCCTCGATATCCCAGTCCCTCTGGGAGCCGCTGATCGCGTACGACGGCTCCACCGGCAAGGTGGGCTGGAACAAGGACAACTCGCTCGCGACCGCCGCCGACTTCGCCGAGGACAGCAAGAGCGTCACGATCACGCTCGGCGACCGGCACTGGAGCGACGGCGAGAAGATCACCTCGCGCGACGTGCAGTTCTGGTTCAACCTGGTCAAGGCCAACAAGAAGGACTGGGCCAGCTACAGCCCGGGCAAGGCGCCGGACAACTGGACCGCGCTGAAGATCGTGGACGACACGCACTTCACGATCACCTTCGACAAGGCCTACAACACGCAGTGGATGCTCGCCAACGAGCTGAGCATGATCCGCCCGATGCCGCAGCACGTCTGGGACAAGACCAGCGACGCCGGCAAGGTGTCGGACCTCGACCTCACCCCGGCGGGCGCCAGGAAGGTGTGGACGTACCTCAACACGGCCGCCAAGAAGATCTCCGGTTACGCCACCGACCCGCTCTGGAAGACGGTCAGCGGCCCGTACACCATCAAGTCCTTCTCCACGGCGGGCAAGGTGCAGCTGCTGGCCAACGCCAAGTACGACGGCGGCGGCAAGGCCAACATCAAGACCGTGAACCTGCTCCCGTTCACCACCACGGACGCCGAGGAGAACGCGCTGCGGGCCGGCACGGTCGACTACGGCTACATCAACGCCACCAACCTCAGCCAGGAAGCGTCCTTCACCGCCAAGGGCTACACCCTCAAGCCGTGGGCCGGCTGGGCGATCACCTACATGCCGTACAACTTCAACAACCCCACCATGGGCCCCGTCTTCAAGCAGCTCTACGCCCGCCAGGCGATCCAGATGTCGGTGGACCAGGCGACCCTGTCCAAGGTCATCTTCAACGGCACCGCCGTCTCCACCTACGGGCCCGTCCCGCAGGGCCAGACCTCCTCCTTCGTCTCCGAGGCGCAGAAGAACAACCCGTACCCCTTCTCCACCGCCAAGGCGCGGAAGCTGCTCACCGACCACGGCTGGACCGAGCAGAACGGCACCATGGTCTGCACCGACGCCGGCAGCGGCGACGACCAGTGCGGCGCCGGGGTCGACAAGGGCACGAAGTTCACGATGCAGGTGCTGTCGCAGTCCGGCTCGACCGTCACCGACAACCTGATGAGCGCGCTCCAGTCCTCCTTCGCCAAGTCCGGCATCGGCTTCGGCATCAAGACCGCACCGGTCAACTCCGTCCTCTCGCAGGCCGGCCAGTGCGAGGCCGGGGACTCCGGCTGCAAGTGGCAGCTGTCCTTCTTCGGCAGCGCCGGCAGCTGGTACTTCCCCGCCTACCCGAGCGGTGACTCGCTCTTCGCGACCGGCGGAGGCTCCAACTTCGGCAGCTACTCCAACTCCGACGTGGACAAGCTGGTCGAGAAGACCACCACCGACTCCTCCGACGCCGCCATGCAGAAGTACAGCGAGGCCCTGGCCAAGGATCTCCCGGTGATCTGGCTGCCGGAGCCCGACTACCAGGTCTCCGTCGTCAAGAGCGGCCTCGGCGGCTTCGCCCAGGACTCGCTCGCCAACTTCCACCCGGCCATGTGGAAGTGGACCAAGAAGTGAGCCGGGTCGCCGACCACGCGCACCACTGAGCCGAAGCGACCGGAAAACACATGAGCACTTCCAAGTACCTCCTCAGGCGGGTCCTGCAAGCCGTCGTGGTGATCGTCATCGTGACGATCGTGGTCTTCGGTCTGCTGCACGCCCTGCCCGGGGGCCCCGCACGCGGGATCCTCGGCCCGCAGGCCACCGCGCAGCAGATCACGGCCTTCAACCACGAACAGGGCCTCGACAAGCCCCTGCCGGTTCAGTACTTCTACTACCTGAACCAGCTGATCCACGGTGACCTCGGGACCTCGTACACCCTCAACGAGCCGGTGTCCCAGCTGATCACCGAACGGCTGCCGAAGACACTGCTCCTCACCGTCCTGTCGGCCGTCGTCGGCCTGGTGCTGGCGATCCCGCTCGGCATGTGGCAGGCCATGCGGCGCAACAAGCCGGCGGACTACGTCATCACCACGCTGAGCTTCATCGCCTACTCCACGCCCGTCTACTTCCTCGGGCTGGTCCTCGTGCTGGTCTTCAGCCAGACGCTGGCGTGGTTCCCCTCCCAGGCCCCCCAGGGCGACACGCTCGCCCAGGTCTTCTCCGAACCGCAGGCGCTCGTGCTGCCGGTGGTCGCGGGCGCCGCCTCGATGATCGCGGTGTTCAGCCGCTACATGAGGGCGGCCACCCTGGAGAACCTCTCCGAGGACTACGTCAGGACCGCGCGGGCCGGCGGCTCCCGCTCCCGCGCCATCCTGTGGCGGCACGTGTTCCGCAACTCGCTGACCCCCGTGGTCGCCATGCTCGGGTACTACGTGCCCGTGCTGTTCGGCGGTGCCCTGGTCGTCGAGCAGCTCTTCAACTACCCCGGTATGGGCCTGCTCTTCTGGACCGCCGCGCAGTCCTCCGACTACCCGGTGCTCCTGGGCTGTGTGCTCGTCATCGCGATGGCCACGGTGACCGGAACGCTCCTCGCCGACATCGTCCAGCGGGTCATCGACCCCCGAGTGAAGGCAGGCCGGGCATGAGCGCCGTCATCCAGCCGGGCCAGGTGCCCGGCAAGGTCACCGCCCCCGTCACGGCGTCCGGTACCCGCCTCGCGGTCCGGCGCTTCCGCCGCAACCGGCTCGCGGTCGTCGGGCTCGGCGTCGTCGCCTTCTTCTTCCTGTTCTGCTTCGTGGGCCCGCTGGTGTACTCCACCGACCAGACCCACACGCTGCTCGACCAGGTCAACCTCGCCCCCAGCGGCTCGCACTGGCTGGGCACCGACGCGGTCGGCCACGACGTACTGGGCCGACTCATGTACGGCGGCAAGGTCTCACTGATCGTCGGCCTTGCCGCGGGCGTGCTCGCCACCGTCATCGGCACCCTGTGGGGCGCCGTCGCCGGTTACGCGGGCGGCTGGATCGACGCGGTCATGATGCGCGTCGTCGACGCGGGCATCGCCATCCCCGCCCTCTTCATCCTGCTGGTCGTCTCGGCCATCACCACTCCGGACCTGACCGGGCTGATCGTCATCCTGGGCTTCGTCTCCTGGCTCGTGCCGTCCCGGCTGGTCAGGGCGGAGACGCTGAGCCTGAAGAACCGCGACTACGTGCTGACACTCCGGGCCATCGGCGGTACGCACGGCCGCGCGATCATCCGGCACATCCTGCCGAACTCGGTGTCGACCATCATCGTCGCCGCCACCTTCCAGATCGCCGACGCCATCCTGCTCGTCGCGTACGTCTCCTACCTGGGCCTGGGCGTCCAGCCGCCGTCCACCGACTGGGGCGGCATGCTGTCGGCCGGTCTCACCGCCGCGTACTCCGGCTACTGGTGGCTCATCATTCCGCCCGGCCTGGCCATCATCCTGGTGGTGTGGGCGTTCAACGCGATCGGGGACGGGCTCCGCGACGCATTCGACGTGAGGGGACGCGGATGACCGCCACCCAGCGCCCCGCCGCACCGCAGGCCGGGCCGATCCTCGAACTCGACGGCCTCGGCGTCGTCTTCACCACCGAGAGCGGAGAGGTACCCGCCGTCCGGGGCGTCTCCCTCCACGTCGCACCCGGCGAGACGCTCGCCCTCGTCGGAGAGTCGGGCTCCGGCAAGTCCACCATCGCGTTCGCCGCGATGGGCCTGCTCAGCGGCAACGCCCGGACCACCGGCAGCGCCGTCATCGCCGGCACGCAGGTCGTCGGCGCCCGGGAGAGCGACCTCGCCGCGCTGCGCGGCCGGACCGCCTCCATGGTCTTCCAGGAGCCGGCCACCGCCCTGGACCCGCTGACCCGGGTCGGCAGGCAGATCGCCGAGGTGATCCGCAACCACCGCGAGATGTCCGCCAAGGAGGCCGCTGCCGAGGCCGTCGCCCTCCTGCGCAAGGTCGGCATCCCCGAGCCGGAGAAGCGGGCCACGGCCTACCCCTTCCAGCTCTCGGGCGGACAGCGCCAGCGCGTCGTCATCGCCATGGCCATCGCCAACGACCCCGCCCTGCTGATCGCCGACGAGCCGACCACCGCGCTGGACGTCACGGTCCAGGCCGAGATCCTCGACCTGCTGCGCCGGCTCGCAGCCGAGACCGGCACGGGCGTCCTGCTGGTCACCCACAACATGGGCGTCGTCGCCGACTTCGCCGACCGGGTCGCCGTGATGTACCGCGGGGAGATCGTGGAGACCGGACCGGTCGAGGACGTGCTCCTGCGCCCGGCCCACGACTACACCCGCCGACTGCTGGGAGCCGTGCCCCGGCTCTCGGTCGCCGAGACGGACAAGGCCGCCCCGGCCGCCGCCACCGAGGCCCCGGACACCGAGCCGGTCGCCGAACTTCGCGACGTCTCCGTGGTCTTCGGCCGCGGCAAGAACGCCGTACGGGCCCTGGACGGCGTCTCCCTCGCCGTGCACCCCGGCCAGACCCTGGGCCTGGTGGGCGAGTCGGGCTCCGGCAAGTCCACCGCCTCCAGGGTCGCGCTCGGCCTGATCGCGCCGACCTCCGGCACGGTTTCCCTGTTCGGCACCGACCTGGGACGCGCCAGGTCCCGGGCCCGCCGGGCCCTGCGGGCCGGGATCGGCGTGGTCCTGCAGGACCCGGTCGCCTCGCTGGACGCCCGGATGACGGTCGGCGAGTGCGTGGCCGAACCGCTCAGGGTCCACCTCAAGGGGCTGACCGCCAAGGACCGCCGGAGCAAGGTGGCCGCCATCCTCGACCGCGTCCGGCTGCCGCGCGAACTCGCCGACCGGGCTCCCCGGGAGCTGTCCGGCGGGCAGCGCCAGCGGGTCAGCCTGGCCCGTGCGCTGGTCCTGGAACCCCGGCTGCTGGTCGCCGACGAACCCACCAGCGCGCTGGACGTCAGCGTGCAGCAGGCCGTGCTCGAAGTGATCTCCGAGCTCCAGGACGAGCTGGGCTTCGCCTGCCTCTTCGTCTCCCACGACCTGGCCGTCGTCCAGCACTTCGCGCAGCGCGTCGTGGTGCTGAGGGGCGGACGCATTCAGGAGCAGGGCCCCACCGGGGAGACCCTGCTGCACCCGGAGACCGACTACACCCGCGGCCTGCTGGCCGCCGTACCGGTGCCGGACCCGGTGGTCCAGCGCGGCCGCAGGGCCGAGCGCCTGGCCGCCCTCGCGGCCGGCCGGACGGAGGTCCAGGCATGAACACGTACGACCGCAGGCTCTTCGCGGGCGTGGACATCGGCGGCACCACCACGCAGGTGGTCCTCTGCGACGACGACCTGACCGTCCTGGACCGGGCCGAGACCGCGACCCCGGCGGACCGGGGCGGCCGGGCCATGACCGACGCGGCCCTGGGCGCCCTGGCCCCGCTCCTGGAGCGCACCCCAGGCCGGCTCACCGGCTGCGGGGCCGGGGCCGCGGGCGTCGTGGACTCCGTCACCGGACGCATCCTGGTGGCCAGCGACTCCTTCACCGGCTGGGCCGGTTTCGGGGTGACGGACGCCCTGGAGGCGGCGCTCGGAGTCCCGGCCTTCCTGGACAACGACGTCAACGCCTTCCTGTACGGGGAGACCTCGGGCGGCGCGGTCCGCGACGAGCAGGACGTCCTCGGGATCACCCTGGGCACCGGCGTCGGCGGCGCGCTGTGGAGCGACGGCGCGCTGTTCACCGGCCCGCACGGCGCGGCCGGCGAAATCGGGCACATCCCCGGCTTCGGGGACCTGCTCTGCTCCTGCGGCGGGCGGGGCCATCTGGAGACCCTGGCCTCCGGCCGCTCCATCGGCGCCCGCTACGCCGAGCGCACCGGCCGGCGGCTGACCGCCCGGGAGGTCGCGGACGCGGCGGGCGGCGGTGACGAGGACGCCCGCGCGGTGTTCCGGGCCGCCGGGGAGGGGATCGCGCGGGCCATCGTGATGACGGCGGGCGTCGTCGACATCACGACCGTGGTGGTGGGCGGCGGGGTCAGCCGTGCCTGGCCGCTGCTGAGCCCGGTCGTCCTCGCCGCGCTGGCCGCCGAACCGCCGGTCAGCGGGCACCCCGTACGGCTGGTCAGGTCCGGCCTGGGCTCCGACGCGGTACCGGTCGGCGCCGCCGCCCGCGCGCTGCGGGAGCTCGCGGTGGGCTCACCGGCCTGACCCCGCGGGGCCCGACCTCGTACACGGCATGAAGAGAGGACCCCCGTCCCGCCCGGACGGGGGTCCTCCCGGTTCTGTGGGGGGTGGGCTCAGGAACCGACGCTCACCGTGAACCGCCTCGGGTTGCCGTCGTTCGCGGCGCCCGAGACGTCCGGCTGGCCGTCCGGACGCACGTCGTCGTACGGGAAGGCGTAGCCGATGGGGCTGTTGGCGTGGACGATCCGGGACCAGTGGTTGGTCACCGCGCCCTGGTAGTAGTCGGACACCGAGGTGCCGTTCGGCTGGTCCGGGTGGCTGAGCATGATCGAGCGGTTGAAGCCCGCCGCCAGCCGCGCCAGCAGGGCCTTCTTGTCGTCGTTGTCCGCCGGGTTGTTGGTGAACGGCCCGTGGTTGCAGGTGAAGATGTCCTTCGACACCGGCTTGCCGAAGGTGTGCCCGCCGTCGAAGGTCAGGGTGTCGCCGCTGACCCGGCCGGTGCGCACGCCGCGCCCGCCCTGGAGGTCGATCCGCAGGTCCGTCGAGCGGTACTTCTCCCAGACCTCGTCGATCTGCGCCGTGAACAGGTCGCGGAACGGCATCTGGTCCGGGCGGTCGAAGTAGGGCGCCATCAGGTTCTGCGGGGAGATGACCCGCAGCACGCTGCCGTCCGCGCCGCGGGTCACCAACTGGTCCCAGGGCTGGCCGTCGGCGGCCGCCTGGGCGATGAGGCCGTCGGCGATCCGCTGCACGGCGCCGTCGGGGAGCGGGGCGACGGCGTGCGTGGAGTCGCCCTCCAGGGTCAGTCCGATCGGCAGCGCCGTCACCAGGTCGACGTAGCTGATGTTGGCGTACAGCTGCTGCGGGTTGAACGTGAACTCGCAGAACGACCAGGTGCGCCCGTAGTTCGGGTCCGTGGACGTGGCGAACGCCGGCTCGACCAGGGCGGGGCCCGGGTTGAGGTAGAAGGTCAGGGTGTCGTCCCGGACGAAGTAGACCCGGGCGCCGTACATCTGAGGAAGCGTCAGCACGACGGGCGCGCCGCCCGCGCCGTTCAGCGGGATGGCGCAGTCGACCGGCAGCGGGGTCTGCGGGGCCGAGGGGGAGTCGGGGTGGTAGACGCTGCCGTCGGCGCGCAGCAGGACCCAGCGGTCGGTGCCCTGCTCGTGGCCGGTGACATAGGCGTTGACACGGCCGGGCAGCGACTTGTTGACCAGGGCCAGTTCACAGGTGGCGGCGGACGCCGAGGCGCTCGGGCTCAACGCACTGCCCCAGAGGGGGTAGGTCAGTGCGGTGCCGGTGGCGGCGGCTGTGCCCGTCAGGAACTTCCGGCGCGAAATCATGAGGCGACTCCGGGGGTACGTGGGGGGCGCGGACGGGTGGACCGTGCGGGGGGAGGTGGAGCGGGGGCGTCCGCGGTGCGCACCACTTTCGCGACGCGCGGCACGGGCGTCAAGACTTGTGACTGAGAGCGCTCTCAAAAAGAAGAACTCTTCACAACTCGATGCTGGTGGGCGGCACTTGCCGGGTCGCTGTCCGTCGTTCGCGCAACGCGTGATCAGGAACTGAACACGGCGTCCGGGTTGTCCCGGCTCCGCCCCGCTTGGACTTACGGAGGGCGGTTGTTGGACTGGAGAAGCCCTCGGGGCCGTCCGTCGTTGACGGTGCGCGGAGCCGACGACTACGCAGTGCACATGTCACCAAGCCGTATCCCGGTGGGCGTCGCAGCCGCCGCCTCAGCAGCCGTCCTGGCCCTGGTGGGAGCCGCCCTCCCCGCCGTCGCCGCCGCCCCCTCGCCCGCTGCCTCCGTACCGGCGGGCAGCCCGGTCCTCTCCTCCGCGCAGCTCGCGGTCGCCGTCGCCGCCGACTTCCCGCGCGTCCTCACGTACACCGACCGCGCCTCCGGCAAGCAGCTGACCGGCTCCACCCGGCCGGTCACCGCCGTCACCCTGAACGGCACCGCGCACCCGGTGAAGCTCAAGGCCGCCCCGAAGGTCACCCGCTCGTCCGCCCGCTACACGCTGGCCTTCACGGACCTGCCCGGCGTCGAGATCGACGCCACGCTCTCGGTGTCCGGGCGCGCCACCACCTTCAAGGTCACCGCCGTCCGCGACACCGCCGCGTTCCGCGTGGGCACGATCGACATACCCGGCCACGACCTGGTCTCCGTGGCGAGCACCGACGCCGGCGCCGCGACCGCCTTCACCAAGCTGGACACCGACTCCACGAAGACCGCCGACGTCTTCGCGCGGGTCACCGACGCCACCCCCGCCGAGTCCGCGCCCTCCGGCGCCACCTACGCGATCGTCAACACCGGCTCCCTCGCGGCGGCCGTCGAGTCCAACTCCTCGTACGACAAGCCCTCCGGCGCCACCGGCGGCGACGACGCCCGCTTCTGGCACCAGGCCCGCAAGGAGGACGACGGCTCCACCCGGGTCGCCGTCTGGTCCGGCCAGTGGACCTACCGGGGCGAGGGCGCGCCGAAGCCGGAGAGCGGCGACGGCCTGCCCTGGGCCAAGGTCGTCGTCACGCCCGACGCCAACGGCGACCGGACCGTCGACTGGCAGGACGGCGCCGTCGCGTTCCGCTCGATCGGCGTGGTCGCGCCGGGCAGCGAGGACACCGCGGACCGGGTCATCACCCATATCCCGTTCAACTTCGCCAGTCAGGCCACGCACCCCTTCCTGCGCACCCTGGACGACGTCAAGCGGATCTCGCTGTCCACGGACGGCCTCGGCCAGCTCGCGCTCCTCAAGGGGTACGCATCCGAGGGCCACGACTCCGCCCACCCCGACTACGGCGGCGACTACAACAAGCGCGCCGGCGGGCTCAAGGACCTGAACGCCCTGCTGAAGGACGGCAAGAAGTGGGGCGCCACCTTCGGCGTCCACGTCAACGCCACGGAGGCGTACCCGGAGGCGAAGGCGTTCGACGAGCAGCTCGTCGACAAGACCAAGCCCGGCTGGAACTGGCTGGGCCAGAGCTACTACATCGACCAGCGCCGCGACATCAACAGCGGCGACCTCGCCAAGCGCTTCCAGCAGCTGCGCGACGAGACCGGCTCCAACCTGTCGATGCTCTACATCGACGTGTACTACACACACGGCTGGATCGCCGACAAGACCGTCCAGGCCCTCCAGAAGCAGGGCTGGAACGTCTCCAGCGAGTGGGCCGACAAGTTCGAGCGGGCCTCGCTCTGGTCGCACTGGGCCAATGACCTCGACTACGGCGGCGCCACCAACAAGGGCCTCAACTCGAAGATCGTCCGGTTCATCCGCAACAGCGAGAAGGACGTCTGGAACAACGACCCGGTCCTCGGCCAGAGCGCCATCGACGAGTTCGAGGGCTGGACCGGCGAGACCGACTGGAACAGCTTCTACGCCAACATCTGGCAGCGCGACCTGCCCGCCAAGTACCTCCAGCAGCAGAAAATCACCCGCTGGGACGGCAACGACATCACCTTCACCGGCGGGATCACCGGCGCGGTCGAGGACGGCAAACGGACGTTCTACGACCACGGCCGCAAGGTCCTCAGCGGCACCGACTACCTGCTCCCGTGGGACGGCGGCAAGAAGCTGTACCACTACAGCCGGAAGGGCGGTACGAGCAGTTGGGCGGTGCCCTCGAAGGGCACGTACACGGTCTACCGGCTCACCGACAACGGCCGCGTGAAGACCGGCACGGTCCGGCCCGTGGACGGCCGGATCACGCTGACGGCCGAGGCCGGACAGCCGTACGTCCTCTACCCGGACCGGGCTCCGAAGGCCGCCGACCCGAAGTGGGGCGAGGACACCCTCGTCGCCGACCCCGGCTTCAACGACGGCCGCCTCGGCGACTGGACGAGGACCGGCACCGCCGTCCGCGACACCGACGCCCAGGGCCGCAACAGCGCGAAGCTCTCCGGCAGCGGCACCGCCGCGCTCTCCCAGCGCATCGGCGGCCTGAAGCCCGGCGCCCGCTACACCGCCTCCGCGCTCATCGAGGTCGAGCCCGGAAAGACCCGGCACACCACGCTCTCGGCGGGCGGGAAGTCCGTCGCCGTGGACCGCTCCACCGCCAAGGACTACGTCGCGGCGTCCGACTGGCACGGCACCTACTTCCAGCGCGCCAAGGTCAACTTCACGGCCCCGGCCAACGGCCGCACCACCCTGCGCATCGAGGCGGCGGACGGCAGCACGGCCACCGTCCGCGCGGACGACGTCCGCCTCGTCGCCAACGCCCCCGCCACGAAGAAGGGCACCGTCGTCCACGAGGACTTCGAGGACGTCGACCAGGGCTGGGGCCCCTTCCTGAAGGGCGACGCCGGCGGCTCCACCGACCCCCGCACCGTCATCTCCCAGCTGCACGCCCCGTACACCCAGGCCGGCTGGAACGGGAAGCTCGTCGACGACGTGATCGGCGGCAAGGAGTCCCTCAAGGCCCACGAGGAGAACACCGGCCTCGTCTACCGCACGGCCCCCTGGACCGTGCCGATGACGGACGGCCACCGCTACAAGGTCGCGTACGACTACCAGTCCAGCCACGCCGGGGCCTACGAGTGGGTCGACGGCTACGACCGGATCACCGCCAACGGCAAGCCCGCCTCGGTCGAGACCCGGACCACCGCCATCGGCGCCCAGCACACCACCGGCCACTTCACCGAGACCGTCACGGCGGGCTGCGGCGACACCTGGACCGGGCTGCGCAAGCGCGGCGACGCCCCGGAGGGCGCCGACTTCGTGCTCGACGGCTTCACCGTGACCGACCTGGGCGAGGCCCCCGCCGGTGAACGGGCCGCCTGCGGCACGCTCACGGTCGCCCCGGCCGCCGAGACCCTGGAGCCCGGCACCGCCAACACCGTGAAGGCGAGCTTCACCAACTACGAGTCCACCGCCGCCACCGGCGTCACGGTGAACCTGGCCCTCCCCGAGGGCTGGAAGGCCGAACCCGCCGGGGCCGTCACCTTCGACTCGGTCGCGCCCGGCGCCAAGGCCACCGCGAGCTGGCAGGTCACCCCGCCGGTGGACGCCGAGTACCGCACGTACGCCCTCACCTCCGAGGCCACGTACACGACCGGCGACGGGCAGCGGAAGCTCGGCGCGCAGACCTCCGTACGCACCCTGCCGCCGCCGCCCACCCAGGACAGCTGGGCCAGCGACCTCGACTGGACGGCCACCACCAACGGCTGGGGACCGGTCGAGCGCGACCTGTCCAACGGCGAGACCGGCACCGGCGACGGCAGCGCCCTCACCATCGGCGGCACGGTCTACGAGAAGGGCCTCGGCAGCCACGCCCCGGCCTCCATCCGCTACTACCTCGGCGGACAGTGCACCTCCTTCACCGCCGAGGTCGGCGTGGACGACGTCCAGAAGACGGCCGGCAGCGTGCAGTTCTCCGTGAAGGCGGACGGCACCGAGAAGGTGAAGTCGCCGGTCCTCCGGGCGTCCGACACCGCCTGGTCGCTCACGGCCGACGTCACCGGCGCCAAGTACGTCGAGCTGATCGCCGGAGACGGCGGCGACGGCAACGGCAACGACCACGCCGACTGGGGCAGCGCCCGCTTCCACTGCGGCGGCTGAGCGTCCCCGGGGCCCCGCTCCCTTTGTGTCCGCACTCTGGGAAGCGGGGCCCGTGCGCGCGTACGCTCGGGAACCATGGGGGAGTTGAGAGCGGACTGGCGGCTGCGGTTGCGTCGGGGCGGCCCGAAGGAGGACGTGTCCGGGGCCGGGGTGCTGATCGCCCAGGACCGGGTGCTGACCTGTGCCCACGTCGTCGGGGAACGGTACACCCCGATGTGGGTCGAGTTCGCCGAGAACCCCGGCATCCCGCCCGTCGCCGCCCGGGTCGCCCCGGACGGCTGGCTCGACGGCCGCGAGGACATCGCCGTCCTCGCCCTGGACAGCCCCCGCCCCCAGGCCGAACCCGCGCCGCTGTCCCGGCGGCTCGACCGCGGCGGCGAGGTCTGGCTCGGCGGCTACGCGGCGCCCTTCGACGCCGACGGCATGTGGCTCTCCGGCCGGATCGGCGGACTCCACGGCGACTGGGTGCAGCTCGACGCCCGGACCAACGCCGAGGTGGTGCGCCCCGGCTTCAGCGGCGCCGCCGTGCACACCGGACGCGAGGGCGCGCGCCCCGAGAGCGTCGTCGGCCTGGTCGTCAGCTGGCGCGGTGACCTGGAAAGGGAGCTGCCCACCGAGAACGACCTCGCCTTCTCGTACATGATCCCCGTCGACCGCATCGCTCAACTCGTCCCGCTCGTAGCCGAGTTGAGCGGACCGGACGGCTGGGACCACGCGTTCGCCGAGCGGCTGCGGCGCTGGTTCGCGGGGGACGGGCAGCCCGCCGTGCGCTTCAGCGTCGTCCCGGCGGACGGCGGGCGCGACCGCACCCTGCGCCACCAGCTGCACCGCGCCCACCTCGTCCACCACGCCGGGCGCGGCCGGCCCGGCGAACTGGTGGAGACCCTGGTCGCCCAGCTGCGGCCCCCGCTGTACCAGCGCAACCGCTACCGCGACTGGCTCCTGGAGGGCGGCGACGAACCCGAACGCTCCCTCGCCGGCCGGCCCGCGGCGGCGGGCCCGGTGCTCGCGGTGATCGGCCTGGACGAGGACCCGGACCCGGTGGGCCTGGTGCGCGTCCTCGCCCGGGTCCGCACGCTCGGCTTCCGGCTGCTGGTCGTCGTACGCGGCACGGCGGGACCGGGACTCGACGCCGTCGAGCGCGACCTGCTCGTCCCCGCCCTGGACGAGCACGCCGAGGAACTGGTGCGCCGGGCGGAGCACACGGAGCGCGACCGGGCCGGGCTGGCCGGCCTGATCGACTCGGCGTCCGTCGTCCCCGGCCCCGCCGTCGCCCCGGCCGTCCGCCGCCGGGAGCTCGCCGCCCTGCGCGCCCTGCCGGACCCGCACCACCGGCTGACCGCCCTCAGACAGCTGTTACGGGCCTTACGCACCGACCTCGACCCGCACCGGGGACCCGGCCTCCCCGAGCGGCGCGGCGACCTCGGCACGCGGCCCGGCCTCCCCGGCCCGCGTACCGGTCCGGCGGGGCGCCCGTGAGAATCCCGTGCCCCCATCGCCGCTTCACCGGCGGCCCCTGCGAGGGCGCCGTCCGGCCCACCGGCTACTGCGACACCTGCGGCCGCGACGAGACCGCCCCCGGCCTCCCGCCGCTCCCCGCCGCCCCCGAGGACCACGGCCCCGCAGGCCTCCTCGGACTCCCGCTCCTGGACCCGGGCACCCCCGCCGAACGGCTGGCCGCCGCCGAGCAGCCCGTGCGCATCGTGATGACCTGCTCGGCCAAGGCGTGCGGCACCGCGTTCGTCCCGCCGCACACCGCCGCCCCGCCCCCCGACGAGGGGTACTGCCCGGTCTGCGGGGCGCCCTACTCCTACCGCCCCGAGCTGACGAAGGACGGGCCGCCGCTCCAGGACCAGTACCGCATCCGCGGCCCCATCGCCCACGGCGGCCAGGGCTGGGTCTACCTGGCCGAGGACACCCACCTGGAGGACTTCGTCGCGGTCAAGGGCCTCCTCAACCGCTACGCCGAACGCGGCGCCGCCCAGGCCGGTGAGGAACGCCGCAGCCTGGTCGCCATCCGGCACGAACGCATCGTCCAGATCCGGGACTTCGTCTCCACCACCAACGCCGACGGCACCGTCTCCGGCGGCTACATCGTGATGGAGGACGTCGGCGACCGGACCCTGTCCGCCCTCGTCGAGTCGGTCCGGCGGGGCGCCTTCGTGCTCGACATCGAACACGTCGTCGCCTACGGCTGCCAGATCCTGGAGGCCCTGGCCCATCTGCACGGCATGGGTTTCCTGTACGGGGACATGAAGCCGTCCAACGTCATCCACCACCTCGACGGCATCAAGGTCATCGACCTCGGCGGCGTCCGCAAGGCCGGCAGCACCGACCCGCCGCCCGTGATCACCCCGTACTACGCCGCCCCCGAGACCGACGGCGAGCGGCCCCTCACCGTCGCCCACGACGTGCACACGGTCGGCGTCACCCTCGGCGAACTGGCCCGCTGGGCGGTCGGCGACGACGTCCCGGGCCTCGGCATCAGCTCCTTCCGGCTCGCCGTGGCACGCGCCACCGCCGAGGACCCCGAGGAGCGGTTCGGCACCGCCGAGGACATGGCCGGGCAGCTGCGCGGGGTGCTGCGCGAGATCCGGGCCCTGCGCGGCAAGCGCGACCAGCCCGAGCCCTCCGCCTGCTTCACGCCCTCCACCGAACTGCTCGGCGCCCGCCTGGGTTCGGTGCCGGACTACGCCCACTGGCTGAGCCGCCCGCTGCCCGGCCGCCGCGCGACACCGCCCGCGCCCGCCCTCGACCCGGGCACCCCGACACCCACCGAGATCGCCCGCCGGCTGCCGGTCCCCAGGCCCTACCCGGGCGACCCGCAGGCCGCCCGCTTCGGGGTCAGCAGCTACGACCCCGGCCAGCCGCTCGCCCAGCCGGCCGAGGGCGAGCGGTCGGTCGAGATCTGCCTGCACAACGCCCGGCTGCTGCTCGGCCAGGAGGGCGACGAGGCCCAGGCGGCGGCCGGGGAGCAGGTCGAGGCGGCGGCCGCCATCCCCGGTCCGGGACCGGTGCGGCAGTGGCGGCTCAGCTGGCACCGCGGCCTGGTCGCGCTGCGCGGCGCGGATGTGCGCGAGGAGGAACGGGCGGCGATGCTGGAGGCCGCCCACGGCCACTTCGCCGCCGTGCACCGGGCGCTGCCCGGCGAGTACGCGGCGAAGCTGGCGCTCGCGTACTGCGCGGAGCAACTCGGCCCGCACCGGCGGCCGGTGGCCGGCCCCTCCGCGTACGAACTCTTCCGCGCGGTGCACGCCCGCAACCCCTCGCACGTCGGCGCCGCCCTGGGCCTGGCCAGGCTCGCCCTCGCCCGCGGCGACCGGGCCGCCGCGACCGAGGTCCTGGACCTGGTCCCCGACGAGTCCCGCGACCACACCGTCGCCCGCGTCGCCGCCCTGCGCATCCGGGCGGCCCGGCTGGCGGCGGGGGAGCACCCCCTGCCCGGCGAGGCGGAGATCGACGCCGCCCTGACCGCTCTGGGCCCGGTCGTCCCCGGTGACGAGGCGGCCTGGCTGCTGCGGACGGAGCTGTACGAGTGGAAGCTCGACGCCGTACGCGCACGGGCGGGCGCCCCGCCACCGCGCCGGGGCCGCCTGCGCATGGGCCTGCCGCCCCCGGCGGTCCCGGGCGAACGGGCGGTGCGCGCGGAACTGGAGCAGTGCTACCGCCGGCTGGCCCGGCAGCGCCGGCGCCCGGAGGAGTACGAACACCTCATCGACCTGTCCCACGCGGTGCGGCCGCAGACGAGGTTCTGAGGGGCGGGGCGGGCACCCCCGCTCTCCCTCGCCCCGACCGCCCGGCCCCGCTCGTCCCGCGTCGTCCGCAGCCACGCTGCCATACCCCTGGAGACCCGCCCCATGGCCGCTTCCGCCCCGCCGCCGGCCGGGCTCGCCTTCTCCGTGTCCGTCGACGTCCGGCGCGACCAGCAGCCGCACCACGACAGCCGGATCGACGCCCATATCCGGGTCGGGGCCACCGGCACCGGGCCGCGCGACCTGCGTCCCGCCGTCGAACTCGCCGTCGTCATCGCCCTGGACGTCGCCCCCGCGCACCTCCGCGCCGCCGCCACCGCGCTCGCCGCCGCCCTGCGCGCGCTGCCCGAGGGGCTGTCCTTCGCCGTCCTCGGCGGCACGGACGGCACGGGCGACGGGAGCCCCGCCCGGTGCTACCCGCTGCGCGGGGACTGGGCGCTCGCCGGTACCGACGAGAAGCGCCGCGCCGCCTTCAGCGCGGGCCGCGTCGCACCCACCCCCGACGGCCGGCCGCGCCCCGGCTACGGGGCCTGGCTCGCCGCCGCCCGCGCGCTCTTCGCCCAACGCCCCCTGCCCGTACGCCACCTGATCCTCGTCACCGACGGCGGCGGCCACGACCCGGCCGGCGAACCCGACCGGGAGGACAGCGCGCTGACGGCCGCGATCGCCGCCTGCGAAGGGGCGTTCGGCGTGGACGTGCTGGCACTCGGCCGGGACTGGGACCCGGCCCCGCTGCTCGCGCTCACCGAGGGCCTGCACGGCACGGCCGACACCGCACCCGACCGGTTCGCCCCGGCCGTCACCGGGGTGCTGCGGCGGCTGCGCCGGGTCCGCAGCCCCGAACTGCCCGTCACCGTCACCGGCCGCCCCACGGTGACCGGGGTCGCGCTCAGCGAGAGCCTGCCCCGGCAGCACTCCCTCGTACCGGTGACCTCCCCGGACCATCCGCACCGCTACGACTTCGCCACCCACCAGTGGGAGCCGGGCGCCCGCGACTACCTGCTCAGCCTGCGGGCCGACGCGAGCGCCGACCCGCTCGGGGTCCTGCTCCAGCTCGCCACGGTGTCCGTCGGCGGCGCCACCGCCCCGCTCGTGGTCCGCTGGCTGCCGCCCGGCGTCGCCGTCGGCGCGGGCGGCACCGGCGGCGGGGGCGGCACGCTCGACGCGATGAACGCCGCCACCCGGATGCGGACCGCCCTCGACCGGGGCTACGCCGCCCTGGACCCGATGAGCCGCGACGAGGCCGAGCGGCAGTTCGGCCTCGCGGTCCGCCTCGCCCACGAGATCGGCGCCGCCTGGGTCCTGGACGACGTCCGCAAGGTGGCCGACATCGTCGACGGGGCCGGGGGCCTGGTCCGGGTCGGCCCCACCGTCGACCGGGGGACCGTGCGAGAGGGCCGGCTGCACGTCGCGTCCGGCCACCTGCTCGACCTGCCCGCGCACACCGCGGGGCCGCCGGTGAAGTGCCCCGGCTGCCGCCACCTCGCCGGGCAGGGCGCCCGGTACTGCATCGCCTGCGGGAGGAGCCTGTGATGCCCCGGCCCACCCGGTGGCCGCGCGTCCTGCGGGCGCGGCGGCCGGCCGGCTCGCGCACCAGACGGCTGCTCGAACTGCACCTGGCCGTCATCGTGCTGGCCGCGCTCGTCTCGATGACCGCGCTGCTCGTCTCGTACCGCGAGGTGCAGAACGCCGCCGGCGAGATGCGCGCCCACGCCGCCCCCGCCGTCCAGGGCGTCGCCGCCACCCAACTCGCCCTGCTGCGCGCCCACAAGGAGGCCAAGGCGTCCGTGAACAGCGGGATCGACGAGGTCGTGGGGGCAGGGGCGCGCTACGAGGCCCAGCTCTCCGCAGCCGGCCAGGGCCTGTCCCGGCTCTCCGACGTCCAGATCGACGGCGAACGCGGCCGGGGCGTCCTGCAGACCGTCACCGGCGTGCTGACCTCGTACAGCGGCTCCCTCACCCCCGGGACCGTCAAGTACGTCGACGACGAGCTGATGCAGCGCCAGAAGCTGAGCGAAGCCTGGCGCCAGCTCGTCCGGCCGGGCACCGGCGTCGTCCCGCGCCTGGACGTCCTCCAGGGCCACCAGATGCAGCGGATGAGCCGGATCAGCACCCTGGGCCCCCTCCAGGTCACCGGCTGGGCCGTCGCCGAACTGGGCCTGGCCGTCGTCGCCGTGACCACGCTCAGCGCTCTGTGGGTGCTGCGCAGCCGCTGCGGCCGGAGCCTGGACCCGTGGCTGCTGGCGGCGTTCGTGGTGGCCGTCACCCTGGCCGTCGTACCGCTCTGGGCGACCGCCGCCACCCAGGAACGGCTGGACACCGCACGCGAGCGGCTGGGGACGATCGAACAGACGGCCCGCGAGCACCATCACCTCGCCGACGACCAGCAGGAGGTCACCCGGACCTCCACCGCCCTGCACGGCCGGCTGGAGGCCGAACGCTGGCAGAGCTGGACCTACTACGGCGCGCTCGGCGGCGGCGCGCTCGTCCTCCTGCTGCCGGTCGCCGGCCTCGGCCGCAGGCTCAACGCCGACTACTACGGGAGGGCCGGATGAGACCGCCGCCCCGGGCGCTCCTGCTCGTCCTCGTCCTGCTCCTGACCGCGTCGGGCTGCGGCCTCGCGGCGCCCGGAGGCAGCGGCACCGAACCGAAGGTGACGATCCTGGGACCCTGGACCGACGCACAGGAACGCCGGTTCAAGGACGTCCTCGACGGCTTCGGTATCCCGTACACCTACCAGGGCACCGCGGCCACCCGCGAGGTGCTGCTCGCCGAGGTCCAGGCCGGCAACCCGCCGGACATCGCGATCCTGCCCGGCGTCGGCGAACTCGTCGAGTACGCCGCCGAGGGCCGGCTCAAGTCGCTGACCGGCCTCTACGATCCCGGCGAGTACGGCAGCCCCTGGCTGCCGGAGGCGGAGGGCATGAAGAAGGACCTGTGGGTCCCGCTCAAGGTCGACCTCAAGTCCATCGTCTGGCACCGCCGGGGCGAGGCCCCGCGGCCCCGCCCGGCCCCGCTCGACGCCTGGTGCACCGCCATGGGCGACGACGGCTCGTCCGGCTGGCCCGGCAGCGACTGGATCGAGGACCTCATCCTCCAGCAGGCCGGCCCGGTGCAGTACGCGCGCTGGGCGACCGGTCACCTGGACTGGACGGCCGGCCACGTCCTCACCGCCTGGACCACCTGGGCGGGCCTGCTCGCCCAGGGCTCGCGCGCCCGGCGCCAGGCGATCCTGGAGGACGACCACCGGGGCCCGGCCGGCGGCCACGGGCTGCTCTTCGGCGGCGGCTGCGCCCTGGAGCACCAGGGCTCCTTCGCCCGCTCCTTCTACGGGGACCACCGGGACCGGGCCGACCTCACCGACTCGGCGCCGTTGCTGCCCGGGGGCCCGTACACCGTGAAGGCCCACGAGGTCTCGGCCGACTTCGCCGCGCTCTTCGGGGACGGCGACCGGGCGCGTACGCTGATCCGGCGGCTCACGTCAGAGAAGGCCCAGGAGGAGTGGGGCCGCACGGGCGGGGTGTTCTCGGCCGATTCCGAGGTCCCGGCCCGGACGGGCGAGGCCGACCGGGCCATCGGCGGCCGCCTCACGGATCAGCGGGTGCCGCTCTGCCTGGACGCGTCGGACGTCATGCCGGCGGCGGTGCGGGACGCGTTCTACGAGGCGGTGCTGCTGACCGTGGCGCACCCCCGGGAGCCGGTGCTCCCGCGCCTGAAGGACATCCAGAAGGTGCAGGACGCCCAGCCCGACACCGTCCGCCGGCTCACCGGTGTGTGCGGGAGACCACAGTAGGCCTTTGTGGAGTCCTCACAAACGAGGCACGGTACCGGCTGGCACTTCGCCTGCATGGTCCCGGGCTTCTGTCAGGCTCCACCAGTAATCCGGGCAGGAGACTGTACGGAGTCGACGGCAGGGTTTTCTTGGCGGGGTTCGTAGGGTCGATACATGACCGTTGTGGACGAAACCCAGGGCGAGCCGAGCGACACCCGCGGCCGTGTGGCCGAACTGCTGGCGCTGCGCGAGCAGGCCCGGCGCGGACCCAGTGACCGGGCGACCGAGGCGCAGCACGCCAAGGGCAAGCTGACCGCCCGCGAGCGCATCGAGCTGCTCCTGGACCCGGATTCGTTCCACGAGGTCGAGCAGCTGCGGCGGCACCGGGCGACGGGTTTCGGCCTGGAGGCGAAGAAGCCGTACACCGACGGTGTGATCACCGGCTGGGGCACGGTGGAGGGCCGGACGGTCTTCGTCTACGCGCACGACTTCCGGATCTTCGGCGGCGCGCTGGGCGAGGCGCACGCGACGAAGATCCACAAGATCATGGACATGGCCATCTCGGCCGGTGCGCCGCTGGTGTCCCTGAACGACGGCGCCGGCGCCCGTATCCAGGAGGGTGTCTCGGCGCTCGCCGGGTACGGCGGGATCTTCCAGCGCAACACCCGGGCCTCCGGGGTCATCCCGCAGATCAGTGTGATGCTCGGTCCGTGCGCGGGCGGTGCGGCCTACAGCCCCGCCCTCACCGACTTCGTGTTCATGGTCCGTGAGACCTCGCAGATGTTCATCACCGGCCCGGACGTCGTGAAGGCGGTCACGGGCGAGGAGATCACGCAGAACGGCCTCGGCGGCGCGGACGTCCACGCCGAGACCTCGGGCGTGGCGCACTTCGCGTACGACGACGAGGAGACCTGCATCGCCGAGGTCCGCTACCTCATCGGGATGCTGCCCTCCAACAACCGCGAGAACCCGCCCACCGCGGAGAGCGACGACCCGGCCGACCGGCGCGGCGACGCCCTGCTGGACCTGGTGCCCGCCGACGGCAACCGCCCGTACGACATGCACAAGGTCATCGAGGAGCTCGTCGACGACGGCGACTACCTGGAGGTCCACGAGCGCTGGGCCCGCAACATCATCTGCGCGCTGGCCCGCATGGACGGCCAGGTCGTCGGCATCGTGGCCAACCAGCCGCAGGCCCTGGCGGGTGTGCTGGACATCGAGGCGTCCGAGAAGGCCGCGCGATTCGTCCAGATGTGTGACGCCTTCAACATTCCCATCATCACTCTTCTGGACGTACCCGGCTTCCTGCCCGGCGTGGATCAGGAGCACGGTGGGATCATCCGGCACGGCGCGAAGCTGCTCTACGCCTACTGCAACGCGACGGTGCCGAGGATCTCCCTGATCCTGCGCAAGGCCTACGGCGGCGCCTACATCGTCATGGACAGCCAGTCCATCGGTGCGGACCTCACCTACGCCTGGCCCACCAACGAGATCGCGGTCATGGGCGCGGAAGGTGCCGCCAACGTCATCTTCCGCCGGCAGATCGCGGAGGCCGAGGACCCCGAGGCCATGCGGACCCGCATGGTCAAGGAGTACAAGACCGAGCTGATGCACCCGTACTACGCCGCCGAGCGCGGTCTGGTCGACGACGTCATCGACCCGGCCGAGACCCGCGAGGTCCTGATCGCCTCGCTCGCCATGCTCCGCTCCAAGCACGCCGACCTGCCGGCCCGCAAGCACGGCAACCCCCCGCAGTAGAAGACGGAGACACTCATGACCACCGCCACCGCCGAATCCGTGCTGCGCGTCGAGAAGGGCCTCGCGGACCCCGAGGAGCTGGCCGCCATCACCGCGGTCCTCCTCGCCCGCGCCGCCGCCCAGCCCGCCACCGCCCCCACCCGGGTCCGCGACACCGCCGCCTGGCGCCGCCTGGAGCGCACCCCGGGCTTCCGCGCCCCGCACAGCTGGCAGGGCTGACACGCAAGAGGCCCGCACAGGTTCGATCCGAGCCTGTGCGGGCCTTTCTCGTGCCCGCGGGCACAGTCCGAGGCCGCGCGGGCAGAAATCAAGCCCGTCCGGCGATTGAGGACAAGCAAGGCCGCCAGGCCGCGCGGCACACGCACGAGGGCCCCGCACTCAAGGGAGTGCGGGGCCCTCGGCGTACCAGGAACACCTACCGCAGGCGGGCCATCAGCGCGTGCTCAACGAGCGTGATGAGCGCACTCTTCGCATCCGCCCGATGCCGCGCGTCCGTCGTCAGGATCGGCGTGTCCGGCCCGATCTGCAGCGCCTCGCGCACCTCGTCCGGCGTGTACGGCTGGTGCCCGTCGAAGCCGTTGAGGGCGATGACGAACGGCAGCCCGCTGTTCTCGAAGTAGTCGACCGCCGGGAAGCAGTCCGCGAGACGACGCGTGTCGACCAGCACCACGGCGCCGATCGCGCCGCGCACCAGGTCGTCCCACATGAACCAGAAGCGGTCCTGGCCCGGCGTACCGAAGAGGTACAGGATCAGGTCCTGGTCGAGCGTGATGCGGCCGAAGTCCATCGCCACCGTCGTGGTGGTCTTGTCCCCCGTGTGCGTCAGGTCGTCGATGCCCGCCGAGGCGGACGTCATCACGGCTTCGGTGCGCAGCGGATTGATCTCCGAGACGGCACCGACAAACGTGGTCTTACCCACGCCGAAGCCCCCTGCCACCACGATCTTCGCCGAGGTAGTGGAGCGGGCCGCTCCGCCGCTAGAGCTTGCGAAGTCCACTGAGCACCCTTTCGAGCAGTGTCACATCTGGCTGGCCGCCGGCGGACTCGTCGCCGCCGGGCTGGTGGATAGCGACGAGTCCCGCCTCTGCCAGGTCGGCTACGAGGATCCGGGCCACGCCGAGGGGGATCGAGAGGAGGGCCGAGATCTCGGCCACCGACTTGATCTCGAAGCACAGCCGGCAGATCCGCTGGTGCTCGGGCAACTGCCCTTGCAGCCGGGACGGATCAGCCGTGGTACTGACCAACGCCTCAATGGCGAGTTGGTAGCGCGGTCGGGTCCGGCCGCCTGTCATGGCGTACGGACGGACCAGCGGATTGTGCGCGGCAGGGGCCGCCGGCTCGGGAGCGCGCCGCGGCTGCACCGGCTGGATACGGGGCTGCTGCTGCGGCGCGTCGAAGCGGTGGGGCCGCCGCGGATGCTGGGGCTGCTGCGGAGGCTCCTGCCGCGGCCAGTCCGCGCCCGACTGCCCGTACTGCGGCTGCCCGTACGGCTGATAGGGCTGCTGAGGCTGCTGAGCGCCCTGTCTGCCGGGTGTGGAGGGGAAGTTGAAACGTTCGTCCCCGTGCTCACCCGATACGTGCCGGTCACCGTCGTAATGGTGACCGCCTGGGGGTGTACCCACGATTCCTCCTCCGCCTGCCGGTCCCGATACCAGTGGGACCGCGCCACCGCACCCTATGGCGCGGTGACGCGAAACGCACTGTCTGGTTACTGGATAAGACTAGTTAAGAAGACTTCCCTGGAGCTCGGCACGGAGGTCCGGCGTCAGCACGCTGCCCGCACGGTCGACCAGAAGGGCCATTTCGTACCCGATCAGGCCGATGTCGGCGTCCGGGTGTGCGAGAACGGCCAAGGACGATCCGTCGGAGACGGACATGATGAAGAGGAATCCACGCTCCATCTCCACAACCGTCTGATTCACCGCGCCGCCCTCGAAGATCCGCGAGGCACCGGCCGTCAGCGAGGTCAGCCCGGAGGCGACCGCCGCAAGCTGGTCGGCACGGTCACGCGGAAATCCCTCGGACATCGCCAGCAGGAGTCCGTCGGCGGAGACCACCACCGTGTGCGACACCCCGGGGGTGTTGTCCACGAAGTTGGTGATCAACCAGTTCAGATTCTGCGCCGCCTGGCTCATCGGGCTCACACTAACGCTCCTGGTTGTAGGTATTACTTGTGTCCGAACCCGCGTTGCGTCCCTTGAGGACACCGCGCCGCAGGTTGCTCAGCCTGCCACGCACGTCCTCCGGGGCACGGGAGACCTGGGGGCCGCCCTGCTGGGTCTGTTCGGCGGTGCCCTCGACCAGATTGGCCTTGGGTACGCGCCGGGGAAGACCGGAGGGGGTTATCCCGCCCGCCTTCGGCTCCCGGAGCTTCTCGGCCCGCTCCCAGCGCTCGTCGTTGGCCGAGCGCCAGTCGTCGGTGCCTTCGTCCCCGTTGTTTCCGGAGTTTCCGGCGTTCCCGTCGGGAGCCTGCCGCGCCGGGGACGGCCGCTGCGGCAGTTCGTGCTGCTGCGGACGCTCCTGCGCGGCGTCGGGCCGGCTGTTCCCGCGGCCCGTGGGCTGCCAGTGCTGCTGGCCGCCCCGGCGCGGGAGACCGGCTTCGGTCAGGTCGTGGCCGGCGTTCGGGACGGGGCCCGAACGGTCGAAGCCTACGCGCTCCTGCGGCTCGGCGGGAGCGCTCGCCGCAGATTCCGTTTCCGGCTGCGCGACCGGCTCGAAGCCACCCTGGTACGCGCTCTGATCTGCCCACTCTTCCTGCTGGGGCGGGATGCCGTACTGCGCGTCGTAGCCCTGCTGCGGCGCCTCGGGGGCCGCGTACGCAGCCTCCGGATAGCCGCCCTGGGAGCCGTCGTAGCCGGGCTGCCCGTCGAATCCGGCGTCGGTGGCGTACGGGTCGTAGCCGCCCTCGTACCGGTTCGCGGCGTAGCCGTCCTGACCGGTTCCGGCGAACGCGTCCTGGCCGCTTCCGGCATAGGCGCCCTGGCCGTTCCCGGCGTACGCGTCCTGCCCGTACGCGCCCTCGGCGTAGGCCTGCTCGGGCTGTCCCTGCTCCGGCTGCTCCTGCTGCGGGAACTGCTGGCGCTCGCCGCCCGCCTGGGCCTCCAGCGCCGCGCGGCGCTCCTCGCGCATCAGCGAGCGGCCCACCGGGTCGAGCTGGGCGGAGTCCGCGGACGGCTCCTCGTAGCGCGAGTCGTCGAAGCCGAGTTCGGCCGCGGTACGCAGCTGCGGCTGCTGCGGCTGGGCGGCGAAGGCCTGCTGCTGCGGAATGATCGAGGAGACGGTGAAGTCGTCCTGCTCCGGGGCCTCGCCGCCGCCGCCGTGGGTGATCGCGTCCGGGAGCATGACCAGCGAGGTTGTGCCGGCCTGCTCGCCCGAGGGGCGCAGCTGGACCCGGATGCCGTGCCGGTCGGAGAGCCGGCCGACCACGAACAGGCCCATGCGCTGCGAGACCGCGGCGTCCACCGTCGGCGGGTTGGCCAGCTTGTGGTTGATGTCGGCGAAGTCCTCGGCGGTGAGACCGATGCCCTTGTCGTGGATCTCGATCATCACGCGGCCGTCGGGCAGCCGGGTCGCGGTGACGCGCACCTTGGTCTGCGGCGAGGAGAACGTCGTGGCGTTCTCCAGCAGCTCGGCCAGCAGGTGCACGAGGTCGGTGACGGACTGGCCGTGGATCTCGGTCTCCGGGACGCCGGAGAGCTCGATGCGCTCGTACGACTCCACCTCGGAGGAGGCGGCGCGCAACACGTCCACCAGCGGCACCGGCTGGTTCCAGCGGCGGCCGGGCTCCTCGCCGGCGAGGACGAGGAGGTTCTCGCCGTTGCGCCGCATACGGGTCGCCAGGTGGTCCAGCCGGAACAGGCTCTCCAGCTGGTCCGGGTCGGCCTCGTTGTTCTCCAGGTCGGTGATCAGGGTCAGCTGGCCCTCGATGAGCGACTGGTTGCGGCGCGAGAGGTTGGTGAAGATCGCGTTGACGTTGCCCCGGAGCATGGCCTGCTCGGCCGCGAGCCGGACCGCCTCCTGGTGGACCTGGTCGAAGGCGCGGGCGACCTCGCCGATCTCGTCCTGGGAGGTGATCGGGATGGGCTGGACGCGGGTGTCGACGCGGCCGGGGTCGGTGCGCGAGAGCTGGTCGACCAGCGAGGGCAGCCGCTGCTCGGCGATGGAGAAGGCGGCGGTGCGCAGCCGGCGCATCGAGCGGCTCATCTGGCGGGCCATGAGCCCGGCCAGGATGAACGCGGCCAGCAGGGCGACGATCACGATCGTGGCGTTGACGATGGCGTCGGTGCGGGCGTCGGACGAGATCTCCGCGGCCTCGGTCACGGCCTTGTCGACGAGCTCGTCCTCGACCGTGGTGTAGCCGTCGAACTTGGCGGTCGCGGCGGCCATCCAGGTGTCGGGGGTGATCCCCTTCGCCTTCAGCTGGGCGGGGCTCCGGCCGAGGCCGATCTCCTGCGCCATGCCGTCGTAGACCGAGCCGTCGATGGTGGGCGGCGCCACGAACGGCACCCCGGCCGCGGCGGCCTTCTCCTTGGCCGCCTTCAGCTCGGCGGCGCCGGCGGTGGCCTTGGCGGTCATCACCTTCCGCAGCCG
Organism: Streptomyces sp. NBC_00708; assembly: GCA_036226585.1. Taxonomy (GTDB): domain Bacteria; phylum Actinomycetota; class Actinomycetes; order Streptomycetales; family Streptomycetaceae; genus Streptomyces. The sequence continues at coordinate 5,219,059 of CP108997.1, forward strand.
GGCCGCGTCGGCCTCCGTGCCGCCGGAGGTGAACTCACCGAGGGCGATCTGCTCCAGGTAGTTGTACGAGCCGAAGGCCTTGACCTGGTCGTTGAACTTGCCGTCCTCCTTGCTGGGACGGACCAGGAGGTGCACGCCGATCGAGCGCTGAAGCGATTCTGCAGCCTTGGCCAGCTCGATCGCGTAGACGGTACGGCCGTAGCTGGTGATGTTGCCGGTGCCGAGGCCCAGTTCGTTGCAGAACTCCATCAGGGAGTGCTGGACCTGGACGTAGCCCTCCTCGGTCTTCACCGGGTCCATGGCCGCGGTGTAGGCCGCCTTGCGCAGCTGCGGGAGCTTGGGCTCCTCCAGCTTGAACAGCTTGAGGCGCCGCTGGAGGCCCTGCTTGGCCGGCATGTCCTTGACGGCCTGGTCGAACTTCTCCGCCGCCGCGTCGGTGGTGGCCCGGGTCTGCGTGACGACTTCGTCGTCCCGCTTGTTCGACAGCAGCGGCTGCGCGGTGAGGTCGCGCTCGTTGAGCAGCGCCTGGCCGTACTCGGCGGCGGCGCGCACGATCAGCGCGGTCTTCTCCGCGTCCTGGGCTTCCTGCCAGGTGTCGATCGAGCCCTTCACCTGGAAGCCGCCCATGACCAGGCCGACCAGCACCGGGATCAGGAGGATCGCGTTCAGCCGGGTGGGCACCCGCCAGTTGCGCGGGGCCAGCCGGCTGGTGCTGCCACCGGCCTGTGTCCCTTCGGACACGTCGGCGGACGGCGCCGCGGCACGCGACGGCGGGGTGAAGTTGCCCCGCTCCGCCTGCGCCGTGGAGCCCTCGTTGTTACGCCTCACTCGACCAACAACCTCTCGGCGTCGGCACCTACGCTGTGCCGTGTTTGTTCAGGGCCGTACTACTCGGGAGTTGGTCGAATTGCAGCACGGCTAGCGGTCGCGTTCCAAACAGTCGGAATGGGCGATTCCGAGTGGCTCACGCCTCAGATAAATCGGGCATAAAGAGCGAGCCCCGCCAAAAGGCGGGGCTCATGTGAGCGCAGCGACACCGCGCGTGCGCATCCGGTGTCGATGGCGGGGTAATTCTCTGTCGAAACGTTATGAATGCGGGGGCGGATCGTGTCAAAGGACACAGCCCGCCCCCGTGTGACTACTCTAACTGCCGTACGTCACTTCCGACTTGCGGCTACTTGAGCCGGGCCATCAAAGCGTGCTCCACCAGCGTGATCAGACCGCTCTTCGCGTCCGCGCGGTGCCGCGCGTCCGTGGTGATGATCGGGGTGTCGGGGCCGATCTGCAGCGCCTCGCGCACCTCGTCCGGCGTGTACGGCTGGTGGCCGTCGAAGCCGTTGAGGGCGATGACGAACGGCAGCCCGCTGTTCTCGAAGTAGTCGACGGCCGGGAAGCAGTCGGCGAGACGGCGGGTGTCGACCAGCACGACGGCGCCGATCGCGCCGCGTACGAGGTCGTCCCACATGAACCAGAAGCGGTCCTGGCCCGGCGTACCGAAGAGGTACAGGATCAGGTCCTGGTCGAGCGTGATGCGGCCGAAGTCCATCGCCACCGTGGTGGTGGTCTTGCCACCGGTGTGGGTCAGGTCGTCGATGCCGGCCGATGCGGACGTCATCACGGCTTCGGTGCGCAGCGGATTGATCTCCGAGACGGCACCGACGAACGTGGTCTTGCCCACGCCGAACCCACCGGCCACGACGATCTTCGCCGAGGTGGTGGCCCGGGTCGCCGCACCGCCGTTAGAGCTTGCGAAGTCCACTGAGCACCCTTTCGAGCAGTGTCACATCCGGCGCGCCGCCGGCCTCTCCATTGCCCGGCTGGTGGATGGCCACCATGCCGGCTTCCGCCAGGTCCGCGACGAGAATCCGTGCCACACCGAGGGGCATCGACAGCAGGGCCGAGACCTCGGCCACGGACTTGACCTCGCGGCACAGATGGCAGATCCGCTGATGCTCGGGGAGCAGGGTCCCCAGATGCGCGGGATCGGCCGTGGTACTGACCAACGCCTCAATGGCGAGTTGGTAGCGCGGCCGGGTGCGTCCGCCTGTCATGGCGTACGGACGGACCAGCGGCTGGTCGCCCTCACCTTCGTACGACGCGTGACTGGACGCGCCGTACGGATCGGGTGAGGCGGGTGGCGGGGTCATGAGTCCTCCGGGCGTGACAGCAGGGTGTCGGCTTGCCGTCTGAAGGGGCCGGTGGGGGGCTGTAAGCGGCCGGACGGGCGAGGGTTGGATGCGGTTCCTGGGTTGATCGTCTGTGTCACTGGTTCACGGCCGCCTAGTGGAGCAGGCTGCCCTGGAGCTCCGCACGGAGGTCCGGGGTCAGGACGGTGCCCGCCCGGTCCACCAGCAGGGCCATCTCGTAGCCGACCAGACCGATGTCGGCGTCCGGGTGGGCCAGTACGGCCAGCGAGGAGCCGTCGGAGATGGACATGAGGAACAGGAAACCCCGTTCCATCTCCACCACGGTCTGGCTGACGGCGCCGCCCTCGAAGATCCGGGAGGCACCTGCCGTCAGCGAGGTCAGTCCGGACGCGACGGCGGCCAGCTGGTCGGCGCGGTCGCGGGGGAAACCTTCGGACATCGCCAGCAGCAGGCCGTCCGCCGAGACCACCACCGTGTGCGACACCCCTGGGGTGTTGTCCACGAAGTTGGTGATCAGCCAGTTCAGATTCTGTGCGGCCTGACTCATCGGGCTCAACTAACGCTCCTGCTGGTGAGTGGGGCCGAGGGGGAAACTGCCGGTCTGACCGTTGCCCGCCTGGCGTCCCTGCTGGATGCCGCGGCGGAGGTTGGTCAGACGCCCGCGGACATCATCGGGCGCTCGGGAGACCTGCGGACCGGACTGGTTGTTCTGCTGCTGGGCGGTACCCGGCACCAGGTTGGCGCGCGGGACCCGGCGAGGCAGACCGGACGTGGTGATTCCGCCCGCTGCGGGCTTCTTCACCCGTTCCGCCTGCCGGACGATCTCGTCGTTCGGCGAGGCGCGCCAGGCGCTCGACGCACCGGTGTCGCCGAGGCTCCGCTGCGGCGCGGGAGCCACGGGCTCCTGCGCGGGCTGCTGCGGGAAGCCCTGCGGCTGCGCCGGCGCGGCGGGAGGCTGCTGCGGGCCGCCCTGCTGCGGACCGTGGAACCAGTTGGTCTCCAGCGTGTCGTACAGCGGGGTACGGCCGTCGCCGGGCCCGGAGGCCGGCGGCAGCGCCTCGGGCTGCTGCGGACGGTACGGGGCCTCGGGGGCCGGGGCCGCCATGGGCGGACGCGGCGCGCCGAAGTCCTGGTTGTCGCGCCGCGGCGCCGGCTGCTGCGGGGCACCGAAGTCCGGCCGGGCGAACTGCGAGGTGCTCGTCACGTCCGGGTTCTGCGGGCCGTTGCCGTACGGGCCGTTCTGCTGGGGCCCGTTGTGCTGCGGGCCGTTGTGCTGGGGGCCGTTGCCGTACGGGCCGGTGTGACGCGGTCCGTTCTGCGCGCCGGGCGCGGGCGCCGAGAAGTCCGGGCGGGCGAACTCCGCCGTGGAGCCCGGCCCCTGGCGGTCGTCCGCCGGAAGACGCGGGACCGGCGGCTGCTGGAAGCGGCCCGTGGTCTCGGACTCCTCGTGGCCGCGCGGCGCGTCGAGCGGCGAGCGCCGGGGCGCGGACGGCTCGTCGGTGCCCCAGCTCGTCGTCTGCGGACGCTGCGGGGCGGGGAAGCCGCCGTTCGGCGCGCCCGGGGCCGGAGAGGCACCGGGCAGCTCGGCACGCGGACCGCCGACGGGCGGCAGCTGGCGCTCGCCCCGGCCGGGACCGCGCGGCGGCTCGAAGGCGCTGCGGCCGTCCTGACCGCCCTGGCCCTGCTGGCCCTGGCCCTGGTCGAACCGGGCCTGCTGGGGCTGCGGGACCTGCCGGGCGGGGCCGTTCTGCTCGGGGCGCCGCTGGTCGAACAGGCTGGGCCGGTTCGCGTCCGCGCCGCCGTCCTGGTCACCGCGGGCGCCGAGCCGGGCACCGCCGAACGCACCGGCCAGGCCGCCGCCGCCCTGACGCGGGGGTTCCTGCCGGGCACCGTCCTGCGGGCGGCCCTGCGGGTTCTGGAACGCCGAGTCCTGCGCGCCGGGTCCGCCCTGCGGGTTCTGCGCCCGGTTGCCGTCGCGGGCGGGCAGCGCGGCCCGGGGAGCGGAGCCGGCGCCGACCTGGCCGCGCTGGGCACCGGGCCCGCCCGGAAGCCGTCCGGGCTGGCCCTGGGCGCCGCTGTTGCCGGCGAGCAGACCGCCGGGGGACTGCTGGCCGGGCACCTGCTTGGGGGCCGGCTGCTTGCCGCCGTGGGCGACGTCGACCGGGAGCATGACCAGCGCGGTCGTGCCGCCCGAGTCGGAGGGGCGCAGCTGGATGCGGATGCCGTGACGCAGGGACAGCCGGCCGACCACGAACAGGCCCATGCGGCGGGAGACCGAGACGTCCACGGTGGGCGGCGAGGCGAGCCGCTCGTTGATCGCCGCGAGGTCCTCGGGGGACAGCCCGATGCCGGTGTCGTGGATCTCGACGAGCACCCGGCCGTCGGGCAGCGCGTGACCGGTGACCCGGACCTTCGTCTGCGGCGAGGAGAACGACGTGGCGTTCTCCAGCAGCTCGGCGAGCAGGTGCACGAGGTCGTTGACGACCCGGCCGGCCACCTCGGTGGCGGGCACGGCGGCCAGTTCGATGCGCTCGTACTGCTCCACCTCGGACGCGGCGGCGCGGAGCACGTCGACGAGCGGCACGGGGCGGGTCCACCGGCGGCCCGGCTCCTCGCCCGCGAGGACGAGGAGGTTCTCGCCGTTCCGGCGCATTCGGGTCGCGAGGTGGTCGAGCTTGAAGAGCGAGGAGAGCTGGTCCGGGTCGGCCTCGCGCGACTCCAGTTCGGAGATGAGCGAGAGCTGACGCTGGATGAGGCCCTGCGAGCGGCGCGAGAGGTTGGTGAACATCGCGTTGACGTTGCCCCGCAGAAGGGCCTGCTCGGCGGCGAGGCGGACCGCCTCGCGGTGCACGTCGTCGAAGGCCGCGGCCACCTTGCCGATCTCGTCCCGGGAGTGCACACCGACGGACTCGACCGAGGTGTCGACGTCCTGCGGGTCCGACTCGGAGAGCTGCTTGACCAGCTCGGGCAGACGGTCCTGCGCGACGCGCGTGGCGGTGTCCTGGAGCCGGCGCAGCGAGCGGATCATGGACCGGGCGACGACGAAGGCGCCGACCAGCGAGACGCCGAGCACGAGCAGGATCAGCGCACCGGAGATGATCGCCTCGCGCTGGGACTCGTCGCGCAGCTCGCGCGCCTTGCCCTCCATGTCGCTGAGCAGGGTCTCCTCGACCCGCTTCATGGCGTTGATCTTGATGGTGTCCTGGTCGTACCAGTTCATGTACGACCGGCGGGAGGAGGAGCCGCTCATCGAGAGCGGGTTCTCCAGCATCTTCCGGGCGTACGTGTCCGCGGACTTGATGTCCGGGTGGCCCTCGTCGAGCGTCGAGGTCAGTTCCTCGGCGCTCTTGCCGGTGGTGGTGTAGATCGCCTCGAACGAGTTGCGGGCCGCGGCCTCCTTGCGCTGCGCGGCCAGACCGAACTGCTGGTCGTTGCGGTTGAGGTCGGGCTTCTCGTCGTCGCTGTTGGGCAGCGCGGCGGCGATGATCGCGCGCTGGATCGACGCGTACTCCTTGGCGGAGGAGAACGCCGCGAGCGCACGGGTCCGCTTGATCATCTCGGGGCTGCTGGTCGCCTGCGCCATGTCCTGGGACAGGCTCAGCAGCGAGGTGATCAGCTGGCTGTAGGCGTCGACCGTCTGGAGACTCGGGCTGCCCTTGACGTACGCCTGCTTGCGGATGTCACGGATGGAGCCGAGCTGCGTGGCGATCTGCTGGACACTGGCGTGGATGCTCTCCAGCGTCTCGTCGCCGGTGGTGTCGCCGATGTCGGCCGTGCCGGTGAGGAACGCCTTCTTGGCCCGGTCGGTCTTGTCCCGGGGCGTGGTGACCTTGAAGTCGCTGGCGGGCACGCCGTTGGAGAGCGGTCCGGCCGACTGGTCGCGCTCCTCCTGGAGCGCCTGCGCCAGCGAGGTCGCCTGCTTCGTCATCTCCGTCAGCAGCTGCATGTGCTCCAGCTGCTGGATGTCGTTCATGGAGTCGTTGATGCGCAGACCGCCCAGGGTGGTCGCGGCGACCACGGGGAGGGCGAGCAGGGAGACCAGGCGCGTGCTGATGCGCCAGTTGCGGAGCGCTACGCGCGAGCCCGTGTTGACGGGGCCGCGCGGCCTCGGCGCGGCGGCCTGCTCGGAGTCGCCACCGGCCGGTGCGGCACCGGGGCGCCGGTCGCGGTCGCCCTGGTCACCGGCAGCGGCCGGCCCGGGGTTCTGGGCGTGCTGGGGCGAGGAGCCGCGGTCGGTCCCGCCGCGCGGCTCCTGTTCCGCCGCAGCGCTGCCATCCCTCTTGAAACGTCCCTGCACTAGCGTCGCAACCTCTGGACCAGGCGCTCCTCCGTCGTGAACGGAGAAAACGGTGTCGGCGTGGTGGGGCGTTGTCGCGCCCCATGGTGGTCGTGAGTGACCGGCGCTCTTCCCCTTCCCGCCGCCACTCGGCGCTGCGTTGCGCCCCTGCGCGCCGGCTTGAAACCCGCGGCGGTGCGTGGAATTTCAGCACAGTGCCGGATCTCCAACAAGGGCCAGGTACCGGGCTGTGACCTGCGTGACACCGTGTGATGGCTGCGTAACAAGCGGTGCGGGGTGTTCAGTGACATAACGGACCATTGGGTGCGAGTCCGATCGGGAAGGGGGGTGTCCCAGTCGCGATGATCAGGAGCGGAATGGCTGATTCAGGGATGACATGTCCGTTTCCGGAGTGCGGATGACCCGCCCGGATTGGGGCGATTGTCCGGCTCTTCGTGAGCAAACTCACATGAAGATCGCCGTCTCTTCCGGGCTCCCGGGGGGAATCGCATGTTTAGCCTGACGCTTTACTGGGATGGCAGAACCGACAGCCGGCGCCCCCTCGCACGGGCGGCGCCCCGACGACAGGGCCCGTACGGCAGATGAACACCACGACGTCCCGCAACATCGCCAACCCCCGCCGCACCACGCTGGCGCATCTCGACGACGCCGGGGCGCTCAGGACGGCGGAACTCCCGGAGCACGCGCTCCAGCTGCCGACGCAGACCGCCAACCCGCGCCGCACGATCCTGATGACGGTCCCCGCCGCCGCGGAGTGAACCCGCGCGAAGGCGCCCCTCACCCGCGCTAGCCTGGAGTGTCAGTCTTCATCCAGGCACCCAGCAAGCAGTGAGGGGCGACAGCAACCCGTGCGCATCGCCAGGTTCTCCATCGACGGCAATGTCGCCTTCGGCGCGGTCGAGGGCGAGGGGCCCGACGGTCTCGTCCTCGACATCATCAAGGGCATCCCGTACGCCGAGTTCGAGCTCTCCGGGACCAAGGTCCCGCTGAACAAGGTGCGGCTGCTGCCGCCCGTGCTCCCCAACAAGGTCGTGGCCATCGGCCGCAACTACGCGGAGCACGCCGCCGAACTCGGCAACGAGGTCCCCGACGTCCCCGTCGCCTTCTTCAAGCCCACCACCTCGGTGATCGGCTCCGGCGACGCCATCGAGTACCCCTCCTTCTCCGACGAGGTCCACCACGAGGCCGAGCTGGCCGTGGTCATCGGCCGGATGTGCCGCGAAGTGCCGCGCGAGCGGGTCAAGGACGTCATCTTCGGCTACACCTGCGCCAACGACGTCACCGCGCGCGACGCCCAGAAGCGGGAGAAGCAGTGGGCGCGGGCCAAGGGCTTCGACACCTCCTGCCCCCTCGGCCCCTGGGTGGAGACCGACCTGGACCCCAGCGACCTCGCCATCCAGGCCACGGTCAACGGCGAGCAACGCCAGCTCGGCCGGACGAGCGACATGATCCGGTCCATCGAGGACCTGGTCGTGCACATCACGGAAGCCATGACGCTGCTTCCGGGCGACGTGATCCTCACCGGCACTCCCGCAGGGGTCGGACCCCTCCATGTCGGCGACGAGGTCGCCGTCACCATCGAAGGCATCGGCACTCTCACCAACAAGGTGATCAAGCGTGGCTAACGCACCTGTACGCGTACGTTTCTGTCCCTCCCCGACCGGTAACCCGCACGTCGGCCTGGTCCGGACGGCTCTCTTCAACTGGGCCTTCGCCCGGCACCACCAGGGCACCCTGGTCTTCCGCATCGAGGACACCGACGCGGCGCGCGACTCCGAGGAGTCGTACGAGCAGCTCCTCGACGCGATGCGCTGGCTCGGCCTGGACTGGGACGAGGGCCCCGAGGTGGGCGGCCCGCACGCCCCGTACCGCCAGTCGCAGCGGATGGACCTCTACAAGGACGTCGCCGAGAAGCTGCTCGCCGGCGGGTACGCGTACCCCTGCTACTGCACCACGGAGGAGCTGGACGCCCGCCGCGACGCCGCCCGCGCCGCCGGCCGCCCGTCCGGCTACGACGGCCACTGCCGTGACCTGAGCGACGAGCAGAAGGCCGCGTACGAGGCCGAGGGCCGCGCGTCGATCGTCCGCTTCCGGATGCCCGACGAGGCGATCACCTTCACCGACCTGGTCCGCGGCGACATCACCGTCCAGCCGGAGAACGTCCCGGACTACGGCATCGTCCGCGCCAACGGCGCCCCGCTCTACACGCTGGTCAACCCGGTGGACGACGCGCTGATGGAGATCACCCACGTCCTGCGCGGCGAGGACCTGCTCTCCTCCACCCCGCGCCAGATCGCCCTGTACCGGGCGCTCATCGAGCTGGGCATCGCCAAGGACACCCCCGCCTTCGGGCACCTGCCGTACGTGATGGGCGAGGGCAACAAGAAGCTCTCCAAGCGCGACCCGCAGTCTTCGCTCAACCTGTACCGCGAGCGCGGCTTCGTCCGCGAGGGGCTGCTCAACTACCTCTCGCTGCTGGGCTGGTCGATCGCCGAGGACCGCGACATCTTCGACATCGACGAGATGGTCGCCGCCTTCGACATCAAGGACGTCAACGCCAACCCGGCCCGCTTCGACCTCAAGAAGTGCGAGCACGTCAACGCGGAGCACATCCGCCGCCTCGACGTGAAGACCTTCACCGAGGCGTGCGGCCCGTGGCTCCGGGCTCCGTTCGCCCCCTGGGCCCCGGAGTCCTTCGACGCGGAGGTCTTCGCCGAGATCGCCCCGCACGCCCAGACCCGGGTCACGGTGCTCTCCGAGATCACCGCCAACGTGGACTTCCTGTTCCTGGACGAGCCGGTGCACGACGAGGCGTCCTGGGCCAAGGCGATGAAGGAGGGCTCCGACGCCCTCCTCGTCACCGCCCGCGCCGCGCTCATCGCCGCCGACTGGAACGCCGAGGCCCTCAAGGCCGCCGTCCTCGCCGCCGGCGAGCAGCACGGCCTCAAGCTCGGCAAGGCCCAGGCCCCGGTCCGCGTGGCCGTCACCGGCCGCACGATCGGCCTTCCCCTCTTCGAGTCCCTGGAGATCCTGGGCCGCGAGAAGACGATCGCCCGCATCGACGCGGCCCTGGCCAGGCTGACCGCGTAACGCGACGCACCACGACGGGCCCGGCAGCCGCACCGCGCGGCCGCCGGGCCCGTCCGTCTGCGCGGTGGCGCACGTACAGTCGGGGACATGCCCATCAGAGCCGTCCTCTGGGACATCGACGACACGCTCTTCGATCACACGGCGGCCGCCGCCACCGGTATGGCCCGGCACATCGCGGCGGAGGGGCTGCCGCCGGGCCACGCCACGGCCGAGGAGGCCGTCGGGACGTGGCAGCGGCTCACCCGCCGGCACTGGGCGCGGTTCTCCGCGGGGGAGACCGACTGGCAGGGGCAGCGACGGGACCGGGCCAGGGAGTTCCTCGGCCGGGCGCTGGACGACGCCGAGGCCGACGCCTGGTTCGAGCGCCACATCTCCCACTACGAGTCCGCCTGGGCGCTCTTCCCGGACGCCGTGCCCGTACTCGACGCGCTGGCGGGGACGTACCGGCACGCCGTGCTGTCCAACTCGGCCCTCGAACAGCAGCACCGCAAGCTGACGGTGCTCGGCGTGCGCGACCGGTTCGAATCCCTGCTCTGCGCGGCCGAGCTGGGCGTCTCCAAGCCCGCCGCCGGCGCGTTCCTGGCCTCCTGCAAGGCGCTGGGGCTCGATACGCGCGAGGTGCTGTACGTCGGGGACGAACCCGACATCGACGCCGCCGGTGCCACGGCCGCCGGTCTGGCCGGCGTCTGGCTGGACCGGCGCGACCGCGGCGGGCGGCCCGAGCTGGTCCGGATCACGGACCTCGGCCAGCTCCCCGGGCTGCTCGCGGGCGATACCCGTTTTGGAGCGTCGGACACCTTCGGGTAATGTTCTTCCTGCGCCGCCCGAGCGGGCCGAGAGATCCGGCCGGGAAGCGCAGACAGGAACAAGGCCCCCAGGGGTTGCGTTTCAGTGGGCTATGGTGTAATTGGCAACACTACGGTTTCTGGTACCGTCATTCTAGGTTCGAGTCCTGGTAGCCCAGCGCAGTACAGAGCACGTCGAAGTAACAAGCCCCCGTTGTGTAGCGGCCTAGCACGCTGCCCTCTCACGGCAGTAGCGCCGGTTCGAATCCGGTCGGGGGTACAGATCCTTCCCGCGAGATCACCTGGGTCGCACCCACGGTCTCGATGCAGGATCGCTAGGGCCCCCGTTGTGTAGCGGCCTAGCACGCTGCCCTCTCACGGCAGTAGCGCCGGTTCGAATCCGGTCGGGGGTACTTGCAACACCATGGGCTATGGTGTAATTGGCAACACTACGGTTTCTGGTACCGTCATTCTAGGTTCGAGTCCTGGTAGCCCAGCGCAGTACAGAGCACGTCGAAGTAACAAGCCCCCGTTGTGTAGCGGCCTAGCACGCTGCCCTCTCACGGCAGTAGCGCCGGTTCGAATCCGGTCGGGGGTACAACAGAGCGCGAAACGAAGGCCCTTCACTCCAGTGAGGGGCCTTGTCTCTGTGTGCGGCGAGGCCGCCCGCCCCGCTCAGTACCCGTACCGCCGGGCCGACTCCTCCTCCTGGGCCAGCCTCCGCAGGGACGTCAGCAACGGCTCGTACAGCACCGCCGAGGCCACCGCCATCTCCACCTGCTGGGAGGGGAGCGGATAGGTCTCCATCTGGTCCAGGTCGCGGACGGCGACCTGGTGCATCAGCCGTGCGTGCTCCTCCAGATGGACACTCTCGTACGGGTAGCCGAGGCGCACCAGCGTGGCCAGGGCGGCGACGAGGGAGCGGTGCACCGGGGAGAGCGCGCCGATCTCCCGCGCGTGCGTCCAGCCCAACCGGTCGAGAAGGGCGTCGACTTCCGCCCGCGCCGTCACCGTCTCCGGGGCCTCCTCGTCCGGCTCCGGCCCGTGCGGAAGCGCCCAGAGGGCCGCGCCCAGCCGGATCGTACGGCCCAGTGAGTCGTCGTCGACATGGGCCAGCACCTCGCGGGCCGTGGCCACGGGCAGGCGGCCGACCTGGAGCAGCGCCCGGACGAGGCGCAGCCGGCGCAGATGGCTCTCGTCGTACTCGGCCTGCGTGGCGCTCACCCGCTCGCCCGGCGGCAACAGCCCCTCGCGCAGGTAGTACTTGATCGTCGCGGTCGCGATGCCGCTGCGCTCGCTCAGTTCCGAGAGTCGCATGCCGTCCTTCCCTTGCGCCCACCCTTGGGCAGTGCCACTATCCAACCATTGGATAGCGCCACTCTCCAACAAAGCCAGGGGGCCCGTATGTTCGCGAAAGTCACGCCGGGACGGACGACCGCCGCAGCCGAGGGCGATGTCGTCGTCCTGCTGATCGGCATGCGCATCAACCACTTCAGGGGCGTGCACCACTGGCTCCCGGTCATGCTGGCGATGCTGCGCATGCTGCGGGAGTTGGGGGCGCACAGGTCCAGGGGGCTGCTCGGCCACACGCTGCTGTCCGGCTCGCCGAGGACGTACTACGTCGTCCAGTACTGGGAGTCGAAGGAGAAGCTGTACGCGTACGCCTCGGCGCCCGACATGTTCCACCGCAAGGCGTGGGCGCTGCTCAACCGCAAGGAGAAGAAGTCCCGGCAGCACGTGGGGCTGTGGCACGAGACCTACATCGTGCCCGAGGGCGGCTACGAGTCCATCTACGCCGACATGCCGGCGTACGGACTGGCCGCGGCGACGGGGTCGCTGCCGATCGAGGGGCGGGGCCGCCGTGCGGCGGACCGGCTCGCGCATCGTTCCGGCGCGAAGTGAAGCGGTGAGGGGCTGAGAAGGGGGCCGCCACGACGCTGGGGCGGCCACGGGGGAGAGGGAGGCGCGTCCGGGGGCTCAGCCGGTGCGGCGCAGCGCCTCGCTCAGCCGTGCGGCCGAGTCGATGACGGCCTGGGCGTGCATCCGGCCCGGGTGGCGGGTCAGCCGCTCGATCGGTCCGGAGACCGAGACGGCGGCGACCACGCGGTTCGACGGGCCGCGCACCGGGGCGGAGACCGAGGCCACGCCCGGCTCGCGCTCGCCGATCGACTGGGCCCAGCCGCGCCGCCGTACGCCGGAGAGCGCCGTCGCCGTGAAGCGGGCGCCCTGGAGCCCCCGGTGCAGGCGCTCCGGCTCCTCCCAGGCCATCAGGATCTGCGCCGAGGAGCCCGCCTTCATGGTGAGCGTGGAGCCGACCGGCACGGTGTCCCGCAGACCGGACAGCCGCTCCGCCGCCGCCACGCAGATGCGCATGTCGCCCTGGCGCCGGTAGAGCTGCGCGCTCTCCCCGGTGATGTCGCGCAGATGCGTGAGCACCGGTCCGGCCGTGGCCAGCAGGCGGTCCTCGCCGGCCGCGGCGGCCAGCTCGGAGAGCCGGGGGCCGAGAATGAACCGGCCCTGCATGTCCCTCGCCACCATCCGGTGGTGTTCCAGTGCCACGGCCAGCCGGTGGGCCGTGGGTCGTGCGAGCCCGGTCGCCGCGACCAGCCCGGCGAGGGTGGCCGGCCCGGACTCCAGGGCGCTCAATACCAGAGCCGCCTTGTCGAGAACGCCGACGCCGCTAGAGTTGTCCATACGACGATACTCGCGTCTCACTCTGTGAAACGCAAGTTCAATTTTCCCAGGAAGTTGCGAACCTGTACCAGCGGCCCCACAACGGCCCGTAGCCACCGCCCCGCTCGGGGGTCCGGACGGGGGCGCACCGAATCTCTAGTTGGGCCGGCGATGACGCCGGCCGGAGGGAAAGCGATGGGTAGGACACTCGCGGAGAAGGTTTGGGACGACCATGTCGTCCGGCGCGCCGAGGGCGAGCCCGACCTCCTCTTCATCGATCTGCACCTGCTGCACGAGGTGACCAGCCCGCAGGCCTTCGACGGTCTCCGGCAGGCCGGACGCCCGGTACGGCGCCTCGACCTCACCATCGCCACCGAGGACCACAACACCCCGACCCTCGACATCGACAAGCCGATCGCCGACCCGGTCTCGCGCGCCCAGCTGGAGACGCTGCGCAAGAACTGCGCGGAGTTCGGCGTCCGGCTGCACCCGCTGGGCGACGTCGAGCAGGGCGTCGTGCACGTGGTCGGCCCGCAGCTGGGCCTGACCCAGCCCGGCACCACCGTGGTCTGCGGCGACTCCCACACCTCCACGCACGGTGCGTTCGGCGCCCTCGCGTTCGGCATCGGCACCAGCCAGGTCGAGCACGTGCTGGCCACCCAGACGCTGCCGATGGCCCGCCCGAAGACGATGGCGATCACCATCGACGGCGAACTGCCCGACGGCGTCACCGCCAAGGACCTGATCCTGGCGATCATCGCCCGGATCGGCACCGGCGGCGGTCAGGGCTACATCCTCGAATACCGCGGTTCCGCCATCGAGAAGCTCTCGATGGAGGCCCGGATGACCATCTGCAACATGTCGATCGAGGCCGGCGCGCGGGCGGGCATGATCGCCCCCGACGAGACCACCTTCGACTACCTCAAGGGCCGCGACCACGCCCCGCAGGGCGAGGACTGGGACGCCGCCGTCGCGTACTGGAAGACGCTGCGCACCGACGACGACGCGGTCTTCGACGCCGAGGTGGTCATCGAGGCCGCCGAGCTGGCGCCGTTCGTCACCTGGGGCACCAACCCCGGCCAGGGCGCGCCCCTGTCGGCCAACGTCCCCGATCCCGCTTCGTACGAGGACGCCTCGGAGCGCAACGCCGCCGAAAAGGCCCTGGAGTACATGGGGTTGACCGCCGGGCAGCCGCTGCGCGAGATCAGCGTGGACACCGTCTTCGTAGGCTCCTGCACCAACGGCCGCATCGAGGACCTGCGCAACGCCGCCGCGATCCTGGACGGCCGCAAAGTCGCCGACGGCGTACGGATGCTGGTCGTCCCGGGCTCCGTCCGGGTCGCCCTCCAGGCCGTCGACGAGGGCCTGGACAAGGTCTTCACCGCCGCCGGCGCCGAATGGCGGCACGCGGGCTGCTCGATGTGCCTCGGCATGAACCCCGACCAGCTGGCCCCCGGCGAGCGCTCCGCCTCCACCTCGAACCGCAACTTCGAGGGCCGGCAGGGCAAGGGCGGCCGTACGCACCTGGTCTCCCCGCAGGTCGCCGCCGCCACCGCCGTGCTGGGCCATCTGGCCTCGCCCGCCGACCTGTCCGACGACCGCACGCCCGCCGGAGTCTGAGAATCATGGAAGCTTTCACCACGCACACCGGCCGGGCCGTCCCGCTGCGCCGCAGCAACGTCGACACCGACCAGATCATCCCCGCCCACTGGCTGAAGAAGGTCACCCGGGACGGCTTCGAGGACGGGCTCTTCGAGGCCTGGCGCAAGGACGAGACCTTCGTCCTCAACCGTCCGGAGCGCGAGGGCGCCTCGGTCCTGGTGGCCGGCCCCGACTTCGGCACCGGCTCCTCCCGCGAGCACGCCGTCTGGGCTCTGCAGAACTACGGGTTCAAGGCCGTCGTCTCCTCCCGGTTCGCCGACATCTTCCGCGGCAACTCGCTGAAGAACGGTCTGCTGACCGTGGTCCTGGACCAGAAGACCGTCGACGCCCTGTGGGAGCTGACGGAGGCCGACCCGACGGCCGAGGTGACCGTCGACCTGGAGGCCCGGCAGGTCCGCGCCGAGGGCATCACGGCCGACTTCGAGCTCGACGAGAACGCCCGCTGGCGGCTGCTGAACGGGCTGGACGACATCAGCCTCACCCTTCAGAACGAAGCGGACATCGCGTCCTACGAGGCGGCCCGGCCGGCCCACAAGCCACGCACAATTCACGCCTGATCAGCGCGTTTTCAGGACTGCGCCCCCTGCCTTCTGGTAGGGGGCGCAGTCGTTTGTTGGGACCCCGTCGGGCGACAACTCGCCCCAGATGGCACAATCGGTGCATGGAACGCGACAGCCAACTCAAGCTTTACGGCCAAGTCGCCGACCAATTGAAGGAAGCGCACTCCCGGGTGCGCGCACTGCAAGTCCCGGACGGCGTAAGGATGGCGTTGAACCGGAAGCTGATGGTCGTGACGGCCACGGCGAAGCACGATCTCCCGGGCGCGGCAAGGCGTCTGGACCGGTTGATGAAGGACCTCGACGAGGGCCGATTCCCCGAAGGTGACTGACTCCGCAGAACTGCGCAGCGGTCGACTTCGTTGCGGCACTAGGGTGATTAGCCCGTTTCGTGTTTGATTTGCGGTATATATCTGCCTAACGTGCGAAAAAGCCTGAACAGATTCGTTCCGGCAATGTCTCCGAAGGGGAAGACGTGAACAAGGCGCAGCTCGTAGAAGCGATTGCCGACAAGGTCGGCGGCCGGCAGCAGGCCGCGGACGCCGTCGACGCGGTGCTCGACGCGATCGTCCGTGCGGTTGTCGCGGGGGACCGGGTCTCGGTCACCGGCTTCGGCTCGTTCGAGAAGGTCGACCGCCCCGCCCGCTACGCCCGCAACCCGCAGACGGGTGAGCGCGTGCGGGTCAAGAAGACCTCGGTGCCCCGTTTCCGCGCGGGCCAGGGCTTCAAGGACCTGGTGAGCGGCTCCAAGAAGCTCCCCAAGAACGACGTGGCCGTGAAGAAGGCCCCCAAGGGCAGCCTCTCGGGCGGTTCTTCCACCCGTACGACGGCCAAGGCCGCCGCCAAGAAGGCCACCGCGAAGAAGGCCGTGGCGAAGAAGGCCACCGCCAAGAAGGCGACCCCGGCGAAGAAGACCACCGCCGCCGCCAAGAAGACCACCGCGAAGAAGACGTCGCCGGCGAAGAAGACGACGACGGCCGCCGCGAAGAAGGCCACCCCGGCGGCGTCGAAGTCGGCGGCGAAGAAGACCACCGCCGCCAAGACCGCGCCCGCCAAGAAGACCACGGCGAAGAAGGCGCCCGCGAAGAAGACCACCGCGCGCAAGACCACGGCCAAGAAGGCCACCGCGCGCAAGAAGTGAGACCGGGCCACAGGGCCCCCACACGCGCCGGGCCGGGCTCCCCTCGGGGAGCCCGGCCCGCGGGCTGTCCGGGGGCATCCCCCGCGGACGGGCTCAGAACGTCTGCAGCGTCACCAGGGTGATCCGCAGCGCGGCCCCCTCGCCCTCGCCCTCGATCCGCACCCGCTGACCCGGACGCAGCAGCCGCAGGCCGCCGGCGTCGAAGGCCGCCGCGCCGAAGTCCACCGGGGTGCCGTCGTCGAGCAGCACACTGCCGCTGCGGGTCACGGGGTCGTACGTGTACGAGGTCGCCTGCATGGAGGCAGACTATCGGTCCCGGGAGGAGGCCCCGGCGGCCCAGCGGCCCGCCGTGAACGGGCCGACGCCCAGCACCAGCGCCGCCCGCAGATCCTCGCCGGTGTCCACGTCCCGGCGCACCGAATCGATCCCCGGCAGCGTGATTTCCACCGCCCCCGACGCCAGGTGCCGCGCCCGCGACGGGCCACCGAAAGCGGGCCGCAATTCCACCCCCGGACCGGCCGACAGAAATGTCGTCCCGATTCCCGCCGCATCGGGAACAAATGCGCGGGGAAAAGCGGCAGAGAATTCGAGGACCCGGGACAATTCCGCCGGGCGCAGTGCGGGCAGATCCGCGTTGAGCGCCGCGACCGGCGCCCCCGGCCGCGCCGTCCGGGCCACGCGCTCACCGTGCGCGAGGGCCGCGTTGAGCCCCGCCGCCGGGGAGTCGGGCACGACCAGGGCGCCGAGCGCGGCCAGCGCCGCCCCCGCCGCCGTGTCGTCCGTGACGACCACCACATCCGCCACGTCCGGGCAGGACAGCGCGGCGGCCACCGTGTCACGGGCGAAGGCGAGGGCCAGCCGGGGCCGCAACAGGGCGCCGGAGGCGGGCGCCAGCCTGCTCTTGGCCCGCGCCAGGGGCTTCAACGGGACGACCAGCGACCAGCGGCCGGCCGGGTCGGTGTTCGTGGCGGTCCCTGACTCGATACGCATCGCCGCCTATTCTCGCCTGCCGGTGCGCCGACCCGGAGGGGCGCTCCCGGGGGCGAGGCGTACGGTGTTCTCGACAGAGCAGGGGCCTGGGGCGAGACTTGACCCTCGGTAGTCAGGCAGCACAACAGCTCCACAGTCCCGTTCGCAGAGGAAAGGTGTCCGAGTGTCCCGCCGCAGAATCGGCTTCTGGTACCGCCTGGCGGCGGTCATCGCGAAACCGCCGCTGGTGGTTCTGTTCAAGCGCGACTGGCGGGGAATGGACCACATTCCGGCCGAGGGCGGATTCATCACCGCGGTCAACCACAACTCGTACCTGGACCCGCTCTCGTACGGGCACTTCCAGTACAACACCGGCCGCGTGCCGCGGTTCCTGGCCAAGGCGGGGCTCTTCAAGGCCCCCTTCGTCGGCATGATGCTGCGCGGCACCGGCCAGATCCCCGTCTACCGCGAGACCACCAACGCGCTGGACGCCTTCCGGGCCGCCGTGAACGCCATCGAGCGCGGCGAGTGCGTCTGCTTCTACCCCGAGGGCACCCTCACCCGGGACCCCGACATGTGGCCGATGGCAGGCAAGACCGGCGCCGCCCGCGTCGCGTTGATGACCAGGGCCCCCGTCATCCCGGTCGCGCAGTGGGGCGCCAACGAGGCGATGCCCCCCTACGCCTCGGAGAAGAAGGTGCGCCTCCTGCCCCGCAAGACCCTCCGGGTCCAGGCAGGGCCGGCCGTCGACCTCTCCCGGTTCTACGACAAGGAACCGACGCCCGAGCTGCTGCGCGAGGTCACCGAGGTGATCATGCGGGCGGTCACCGCGCAACTGGAGGAGATCCGGGGGCAGCAGGCACCCGCCGAGCCCTACGATCACCGCAAGGCCCGCGCCGAACAGCGGCGCAGGGCCCAAGGAGAGGGACTCACGTGACGCACCCCGCGAAGGCCGCCGTCTTCGGAACCGGCTCATGGGGTACGGCCTTCGCCATCGTCCTCGCGGACGCCGGATGCGAAGTGACGCTCTGGGGCCGCCGGGCCGAGGTCGCCGAGGCCGTCAACACCACCCGTACCAACCCCGACTACCTGCCGGGCATCGAGCTGCCCGCCTCGGTCCGGGCCACCACGGACGCCGCCGAGGCGCTGCGCGGCGCCGACTTCGCGGTCCTCGTGGTGCCCTCCCAGACCCTGCGCGCCAACCTCGCCGACTGGGCCCCGCACCTGGAGCCGCAGACGGTGCTGGTCTCCCTGATGAAGGGCGTCGAACTCGGCACCGCCAAGCGGATGAGCGAGGTGATCGAGGACGTCACCGAGGTCTCCCCGGACCGCGTCGCCGTCATCACCGGCCCCAACCTCGCCAAGGAGATCGCCGAACGCCGCCCCGCCGCGGCCGTCGTCGCCTGCCGGGACGAGTCCGTCGCCCAGCGCCTCCAGGCCGCCTGCCACACCCCGTACTTCCGCCCCTACACCAGCACCGACGTGGTCGGCTGCGAGCTCGGCGGGGCCGTCAAGAACGTCATCGGTCTCGCCGTCGGCATCGCGGACGGCATGGGGCTCGGCGACAACGCCAAGGGCTCGCTCATCACCCGGGGCCTCGCCGAGACGATCCGGCTGGGCACGGCCATGGGCGCCGACCCGCTGACCTTCTCCGGACTCGCCGGTCTCGGCGACCTGGTGGCCACCTGCTCCTCGCCGCTCTCGCGCAATCACACCTTCGGCACCAACCTCGGCCGGGGCATGACGCTCCAGGAGACCATCGCGGTCACCAAGCAGACCGCCGAGGGCGTCAAGTCCTGCGAATCGGTGCTCGACCTGGCCCGCAGGCACGGCGTCGAGATGCCGCTGACCGAGACGGTCGTCGGCATCGTCCACGAGGGCAAGCCGCCGATGGTCGCCCTCAAGGAGCTGATGTCGCGCAGCGCCAAGGCCGAACGGCACTGACCCCGTTCGGCCCCGGGCGGCCCGTGCCACGCTGACGCGACCGGTACCAGCAGGTACGCTCATCGCGATATGAGCAGCGAGAACCTCCCCCAGAGCACGGAGCAGCAGCTCCGCAAGCCGCGCGTGGCCGTCGTGTTCGGCGGCCGCAGCTCCGAACACGGCATTTCGGTGGTCACGGCCGGTGCCGTCCTGAACGCCATCGACCGGACCGCGTACGACGTCCTGCCGATCGGCATCACGACGGACGGCCGCTGGGCGCTCACCGCCGATGAACCGGAACGCATGGCCATCGCGGACCGGCGGATGCCGGACGTGGACCAGCTGGCCGAGTCCGACGAGGGCGGCGTCGTGCTCTCCGTCGACCCCGGCAGCCGCGAAGTGGTCTATACCGAGCCCGGGGCGGTACCCAAGGCGCTCGGCGAGGTCGACGTCGTCTTCCCCGTCCTGCACGGCCCGTACGGCGAGGACGGCACCCTCCAGGGCCTCCTGGAGCTGTCCGGCGTGCCCTACGTGGGCGCCGGCGTCCTCGCCTCGGCGGTCGGCCAGGACAAGGAGTACATGAAGCGGGTCTTCACCTCCTTCGGCCTCCCCGTCGGCCCGTACGTGGTGGTGCGCCCCCGCGAGTGGGACAACGACCCCGCCGGCGCCCGCGAGCGCATCACCGGCTTCGCCGCCGAGCACGGCTGGCCGCTCTTCATCAAGCCCGCACGGGCCGGCTCGTCCATCGGCATCACCAAGGTCGACGACGTCTCCGGCCTGGACGCGGCCATCGAGGAGGCCCGCCGCCACGACCCCAAGTTCCTCGTCGAGTCGCTGCTGCGGGGCCGCGAGATCGAGTGCGGCGTCCTGGAGTTCGAGGACGGGCCGCGCGCCAGCGTGCCCGCCGAGATCCCGCCCGTCACCGCGCACGACTTCTACGACTTCGAGGCCAAGTACATCGACGCGGCCTCCGGGATCGTGCCGGCGCCGCTCACCGAGGAGCAGACCGCCGAGGTCCAGCGGCTCGCCGTCGCGGCCTTCGAGGCGTGCTCCTGCGAGGGCCTGGTGCGCGCCGACTTCTTCCTCACCGAGGACGGCACCTTCGTCATCAACGAGATCAACACCCTGCCGGGCTTCACCCCGATCTCCATGTACCCGCGCATGTGGCAGGAGAGCGGCGTCAGCTACCCGCAGCTGGTGGACCGCCTCATCCAGGCGGCGCTGACCCGGCCGACCGGGCTGCGCTGACCCACCGCACACGGCGAAGGGCGTGCGCTCGGAGCGAGCGCACGCCCTACAGCCGGTTCGGCACCGTCTTCTTCACCGCCGGGGCGAAAGCCGCGAGCGGAGTCGTGTCGTGCGCGTACGCCTCCGAGAACGAGACCTCGACGTACGCCTTGCGCGAGGTGGTCGTCAGCCGGGGGCCGTCGTCCTCGCGCTGCTCCAGCATCCAGTTCACGCCGCTCGCGGTGATCCCCTTCGACTGGTCGTCGTCCATCTCGGCGGGGCGCTCCACACCGCAGCGCAGTACGATCGCCCCGTCCCCCCACCCGGCGGTCAGCTCCGAACCGGGTTCCGGATCACCGCGCTCCAGACCGGCGACGGTATCCGGCAGTTCCCTGTCCAGCGCGCGGCAGTAGGCTGCGGCTTCCGGGGACGGGGAGGGCACCGCGACCGACGCCGTCGCGTCGCCCGCGGAACAGCCCGCCGCGGCCAGCAACAGCAGGGCGGCGGACGGACCGAGGAGCACGGGGTGGGGGAGCCGGCGGCTGGAGGACGTCACCGGCCCAGCGTAGACGGGGGCTACAGGTGAACGACCGGGCAGGTCAGGGTTCGGGTGATGCCGTCCACTTGCTGGACCCGTGCCACCACCATGCGTCCGAGTTCGTCGACCGTGTCGGCCTGGGCGCGCACGATCACGTCGTAGGGGCCGGTGACGTCTTCTGCCTGGATCACTCCCGGGATCTTGGAGATGGTCTCGGCGACGATCGACGCCTTGCCCACCTCGGTCTGAATGAGGATGTACGCCTGTACCACGGAACCTCCAGGGCGGCCACGAGGATCATGTGGGGGAAAGGGACGCCACGTTATCGCGTCGCCGCGCGCAGCGGGGAGACCCACGGGCCGGATGACGCCCTCAGCGTGGCGTACAGAACGCACAAGTTGACGTATCTCTTGACAGTACCGACAGCAGTGACGGCACGCGACCGCGAGTGGGGCGGCGCGGACGGGGGACAGGCCGGAGCGTCCGGCCCGACAGATGAGAGGTGACACTCGGTGAAGGCAACCGTGGGCGAGTTGGGGGAGTTCGGGCTCATCAGAGAGCTCACGTCCCGGCTCACCACCACTCCGGCGGTCCGGCTCGGACCGGGCGACGACGCCGCGGTCGTGACCGCCCCCGACCGCAGGGTCGTGGCCAGCACGGACATCCTGCTGGAGGGACGGCACTTCCGGCGCGACTGGTCGACGGCGTACGACGTGGGCCGCAAGGCCGCCGCGCAGAACCTCGCCGACATCGCCGCCATGGGCGCCGTGCCCACCGCGCTGCTTCTCGGGCTCGTCGTCCCCGCCGAACTCCCGGTCACCTGGGCCGCGGAGCTGATGGACGGACTGCGCGACGAGTGTCAGGTCGCGGGGGCGGCCGTGGTCGGCGGTGACGTGGTGCGCGGTGACATCATCACCGTCGCGATCACCGCGCTCGGCGACCTGCGCAACCACGAACCCGTCACCCGGGCCGGCGCCCAGCCCGGGGACGTCGTCGCGGTCACCGGCTGGCTCGGCTGGTCCGCCGCCGGGTACGCCGTGCTCTCCCGGGGCTTCCGCTCGCCGCGCGCCTTCGTCGAGGCGCACCGCCGCCCCGAACCGCCGTACCACGCGGGCCCCGCGGCCGCCGGGCTCGGCGCCACCGCCATGACCGACGTCAGCGACGGGCTCGTCGCCGACCTCGGGCACATCGCCGAGGCCAGCAAGGTCCGCATCGACCTGCGCTCCGGGCTCATCGACGTACCGTCCCAGATGTCGGACATCGGGCAGGCCGTCGGCGTCGACCCGCTCCAGTGGGTCCTCACCGGGGGCGAGGACCACGCGATCGTCGCCACCTTCCCGGCCGATGTGAAGCTGCCGGCCCGCTGGAAGGTGATCGGCGAGGTCCTCAACCCCTCGGCGCTGCCCCAGGTGACGGTCGACGGGGCGCCCTGGACCAGCAAGAACGGATGGGACCACTTCGGCGACATCGAGGACGCCCAGTAGATTGCGGCGTATGCCGACAACCATCTCCGTACCTCCCCGTGTGCTCACCGTCGCCGGATCCGACTCCGGCGGCGGTGCGGGCATCCAGGCCGACCTCAAGACGATGCTGGCGCTCGGCACGCACGGAATGAGCGTGCTGACCGCCGTCACCGCGCAGAACTCGCTCGGCGTCCAGGGGGCCTGGGAACTGCCGGCCGAAGCGGTCCGCGCCCAGTACCGCAGCGTCGTCGACGACATAGGCGTCGACGCGGTCAAGACCGGGATGCTGGCGTCCGCGCCCCTCGTGGAGACCGTCGCGGAACTCCTGGCGGGGACCGGGGCACCCGTCGTCGTCGACCCGGTCGGCGTCTCCAAGCACGGCGACCCGCTGCTGGCCGCCGACGCCCTGGAGTCGGTCCGTACGAAGCTGCTGCCCGTGGCGACCGTGGCGACCCCGAACCTCGACGAGGTGGCGCAGCTCACGGGGATCACCGTCACCGACGAGGCCGGGATGCGCCGGGCCGCCGGCGCACTGCTCGGATTCGGGCCCCGCTGGGTCGTGGTCAAGGGCGGCCACCTGCCCGGCGAGCCCGTCGACCTGCTCACCGACGGCACCGAGGAGCACTGGCTGCGCGCCCCCCGTCACGACAACCGCCACACCCATGGCACGGGCTGCACCCTCGCCTCCGCCATCGCGAGCCACCTGGCGCGCGGTGCCGAGGTGCCGGCGGCGGTCAGGGCCGCGAAGGCGTACGTCACCGGGGCGATCGAGGCGGGCTTCGCGCTCGGCACGGGCATCGGCCCGGTCCGCCACGGCTGGCGGCTGCGCGACGCGGGCTGACCGCACGGCCCGGCCGGGGCGCGGGCGACCGCCCCCGGCGTCCGGGCACCCGTCCGGGCACAGCAAAAAGCCGGTCCACCGAGATGGACCGGCTTTTTGGGCAACCGGTAAGGCTGCGCTACGACGGGAACGTCAGCGCGCGACCTTGCCGGCCTTGATGCACGAGGTGCAGACGTTGAGCCGCTTCGGCGTCCGACCGACCACGGCACGCACGCGCTGGATGTTGGGGTTCCAGCGACGGGACGTACGGCGGTGCGAGTGCGAAATGCTGTTGCCGAAGCTCGGCCCCTTGCCGCAAACGTCGCAGTTGGCAGCCACGGGTCACTCCAAAGACTTCAGGTGCACTTACAGTGAATTCCGGTACGCCGGATTCAAGGACTGAAGTGGCGGTACCGGGGGAATGTCCCGACTCTCGTCGGGCAACCGAAGCAGCATACAACGCCTGCTCCGGAGATACGAAACTACCATGGCTTCCACCCCTGCCCGCCCCGCCCCCGGACCGGCCGAACCCGCCGGCCAGGGCTAACCTGCGGTGCAGCCAGCAGCCCCGCCCCCTACCGAGTCCCTGTTCCGAGGAGGACCCGAGGTGCCGCAGACCGCCGACGAACCGGACGCCGTGGCGGTACGGACCTGGTGCTCCCTGGCCCTGGACGCCCTCGGCCGGGAACGCGAGGCGATCGACGCGATCAACGTCTACCCGGTCGCCGACGGGGACACGGGCACCAACCTCTACCTGACCGTGGAATCCGCGGCGGCGGCCGTCGAGGCGGTCTTCGCCGCCCATGAGACCGGCACCTCGGTCCCCTCCGCCGCCGACGCGGTACGTGCCATGGCCCACGGCGCCCTCATCGGCGCCCGGGGCAACTCCGGCACGATCCTCGCCCAGCTCCTGCGCGGCATGGCCGGCGTCCTCGCGGAGGGCACCGGCGGCGACCGGATGCGCCTGGCGCTCGACCGGGCCGCCGTCTGGGCCCGCGAGGCAGTCGCCCACCCCGTCGAGGGCACCGTCCTCACCGTCGCCGACCGGGCCGCTGCCGCCGCCGGACGCGCGGCGCCCGGCGCGGACACCGCCGAGGTGGCACGGGCCGCCTACGAGGGGGCGCGCGCCGCCCTGGACGCCACCCCCGGACAGCTTCCCGCCCTCGCCAGGGCCGGGGTCGTCGACGCCGGGGGGCGCGGCCTCGTGACCCTGCTCGGAGCCCTGGTCGAGGCCGTCTCGGGGCGGGCCCCCGAGCGGCCGTACGAGACCTCCGTCCCGTTCGTCCCGCCGCCCGCCGACGACGCGGAGTGCCCGGCGGGCGACGGGGACGGGGACGCGGGCGGTCCCGCCTTCGAGGTCATCTATCTGCTGGAGGCCGGCGACGAGGCCGTCGAGCGCCTGCGCACCCGGCTCGACGCGCTCGGTGACTCCCTCGTGGTGGTCGGCGGCGACGGCCTGTGGAACGTCCACGTCCACGTGGACGACGCGGGCGCCGCCGTGGAGGCCGGCGTCGAGGCCGGCCGGCCGTACCGCATCCGGATCACCCACTTCGCCGCCGACCGCGCGCACGCCCGCCCCGAACCCGCCCGGCGCGCGGTCGTCGTGGTCGTCCCGGGCGACGGGCTGGCCGCCCTGTGCCGCGAGGCCGGCGCGACCACCGTGCTCGCCCGGCCCGGCGAACCGCCCGCCAGCGGCGAACTCGTCGACGCGATCCGCCGCGCCCACGCCCGCGAGGTGGTCCTGCTGCCCAACGACGGGGACCTGCGCCACACCGCCGCTGCCGCCGCCGAACAGGCCAGGGCCCAGGGCGTCCGGGTCGCCCTCATCCCGACCCGGGCCGCCGTCCAGGGCATCGCGGCCCTCGCCGTCCACGAACCGGACCGCAGCTTCGACGAGGACGTGGTCGCCATGACCGCGGCGGCCGGTGCCACCCGCTACGCCGAACTGGCCGTCGCCGAACGGCAGTCCTGGACCTCGGCGGGCATCTGCCAGGCCGGCGACATCCTCGGCCTCATCGACGGCGACGTGGCCGTCATCGGCCAGGACGTCCCCGCCACCGCCCGCAAGGTCCTGGACCGCATGCTCGCGGCCGGCGGCGAACTGGTCACCCTGGTCCTCGGCGAGCACACCCCGCCCACCCTGGCGGACTCCCTGGAACAACACGTCCGCGAAGCCCACTTGGCCGTGGACACCACGACATACGCGGGCGGCCACCAGGGCGCACCACTACTGATCGGGGTGGAGTAGCGGGGGGGGCACTGCGGACCGGCAACCCAAGCCCGTCCGGCGATTGAGGACGAGACGGCGCGCCGGACGACCCGGGCGCTGGAAGCCCCTCGGCCCGCCGCCCCCCGGCCCGCCGCCCGCCGGGGCTACGCCGCGCCGGTCACATACGCCCGCACCGACTCCGCCTCCGCCCGCCGCGCATCCGCCGTCTCGTCCGTCCCCTCCGGCACCCCCTCGTACGCATCGAGCACCGAACGCGCCCGCGACAACGCCCCCGGCCCCCGCCCGAGGTCCGCCTCCAGCCACGCACCCATCAGCACCGCGGCCGTGCCGGGACCGAGATGGCCCGCATCGCGGAACGTCTCCGCCGCCCGGTCCGCGTACCCGAGCGCCTCCTCGTACGCCACCCGCACCGGCTCGTCCGCCGCCTCGCCCGGCTCGCCCTCGGAGGCCTGGACGATCAGGTCGGCCGTCTGCCGGTACGTGCTCGCCAGCTCCACGCGCAGCTCCGGACGCGCCGCGCACTCGCGCTCCGCCTCGGCCATGAACGTCCGCGCCTCGTCCGGCCGCCGCTCCCGCAGCGCGATCCAGGCCCGTACGCGCAGCGTCCTGACCAGACCCGGCATCTCGTCCAGTGAGCGCCACAGCTCCCCGGCCCGTGCGTAAGCCCGCTCGGCCTCCGCGTTCAGCTCGGCCCGGTACAGGGCCTCACCGGCGAGCTGGGCGAGCATCGCGTGATCGTGCTGCTCCGGCCACTCGCGCGCGACGTCCGCCGCCCGCAGCCAGTGCTCCGCCGCGTCCCTCGGCTCGTCGAGCGCCATCAGCCCGTCGCCGAGCCACCACAGCGTCTGGACGAGCATGCCGTCGCCGTGGTGCTCGGGCGAGATGTCGGGCAGGACGGCCTCCAGCACGGCCGCCGCCTCCGCGGCCCGGCCCAGCCGCAGCAGCCAGCCGCCGAGCTGGTGCCGGGCGTAGACGCCCAGCGTGTCGCCCTCGCCGGACTCGTCCGCCCAGTGCGAGGCGTCCAGGCCCCGGTCCGCCGCCTCGGCCACCTGCCCGGTCGCCGCCAGCACCTCGGCCAGCCGCAGATGCAGCCGGGCCAGCCCCGACGGGCCGGCGAACGACTCCCCGTGCTCCAGCGCCGCCCGCGCGGCCCGCTCCGCCGTCGCGAAGTCCTCCAGACCGGCCGCGATCCGCGCCGTCCCGGACTCGTACTCCACCGCCGCCCAGGGCAGCCCGGCCTCGTACACCTCGGCACAGGCCCGCTCGTACAGCCCGAGGGCGGCCGGGCCTTCGCCCCGGTGCGCGGCGACGTCCCCGAGGAAGCCCAGCGCCTCGGCGGTCCGGGTGGCGATCCGGTCCTCACCGCGCCGGGGCTCGGTGAACGCCAGCACCTCGCGGGCCGCCTCTTCGAGGTCCGCGAGCGCGGCCTCATGACCCTTCTCGTCCTGGGCCCGCAGCATCCGCTGTTCGGTGATCCGGGCCCGGCAGACCAGGACACCGGACGCCTGCCGGGCGGTGGCCCCGCCGTCGGCGTGCAGCGCGAGGCCCTGCTCCACGAGCGGCGCGATCAGGGCCGCGGCCTCATCGGTCTCCCCGTCCAGCGACCGTGCGAACGCGCTCCTGGCCCGCGCCGCGACGGCCTCGCCCGCGTCGCCCCCGGCCTCGTACAGCCCGGCCGCCCTCGCGAACGCCTCCGCGGCCTCGGCGGGCGGCAGACTGCCGTCCATCGCGAGGTGGTCCTCCAGGTTCGCCCGGTCCAGCGGCGCGAGTTCCGTCCCCTCGTCCGCCGCCCGCTCGGCCACCGCCCGCCAGGCCTCGTGGGCCCCGGGCCGCTGGGCCTCGGACAGCCGGTACGCCTCCGCGAGCAGCGCGGCCAGGTCCGGCGCCTGCGCCTCGGGGGCCACGGCCGCCGGACGTACGGGGGCGGGCGCCGCGTTCACCGGCCGCACCGCCCGTACACCCAGCGGCAGCCGGTCGAGCAGCGGAACCCGGGCCAGGCGTTCGCGCACCTCCTGGCTCACGTACGCGTTGCCGTTGCGCTCGTCGAAGCGGGCGGCCAGGGCGAAGGCCTGGGTCCGGGCCTCGGTGGCCAGCGCCGCGGCCGTCCACTCCGTGCCGGCCGGGCCGGGCACGGACTGCCCGCCGTGGCCGAGCGCGACGAGCCGGTCCATCAGCAGGGCGGTCACGGTCAGGAAGCTCATCAGGCTGCCCGGGTTCCCGCTGTCGGTGAAGTACGCCGGCCGCTCCGCCAGGATCTCCAGCCCCCGGGCCTCGTTGCCGGTCAGCGCGCAGAACTCGATGTGCAGGGCGGCCGAGTAGCGCATGCTCTCCATCGGCCGGACCATCCGGTACCCGCGCAGATGATGCGCCCGCGCCTGCTCCGCGCGCCCCGTCCGCAGCAGCGGCAGCAGGGAGGCCGCCAGCACGGCGTGCGGCTCGTGCGCACAGACGTGCTCGCCGTCCAGCACCGGCGCCCAGGTCTTCAGCGCCTCCTCGTCCCGGCCGTTCCATACATGCCAGGAACCCTGCCCGTGCAACTCGCAGGCGTGGCAGTTGGCCATCCGGTCCCGGTCGGCGGCCAGCCAGGCGGTGAACGCCCGCTCGCCCCGCTCCCGGTCGCCCAGGTGCCGGGCGATCTCCAGCTCGCCCTGGCGCACGGCCCGCTCCGAGTGGCCGGCGAGCCGGTAGCGGTGCGCCATCTCCGCCTGCCACTTCTCGATCGAGGCGAGCGGGATGTGCGGCTGGTCGGTCATCGAGCTGGAGACCCACTTGAACATCCAGAACAGATGGTGGGTCATGAAGTCGCTGAACTCGCCCGGCTGTTCCTCCCACATGCGCAGCAGCCGCGCGAAGGGGACGAACATCTTGTCCTTCTCGGAGCTGTAGTTGTAGACCTGCAGCTGATGGACCAGGGCCTCGATCAGCAGCCCGGTGTCCCCGGTCTGCTCCGCCTCGGTCAGCAGCCGCTCGGAGCGGGCGTTGCGCGCGGGCCCCTCCGGCTCGTCCTGGTTCTCCCGCAGGGCCTGGCGGATCGTCGCGGCGTCGGCGCTCATCGGCCGTCCTCCTGGGGGTTCACGGGCGGCATACGGTCGGTTCCGGGCGGTGCGGACGGCGGTGCGGCCGGGGGCGCGGCCCACTCCAGGAGCCCCAGGAACGCGCGGTTCAGCAGCGCCGAGTCGGCGGGGCGCAGCGGCCGCTGGGCCATCAGCAGCGCCTGCCCGTACAGCGCCTCCGTCGCGGTGGCGGCCAGCTCCGGGGTGTCCAGCGCACCGATGCGGCGGATCAGCGGGTTGAGCTGGTTCAGGACGAGCCGGGCGCGCGGCGCGCTGCCGCGCAACGAGCCCAGGATGCCCGCCCACAGGTCGTCCGCCTGCTCCTCGGCCTCCGCCCTGGCCTGCTCGTGGCGCACCGACCGGTCGTCCAGGTGCAGCGCGGGCGTGGTCACCGGGTGGTAGGCGCGCAGCACCACGTCGCAGCCCAGCGCGTCGAGCCGGGCGCGCGCCGCCGCGAGGAACGGGCCGAGCGCCAGCTCCTCGCGCGGGTCCGCGGCGTCCAGATGCGCGGTCACCGTGTCCGCGTCCAGCTCCGCGACCACCGTCCCCGGCCGGGCCGCGGGCAGCCGCTCGACCAGCTCGGTGTCGTACGTGTAGCCGCCGTTGACCACCCCGATGCCCTGCGCGGACGCGATCGGCGCGACCTGCCGGAACTCCTCCACGGACCGGGTGAAGTGCACGACGGGGTGACGCCGGGCGAACTCCTCCAGCGACAGCCGCCCGTCCGTCGTCTCGAACGGCAGCCACGGCAGCATCGTGCGCCACATCGCGTCGTCGTGCCGGGCCAGCGACTTCACGCCCAGGTGGTGCACCGCCAGGAACTGCGCCAGCCGCTCCGGATCGCCCGCCGCGAGCCCCGTCAGCCACTCCCTGATCCGGTCGCCGAGCGCGTCGCGTACGGCCGCCAGCGTCTCGTCCGCGTACAGCGCCTCCCGCGAGGCTGTGGGCCGCAGGCTGTCCGTGTCGATCACGCACCGCACGAAGAACGCCCACTCGGGCAGCAGTTCCTCCGCCCGGTCCGTCAGCAGCATGCCCTTGAGATGGACCCGGTGGCCCGCCCGCTGCGCCGGGCTGACCGCCGACGGCAGGACGTGCGCCACCCCGCGTATCCCGGCGAGCGGCAGCGCGAGGTCGATCGTGTCGAGCGGGGTGAAGCCGAACTGCTCGTGGCAGTGGCGCGCCAGCGCCACCCGCCGCGCGGCCGGGCTCGGATACGCCCGG
Organism: Streptomyces sp. NBC_00708; assembly: GCA_036226585.1. Lineage (GTDB taxonomy): Bacteria > Actinomycetota > Actinomycetes > Streptomycetales > Streptomycetaceae > Streptomyces. Next base: position 5,248,855 of record CP108997.1, read on the forward strand.
TCCCACGGGGCCGGCAGCGAGGTGACGGCCGCCTCACCGACCCGGACGTCGTACGGCAGCAGCGAACCGAAGTCACGGGCCAGCGACAGCACCCGCTCCTCCTCCAGCCACTCCGCGCTGCCCGGCCGGGCGGTCAGATGCACGGTGGTCCCGGGCTCCGGGCGCGCGCTGTCGGGCAGCGTACGGACGGTGTACGAACCGTCGTCCCGCGCACACCACTCCACGGGCGGCTGTCCGGGCGTCCGGGCGGACCGGCTCACCACCCGGATCTCGGCCGCCACCACGAAGCACGCCAGCAGCCCGATCCCGAACTGGCCGAGGAACCCGGCGCGTGCCGAGGCGAGACCGTCGGCCCCGTCCCGCTTGGAGCTGCGGCCGATCGTGGCGAGGAGGTTGTGCACATCGGCCTCGGTCAGACCGATGCCGCTGTCCTCCACCCGCAGTCGGCCGTCCTCCACGGACAGCCGCACCAGCGCGGGCGCGTCCGGCTGTTCGGCCCGGCGGGCGGTGATGGCGTCCACGGCGTTCTGCAGCAGCTCGCGCAGATAGACGCGCGGCGAGGAGTAGAGGTGATGGGAGAGGAGGTCGACCAGTCCGCGCAGATCCACCTGGAAGGTGTGCGGTTCCCTGGCGGCGGAGTCGGGTGCTGAAGTCTCAGATGTCATCGTCGCAGCGCCGGTGGGGGGTCTTGCGACAGCGCGGGTCGGGCGATCCCGTGAGGTGATCGCGGAGGGGAGGCGTGGGGAGCCGATCCTAGGGTCGCATCACGATTCCCACCAGGAGTTTCCGGGGTCCGGCGGCGCCCGGCGGACAACTGTCACTGCCGTGGTGTGCAATGGATCGCGTGTCTGCGTTCGACGAACCCCTGAAGAAGCTGCTCGGCGGTCCCACCGCGAAGGTGATGGCCGAGCACCTCGACCTGCACACGGTCGGTGATCTCCTGCATCACTACCCGCGCCGGTACGAGGAGCGCGGCCGGCTCACGGCGCTGACCGACCTCCCGCTCGACGAGCACGTCACCGTCGTCGCCCAGGTCGCCGACGCCCGCGTGCTCACGTTCAACGGCGGACGCGGCAAGCGCCTCGAAGTGACCCTCACCGACGGCCACGGCCGGCTCCAGCTCGTCTTCTTCGGCCACGGCGTCCACAAACCGCACAAGGACCTGCTGCCCGGCCGGCGCGCCATGTTCGCCGGCAAGGTCTCCGTCTTCAACCGGAAGACGCAGCTCGCCCACCCGACCTACCAGCTGCTCGACGCCGCGGACACCGACGAGGCGAGCGAGGCCGTCGACGCCTTCGCGGGCAAGCTGCTGCCGATCTACCCCGCCTGCAAGCAGCTCGACTCCTGGCGGATCGCCAAGGCGGTCGACGCGGTGCTGCCCAGCGCCCGGGAGGCCGTCGATCCGCTGCCCGAAGCCCTGCGCGAGGGCCGCGGCTTCACCTCGCTGCCCGAGGCCCTGCTGAAGATCCACCGCCCGGCCACCAAGGCCGACGTGGCGGCGGCCCGCGACCGGCTCAAGTGGGACGAGGCCTTCGTCCTCCAGGTCGCCCTGGCCCGCCGCAGGTACGCCGACACCCAGCTCCCGGCCGTCGCCCGCAGGCCTGCCCCCGGCGGCCTCCTCGACGCGTTCGACGCGAAGCTGCCGTTCACGCTCACCGACGGCCAGCAGAAGGTCTCCAAGGAGATCTTCGACGACCTCGCCACCGAGCACCCGATGCACCGCCTCCTCCAGGGCGAGGTCGGTTCCGGGAAGACCATGGTGGCCCTGCGCGCCATGCTCGCCGTGGTCGACGCCGGCGGCCAGGCCGCCATGCTCGCGCCCACCGAGGTCCTGGCCCAGCAGCACCACCGGTCGATCACCGAGATGATGGGGGAGCTGGCTGAGGGCGGCATGCTGGGGGGCTCCGACCGGGGCACCAAGGTCGTGCTGCTCACCGGGTCCATGGGCACCGCCGCCCGCCGGCAGGCGCTGCTCGACCTGGTCACCGGCGAGGCCGGCATCGTCATCGGGACGCACGCCCTGATCGAGGACAAGGTCAAGTTCCACGACCTGGGCCTGGTCGTCGTGGACGAGCAGCACCGCTTCGGGGTGGAACAGCGCGACGCCCTCAGGTCAAAGGCGCACTCCCAGGGGGAAAAGAGGTCGCCCCACCTCCTCGTCATGACCGCGACCCCCATTCCCCGTACCGTCGCCATGACCGTCTTCGGGGACCTGGAGACCTCCGTCCTCGACCAGCTCCCGGCCGGCCGCTCGCCCATCGCCAGCCACGTCGTCCCCGCCAAGGACAAGCCGCACTTCCTCAGCCGCGCCTGGGAACGCGTCCGCGAGGAGGTGGAGAACGGCCACCAGGCGTACGTCGTCTGCCCCCGCATCGGAGACGACGAGGACGACCCGGGGAAGAAGAAGGGGAAGAAGAAGACCGCCGAGGAGGAGGCGACGGCCGACAAGCGCCCGCCGCTCGCCGTCCTGGAGATCGCCGAACAGCTCGCCGAGGGCTCCCTGAACGGCCTGCGCGTCGAGGTGCTGCACGGCAGGATGCAGCCCGACGACAAGGACGACGTGATGCGCCGCTTCGCCGCCGGCGACGTGGACGTCCTGGTCGCCACCACCGTCATCGAGGTCGGCGTCAACGTCCCCAACGCCACCGCCATGGTCATCATGGACGCCGACCGCTTCGGCGTCTCCCAGCTGCACCAGCTGCGCGGCCGGGTCGGCCGCGGCTCCGCCCCCGGCCTCTGCCTGCTCGTCACCGAGGCCCACGAGGCGAGCCCCGCCCGCGCCCGCCTCGGCGCCGTCGCCGCCACGCTGGACGGCTTCGAGCTCTCCCGTATCGACCTCGAACAGCGCCGCGAGGGCGATGTGCTCGGCCAGGCCCAGTCCGGGGTCCGCTCCTCGCTGCGGGTCCTGAACGTCATCGACGACGAGGAGGTCATCGCCGCCGCCCGCCAGGAGGCCGTCGCCGTCGTCGCCGCCGACCCCGAGCTGGAACACCTGCCCGAGCTGCGCACCGCCCTGGACGCCCTGCTCGACAAGGAGCGCGAGGAGTACCTGGACAAGGGATGAGCCGGCAGGGCCCGCCCGCGCCCGCCCCGGGGAGCCCGGCCCTCCCCGACGCCATATCGTGGGAGGTACGGCGCCCACGGCACCCCGCGCGCCGCCCCGACCCGAGGACCAGTCACCCATGACCCGCGTGATCGCAGGCGTGGCCGGCGGACGCCGCCTGGCCGTCCCGCCCGGCACCGGCACCCGGCCCACATCCGACCGCGCGCGCGAGGGCCTGTTCTCCACCTGGCAGGCGCTCCTCGGCACCCTGGACGGCATCCGGGTCGCCGACCTCTACGCCGGGTCCGGCGCCGTCGGCCTCGAAGCGCTCTCCCGGGGCGCCGCCCACGCCCTGCTCGTGGAGGCCGAGGCCAAGGCCCTGCGCACCGTCAAGGACAACGCCCGCACCCTCGGCCTGCCCGGCGCCGAGGTCCGCGGCGGCAAAGCCGAACAGATCGTGACAGGTCCGGCGCCGGCCGAGCCGTACGACGTGGTCTTCCTGGACCCGCCGTACGCCGTCACCGACGACGATCTTGCCGAGATACTGCTCACACTCCGTGCCCAGGGGTGGCTCACGGACGAAGCACTCGTCACCGTGGAACGCAGCACCAGAGGCGGAGAATTCAGCTGGCCCAAGGGTTTCGAGCCATTGCGGGCCCGTCGCTACGGCGAGGGAACGCTTTGGTACGGTCGCGCCGCCGCTACGTGCGAAGACGCACGATGACCGGACCGGAGAGCGAGGGAATCAAGTTGCGCCGCGCCGTATGCCCGGGGTCGTTCGACCCCATCACCAACGGACATCTCGACATCATCGGCCGAGCCTCGAAGCTGTACGACGTCGTGCACGTCGCGGTGATGATCAACCAGTCCAAGAAGGGCCTGTTCACGGTCGACGAGCGGATCGATCTCATCCGCCAGGTCACCGCGGAGTTCGGCAACGTCGAGGTCGAGGCCTTCCACGGCCTCCTCGTCGACTTCTGCAAGCAGCGCGACATCCCGGCGATCGTGAAGGGCCTGCGGGCCGTCAGCGACTTCGACTACGAACTCCAGATGGCCCAGATGAACAACGGGCTCTCCGGCGTCGAAACGCTCTTCGTGCCGACCAACCCCACCTACAGCTTCCTGTCGTCCTCCCTGGTCAAGGAGGTCGCGACCTGGGGCGGCGACGTCTCCCACCTGCTGCCGCCGGTGGTCCAGGAGGCCCTGACCGAACGCCTCGCGCAGTCCTGAGCCACTGACTGCACGTCAGCCGTACGCACCGCAGGTGTCGGACGGGAGCCGACTGGCCGTACAGTCGTCCCGTCCGTCTCCAACCGGCAGTAGAGAGTGGCGAGCACACGGTGGACGTGCAGAAGAAGCTCGACGAGATCGTCGAGACGGTCGGGAACGCCCGGTCCATGCCCATGTCGGCGTCCTGCGTGGTCAACCGCGCCGAACTGCTCGCCATGCTCGAAGAGGTGCGCGAGGCCCTGCCCGGCTCGCTCGCCCAGGCCGCGGAGGTCATCGGCGGCCACGAGCAGCTCGTCGAACAGGCCCGCCAGGAGGCCGGCCGCATCATCGAGAGCGCCCACGCCGAGCGCACCGCCCTGATCTCCGGCACCGAGATCGCCCAGCGCTCCCAGGCCGAGGCCGACCGGATCCTCACCGAGGCCCGCAAGGAGGCCGACGAGGTCCGCGCCGAGGCCGACGAGTACGTCGACAGCAAGCTCGCCAACTTCGAGGTCGTCCTCACCAAGACCATCGGCTCCGTCGACCGGGGCCGCGAGAAGCTCCTCGGCCGCGGCCAGGGCTTCGACGAGCAGGGCTACGAGGACCCGGACTTCGCCGAGGCCCCCGAGCGCAGCACCGACCCGGCCACGCTCCAGCGCCGGGCCGACGAGTACGTGGACACCAAGCTCGGCGCCTTCGAGGCGGTGCTCGCCAAGACCCTGGAGGCGGTCGGCCGGGGCCGGCAGAAGCTGCACGGCCGGGTCGCCACGGACGAGCTGGGCGCGCACATCGCCGCCCAGGACGCGGCCGGCGACCAGGGCCACACCAGCGACGAGGACCACTGGGCCGGACTGGCCGAGGTCGCCACCCCGCAGCCGCTCCAGATCCCGCACCAGGCCGAGCCGCAGTACGGTCAGCCGGAACCGCAGTACGCCCAGGGCTACGGCTACCAGGACCAGCAGCAGGACGGCTACCCGGACCAGCCGCAGCAGGACGCGTACCAGGACCAGCACACCCAGCAGGACGTCTACGGCTACCAGCAGCAGCCCGACCCGTACGCCGCCTACCAGCAGCAGGGCTACGACCAGGGCGGGCCGCAGAACGGGATGCAGGCGCAGGGCGGCTACGACGCCTGGCAGCAGCCGGTCCAGCCCCCGCAGCCCCACCAGCAGCACGGCGAGGGCGCCCTGGACGAGACCAGCCTGTTCGACACCAGCATGATCGACCTGGAGCAGCTGCGCCGCTACGAACAGGAACGCTGACCGGCCGGCCGGGGGTCCGTCCGGGGCCGGATTGGGAGCTGGGCGGTGTGTCCAGTATCCTGGCTCTTCGGTCGCGCGTATGTCCGCGATCCCGGCTGCCCGCTTCGACTCCGGACCGGTCGGCCCCTCCCCACCACGCGTGACGCGTTCGATCCGAAAGCAGGAAAAGCCCTGAACGGCCACCTCGACCACCGAAACCCCCTCGTGTTCGACACGCACGAGCTGGGCCGGCGTCCGGGTGCCATGAAGCGGCTGACCCGCACGGCGGACGCCCCCGCCGACCTCGGTATCGGCGACGTCATCGGAGTGCCGCAGGGCGCACCGGTGAAGCTGGACCTCCGTCTCGAATCCGTCATGGAGGGCGTGCTCGTGACCGGGACCGCCCGTGCGACGGTCGAGGGGGAGTGCGTAAGGTGTCTGGAGCCGCTGAGCCGCGAGGTCGAGGCGGACTTCCAGGAGATGTTCTCGTACCCTGACGCCGATGACCGGAACCACGGCAAGCCCGCGGACCCGGTCGACGACGCCGAGGACGACGAGGACAGGCTTTTTCTCGAGGACGGCCTGTTCGACCTCGAGCCGGTGCTGCGTGATGCGGTGGTGCTCGCACTGCCGATGCAGCCGGTGTGCAAGGAATCCTGTGCCGGTCTGTGCTCCGAGTGCGGAGTCGGGCTGGACGAGAATCCCGGCCACCACCACGATGCCGTCGACGCTCGTTGGGCGGCACTGCAAGGACTCGCCGAGACCGTTCAGGACGGCGAGAAGGACAACATGGGCGGCGCCGCACCTGGCGTCGACAAGAAGCAGGAGAAGTAGCCGTGGCTGTTCCGAAGCGGAAGATGTCGCGCAGCAACACGCGCCACCGCCGGTCGCAGTGGAAGGCTGCGGTCCCCACCCTGGTTTCGTGCGAGCGCTGCCAGGAGCCGAAGCTGCAGCACATCGCGTGCCCCAGCTGCGGCACGTACAACAAGCGCCAGGTCCTCGAGGTCTGAGCGGCTGGTGAGAGGCCCGATGTCTGAGTTGTCCCACGCCAAGAAGCAGGCAGACAACGTCAACACAGCCTCGTCCCACACGCTTCTGGAAGGGCGGCTCGGGTACCAACTCGAGTCCGCCCTTCTGGTGCGTGCGCTGACCCACCGTTCGTACGCGTACGAGAACGGCGGTCTGCCCACCAACGAGCGGCTGGAGTTCCTCGGGGACTCCGTGCTCGGCCTGGTGGTCACGGACACGCTGTACCGCACCCACCCCGACCTGCCCGAAGGCCAGCTGGCCAAGCTGCGGGCCGCGGTGGTCAACTCGCGTGCACTTGCGGAAGTGGGCCGCGGCCTCGAACTCGGCTCCTTCATCCGGCTCGGCCGCGGTGAAGAGGGCACGGGTGGCCGGGACAAGGCCTCCATCCTCGCCGACACCCTGGAAGCGGTGATCGGCGCGGTCTATCTCGATCAGGGCCTCGACGCGGCGTCCGAGCTGGTCCACCGGCTCTTCGACCCGCTGATCGACAGGTCCTCGAACCTCGGCGCCGGCCTGGACTGGAAGACCAGCCTCCAGGAGCTCACCGCGAGCGAGAGCCTCGGAGTCCCCGAGTACCTCGTCACGGAGACCGGCCCGGACCACGAGAAGACCTTCACTGCTGCCGCCCGCGTCGGTGGTGTCTCGTACGGCACCGGCACCGGCCGTAGCAAGAAGGAAGCGGAGCAACAGGCGGCCGAGTCCGCCTGGCGCGAGATCAGCGCCGCCGCGGAGGCGCGGGAGGCAGCGGCGAAGGCCGGTGCCGACGGAGGGGCCGCCGACACCCCTGCCGACCCGTCGCCGTCCACGGACGTCGCTCCGGCCTGACCTGCGAGAACCCCCCGGTGCCGCCGTGCACCGGGGGGTTCTCCCTGTCCGCGTACCCCCGTCGCGTCCCACCCCCAGGAGCCACCCGTGCCCGAACTGCCCGAGGTCGAAGTCGTCCGCCGCGGACTGGAGCGCTGGGTCGCCGGGCGGACGGCCGGTGAGGTCGAGGTCCTGCATCCGCGCGCGGTCCGCCGCCATCTCGCGGGCGGCGTGGACTTCGCGGCCCGGCTCACGGGGACGCGGTTCGGGACCGCGATGCGCCGGGGCAAGTACCTGTGGGTGCCACTCGACGACGCGGCCGGCTCGCTCCTCGGCCACCTCGGCATGAGCGGCCAGCTCCTCGTCCAGCCCGAGGGGGCGCCCGACGAGAAGCATCTGCGGATCAGGGTCAGGTTCGCCGACGCGGTGGGCACCGAGCTCCGCTTCGTGGACCAGCGCACCTTCGGCGGGCTCTCGCTCCACGAGAACACCCCCGACGGACTGCCCGACGTCATCGCGCACATCGCCCGCGACCCCCTGGACCCGGCCTTCGACGACGCCGCCTTCCACACGGCGCTGCGGCTGCGCCGCACCACGGTCAAGCGCGCCCTGCTCGACCAGTCGCTGATCAGCGGGGTCGGCAACATCTACGCGGACGAGGCGCTCTGGCGCGCCCGGCTGCACTACGACCGCCCGACCGCGACCCTGACCCGCCCCAGGTCGGCCGAGCTGCTCGGCCACATTCGCGACGTGATGAACGCGGCGCTGGCCCAGGGCGGCACGAGCTTCGACAGCCTGTATGTGAACGTGAACGGTGAGTCGGGCTATTTCGACCGGTCGCTGGACGCCTACGGCCGCGAGGGCGAGCCCTGCCACCGCTGCGGTACGGCGATGGCGCGACGCCCCTGGATGAACCGGTCCAGCTACTACTGCCCCCGCTGCCAGCGTCCGCCGCGCGTCAGGCCCTAAGCCTTGTCCGCGCGCGCCTCGTCGTAACGGGCCCTGGCCTCCAGGACCTCGGGCATCCGGCCCTCGACGAAGTGGATCAGGGAGAGCAGCCGCTCCGCGACCTCGCGGCCGAGCGGGGTCAGCTCGTAGTCGACGCGCGGCGGATTGACGAGCTGGGCCTCGCGGTGCACCAGCCCGTCCCGCTCCAGGGCGTGCAGGGTCTGGGACAGCATCTTCTCGCTCACCCCGTCGACCCGGCGGCGCAGCGCGTTGAAGCGCAGGCTCTCCTCGTACAGCGCGCCGAGCGTGAGGGAACCCCAGCGGCCGGTGGCGTGTTCCAGCAGGCCGCGCGAGGGGCACTGCTTGGAGAACACGTCGAAGGGCAGCTCGTCCGTCGCCGACGTCTCCGGTGCGGTGCTCTGGTCCATGAAACCAGCGTACGCCCGCACAGCGCTTTCCCTGAGTCAGTGCGATCCGGGGGAGAGCGAGTGGGGCGTACGAGGGATGTGCGCGGGGGTGAAGCGGGTCAGAAACCGAAGTCCTGGGTCCACCAGGGGCCGCCGGCCCCGAAGTGGACGCCCACGCCGAGCGTCTTGTAATCGCAATTGAGAATGTTTGCCCGGTGGCCGTCGCTGTTCATCCAGGCGTCCATCACGGCCTCCGCGTCGGCCTGGCCGCGGGCGATGTTCTCACCGCCGAGCCCGGAGACACCGGCCGCGTCCGCCCGGTCCCAGGGGCTCCTGCCATCGGGGTCCGTGTGGTCGAAGAAGCCGCGCGCCGCCATGTCGTCGCTGAAGTTCTGGGCGAGCGAGGTCAGCGACGAGCTCGCCGTGACCGGGCTGCAGCCGACCTTGCCGCGCTCCTCGTTGACGAGGGCCAGGATCGCGGCCTGGGCCGAGGCGGCGGTGGCGCTCGGGGTGCTGCTCTTCGACGGGGCCGGCGCGGAGGACGAGGGCTTCGGGGCGGCGGGTGCCGAGCTCCTGGCGGCCTGAGTGGCCGGGGCCTTCGAGGAGGAGGAGGGCTTGGCCTTCTCCTTCTTCTTGGGGGGCGTCGTCTTCGCGGCGGTGGACTTCTTGCCGGCCGGGGACGTGGACGGCGTGGCCGTCTTCGAGGGCGAGGCGGAAACGGAAGCCGACGGGGACGCCGAGTCCGAGGCGCTGGGGGAGGCCGACTTCGACCGGTCCGATGTGGCGGAATGCGACTTCTTCGGCCCCGCCGGGCGGTCGGTTCCACGGCTGGCGGTGGCCGAAGCGGAGGAGCGGTCGGCGGACGGGGTGGTGGCGCCGCCCTGGGTGAGCAGATCCGGGGCCGCGTGCGAGCGCACCTGGTCGGCGGCCGGACCGCCGCCCACGGTGTAGCTGTCGCCGCCGGGCAGCAGCCCCGAGGCCACGGCGACGGCTCCGACGGCCAGGGCCGCCGAGACGCCTATCAGTCCGGTGCGCACGGGGATCGCGGACCGCTTTCTGCGGCCCGCCTCCCGGTGCCGGCCCGCGGCCCCGTCCACCTGTTCCTCAGCGGCGGGAGCTGCGGCGCTGCGTCGATGGCGTCCCATCTGCTGTGCCCTTCTGACGACCAGGACGTCGTTTTCGACGCCACCATGCTCACCCGAACGGGTGAAGCTTTTGCGAGGGGACTGTACGCCATGGTGTTTCGCCGACAAGTACGACGAAAGCAATTGGCCGGTTAGCGTTCGGGCATGAACGAAGATGTACGACTCACCGCTTGGGTACGCGGCCGAGTACAGCAAGTAGGGTTCCGCTGGTTCACCAGGGCAAACGCTTTGGAGATCGGGGGCCTCACCGGTTTCGCCCTCAATCTCGACGACGGCAGGGTGCAGGTCGTGGCCGAGGGCCGGCGTGAGAATTGCCACCGTCTTCTGGACTGGCTGCGGTCGGACGACACTCCCGGCCGCGTCGACGGTGTCACTGAGATCTGGGACACGCCGCGCGGGGGATACGAGGGATTCGCGATCCGCTGAGACCGCCCGCGAAGGGGCTCTCCCAAAGGTTCGTGTTCGGGCCGTGTTCGATGTGCGGCGGGGGGTGACGGTCCGCGCCCCCGTCGCACGTACACATGAAATGACCTGCGGAATGTTCTGATGGTTGCCAAGATTCGGCCGGCATGCGAGGCTGCGGCCCTGAGGATGATCTCGGTACCCCGAGGGGCCCGTTGGAGAGTCGCGCCGCATGATCGTTCTGCCGCGCGCCCCCGGGACGCCCGCGACTGCGGGGTGTGATCGTGTTGACCGTCAAACTTTTTGGTGAGACTCTGAAATCCCCGCGCACCTTAGCTGTTCGGCAGAGCTGGTAGGCAGCAGGACGCAGTGACACAGAGGCACTGCCGAGCACCGCGGGTGCGATCCCTCACGACCCACACCGCATCGGTCGGTCACTCATTGTGGAGGACCATCCATCATGGCAAAGGCGCTTCTCGGTTACGTCGGCGGTTCCGACCCGCGACTCCTCGCCGAGATGCGACGGCTCCAGCAGCGCGTCCAGGACCTGGAATCCGAGCTCGTACGGATCCAGGACGAGAACGACGCGCTCAACGCCGCCGCCCAGCACCAAGAGTCGCTGCTCGACAGCATCGACATCGACGTACCCCAGGCGGAGCCGGCGCTCACCTGACCCGAAGGCCCCCAGGGGCCGGTCGGGCCCACGCGCCAACCGCACGGGCACATCGACGGATCATCACCGGATCATTGAGGATCAGGACCGCAGGCCGGGCCATTGCCGGATTGCGTCGATCCGCTTCTCCTCGGCCTCGTCATTGATCCGGTCACGCATGTCCGCACGAGCATCTGTGCGCGACATCCGATGATCCGCAGAATTACAGGGGACGCTTCGGCGTCCCTTCTTTCTTTTCCCCCGCCTCGCGCAGGTCCCGCCCCCGGCGTACACCTCTTCCCTTACCGTCTGATGTGCCCTGCACCTTCATCAGCGAAACCGAGAGCGAAAGGTAGAGTCCGGCGGCGTGCATCTCAAGGCCCTGACCCTGCGCGGTTTCAAATCGTTCGCCTCCGCCACGACCCTGCGGTTCGAACCCGGTATCACCTGCGTCGTCGGCCCCAACGGGTCGGGCAAGTCCAATGTGGTGGACGCGCTTTCCTGGGTCATGGGGGAACAGGGCGCGAAATCCCTGCGTGGCGGCAAGATGGAGGACGTGATCTTCGCCGGGACCACCGGCCGGCCGCCGCTGGGCCGGGCCGAGGTCTCGCTGACCATCGACAATTCCGATGGCGCCCTGCCCATCGAGTACGCCGAAGTCACGATCACGCGGATCATGTTCCGCAACGGCGGCAGCGAATACCAGATCAACGGCGACACCTGCCGGCTGCTCGACATCCAGGAACTCCTCTCCGACTCCGGCATCGGCCGCGAGATGCACGTCATCGTCGGCCAGGGCCAGCTGGACTCCGTGCTCCACGCCGATCCGATGGGGCGCCGCGCCTTCATCGAGGAGGCGGCCGGCGTCCTCAAGCACCGCAAGCGCAAGGAGAAGGCGCTGCGGAAGCTGGACGCGATGGGGGCGAACCTGGCCAGGGTCCAGGACCTCACCGACGAACTGCGGCGGCAGCTGAAGCCCCTCGGCCGGCAGGCGGCCGTGGCCCGCCGTGCCGCCGTCATCCAGGCCGACCTGCGCGACGCCCGGCTGCGGCTCCTCGCCGACGACCTGGTGACGCTGCGCACCGCCCTGCGCAGCGAGATCGCCGACGAGGCCGCGCTCCGCCGGCGCCGGGAGGCGGCCGAGGCCGAACTCAAGGCAGCCCTCGCCCGCGAGGCCGGACTGGAGGACGAGGTGCGCCGGCTGACCCCCCGGCTCCAGCGCGCCCAGCAGACCTGGCACGAGCTGTCGCAGCTGGCCGAACGGGTACGCGGCACGATCTCGCTGGCCGACGCCCGGGTGAAGAGCGCCACCGCGCCGCCCGAGGAGGAGCGCCGGGGCCGCGACCCCGAGGACATGGAGCGCGAGGCCGCCCGCATCCGCGAGCAGGAGGCCGAGCTGACCGCGGCCCTGGAGGCGGCGGAACACGCCCTGGACGACACCGCCTCCCACCGCCACGAGCTGGAGCGCGCGTTGGCCGCCGAGGAGCGCCGGCTCAAGGACGCCGCCCGCGCCCTGGCCGACCGCCGCGAAGGGCTCGCCCGGCTGCACGGCCAGGTCAACGCCGCCCGCAGCCGCGCGGGTTCGGCCCAGGCGGAGATCGACCGGCTGTCCGCCTCGCGCGACGAGGCGCGGGAGCGGGCCGTCGCGGCCCAGGAGGAGTACGAGGAGCTGAAGGCCGAGGTCGACGGTCTGGACGCCGGCGACACGGAACTCGGCGAGCGGCACGACACCGCCCGGCGCGAGCTGAAGGAGGCCGAGGCCGCGCTCTCCCGGGCCCGTGAGGAGGCCACCGCCGCCGAGCGGCAGCGCGCCGCCGTCGCGGCCCGGCACGACGCGCTGGCCCTCGGGCTGCGGCGCAAGGACGGTACGGGGGCACTGCTCGGGGCCCGCGACCAGCTCACCGGCCTGCTCGGCCCCGCCGCCGGACTGCTGACGGTGGCCCCGGGCCACGAGGTAGCGGTGGCGGCGGCGCTGGGCGCGGCGGCGGACGCGGTCGCGGTCACGGACCCGGCCACCGCGGCGGAGGCGATCCGGCTGCTGCGCAAACAGGACGCGGGGCGGGCGGCCCTGCTGCTGGGGGCCTCCGGGCACGTACCGGGGCAGGGCGGTCCGGCGCACCCGCCGCACCCCGAAGGCGCTGCCCAGGTGGCGCTTCCCGGCCAGAGCACGGAGCCCGTACGCGGGGCGGTGGCACCCGAGCCCGCCGCGCAGGTGCTGGCCCCGGCCACCGACCGGCAGATCCTCGTCGCCGACCTCGTCACCGGCCCGGTCGAACTGGTGGCCGCCGTCCGCAGGCTGGTGCGGGACATGGTCGTCGTCGCCACCCTGGAGGACGCCGAGGACCTGGTCGCCGCGCATCCCGGGCTGACGGCGGTGACCGGTGAGGGCGATCTGCTCTCCGCCCACTTCGCGCACGGCGGTTCCGCCGGCGCGCCCAGCCTGCTCGAAGTGCAGGCGTCCGTGGACGAGGCCGCCGCCGAGCTCGCCGGACTCGCCGTGCGGTGCGCCGAACTGGCCGAGGCGCAGCGGGCGGCGGCCGAGCGGCGGACCGCTTCGGCTGCGCTCGTCGAGGAGCTGGGGGAGCGGCGACGGGCCGTCGAGCGGGAGCGGTCCGGGGTCGCCCAGCAGCTCGGCCGGCTGGCCGGCCAGGCGCGGGGCGCCGCAGGGGAGGCCGAGCGCATGGACGCCTCCGCCGCGCGGGCCCAGGAGGCGCTGGAACGGGCCACCGAGGAGGCCGAGGAGCTGGCCGAGCGGCTGCTCGTCGCCGAGGAGGCGGCCGGTGACGGAGCCGACGACGAGCCGGACACCGGGGTGCGCGACCGGCTCGCGGCCGACGGCGCCAACGCCCGGCAGACCGAGATGGAGGCCCGCCTCCAGGTCCGTACGCACGAGGAGCGCGTCAAGGCGCTCGCCGGACGCGCCGACTCGCTGGACCGGGCGGCCCGGACCGAGCGCGAGGCGCGGGCGCGGGCCGAGCGGCGTCGCGCCCGGCTGCGCCACGAGGCGGAGGTGGCCGCGGCCGTGGCCTCGGGCGCCCGGCAGCTGCTGGCCCACGTCGAGGTGTCCGTCGTGCGGGCGGAGCAGGAGCGGGTGGCGGCCGAGGCGTCGAAGGGGGAGCGGGAGCGGGAACTGGGGGCCGAGCGGCTGCGGGGCCGTGACCTCAAGGGGGAGCTCGACAAGCTGACGGACTCGGTGCACCGGGGCGAGGTCCTGGGTGCCGAGAAGCGCCTGCGGATGGAGCAGCTGGAGACGAAGGCGCTGGAGGAGCTGGGTGTCGAGCCGGCCGGTCTGACGGCGGAGTACGGCCCCGACCAGCCGGTGCCGCCCTCCCCGCCCGCCGAGGGCGAGGAGCTTCCGGAGGACCCGGAGCATCCGCGTAACCAGCCCCGGCCGTTCGTCAGGGCCGAGCAGGAGAAGCGGCTCAGGTCGGCCGAACGGGCGTACCAGCAACTCGGGAAGGTGAATCCGCTCGCCCTTGAGGAGTTCTCCGCGCTGGAGGAGCGGCACAAGTTCCTCTCCGAGCAGCTGGAGGACCTGAAGAAGACCCGGGCCGATCTGCTCCAGGTCGTCAAGGAGGTCGACGAGCGGGTGGAGCAGGTGTTCACGGAGGCGTACCGGGACACCGCGCGCGAGTTCGAGGGCGTCTTCTCGCGGCTCTTCCCGGGCGGCGAGGGGCGGCTCATCCTGACCGATCCGGACAACATGCTGGCCACCGGCGTGGACGTCGAGGCCCGGCCGCCGGGCAAGAAGGTCAAGCGGCTCTCCCTGCTCTCCGGCGGGGAAAGGTCCCTGACGGCAGTGGCGTTGCTGGTCTCGATCTTCAAGGCCCGGCCGAGCCCGTTCTATGTGATGGACGAGGTCGAGGCGGCCCTGGACGACACCAATCTCCAGCGGCTGATCCGGATCATGGAGGAGCTCCAGGAGAGCTCTCAGCTCATCGTGATCACGCATCAGAAGCGGACGATGGAGGTCGCCGACGCGCTGTACGGCGTCTCGATGCAGGGCGACGGCGTCTCCAAGGTGATCAGTCAGCGTCTTCGCTGAACACGGGGGTACCCGAGTGGTGGCGGGGCCGAAGATGTGCGCCACTTGAGACCAGCTCACCCATGTCCGATGCCGCGGCCCCGCCCCAGGGAGGCCTTACGTGACCAGTACATCGCCAGGATCCGGACCGGAGTCCGGGGCCCGTTCGGCCCACCCGGACCACCTCGGCCATGTCATCTTCATCACCGCCGCGGCAGCGATGGGCGGCTTCCTGTTCGGCTACGACAGCTCCGTGATCAACGGTGCCGTCGAGGCGATCCGCCACCGCTACGACATCGGCTCCGGCACGCTCGCCCAGGTGATCGCCATCGCGCTGATCGGCTGCGCGATCGGCGCCGCCACGGCCGGCCGCATCGCCGACCGCATCGGGCGTATCCGCTGCATGCAGATCGCCGCCGTCCTGTTCACCATCAGCGCCGTGGGCTCCGCGCTCCCGTTCGCGCTCTGGGACCTGGCGATGTGGCGCATCATCGGCGGCTTCGCGATCGGCATGGCCTCGGTGATCGGCCCCGCCTACATCGCCGAGGTCTCGCCGCCCGCGTACCGGGGCCGGCTCGGCTCGTTCCAGCAGGCAGCGATCGTCATCGGCATCGCCATCTCCCAGCTCGTCAACTACGGCATCCTGCAGATCGCCGACGGCGACCAGCGCGGCAAGATCGGCGGGCTGGAAGCCTGGCAGTGGATGCTCGGCGTGATGGTCGTGCCCGCGGTGCTCTACGGGCTGCTCTCGTTCGCGATCCCCGAGTCGCCGCGCTTCCTGCTCTCCATCGGCAAGCGGGAGCGGGCCCGGAAGATCCTCGAAGAGGTCGAGGGCAAGAACGTCGACCTCGACGCGCGCGTCGACGAGATCGAGACCGCGATGCGCCGCGAGCACAAGTCGTCCTTCAGGGATCTGCTCGGCAGCCGCTTCGGCTTCCTGCCGATCGTCTGGGTCGGCATCGGCCTCTCGGTGTTCCAGCAACTCGTCGGCATCAACGTGGCGTTCTACTACTCCGCGACGCTGTGGCAGTCCGTCGGCATCGACCCGACCGACTCCTTCTTCTGGTCGTTCACCACGTCGATCGTCAACATCATCGGTACCGTCATCGCGATGATCCTGGTGGACCGGGTCGGCCGCCGTCCGCTCGCCCTCGTCGGCTCCTGCGGTATGGCCGTCGCCCTGGCCTTCGAGGCGTGGGCCTTCTCCGCCGACCTGGTCAACGGCAAGCTGCCGACCGCCCAGGGCGCGGTCGCGCTCGCCGCCGCCCACGTCTTTGTGCTCTTCTTCGCCCTGTCGTGGGGTGTCGTGGTCTGGGTCTTCCTCGGCGAGATGTTCCCGAACCGCATCCGTGCCGCCGCGCTCGGCGTCGCCGCCTCGGCGCAGTGGATCGCCAACTGGGCGATCACCGCGAGCTTCCCGAGCCTCGCCGACTGGAACCTCTCGGGCACGTACATCATCTACGCCTGCTTCGCCACGCTCTCGATCCCCTTCGTCATCAAGTTCGTGAAGGAGACCAAGGGCAAGGCGCTGGAGGAGATGGGCTGACTCCCGCCGGCCCTTCTCGAAACCGTACGGCCCCGTTCGCACCCGCGAGCGGGGCCGTACGCGGTTCGGCCCGCGGATCGTCAGAAGTGGGCGGCCGGGTCCCGGCGTCCCGGGCGCGGCAGCACCGCGTACAGGCCGCCCGAGACGAGCACCGTGGCCGCCCAGCCCAGACCGCTGCGGCCCGGCCAGGTGCCGGCGAGCGGGCCGGTGAACCACTCGACGCCGGTGAACAGGAGTCCCACGGCGAGGCCCGCCGCCCAGGCGACGACGGCGGAGCGCGCGACGCCTCCCGTGTACCAGTAGGCGCCGGACGGGGTGGGGTCCATGAGCGCCACCGGGTCGTAGCGGCGACCGCGCAGCATGTCCGTGGCGAACACCCCGATCCAGGCCGAGAACGCCACCGCGAGCAGGTGCAGGAAGGAGACGAACGCGTCGATGAAGCTGCTCGCCACCATCATCAGGAGCGAGCCCAGGAACAGGCTGATCGCCGCGTTCACCCCGACGGCCCAGGCGCGCGGGAGCGTGAGGCCGAGGGCCTGCGCGGTGAACCCGGCCGAGTACATCGACAGCGCGTTGATCAGCACCATGCCGGTGACGGCGACGACCAGGTACGGGACGGAGAGCCAGGCCGGCAGCAGGACCCCGATGAACGAGACGGGGTCACCGGTGACGGCGAGCTCCGGCGTCCGCACCGCCATCACCGCCCCCATCACCACCAGCGGCAGCAGCACCACGAGCGCCCCGCCCACCGCGGCCGCGACCATGGCCCGGCCCGACGAGGCGCGCGGCAGATAGCGGGTGAAGTCCGGCCCGGACGGGGCCCAGCTGATCCCGCCGGCGGTCAGTGTGCCGATGCCCGCGATCACCATCGACGCCGGACCGGGCGGCCGGTCCAGCACCGCGCGCCAGGGCACCGAGACGGCCAGATGCGCCAGCACGAGCACGCTGAAGGCGCCGAACACACACGCCGACCAGGTACAGCCCACCCGCAGCGCCCGCAGCCCGAGGCCCGACAGGAGAAAGCTCGCCGCGACGAAGGCGAGCAGCGTCGCCATGATCAGCGCGGTCGTGCTCCGGACGCCGAACAGCACACGGCCCACGGTCAGCAGGGCGTACGCGCCGGTGACCGCGTTCATGGTCTCCCAGCCCCAGCGCGCCACCCAGATCAGCGCCCCGGGTGCCAGATTGCCCCGGTGGCCGAATACCGCCCGCGACAGCGCCATGCCGGGGGCGCCGCCGCGCTTGCCGGCCACCGAAATGAAACCCACCAGGCCGAACGACACCAGGGGCGCCACCACCGCCACCGCCAGCACCTGCCAGAGGTTCAGCCCGTTCAGCACGACGAGCCCCGCGCCGACGGTGAGAAGCAGCACGGTCATGTTCGCCGTGGCCCAGGTGGGGAAGAGCGAGCGGACCCGGCCGGTCCGCGCCTCGTCGGGCACGGGTTCCAGGCCACGGGTCTCCACGGCCAGGATCGTACCTTTCCGGCATATCGGGCAGGGTGAGCGGACGGTCGCCCACCCGCCCGGCCCGGTGCCGGACGGCTCCCTTCCCCGATTGCCGGCCCGGGTGACTGATACTGGGTGGGTTATGGAATTCGTCATCCTTGCTGTAGTCATCGCCCTGGTCGCGGTCGGCGTGATCAGCGGGCTCGTGGTCAGCAGCCGCAAGAAGAAGCAGCTGCCCCCGGCGCCGTCGAGCACGCCGCCCCTCACACCTCCCGCCGAGCCCCATGTCGGCGAGGAGGCCGAAGAGCCGCGCGAGGAATCGCGCCGCACCATCGAGGACGTCGCGGCCCCGCCCGCCGAGGCCGCCCCGGAGGCCGTCGGACCGGAGGCGCCCGCCGCCCCCGCGCTCGACGTCCCCGAGCCCACCGCCGGCCGGCTCGTCCGGCTGCGGGCCCGCCTCGCCCGCTCGCAGAACACCCTCGGCAAGGGGCTCCTCGCGCTCCTGTCCCGGGACAACCTCGACGAGGACACCTGGGAGGAGATCGAGGACACCCTCCTCACCGCCGACGTCGGCGTCGCCCCCACCCAGGAATTGGTCGAGCGCCTGCGCGAGCGCGTCCGGGTGCTCGGCACCCGCACCCCCGAGGAGCTGCGCACCCTGCTGCGCGAGGAGCTGCTCACGCTGCTCGGCACCGACTTCGACCGCGCCGTGAAGACGGAGGGCGGCCTCGAAACCCCCGGCGTCGTGATGGTCGTCGGCGTCAACGGCACCGGCAAGACCACCACCACCGGCAAGCTGGCCCGGGTGCTCGTCGCCGACGGCCGCAGCGTCGTGCTCGGCGCGGCCGACACCTTCCGCGCCGCCGCCGCCGACCAGCTCCAGACCTGGGGCGAGCGCGTCGGCGCCCGTACCGTGCGCGGCCCCGAGGGCGGTGACCCGGCGTCCATCGCCTACGACGCCGTCAAGGAGGGCATCGCCGAGGGCGCGGACGTCGTACTCATCGACACCGCCGGCCGGCTGCACACCAAGACCGGCCTGATGGACGAGCTGGGCAAGGTCAAGCGGGTCGTCGAGAAGCACGGCCCGCTCGACGAGGTGCTGCTCGTCCTCGACGCCACCACCGGGCAGAACGGCCTGGTGCAGGCGCGGGTCTTCGCGGAGGTCGTCGACATCACCGGCATCGTCCTCACCAAGCTCGACGGCACTGCCAAGGGCGGCATCGTCATCGCCGTCCAGCGCGAGCTGGGCGTGCCGGTCAAGCTCGTCGGCCTCGGCGAGGGACCGGACGACCTGGCCCCGTTCGAGCCGGAAGCCTTCGTGGACGCCCTGATCGGGGACTGACGCGACGGTCCGACGGACACAACGGACGGAACAGCCGGAAGCCCGGCCGCGGAGATCCACGCGGCCGGGCTTCTCGCTGTGCGGACGGTACGCGGCTCAGCCGCAGGACCCCGCCCAGCGGTGACAGAGGTACGCCAGCGTGCCGAGCAGCAGCCGGGCCTCCGGCGGCGTCGCGCTGTCCAGACCGGGCGGCCGCAGCCAGCGCACCGGGCCGAGCCCGCCCCGGTCGGAGGGCGGCGCCGTGATGTGGCTGCCGGGGCCGAGCGCCCGCAGGTCGAGCCCGGTGTCGTCCCAGCCCATCCGGTACAGCAGCCCCGGGAGCGCGTCCGCGGCGCCCGGCGCGACGAAGAACTGCGTCCGCCCCTGCGGGGTCACCGCGACCGGCCCCAGCGGCAGGCCCATCCGCTCCATCCGGACCAGGGCCCGGCGCCCGGCCCCCTCCGTCACGTCGAGCACGTCGAAGCCGCGGCCCACCGGAAGCATCATCGAGGCGCCCGGCACCTCCGCCCAGGCGCGCGCCGCCGCGTCGAGCGTCGCCCCGGCGGGCACCTCGCGCGCGAAGTCCAGCGGATGCGCGCCCGGGTCGGCGCAGCCGGTGTCCCCGCAGGAGCAGACGCCGTCAGCAGCGCGGGCCCCCGGTACGACGGCCCAGCCCCACAGCCCCGTGTACTCCGCCACCGCGGTGCCGCAGGAGGCGGAACGCGCGCGACGCCGTGCACCGGTGCGCATCTCGCGGATGCCGATCGTGAAGCCCATGCCCCCTCCAACGGGTCCGGCTCGCCGGTGGTTACGAAAAGGAGCGTGCAACCGTCTGCGCGCCCCCCGGCGCTTCTCTGCGCCCGTGCTGATCGCCCTGTCAAGTGAATCGCGGCCCGTGCGGGTGGCGTTCAATCGAAGGGGTGGCGAATGGTGGCGATTGCGCAAAGGCCCTCGCCGAGCCCGTGATCGTAGGATTACCGTCGGTACACGAACCATGGAAGTATGTGCGCCCATGGGTATGCCGGAGGCAACCCGATTTTATGTTCGATCGAGCACAACGCCCGTACGGGCGACATGAGTTCGGAGCATTCTGATAGTGCTTCGCGCGACAGTATTCGGCGGGATGGGGGCGTTCCAGTGAGTGGCAGCGGCGCAGGCGAGACGAGTGCCGGCAAGCGCCCCAACGGGCAATTGGGATCGTGGTTCGTGCGCAGCGGCTGGTCCAAGGGCGAGCTGGCACGGCAGGTGAACCGCCGGGCGCGCCAGATGGGCGCCCACCACATCAGCACCGACACCTCCCGGGTGCGGCGCTGGCTCGACGGCGAGCAGCCCCGCGAACCGATCCCGCGCATCCTGTCCGAGCTGTTCTCCGAGCGCTTCGGCAGCGTCGTCGCCGTCGAGGACCTGGGGCTGCGGACCCCGCACCAGGCGCCCTCGGTGGCCGGAGTGGACCTGCCGTGGGCGGGGCCGCAGACCGTCGCCCTGCTCAGCGAGTTCTCCCGCAGCGACCTGATGCTCGCCCGCCGGGGCTTCCTCGGCAGCTCCCTCGCCCTCGCCGCGGGCCCCGCGCTCATCGAGCCCATGCAGCGCTGGCTGGTACCGGTCGCGGCCGCCCCCGCCGCCGAACCGGAAACCGCCGCGGCGTCCCGCCGCCCCTCCCGGCTCTCCGGCCCCGAGCTGGACCTGCTGGAGTCGACCACCGCGATGTTCCGCCAGTGGGACGCGCAGTGCGGCGGCGGACTGCGCCGCAAGGCCGTCGTCGGCCAGCTCCACGAGGTCACCGACCTGCTCCAGGAGCCGCAGCCCGCCGCCACCGCCAAGCGCCTGTTCCGCTGCGCCGCCGAACTGGCCGAGCTGGCCGGCTGGATGAGCTACGACGTCGGCCTCCAGCCCACCGCCCAGAAGTACTTCGTGCTCGCCCTGCACGCCTCCAAGGAGGCCGGCGACAAGCCGCTGGGCTCGTACGTCCTGTCCAGCATGAGCCGTCAGATGATCCACCTCGGCCGCCCGGACGACGCCCTGGAGCTGATCCACCTCGCCCAGTACGGCAGCCGCGACTGCGCGACCCCGCGCACCCAGGCCATGCTGTACGCGATGGAGGCCCGCGCCTACGCCAACATGGGCCAGCCCAGCAAGTGCAAGCGGGCGGTCCGGATGGCCGAGGACACCTTCCTCGACGCCGGCGCCGACGGCGAGCCCGAGCCCGACTGGATCCGCTTCTTCTCCGAGGCCGAGCTCAACGGCGAGAACTCGCACTCCTTCCGCGACCTGGCGTACGTGGCCGGCCGCAGCCCCACGTACGCCTCGCTCGCCGAGCCGGTCATGCAGCGGGCGGTCCAGCTCTTCGGCGAGGACGACGAGCACCAGCGCTCCTACGCGCTCAATCTGATCGGCCTCGCCACCGTGCACCTGCTCAAGGGCGAGCCCGAGGCGTCCACCGGGCCGGCCGAGCGGGCGCTGCGCGTCGCCAAGAAGGTCCGCTCGGAGCGCGTCAACACACGGCTGCGCAAGACCGTCGACACCGCCGCCCGGGACTACGGGGACGTACCCGAGGTCGCCCGGCTCACCGAACTCCTCATCGAACAGCTCCCCGAGACCGTGGAAGCCGTCTAGCGCGACCACGGCAGGGCCCCACAGACCCCGGCCACGACGATCACCCAGCACAGACCGACTTCGGCTCCCCCCCCATTGCCAGGTCAACGGGTGATCGCCGTGGCCGGTTCGTGTGGTCGTTCCCCCGGGCGAGCGTCGTAACCGCACCGTATGCGGCTCGGGCCGCAGAGTAGGCCGGAGCGTGGGCACGGCACGTGCGGTTCATGGGGACGTAACACGTCGCTCTCCTTCGTCACTGCGGCGAAACATCGCGGCGCACCGGCCGAAACGGCGCTGCGCGAATCTCATGGCGCATAACCGGCCCGCACTTTTTCCCCAGTGGTCCCGCACGTGGTTGTGCCCCCATCGCCCGCACGCGGCCGCACCGACGACGAGGAGACGCCGATGCCCCCAGGCATCACGACGCTTGCCGCAGACACCCCGACGCTGTCTGCAGCCAACACCGGCTTCATGCTCATCTGCTCGGCCCTGGTGATGCTCATGACCCCGGCCCTCGCCTTCTTCTACGGAGGCATGGTCCGCGTCAAGAGCACCCTCAACATGCTGATGATGAGCTTCATCAGCCTCGGGATCGTGACGATCCTGTGGGTGCTCTACGGATTCAGCCTCGCCTTCGGCACGGACGCCGGCTCGGTCATCGGCTGGAGCCAGGACTTCGTCGGCCTCAGCGGGATCGGCGTCACGGAACTCTGGGACGGCTACACCATCCCGGTCTACGTCTTCGCCGTGTTCCAGCTGATGTTCGCCGTCCTCACGCCCGCCCTGATCAGCGGTGCCCTCGCCGACCGGGTCAAGTTCACCTCCTGGGCCCTGTTCATCACGCTCTGGGTCACCGTCGTCTACTTCCCGGTCGCGCACTGGGTCTGGGGCGCGGGCGGCTGGCTGTACGAGCTGGGCGTCATCGACTTCGCCGGCGGTACGGCCGTCCACATCAACGCGGGTGCCGCCGCCCTCGGCGTGATCCTGGTGATCGGCAAGCGCGTCGGCTTCAAGAAGGACCCGATGCGGCCGCACAGCCTGCCGCTCGTCATGCTCGGCGCCGGTCTCCTCTGGTTCGGCTGGTTCGGCTTCAACGCCGGCTCCTGGCTCGGCAACGACGACGGCGTGGGCGCGGTCATGTTCGTCAACACCCAGGTCGCCACGGGCGCCGCGATGCTCGCCTGGCTCGCCTACGAGAAGATCCGCCACGGCGCCTTCACCACCCTCGGCGCCGCCTCCGGCGCGGTCGCCGGACTCGTCGCCATCACCCCGGCCGGCGGCGCGGTCAGCCCGCTCGGCGCCATCGCGGTCGGCGCCATCGCCGGTGTGCTCTGCGCCATGGCCGTCGGCCTCAAGTACAAGTTCGGCTACGACGACTCCCTCGATGTCGTCGGCGTCCACCTCGTCGGTGGCATCATCGGCTCCCTGCTCGTCGGCTTCTTCGCCACCGGCGGCGTCCAGTCCGACGCCAAGGGCCTCTTCTACGGCGGCGGGCTCGACCAGCTCGGCAAGCAGGCCGTCGGTGTCTTCGCGGTCCTCGCGTACTCTCTCGTCGTCTCCGCGGTCCTGGCCTTCGCGGTCGACAAGGTCCTCGGGATGCGGGTCGAGGAGGACGACGAGATCTCCGGCATCGACCAGGTCGAGCACGCCGAGACCGCGTACGACTTCAGCGGCGCCGGTGGCGGTGCGGCCTCCCGTACCTCCGCCCCCGCGCCCGGCCCGGCCGCCCCGACGAACAAGAAGGTGGACGCATGAAGCTCATCACCGCAGTCGTGAAGCCCCACCGCCTCGACGAGATCAAGGAGGCCCTCCAGGCCTTCGGCGTCCAGGGCCTCACGGTCACCGAGGCCAGCGGCTACGGCCGTCAGCGCGGCCACACCGAGGTCTACCGGGGCGCCGAGTACACCGTCGACCTCGTCCCCAAGATCCGCATCGAGGTCCTGGTCGAGGACGAGGACGCAGAACAGCTCCTCGACGTCGTCGTCAAGGCCGCCCGCACCGGCAAGATCGGCGACGGCAAGGTCTGGAGCGTCCCCGTCGAGACAGCCATCAGGGTCCGTACGGGCGAACGCGGCCCGGACGCGCTCTGACCGCACCGGTCCACTGTTTCGCACGGTTCCGCACACGGAAGGGCAGCTGGGTGACGAGCATCGAAGCGACCACCGAATCCGAGGACTCGGGACCCAGCGGCTACGCGGCGGCCCGGCTGCGCCTTCTCCAGGAGAAGGAGCGGCCCGGGCCGCCGCGCCGTGCCGCCCTCGCCGCCCTCACCGACGACTGGCTCACCGCCCTGTTCACCGCGGCGGCCGAACACGCCGGCGTCCGGGGCGCCGCCCTCGTCGCCGTCGGCGGCTACGGCCGCGGCGAACTCTCCCCGCGCAGCGACCTCGACCTCCTCCTCCTGCACGACGGCACCGCCGACCCCGCCGCCGTCGCCGCCCTCGCCGACCGGGTCTGGTACCCCGTCTGGGACCTGGGCCTCGCCCTCGACCACTCCGTACGCACCCCCGCCGAGGCCCGGAAGACCGCGGGCGAGGACCTCAAGGTCCAGCTCGGACTGCTCGACGCCCGGCCCGTCGCCGGCGACCTCGGCCTCGTCGCCTCGCTGCGCACCGCGATCCTCGCCGACTGGCGCAACCAGGCGCCCAAACGCCTGCCGGCCCTCCACGAGCTCTGCCGCGAACGCGCCGAGCGCCAGGGCGAGCTGCGGTTCCTCCTGGAGCCCGACCTCAAGGAGGCCCGCGGCGGCCTGCGCGACGTCACCGCCCTGCGCGCCGTCGCCGCCTCCTGGGTCGCCGACGCCCCCCGCGAAGGACTCGCCGAGGCCCGCCGCGTCCTGCTCGACACCCGCGACGCCCTCCACCTCACCACCGGCCGCGCCACCGACCGCCTCGCCCTCCAGGAACAGGACCAGGTCGCCCAGGCCCTCGGCCTCCTCGACGCCGACGCCCTGCTGCGCCAGGTCTACGAGGCCGCCCGCACCGTCTCCTACGCCACCGATGTCACCTGGCGCGAGGTCAACCGGGTGCTGCGCGCCCGCTCCACCCGGCCCCGGCTGCGCGGCCTGCTCGGCGGCGGCCGGAGCCCCGCCCCCGACCGGACCCCGCTCGCCGACGGCGTCGTGGAGGCCGACGGCGAGGCCGTGCTCGCCCGCACCGCCCGGCCGGAACGCGACCCGGTGCTCGTCCTGCGCGCCGCCGCCGCGGCCGCCCAGTCCGAACTCCCGCTCTCCCGCCACGTCGTACGCCACCTCGCGACCGCGGCCCAGCCGCTTCCGGTGCCCTGGCCGGCCGAGGCCCGCGAGGAACTCGTCACCCTGCTCGGCGCCGGCGAGGCCACGATCCCCGTCTGGGAGGCCCTGGAGGCCGAAGGGCTGATCACCCGCCTCCTGCCCGACTGGGAACGCGTCCACTGCCGCCCGCAGCGCAACCCCGTCCACACCTGGACCGTCGACCGCCACCTCGTCGAGACGGCCGTCCGCGCCGCCTCGCTCACCCGCCGCGTCGGCCGCCCCGACCTGCTGCTCGTCGCCGCCCTGCTGCACGACATCGGCAAGGGCTGGCCCGGCGACCACTCCGTGGCAGGGGAGGTCATCGCCCGCGACATGGCCGCCCGGATCGGCTTCGACCAGCACGACGTGGGCGTCATCGCCACCCTCGTACGCCACCACCTGCTGCTCATCGAGACCGCCACCCGGCGCGACCTCGACGACCCGGCCACCGTCCGCGCCGTCGCCGACGCCGTCGGCACCGCCGCGACCCTGGAGCTGCTGCACGCCCTGACCGAGGCCGACGCGCTGGCCACCGGGCCCGCCGCCTGGTCGTCCTGGCGCGCCTCCCTCGTCACGGAGCTCGTCAAACGGGTCGCCCAGGTGCTGGCGGGGGAGGCCCCCGAGGAACCCGAACCGGCCGCCCCGGGCGCCGAGCAGGAACGCCTCGCGATCGAGGCCCTGCGCACCGGCGGGCCCGTCCTCGCCCTGCACACCAGGACCGAGACCCCGCACGAGGAGGGCGCCCCCGAACCGGTCGGCGTCGAACTCCTCATCGCGCTCCGCGACCGGCCCGGCGTACTGCCGGCCGCCGCCGGGGTCCTCGCCCTGCACCGCCTCACCGTCCGCGCCGCCGACCTGCGCGCCGTGGAGCTGCCCACCGAGCTGGGGGAGTCCGCGGACCTGCTGCTGCTCAGCTGGCGGGTGGCCGCCGAGTACGGCTCGCTGCCCCAGGAGGCCCGGCTCCGCGCCGACCTCGTACGCGCCCTGGACGGCAGCCTGGACATCCCCGCCCGGCTCGCGGAGCGCGAGGCGGCGTATCCCCGGCGGCGTGGGGTGAAGGCCCCGCCGCCCCGGGTGACGGTGGCCCCGGCCGGCTCCCGTCTGGCCACGGTCATCGAGGTCCGGGCGCAGGACGCCCCGGGCCTGCTGCACCGCATCGGGCACGCACTGGAGCGGAGCACGGTCCGGGTGCGCAGCGCGCATGTGTCGACGCTGGGGGCGAACGCCGTCGACGCCTTCTACGTCACGGATACGGACGGGGAGCCGCTGTCCGCGAAGCGCGCGGCGGAGCTGGCCCAGGAGGTCGAGAAGGCGCTCGGCTGACCCCTCGCCCGGTTCCCGTACCGGGCGAGGTCTTGGCGTTCTCCGGCGTCCGGATACCCTGGGAACCTACTGACCCGACCCGCCCCCGACCCTGAGGACCGACGAGCGCCGTGTTCGATACTCTCTCCGACCGCCTTGCCGCGACTTTCAAGAACCTCCGGGGCAAGGGCCGCTTGTCCGAGGCGGACATCGACGCCACGGCTCGCGAGATCCGTATCGCCCTGCTCGAAGCCGATGTGGCGCTGCCCGTCGTCCGGTCCTTCATCGCCAACGTCAAGGAGCGGGCGCGCGGCGTCGAGGTCTCGCAGGCGCTGAACCCGGCCCAGCAGGTCGTCAAGATCGTCAACGAGGAGCTCATCTCCATCCTCGGCGGCGAGACCCGGCGGCTGCGGTTCGCCAAGAACCCGCCCACCGTGATCATGCTCGCCGGTCTCCAGGGTGCCGGTAAGACGACCCTCGCCGGAAAGCTCGGCCTCTGGCTCAAGGGCCAGGGCCACTCCCCGCTGCTCGTCGCCTGCGACCTCCAGCGCCCCAACGCCGTCAACCAGCTGAGCGTCGTCGCCGACCGCGCCGGTGTCGCGGTGTACGCCCCCGAGCCGGGCAACGGCGTCGGCGACCCGGTCCAGGTCGCCAAGGACTCCATCGAGTACGCCCGGTCCAAGCAGTACGACGTCGTCGTCGTGGACACGGCCGGCCGCCTCGGCATCGACCAGGAGCTGATGCAGCAGGCCGCGGACATCCGCGACGCCGTCAGCCCGGACGAGATCCTGTTCGTCGTCGACGCGATGATCGGTCAGGACGCGGTCAACACCGCGGAGGCCTTCCGCGACGGCGTCGGTTTCGACGGTGTGGTGCTCTCCAAGCTCGACGGTGACGCCCGCGGTGGTGCCGCCCTGTCGATCGCCCACGTCACGGGCAAGCAGATCATGTTCGCGTCCAACGGCGAGAAGCTGGACGAGTTCGACGCGTTCCACCCGGACCGCATGGCCTCGCGCATCCTCGACATGGGTGACCTGCTCACCCTGATCGAGCAGGCGGAGAAGACCTTCAGCCAGGAAGAGGCCGCCAAGATGGCCTCCAAGCTGGCGTCGAGCAAGGGCAAGGACTTCACGTTCGACGACTTCCTGGCGCAGATGGAGCAGGTCAGGAAGATGGGGTCCATCTCCAAGCTGCTCGGCATGCTGCCCGGCATGGGGCAGATCAAGGACCAGATCAACAACATCGACGAGCGCGACATCGACCGCATGGCCGCGATCATCAAGTCGATGACCCCGAAGGAACGCGCCGAGCCGACGATCATCAACGGCTCGCGCCGCGCCCGTATCGCCAAGGGCTCCGGCTCCGAGGTCTCCGCCGTCAAGGGCCTGGTCGAGCGGTTCTTCGAGGCCCGCAAGATGATGTCGAAGATGGCCCAGGGCGGCGGCATGCCCGGGATGCCCGGCATGCCGGGCATGGGCGGCGGCCCCGGCCGTCAGAAGAAGCAGGTCAAGCAGGCCAAGGGCAAGCGCAAGAGCGGCAACCCGATGAAGCGCAAGGCCGAGGAGCAGGCCGCGGCCGCCCGCCGCGAGGCGGCGCAGAACGGCGTTCCCGGCCTCCCGGCCGGCCAGGACGCCCAGAACTTCGAGCTGCCGGACGAGTTCAAGAAGTTCATGGGCTGACCAAGCCCACGTCATGCCGAAGGGGCGCCCACCGCACCGGTGGGCGCCCCTTCGGCATGGGTCACGTCGTGCAGACCAGGTACCGGAACACGTTGGACATCCACACCGTGCCGTCCGGGCGCCGGTGCGGGTGCAGGGCCTCGGCGAGCTCCTTCTCCACCTGCCACCGGTCCGTCGCGCGGACCGCCGCCTCGAAGAGCCGGGTCGACAGCAGGCCGCGTACGGCGCTGTCCATGTCGGCGTAACCGAACGGGCAGGCCACCCGGCCGGAGCCGTCCGGCTTCAGCCCGGCCCTGAAGGCCACGTCCTCCAGATCGTCCCGGCGCGGACCGCGCCAGCCGCCGCCCGGAGCGCGCCCGTCGTCGGCGAGCCGGCCGGCCACCCGCAGCACCGCCTCGGTGGTGCACCGCTCGGGCGGGCCCCAGCCGGTCAGGACGACCGTGGCACCCCGGTCCGCCGACGGTACGGCCGCCTCCAGCGCCCGTACCAGCTCCTCGCCGTCGCCCGCCTCGCAGCCGATCGGAGTGAAGGCGGTGATCAGGTTGTGCGGACCGCCGTCCGCCGAGGCGGCGACGGAGTCCGTGAGCAGGGGACCGGGGGCCGGTGAGGCGTGGTCCCCGGGCGCGGGCAGCAGCCGTGCGCGGGCGAGTGCGAGCCGGTCGGGATCGGTGTCCACGCCGGTGACCCGCGCTCCGCGTCCCGCGGCCATCAGCAGGGCGAGACCGGAGCCGCAGCCGAGTGCGAGCATCCGCGTGGTGGGCCCCACCTCCAGCCGCGTGTACACCGCTTCGTACAGCGGTGCCAGCATCCGTTCCTGGATCTCGGCCCAGTCACGGGCCCGGGAGGCGCCGTCCGCGGGGGCGGACGGCTCGGTGCGCCGGTGGTGCCGAACGAGCGTTGGTGTCATGGAATGCGCCCCAATCCGCCGAGATTGCCGGTTCTGCCGATCGGTCGTGCCCGAGTGGACGGTTCCTCCCGCCCTGGTACCGCGCTTCCCCCGTATGCCAGGGAACTGCGCATCGGGCGCCGCGTCCAGAGGTCTGCGGGGCGTGGTTGTCCGCGCTGCCGTCCGGCGCACGACGGCACCGGCGCACCCGGACGGCGTGGACGCCCCGGGGGGTCCGTCTCGTCCTCTGCCGTCCCAGTCTGACCCGACACGCCGGGACGGGCACGTCGAGCACGTCAGGGCGGTGCGGGTACCCTGCGTGGCGCTGCTGCCGGGTCCGCCCGGGCGTGCCGGGGGCGCGTACGGCGGCTACGCGCGCAGGCGTACGCGCCGCTACGTACCGGCTTGGTGCGAGCTGTGAGGCTTCTCCGCAGATCAGCGCACCCGCCCTCGTCAGGACGCATGAAGGTCAACTGACTGGTACGTGCAAAATATTTGGGATGGCCCGGAATCGGAACACCGAGGGCCCCGCGCTCGTTGGTCACGACGTGAGCACGACACCACCTGTACTTGCCGCAGAGCTGGCGCAGGCGTGGGCCGACATTCAGCGGTACCACCCCGAGCTGCCCGATCTCGCCGCACCCGAGTCCCTGATCGGAGAGTCCTCGTCCGCCTGTGGCGCCGAACTCTCCTTCGAGCGACTGCTCCATGAGGCAGTCCACGGCATCGCCGCCGCGCGAGGTGTCCGCGACACCTCGCGCGCCGGCCGCTATCACAACCGACGATTCCTGGCGATCGCCGAGGAGCTGGGCCTCGACCATGCCGAGGAGCCCCATCCCAGCAGCGGCTTCTCGCTGGTCACGCTCAACCCCGAGGCCAAGCGCCGCTACCGGCCGACGACGGAACGGCTGCAGCGCGCCCTCAAGGCGCACACCGTGGCCACCGCCGCCGACACCAAGCGCTCCTTCCGCGGCCCCGCTGCCCGGCACGGCTCCTCCGGAGGGGGCGTGCGGGTCAAGGCCGTGTGCGACTGCGGCCGCAATGTGCGCGTGGTCCCCTCGGTCCTCGCGCAGGCCCCGATCGTCTGCGGCGGCTGCGGAAAGCCGTTCCGTATCCCGGAGACAGCGGTCGCGGTGGGGTGAGCCGATGTGGTGTGGCACAATGGCTAGCTGTACTCGACAGTCGCACAGGACCCCTCTCTCCTCCGGCTGACGCGTCCATCGGGCACCCGAGTACCGCAACCCCACGTGGCATCTTCGTTGTGCCCAACCACGTCATAGACCAGGAGACACCACTTCCGTGGCAGTCAAGATCAAGCTGAAGCGTCTGGGCAAGATCCGTTCGCCTCACTACCGCATCGTCGTCGCCGACTCCCGTACCCGCCGTGACGGCCGGGCCATCGAGGAGATCGGCCTGTACCACCCGGTGCAGAACCCGTCGCGCATCGAGGTCAACTCGGAGCGTGCGCAGTACTGGCTGTCCGTCGGCGCCCAGCCGACCGAGCCGGTTCTCGCGATCCTGAAGCTCACCGGCGACTGGCAGGCGCACAAGGGCCTCCCGGCCCCCGCGCCGCTGCTGCAGCCGGAGCCCAAGGCCGACAAGCGCGCCCTGTTCGAGGCCCTCTCCAGCGATGGTGAGGAGTCGAAGGGCGAGGCCATCACGCCGAAGGCGAAGAAGGCCGACAAGAAGGCGGACGAGGCTGCTGACGCTGCCGCGCCCGCCGAGTCGACCGAGGCCTGAGCATGCTCGAGGAGGCTCTCGAGCACCTCGTGAAAGGCATCGTCGACAACCCCGACGACGTGCAGGTCGCCTCGCGCAACCTGCGCCGTGGACGTGTGCTGGAGGTCCGGGTCCACCCCGATGACCTCGGCAAGGTGATCGGCCGCAACGGCCGCACCGCACGCGCGCTGCGTACCGTCGTGGGCGCCATCGGCGGCCGTGGTATCCGCGTCGACCTCGTCGATGTGGATCAGGTTCGCTGACAGAGTTGAACACCGGCACGGGCCGGGGAGGGCCAAGCGCCCGCCCCGGCCCGTCGTCGTACGACAGGAGAGACATAAGGTGCAGTTGGTAGTCGCGCGGATCGGTCGCGCCCACGGCATCAAGGGCGAGGTCACCGTCGAGGTGCGCACGGACGAGCCGGAGCTGCGGCTCGCGCCCGGAGCCGTCCTCGCCACCGAGCCGGCCACGGCGGGACCGCTGACGATCGAGACCGGCCGGGTGCACAGCGGCAGGCTGCTGCTGCGCTTCGAGGGCGTGAAGGACCGTACGGCCGCCGAGGCGCTGCGCAACACCCTGCTGATCGCCGACGTCGACCCGGCGGAACTCCCGGAGGATCCCGAGGAGTTCTACGACCATCAGCTGATGGACCTGGACGTGGTCCTCGCCGACGGTACCGAGATCGGCCGGATCACCGAGATCACGCACCTGCCGTCCCAGGACCTCTTCATCGTGGAGCGGCCGGACGGCAGCGAGGTGATGATCCCGTTCGTCGAGGAGATCGTCGCCGAGATCGATCTGGAGGAGCAGCGCGCGGTGATCACCCCGCCGCCCGGCCTGATCGACGCGAGCGAGGCAGTCGTGGCCTCCGCGCGCGAGGAGGAGGCGGAGTCCGGGGCGGAGGACTCCGTGGCGAAGGGCGAGGACGTCTGATGCGCCTCGACGTCGTCACGATCTTCCCCGAGTACCTGGAACCGCTGAACGTCTCGCTGGTCGGCAAGGCCCGCGCGGCCGGCCGCCTCGACGTCCAGGTGCACGACCTGCGCGACTGGACGTACGACCGCCACAACACCGTGGACGACACCCCGTACGGCGGCGGCCCCGGCATGGTCATGAAGACCGAGCCGTGGGGCGAGGCCCTGGACGAGGCCCTGGCGGACGGTTACGAGGCGGGGGCGCACTCCCCGGTCCTCGTGGTGCCCACACCGAGCGGCCGGCCCTTCACCCAGGAACTCGCCGTCGAACTGTCCGAGCGGCCCTGGCTGATCTTCACCCCGGCCCGCTACGAGGGCATCGACCGGCGGGTCACCGAGGAGTACGCCACCCGGATGCGGGTGGTCGAGGTCTCCATCGGCGACTACGTGCTGGCCGGCGGGGAGGCCGCGGTGCTGGTGATCACCGAGGCGGTGGCCCGGCTGCTGCCCGGCGTCCTCGGTAACGCCGCGTCCCACCAGGACGACTCCTTCGCCCCCGGCGCGATGGCCAACCTGCTGGAGGGGCCCGTCTACACCAAGCCGCCCGAGTGGCGCGGCCGGTCGATCCCCGACGTGCTGCTCAGCGGCCACCACGGGCGGATCGCGCGCTGGCGGCGGGACGAGGCGCTGCGGCGTACGGCCGCCAACCGGCCCGATCTGATCGAGCGGTGCGAGGCGTCCGGCTTCGACAAGAAGGACCGGGAGATGCTGTCCATCCTCGGCTGGTCGCCGGAGCCCGGTGGCCGATTTTGGCGCAGGCCCCAGGGCGTGGAAGAATAGGCCGCTGCCGTCCGTCCGGCGTGCGCCCCTGCCACAGGGGGACACGACGCCCGTCCGACGAGAACGGCCCCTAGAACTCATCACTCTCCCGTCGATGACCTGTGGCATCGGCGAAGAAAGCAGACACCATGGCTTCCCTGCTCGACGACGTCAATGCCGCGTCGCTGCGTACCGACATCCCGGCGTTCCGCCCCGGTGACACCGTCAACGTTCACGTCCGCGTGATCGAGGGCAACCGCTCCCGTGTCCAGCAGTTCAAGGGCATCGTCATCCGCCGCCAGGGCGCGGGCGTCAGCGAGACCTTCACGGTCCGCAAGGTCTCCTTCAGCGTCGGCGTCGAGCGCACCTTCCCGGTCCACAGCCCGATCTTCGAGAAGATCGAGCTCGTGACCCGCGGTGACGTCCGTCGCGCCAAGCTGTACTTCCTCCGTGAGCTGCGCGGCAAGGCCGCGAAGATCAAGGAGAAGCGCGACCGCTGAGCTGACTGCCTGGTCCACAGGGTGTCCGGATAAGCTCTGGCCCCGATGGACACGCAAGCAGAACTCCAGGAGCGCGATCTCTCCTCCGCACCCGATCCGGGTCCGGGGGAGCGGTCGCGCTCTTCGCGTGTCCGGGACCGGGCGGCCGCGCTGGTGTCCGGGCGGCCGTCCTGGCGGGGCATGCTCGCGCTCGGTGCCGTCTGCGCGGTGTTCGTGTTCCTCTTCAGCAGCTTCGTGGTGCAGCCCTTCCTGATCCCCAGCGGCTCCATGGAGAACACGCTCCGGGTGGGCGACCGGGTGCTCGTCAACAAGCTGGCGTACCGCTTCGGCTCGGAGCCGCACCGCGGTGACGTGGTGGTCTTCGACGGCACCGGTTCCTTCGTGCCGGAGGGCGCCACCGAGAATCCGGTCAGCGCCCTGCTGCACGGGGCCGCGGCGTCGCTCGGGCTGGCGGAGCCCGCCGAGACCGACTTCGTGAAGCGGGTGGTGGGCGTGGGGGGCGACCGGGTGGTCTGCTGCGACGGGCGGGGCAGGATCGAGGTGAACGGCCGGGCGCTGGACGAGGACTACCTCTTCCCCGGTGACGCGCCCTCGACGGTTCCCTTCGACATCGTGGTGCCGGACGGCGCCCTGTGGATGATGGGCGACCACCGCAGCCGCTCCCGCGACTCCCGCGATCACCTGGGGGAGCCGGGCGGCGGTGTGGTGCCGGTGGGCCGGGTGATCGGGCGGGTCGACTGGTACGGCTGGCCGCTGGGGCGGCTGGGCCCGCTGCCGGGCACCGCGGCCTTCGACTCCGTACCGGCGGCCGGTCCGGCGCATGGGTAACCACGGGCGGCGTGGCGCCCCGGCGCGCGGGGCTCCGGCGCCGGACGGGGGCGCGCGTTCGCTGCCCACCCGGGCGGAGCGGCGCAAGCTGGCCCGCAAGGTGAAGCGCAGGCGGCGCAGGTCGGCCGTGCGCGAGATACCGCTGCTGATCACGGTGGCGCTGCTGATCGCGCTGGTCCTCAAGACGTTCCTGGTGCAGGCGTTCGTGATCCCGTCCGGGTCGATGGAGCAGACGATCCGGATCGGTGACCGGGTGCTCGTGGACAAGCTGACGCCCTGGTTCGGGTCGAAGCCGCAGCGCGGGGACGTCGTCGTGTTCCGCAACCCCTCCGACTGGCCGCCGCCGAACCCGGTGAGCACGGACGATCCGCCCGTCGTCGTCAAGCAGATGAAGCAGGTGCTCACCTTCGTCGGGCTGCTTCCGTCGGACGACGAGCAGGACCTGATCAAGCGGGTCGTGGCCGTCGGCGGCGACACGGTGAGGTGCTGCGCGCCGGACGGCAGGCTCGTCGTCAACGGCGTGGAGGTCGTCGAACCCTATGTTTTCCCCGGGGATTCCCCCTCCACCATCAAATTCGAGGTAAAGGTTCCGGCGGGCCGACTCTTCGTCATGGGGGATCACCGCTCCAATTCCGCCGATTCGCGCTTCCACCTGGACAAGACGGCGGACGGCACGATCTCCGAGTCGGCGGTCGTGGGACGCGCGAAGTGGATCGTCTGGCCCTTCGGACACTGGGCCGGCCTGGAGGAACGCGCGGCGTTCTCCTCGGTCCCGGACGCGCGCGCCGGTACGGCGGCCGCCTCGGGGCCGTCGAATAGTGTGTCCCAGGATCCCAACGGATTGATCCGGCTCCCGACCCCTGCGGAACTCCCGCTCGTTATGGGAGTGGTGGGCCTGCATCGGCTAGGACGCAGGCGGTGGCACGGAGTAAGGAGTGGATGTGGGGGATTTGGCGGTCGGCGCACGATCCGGACACGACGAACCCGAGGACCGGCCGGGCGCTTCGGCGCATTCCGGGTCCGCCGGTGCGGCGGAGGACGGGACGGCGGCGAGCGGGACGGAGAGTGACAGCGGCGCGTCCGGCTCCAGCGCGGCCAGGAAGAAGAACCCCCGCCCGTTCTGGAAGGAACTGCCCCTCCTCATCGGCGTCGCCCTGATCCTGGCGCTGCTGATCAAGACGTTCCTGGTGCAGGCGTTCTCGATTCCGTCGGACTCGATGCAGAACACCTTGCAGCGGGGCGACCGGGTGCTGGTGGACAAGCTGACGCCGTGGTTCGGTTCGGAGCCGGAGCGCGGCGAGGTCGTCGTCTTCCACGACCCGGGCGGCTGGCTGGAGGACACCCAGGCTCCCGAGCCGAACGCGGTGCAGAAGTTCCTCAGCTTCATCGGTCTCATGCCCTCGGCCGAGGAGAAGGACCTGATCAAGCGGGTCATCGCGATCGGCGGTGACACGGTGGAGTGCAAGAAGGGCGGCCCGGTCGAGGTCAACGGCACGGCGCTCGACGACAAGTCGTTCATCTTCGAGGGCAACAGTCCGTGTGACGACGAGCCCTTCGGCCCGATCAAGGTTCCCAAGGGCCGGATCTGGGTGATGGGCGACCATCGGCAGAACTCCCTCGACTCCCGTTACCACCAGAACCTCCCGGGCGGCGGCACCGTCTCCAACGACGAGGTCGTGGGCCGCGCCATCGTGATCGCGTGGCCGGTGAGCCGCTGGGCGACCCTCCCGATCCCGAAGACCTTCGACCAGCCGGGCATCAACGCCGCGGCCGCCGCGGCGGCGGCACCCGGGGCGATCGGCCTCGCGGGCGCGGTACCGCTGGTGCTCTGGCGCAGGCGGCGCCGGATCGCGGCCACCGGCGCAGTGAGGAATGACGCGTGAGCGACGTGACGGACGGGACCCAGTCCGAGCAGGGACGGACCGCGGAGTCCTCCGCCGCCGAACCGGAGGACGGCACCGACAGCGGTACGGGCAGCGGCGCCGACGGCACCGGCGGCAGGAACAAGAAGAAGAGCAGCCGGCCGTTCTGGAAGGAACTGCCCCTCCTCATCGGCATCGCGCTGGTCCTGGCGCTGCTGATCAAGACGTTCCTGGTGCAGGCGTTCTCGATTCCGTCGGACTCGATGCAGAACACCTTGCAGCGGGGCGACCGGGTGCTGGTGGACAAGCTGACGCCGTGGTTCGGTTCGGAGCCGGAGCGCGGCGAGGTCGTCGTCTTCCACGACCCGGACGGGTGGCTGAAGGACGAGCCGACCCCGAAGCCCAACGCCGCGCAGAAGTTCCTGAGCTTCGTCGGACTGATGCCGTCCGCCGAGGAGAAGGACCTGATCAAGCGGACGATCGCGGTCGCCGGCGACACGGTGGAGTGCAAGAAGGGCGGCCCGGTCGAGGTCAACGGCAAGGCACTCGACGAGCCGTACATCTTCGAGGGCAACAGCGCCTGCGACGACATGCCCTTCGGTCCGTTCAAGGTGCCGGACGGCAAGATCTGGGTGATGGGCGACCACCGCCAGGACTCGTCGGACTCGCGCTACCACACCAACGACGTCAACAAGGGCTTTGTGCCGGTGAGCCAGGTCGTGGGCCGGGCCGTCGTCGTGGCATGGCCGGTGAACCGCTGGTCGGTACTGTCCGTCCCGGACACCTTCGACCAGCCCGGCATCAGCGCCGCGGCCGGGGCCGCACCGGGCGTCCTGGGGCTCGCGGGCGCGGTCCCGTTCGTCATCCGGCGCCGGCGGAGGCTGACCTCCGGGCGTACTGCCGGGTAGGGTGCCCACGCGGATCAGCGATTGTCGATCTCCGATGGGGGATGCCGGTATGGGTGCAACAGGTCGTACGGATGACGGCCGCGGCCGGCTCGGCAGCAAGCTGTCCGGAGCCGCCGTGGCCCTCGGCTGCGTGCTGTTCCTCGGCGGCTTCATCTGGGGGGCTCTGATCTACCGGCCCTACACGGTGCCCACCGGTTCGATGACCCCGACGGTGAACGCGGGCGACAAGGTCCTCGCGCAGCGCGTGGACGGCAGCGAGGTCCGGCGCGGTGACGTGGTCGTGTTCACCGATCGGGCCTGGGGCGCCATGCCGATGGTGAAGCGGGTCGTCGGGACCGGCGGCGACAAGATCGCCTGCTGCGGCAAGGACGGCCGCCTCACCGTCAACGGCATACCCATGGACGAACCGTATCTGCGGGCGTCCAGCCGGGCCTCCGGCGAGAACTTCACCGCGGAGGTCCCGAAGGGCAAGCTCTTCCTCCTCGGCGACGACCGTACGGTCTCGCTGGACTCCCGGGTCCATCTGGAGGACGCCACCCACGGCTCGGTCCCCCGCGACGCCGTGGAGGCCAGGGTCGACGCCGTCGCCTGGCCGCTGGGCTCCATGATCGGCCGGCCGGAGGCCTTCGCCGCGCTCCCGGGCGGCGTCTCGTCGGCCGGGCCGCTGAAGCTCCAGCTGACCGCGATGGCCGTGGGCGTGGTGCTGATCCTGGGCGGCGCGGTGTACGGCCCGCTCGCGGCCCGTGCCGCCCGGCCGAAGCGGAGCGCGCAGCCGAAGGCGACCGCCGGTGCCCGCTGAGGTGCGCAGGGTCGCCCGCCTGGTACTCCTCGATCCGGACGACCGCATTCTGCTGATGCACGGCTTCGAACCGGAGGATTCGTCCCGCACCTGGTGGTTCACCCCGGGCGGCGGTCTGGAGGGCGACGAGACCCACGAGCGGGCCGCGCTGCGCGAGCTGGCCGAGGAGACCGGGATCACGGACGCCGAACTGGGTCCGGTGCTCTGGCGGCGCCGGTGCTCCTTCCGGTTCGACGGCCGGCGGTGGGAGCAGGACGAGTGGTATTTCCTGGCCCGTACGGAACGGACCACCACGGACACCAGCGGACACACATGGCTGGAACGCCGCAGTGTCACGGGTCTGAGGTGGTGGACCTCCGCCGAACTGTCGGCAGCGCGTGAGACGGTGTACCCGACCGGGCTCGCCGACCTGCTCCGGAGGCTGCTCGACGAGGGTCCTCCGCGTACGCCGGTGGTCCTGGCCCCCGAAAGCGACTGAGCGCCCCGAAAGCGGCTGAGCGACCGGGGCGCCGGAGCCTGGCGCACAATGGGGAAACGCACGGCTGAAGGGGAACATGCCAATGAGCGCCGAGGACCTCGAGAAGTACGAGACCGAGATGGAGCTGAAGCTCTACCGGGAGTACCGCGATGTCGTCGGTCTTTTCAAATATGTGATCGAGACCGAACGGCGCTTCTACCTCACCAACGACTACGAGATGCAGGTCCACTCGGTCCAGGGCGAGGTGTTTTTCGAGGTGTCCATGGCGGACGCCTGGGTCTGGGACATGTACCGGCCCGCACGGTTCGTGAAGCAGGTACGGGTGCTGACGTTCAAGGACGTCAACATCGAGGAGCTCAACAAGAGCGATCTCGAACTTCCGGGTGGCTGAGTTGTCCACAATCGCCCGCTTGTCCACCAAGATCCACTGAGGTAGGGCGGACGCGTCAGAGTCGGTGCCGGAGGTGGTGCCGATATGAACGCACGGGGGGCTCTCGGGCGGTACGGCGAGGACCTGGCGGCGCGGCTGCTGGCCGACGCCGGCATGTCCGTACTGGAACGGAACTGGCGCTGTCGCGCCGGTGAGATCGACATCGTCGCGATGGACGGGGACGCGCTCGTCATCTGCGAGGTGAAGACCCGCAGATCGGGCGTGTTCGAGCATCCGATGGCCGCGGTCACCCCGGCCAAGGCCGACCGGCTGCGCCGGCTGGCCGCGCTCTGGCTGGAGCGGCACGGCGGCCCGCCGCCGGGCGGGGTGCGCATCGACCTGGTCGGTGTGGTGCTGCCCGCCCGCGGCGCACCCATGGCCGAGCATGCGCGGGGGGTGGCCTGATGGGGTTCGCGCGTGCCTGCTCGGTGGCCCTGGTGGGCGTCGAGGGCGTGGTGGTCGAGGTCCAGGCGGACCTGGAGGCCGGGGTGGCGGCGTTCACCCTGGTGGGGCTGCCGGACAAGAGCCTGGTGGAGAGCCGGGACCGGGTCAGGGCCGCCGTGGCCAACTCGGGGGCGGAGTGGCCGCAGAAGAAGCTCACCGTGGGGCTCTCTCCGGCCTCGGTGCCCAAAGGTGGCTCGGGTTTCGATCTCGCCGTCGCGTGTGCCGTGCT
The DNA here is from genome assembly GCA_036226585.1 of Streptomyces sp. NBC_00708. Lineage (GTDB taxonomy): Bacteria > Actinomycetota > Actinomycetes > Streptomycetales > Streptomycetaceae > Streptomyces. The sequence goes on from CP108997.1 coordinate 5,287,734, forward strand.
CGGCGCCGCGGAGCGGATCGACCCCGCGTCGATCGCCGACGTGGTGATGATCGGTGAGCTGGGGCTCGACGGCCGGGTGCGCCCGGTACGGGGCGTGCTCCCCGCGGTCCTGGCCGCGGCCGACGCCGGCTACCGGCAGGTGGTCGTCCCGGAACAGACCGCGGGCGAGGCGGCCCTCGTGCCCGGCGTCTCCGTGCTCGGGGTGCGCAGCCTGCGGCAGCTGATCGCGGTGCTCTGCGACGAACCGGTGCCGGACGAGCAGCGCTCCGCAGAGGAGGGCCGCCCCGACCCCATGCTCGCCGGGCTGATGGTCCCCGGCGCCGGCCTGGGCACGGGCCTCGCCAGGGGGTCCGCGGCAGCGGGGGAGGGTGCCCGGCCGGACCTGGCGGACGTGGCGGGGCAGGAGCGGCCGCGCAAGGCCCTGGAGATCGCCGCGGCCGGCGGTCACCACCTCCTGCTGACCGGTCCGCCCGGCGCGGGCAAGACCATGCTGGCCGAGCGGATGCCCGCGATCCTGCCGCCGCTCACCCGGCAGGAATCCCTCGAAGTGACCGCCGTGCACTCGGTCGCCGGCATCCTGCCGCCGGGCGAGCCGCTGGTCTCCCGGCCGCCGTACTGCGCGCCGCACCACTCGGCGACGATGCAGTCGCTGGTGGGCGGTGGGAACGGGCTGCCCAGACCGGGAGCCGTTTCGCTCGCTCATCGCGGAATTCTTTTTCTGGACGAGGCTCCGGAGTTCTCCGTCAAGGCGCTGGACGCGCTGCGCCAGCCCCTGGAGTCCGGGCACGTCGTGGTGGCCCGCAGCGCCGGAGTGGTGCGGCTGCCGGCCCGGTTCCTGATGATGCTCGCGGCCAACCCCTGCCCGTGCGGGCGCCACACCCTGAGCGGGGCCGGCTGCGAGTGCCCGCCGGCGGCGGTGCGGCGCTACCGGGCCAGGCTCTCCGGACCGCTGCTCGACCGGGTGGACCTCAGGGTGACCGTCGACCCGGTCACCCGCGAGGACCTGATGGGGCGGGGCGGCCGGGGCGAGCCCACCGCGACCGTCGCCGCCCGGGTGCGGGAGGCCCGGGAGCGTGCGGCCGAGCGGCTGGCGGGCACGCCCTGGACGACCAACAGCGAGGTGCCGGGACACGAGCTGCGGACCCGGCTGGCCGCGGCCCCGGGCGCGCTGATGGTGGCCGAGCGGGACATGGAGCGCGGGCTGCTCACCGCGCGGGGCCTGGACCGCGTGCTGCGGGTGGCGTGGACGGTCGCGGACCTGCGCGGCGCCGCCCGCCCGGACGCCTCGGACGTCGTGGCGGCCCTGGAACTGCGCAGCGGCATCCCGCGCGGGGCCGCACTGGGGGTGGGGGCGGCATGACGGACCGCGGGGGAGCCGGGCTCGTGTACGGCGCGGACGCGGGAGCGGCCGGGGGTGCGGGCGAGCCGGAGCGGCTGGCGCGGGCGGCGCTGACCCGGGTGCTGGAGCCGGGCGACGAGCGGGGCGGGCGGTGGCTGCGGGAATGCGGGGCGGTGGAGCTGTGGCGGCGGATCAGGGACCCGGCCGGTGAGGCGGAGCGGCTGAGCGGCATGACGGTCAGGCGGCTGGCCGGATACCGGCTCCGGGCCGCCGGGGCCGCCCCGGAGCGGGACCTGGCGGCGGTCGCGGCGGTGGGTGGGCGCTTCGTCTGCCCCGGGGACCGCGAGTGGCCGACCCAGCTCGACGACCTGGGGGACGCGAGGCCGACCGGGCTCTGGGTGCGGGGCGGGCCCGACCTGCGGCTCTGGGCGCTGCGCTCCGTCGCGGTGGTCGGCGCCCGCGCCTGCACGCCGTACGGGGCGCACATGGCGACGACGCTGGGCGCGGGGCTCGCGGAGCGGGGGTGGGTGGTCGTCTCGGGCGCCGCCTTCGGGGTGGACGGGGCCGCGCACCGGGGCGCGCTGGCCGCAGGGGGCGCGACCGTGGCGGTGCTGGCGTGCGGGGTGGACGTGCCCTACCCGCGCGGACATGCCGAGCTGATCGGGCGGGTGGCCGGACAGGGGCTCGTCATCGGTGAACTGCCGCCGTCCGAGCACCCCACGCGCAGCAGGTTCATCCTCCGGAACAGGGTGATCGCCGCGTTGACGCGGGGGACAGTGGTCGTGGAGGCGGAGTACCGCAGCGGCTCCCTGGTCACCGCGCGCGTCGCGCAGCGGCTCGGGCGTTTCACCATGGGGGTTCCGGGGCCAGCGACCAGTGGTCTGTCGGCCGGTGTCCACGAACTGCTGCGCGGGGACGGCGTGCTGGTGACGGATGCCGCCGAAGTGGCCGAACTGGTGGGGGACATGGGTGATCTGGCGCCGTCCAGAAGGGGGCCGGTGCTGGCCCGGGACCTTCTCGACGCCGTCGCCGGGAGGGTGCTCGACGCCCTGCCGGCCCGTACCGCCGTCGACGCCAGGGAGGTGGCGCGCGCGGCCGGCACGAGCGCCGACGAGGCCCTCGGCAAGCTGTACGAACTGCACTCACTGGGATTCGTCGAACGCGAGGCCGAGGGATGGAGGTTGACGCGACGGCCGACTTGCGGGGGCGACGCGCGGCGAGGCGGTTCTTGACCTGGGGCATTCGGGTGAAAAGGTGATGCCGATGACCTCGGCGGACGCTTCGACGGCGGCTCCGGGGCCGGTGCCTGCGGCGACGGCCCCGGGGGCCGGACGTGTTCGCACCCCGAGGGGCTGTCATGTCCGCGGCCGGGTCGCGCGTCATGTCCGAACGCCCGGGAGCGCACGGTCCCCATCCTCTATCCTGCGCGCACCGCGACAACTCAGTCACGCTACGCTCACAAGGATTCCGCCCCAGAGACAAGTCCCAGTACTTCACGGCAGAACGGCTCAAGGCACCACATGCCCCAGCACACCTCCGGGTCTGACCGCGCGGCAGTTCCACCGGCTGCGCGTGGCACTGTGCGCCCTCCCGCCCCGTCCTCGCTCGACGAGTTGTGGCGTTCGTACAAGACGACGGGCGACGGGCGGCTGCGGGAGCAGCTGATCCTGCACTACTCGCCCCTGGTGAAGTACGTCGCCGGGCGGGTGAGCGTGGGGCTGCCGTCCAACGTCGAGCAGGCGGACTTCGTCTCCTCCGGGGTGTTCGGGCTGATCGACGCGATCGAGAAGTTCGACATCGAGCGGGCCATCAAGTTCGAGACGTACGCGATCACCCGGATCCGCGGCGCGATGATCGACGAACTCCGGGCGCTGGACTGGATCCCGCGCTCCGTGCGGCAGAAGGCGCGCGCCGTGGAACGCGCCTACGCCACGCTGGAGGCCCAGCTTCGCCGTACCCCGTCCGAGGCGGAGGTCGCGGCGGAGATGGAGGTCACGCTCGACGAACTGCACGCTGTTTTCAGCCAGTTGTCCCTGGCCAACGTGGTCGCGCTGGAGGAGCTGCTCCATGTGGGCGGTGAGGGCGGCGACCGGCTGAGTCTGATGGACACGCTGGAGGACACCGCTGCCGACGATCCGGTGGAGGTGGCGGAGGACCGGGAGCTGAGACGGCTCCTCGCCCGCGCGATCAACACCCTCCCCGACCGCGAGAAGACGGTCGTCACGCTCTACTACTACGAAGGTCTGACCCTCGCCGAGATCGGCAATGTCCTCGGGGTCACCGAGAGCAGGGTCAGCCAGATCCACACCAAGTCGGTACTCCAGCTCCGGGCGAAGCTGGCGGACGCCGGCCGCTGAGGCCCGCGAACGGGCCGGGGTGGTGGGGCGCGCCTGCGGGCCGGGGTGGTGGGGCCCTGCGGCACGCCCTGCCTTCGGGGCTTCGCGTCGGCCTGCCCCCCCCGCCCCCCGGCCCACCTCGCGGGCCCGGCCGTCGAGCGCGCCGGTTCGGCCACCTCGGGGCCGCGCGCGTTCCCTGCGGCGGCCGTCGCCGTAGAGTGGAGGCGTGCCCAGGATTCGAGCGGCCTCCGTGGCCGAGCACCGGACCATGCAGCGCGGCGCCCTCCTGGACGCAGCGCGCTCCCTGCTGTCCGAAGGGGGCACGGAAGCGCTGACCTTCCCCGCCCTCGCCGAACGCACCGGCCTCGCCCGGTCCTCCGTCTACGAGTACTTCCGCTCCCGCGCCGCCGTCGTCGAGGAGCTGTGCGCCGTCGACTTCCCCGTCTGGGCGGCCGAGGTGGAGAGCGCGATGGAGCGAGCGGGGGCGCCCGAGGAGAAGATCGAGGCGTACGTCCGGTGCCAGCTCGACCTCGTCGGGGACCGGCGCCACCGGGCCGTGGTCGCGATCTCCGCCAGTGAGCTGGACGCGGGCGCCCGCGAGAAGATCCGGGCGGCCCACGGCGGGCTGATCGCCATGATCGTGGAGGCGCTCGGCGACCTCGGCCATGAGGAGCCCCGCCTCGCGGCCATGCTGCTGCAGGGTTCCGTGGACGCGGCGGTCCGGCGCATCGAGCTGAGCGTGGCGGAGGAGCCGGGCATCATCGCCGACACCGCCGTGGCCATGATCCTCGACGGCGTCCGGGGCGCGGGCGCCCGCACCCGGGACTGACCCCGGGCCCGCCGCCACGGCACGGCGAGGACCACCAGCACGGCGGGCGCGCCGTCACCGCGCACGGCCGGGGCCCGCGCCCCGGCCGCCTCCCCGACCGCCCCCGCCTCCGGCGCATCCGGCAGCGGCACCCCGAACACCGGCAGCAGACGCGACGGGCCGCGCCGCAGCAACGACGGCGGCAGCAGCGACAACGGGTCCAGGTACGTGTCCCCCCGGCGCAGCCCCCAGTGCAGGCAGCCCGCCGCGCAGTGGGACGGCGACGCCTCCAGCACGGCCACCGCCTGCCCCGCCGTGACCTCGTCGCCCTTCGCGACAAGCGGGCGCACCGGCTCGTAGGTGGTCCGCAGCGGCGGGTCACCCGTCCCGGCGAGCTCGACCGAGACCACCCCGCGCCCGGCGACCTCGCCCGCGAACGAGACCCGGCCCGCCGCGGCGGCCAGCACCTCGGCGCCCGGCGCGGCGGCCAGGTCCACCCCCCGGTGCCCCGGCCCGTACGGACCGGCGGGCGGCTCCCATCCCCGTACCACCGAGGGACGCCCGGTCAGGGGCCAGACACGTTCGCCGGCGGCCGCCGCGAAGGCGGCGCCCGGCCCTCCGCCCCAGACCACCAGCGCGGCGAGGACGACGGCCGAGGGCAGCCACCACCGCGCCCGGTCGGATGTGATTCGCATGGCAGCAGCGTCCCCCGGCGACCGGAATCCCGGGGATCACGCCCCGGATCTGTGGACCACCCGCCGGTTGTGGACAGCGCCGTCACCCGGGACCCGGACGGTCCCGTACACTTCTTCAGGCGACCCGGGTCACCGGGTCGACTTCGCACGCCCCGCCACCACCCGCTCAGCGGAGGTGGCCGCGCCCCTCGGTCCCTCGTGGCACGGCGCGCCGGGGCGTCAGGCGCGACAGCAAACCTGCTGGCGCGATAACCGAGCACCTCAAGGAGTACGGCCATGGCCGTCGTCACGATGCGGGAGCTGCTGGAAAGCGGCGTCCACTTCGGTCACCAGACCCGTCGCTGGAACCCGAAGATGAAGCGCTTCATCTTCACCGAGCGCAACGGCATCTACATCATCGACCTGCTCCAGTCGCTGTCGTACATCGACCGCGCCTACGAGTTCGTCAAGGAGACCGTCGCGCACGGCGGCTCCATCATGTTCGTGGGTACGAAGAAGCAGGCCCAGGAGGCCATCGCCGAGCAGGCGACGCGCGTCGGCATGCCGTACGTCAACCAGCGTTGGCTCGGTGGCATGCTCACCAACTTCTCCACCGTCTACAAGCGCCTTCAGCGTCTGAAGGAGCTCGAGCTCATCGACTTCGAGGACGTGGCCGCCTCCGGCCTCACCAAGAAGGAGCTCCTGGTTCTCTCCCGCGAGAAGGCCAAGCTGGAGAAGACCCTCGGTGGTATCCGCGAGATGCAGAAGGTGCCGAGCGCCGTCTGGGTCGTCGACACCAAGAAGGAGCACATCGCCGTCGGTGAGGCGCGCAAGCTCCACATCCCGGTCGTCGCGATCCTCGACACCAACTGCGACCCCGACGAGGTCGACTACAAGATTCCGGGCAACGACGACGCGATCCGCTCCGTCACCCTGCTCACCCGCGTGATCGCCGACGCCGTCGCCGAGGGCCTCATCGCCCGCTCCGGCGCCGCGACCGGCGACTCGAAGCCGGGCGAGAAGGCCGCCGGCGAGCCCCTCGCCGAGTGGGAGCGTGACCTGCTCGAGGGCGACAAGAAGGCCGACGCCGAGGTCCAGTCCTCCGCCGAGACCGAGAAGGACGCCGACGCCGACGCCAAGCCGGAGGCCATCGCCGCCGAGCAGGCCGAGGCCGAGGCCCCGGCCGCGGACGCCGAGCAGGCCTGACACCCGTCACGGCAGAAGACGGCGGGGGCCGGTGCCTCCAGGGTCTGTTCCCGAACAGGCCCTGGCACCGCCCCCGCCGTCCACCCGTAGATCTTTCAGACTTCGAGAGAGAAACACAGACTCATGGCGAACTACACCGCCGCTGACGTCAAGAAGCTCCGTGAGCTCACCGGCGCCGGCATGATGGACTGCAAGAAGGCGCTCGACGAGGCCGACGGCAACGTCGACGGAGCCGTCGAGGCGCTGCGCATCAAGGGCCAGAAGGGCGTCGCCAAGCGCGAGGGCCGTTCCGCCGAGAACGGCGCGGTCGTCTCCCTCGTCTCCGAGGACAAGACGTCCGGCGTCCTGGTCGAGCTGAAGTGCGAGACCGACTTCGTCGCCAAGGGTGACAAGTTCCAGGCCGTCGCCAACGCCCTGGCCGCGCACGTCGCCGCGACCTCCCCGGCCGACCTGGAGGCGCTGCTCGCCTCCGAGATCGAGCCCGGCAAGACCGTCCAGGCGTACGTGGACGAGGCCAACGCCAACCTCGGCGAGAAGATCGTCCTGGACCGCTTCGCGCAGTTCCAGGGTGCCTTCGTCTCCGTCTACATGCACCGCACCATGCCCGACCTGCCGCCGCAGATCGGTGTCATGGTCGAGCTGGACAAGGCCGACGCCGAGCTGGCCAAGGGCATCGCCCAGCACATCGCCGCCTTCGCGCCGAAGTACCTCTCCCGCGAGGACGTCCCGGCCGAGGTCGTCGAGGCCGAGCGCCGCGTCGCCGAGGAGACCACCCGCGCCGAGGGCAAGCCCGAGGCCGCCCTCCCGAAGATCGTCGAGGGTCGCGTCAACGGCTTCTTCAAGGAGGCCACCCTCCTCGGCCAGCCGTACGCGCTGGACAACAAGAAGTCGGTCCAGAAGGTTCTGGACGAGGCCGGTGTCACCCTGAAGCGCTTCTCGCGCATCAAGGTCGGCATCTGAGTCCGTCCGCGAAAAACGGCGGACCCGGTAGGGTCTGGTGCAGTCGACGGCCGCACACCGCCGTACGACCGCAGATCTGACGAGGAGGCCATTGCCGCTGAGGGACACCAGACCCACCGGCAATGGCCTTCTTCGTATGTGCACGAGGAGAATCCCCATGAACAAGGGCGCGGACGCCGCCAAGGACGACCACAAGCGCGAGGACGGCAAGGTGCCCGGACGCTTCATGCTGAAGCTGTCCGGAGAGGCGTTCGCCGGCGGCGGGGGCCTCGGCGTCGACCCCGATGTCGTGCACGCCATCGCCCGCGAGATCGCCGCGGTCGTCCGGGACGGCGCGCAGATCGCGATCGTCATCGGCGGCGGCAACTTCTTCCGCGGCGCCGAGCTCCAGCAGCGGGGCATGGACCGGGCCCGCTCCGACTACATGGGCATGCTCGGCACCGTGATGAACTGCCTCGCCCTCCAGGACTTCCTGGAGAAGGAGGGCATCGACTCCCGCGTCCAGACCGCCATCACCATGGGCCAGGTCGCGGAGCCGTACATCCCGCTGCGGGCCGTGCGGCACCTGGAGAAGGGGCGCGTCGTGATCTTCGGCGCCGGCATGGGCATGCCGTACTTCTCCACCGACACCACCGCCGCGCAGCGCGCCCTGGAGATCGACGCCGAGGCGCTGCTCATGGGGAAGAACGGCGTGGACGGTGTCTACGACTCCGACCCGAAGACCAACCCCGCCGCGGTGAAGTTCGACGCGCTGGAGTACAGCGAGGTGCTCGCCCGCGACCTCAAGGTCGCCGACGCCACCGCCATCACGCTCTGCCGTGACAACGAGCTGCCGATCCTCGTCTTCGAGCTCACCGCCACCGGCAATATCGCCCGCGCCGTCAAGGGTGAGAAGATCGGCACGCTCGTGAGCGACCAGGACACCCGCGCCTGACAACGGGTGCCTCCACCGGTGAGCCCCGGTGGGGCCGGGGCGTGGGACCGCCCCGGAAGATGGACAACGGCCTGCCGGTCGGACACCGTGCAGGTGAGGACGCGACGCAGGACCCGCCGGGCCCGCCGGGCCCGTTCAAGACACGCAGGAGCACGTGGTGATCGAAGAAACCCTCCTCGAGGCCGAGGAGAAGATGGAGAAGGCCGTCGTCGTCGCGAAAGAGGACTTCGCCGCGATCCGGACCGGCCGTGCGCACCCGGCGATGTTCAACAAGATCGTCGCCGACTACTACGGCGCGCCGACCCCGATCAACCAGCTCGCCTCGTTCTCGGTGCCCGAGCCCCGTATGGCGGTCGTGACGCCGTTCGACAAGACCGCGCTGCGCAACATCGAGCAGGCGATCCGCGACTCGGACCTCGGCGTCAACCCGAGCAACGACGGCAATATCATCCGGGTCAACTTCCCCGAGCTGACCGAGGAGCGCCGCCGCGACTACATCAAGGTCGCGAAGACCAAGGCCGAGGACTCCAAGATCTCGATCCGGGCCGTCCGCCGCAAGGCCAAGGAAGCGCTCGACAAGCTGGTCAAGGACAAGGAGTCCGGCGAGGACGAGGTGCGCCGCGCCGAGAAGGAGCTCGACGACACCACCGCGAAGTACGTCGCGCAGGTGGACGAGCTGCTGAAGCACAAGGAAGCCGAGCTGCTCGAAGTCTGATGAACGACTCTTCCTGGGGCGCTCCGCAGGGCGCCGGCCACCGGGTCGCGCCGGAGATGCAGGGTGCTGCGGCGGGTCCTGCCTACGATGTGCACGACGCCCAGCAGACTCGGCCCATGCCCATCGTGCCGGACGTTCCCGACGCAGGTAGAGACGCTGAAGACCGTGATCACCGGGACCAGGGGGCCGGACGCCTGAGCGGCGGCCCCCTGTTCCGCGACGAGAAGCCGCAGGAGCCCATGCCGACCGCGCCGCCGCCTCCCCCGCCTCCGCAGAAGAAGCGCGCGGGCCGGGATCTGGGAGCCGCCATAGGGGTCGGCCTGGGGCTCGGCGCCCTGGTCGTCGTCTCGCTCTTCGTCGTCAAGGCCGTCTTCGTCGGCGTGATCGTGATCGCCGTCGTGGTCGGCCTGTGGGAGCTCACCTCCCGGCTGGAGGAGCGCAAGGGCATCAAGGCGCCCCTCGTGCCGCTCGCGGCCGGCGGTGCCGCCATGGTCGTCGCCGGGTACGCGCGCGGGGCCGAGGGCGCCTGGATCGCCATGGCCCTGACCGCCCTGGCGGTGCTCGTCTGGCGCATGGCGCAGCCGCCCGAGGACTACCTCAGAGACGTCACGGCGGGCATCTTCGCCGCGTTCTACGTGCCCTTCCTGGCCACCTTCGTCGCCATGCTCCTGACCGCCGACGACGGGCCGCAGCGGGTGCTCACCTTCCTGCTGCTGACCGTGGTCAGTGACACGGGGGCGTACGCGGTCGGCTGGCGGTTCGGCAAGCACAAGCTCGCGCCGCGCATCAGCCCCGGCAAGACACGCGAGGGCCTGTTCGGGGCGGTCGGCTTCGCCATGGCGGCCGGTGCGCTGTGCATGCAGTTCCTGATCGACGGCGGTTCCTGGTGGCAGGGGCTGCTGCTGGGCCTCGCCGTCGCGGCCAGCGCCACGCTGGGCGACCTGGGCGAGTCCATGATCAAGCGTGACCTCGGCATCAAGGACATGGGAACGCTGCTGCCCGGCCACGGCGGGATCATGGACCGGCTGGACTCGCTGCTGCCGACCGCCCCGGTGGTCTGGCTGCTGCTCGTCCTCTTCGTCGGCTCCGGCTGACCGGCTCCGGCCTGCGGTTTTCCGTACGAAGGCCCGCCGTCCACAGGACGGCGGGCCTTCGCCGTTCCGTCTGCGACACTGGAAGAACCATGCCTAAGCCCGGAGAACTCACTTTCGTCGCGCCCCGCGGAGCCAAGAAGCCGCCGCGGCACCTCGCCGACCTCACGCCCGCCGAGCGCAGGGAGGCCGTCGCCGCGATCGGCGAGAAGCCGTTCCGCGCCCAGCAGCTCTCGCAGCACTACTTCGCGCGGTACGCGCACGACCCGGCCGAGTGGACCAACATCCCGGCCGGATCGCGGGACAAGCTCGCCGAGGCGATGTTCCCCGACCTGATGTCCGTCGTCCGGCACATCAGCTGCGACGACGACACCACCCGTAAGACCCTGTGGAAGCTGCACGACGGGACGCTGGTCGAGTCCGTTCTGATGCGCTACCCGGAGCGGGTCACGATGTGCATCTCCTCGCAGGCCGGCTGCGGGATGAACTGCCCGTTCTGCGCGACCGGGCAGGCCGGTCTCGACCGCAACCTGTCCACCGCGGAGATCGTCCACCAGATCGTGGACGGGATGCGCGCGCTGCGTGACGGCGAGGTCCCCGGCGGCCCCGCCCGGCTGTCCAACATCGTGTTCATGGGCATGGGCGAGCCGCTGGCCAACTACAACCGCGTCGTCGGCGCGATCCGTCGGCTGACCGACCCCGAGCCCGACGGCCTCGGTCTCTCGCAGCGCGGGATCACCGTCTCCACCGTCGGCCTGGTGCCCGCGATGCTGCGGTTCGCCGACGAGGGCTTCAAGTGCCGCCTCGCGGTCTCGCTGCACGCCCCGGACGACGAGCTGCGCGACACCCTCGTGCCGGTCAACACCCGGTGGAACGTGCGCGAGGTGCTGGACGCCGCGTGGGAGTACGCGGAGAAGTCCGGCCGCCGCATCTCCATCGAGTACGCCCTGATCCGCGACATCAACGACCAGGCCTGGCGCGGCGACCTGCTGGGCCGCCTGCTCAAGGGCAAGCGCGTCCACGTCAACCTGATCCCGCTGAACCCGACCCCCGGCTCCAAGTGGACCGCGTCGCGGCCCGAGGACGAGCGGGCGTTCGTCGAGGCGATCGCGAGCCACGGCGTGCCGGTCACCGTCCGGGACACCCGGGGCCAGGAGATCGACGGTGCCTGCGGGCAGCTGGCGGCCTCCGAGCGCTGAGGACGGGCGGCCCGGGGCACCCGGAACCCCGGCCGAAAACGGGCGTGTAGCCTGGGGCCGAAATCAACTGCATATTCCGACAGGGGAGCGCCACAGCGCTGAGAGTGCGGCACCAAGGACAGGTTGGCCGCAGACCCTCTGAACCTCGCCCGGGTCATTCCGGGTAGGAAGTTCGGACCATACTCAAGCTGTTGCGCCCTGCCCGCTTCCGGTTCCCACCGGTGCGGGCAGGGCCGCGTCTCTTCCTGGTCACTCCAGGAGGAATCACACATGAGCACCACCCAGAAGGCCGCGGTGGCGGCCGTCGCCGCCGCGCTCGGCGTCACCGCGCTCGCCGGCTGCGGAAGTTCCGACGACGCGGCGCCCGGTTCCGGATCCGGTTCCACCAAGGGTTCCGGCTCCAAGACCGTCACGCTGGTCAGCCACGACTCCTTCAACGCCTCCAAGGACGTCCTGAAGGAGTTCACCCGGGAGACCGGCTACACCGTCAAGGTCCTCAAGAGCGGTGACGCCGGCGCCGCCCTGAACCAGGAGATCCTGACGAAGGGCTCCCCGCGCGGCGACGTGTTCTTCGGCGTCGACAACACCCTGCTCTCCCGCGCCCTCGACAACGGCCTCTTCACCCCGTACGAGGCGAAGGGGCTGGACCGGGTCCCGGCCGATGTCCAGCTGGACGCGGACAAGCACCGGGTCACCCCGGTCGACACCGGCGACATCTGCGTCAACTACGACAAGAAGTACTTCGCCGACAAGAAGCTCGCCCCGCCGAAGACCTTCGCCGACCTGGCGAAGCCCGCGTACAGGAATCTGCTCGTCACCGAGAACGCCGCGACCTCCTCGCCCGGCCTCGGCTTCCTCCTCGGCACCGTCTCCGCGTACGGCGAGGACGGGTACCAGGACTACTGGAAGAAGCTGAAGGACAACGGCGTCAAGGTCGTCGACGGCTGGGAGCAGGCGTACAACGAGGAGTTCTCCGGCTCCGCGGGCGGCAAGAAGGCCAAGGCCGACCGGCCGCTCGTCGTCAGCTACGCCTCCAGCCCGCCCGTCGAGGTGCTGTACGCCGATCCGCAGCCCAAGACGGCCCCGACCGGGGTCGCCACCGGGACGTGCTTCCGCCAGATCGAGTTCGCAGGCCTGCTGGACGGGGCGAAGAACGAGGCAGGCGGCAAGGCGCTGCTGGACTTCCTGATCGGGAAGAAGTTCCAGGAGGACATGCCGCTCACCATGTTCGTCAGCCCGGTCGCGAAGGACGCGAAGGTGCCGGAGCTCTTCACGAAGTTCGGTGCCACCGCCGACAAGCCGGCGACCGTCGCCCCGGACACCATCGCCAAGAACCGTGAGCAGTGGGTCCAGTCATGGTCCTCGCTCGTAGTGAAGTAGCGAAGACCCCCGTACGCGGACCGGGCGCGCGCGGGAGGTCCGCCCGCGCCCGGTCCCGGCGCGGGAGCGCGGTGCGGCTCGGTCTGATGGCCGTGCCCGTCGCGTTCTTCGCGGTGTTCTTCGCCTACCCGGTCGCCGCGATCGTCGGCCGGGGGCTCAAGGCGGACGGCGTCTGGCAGTTCGGCCGGTTCGGCGAGGTGCTGGCGCGGCCGGAGATCCGCGAGGTGCTGTGGTTCACGCTGTGGCAGGCGCTCGCCTCGACGGCGCTGACCCTGCTGATCGCGCTGCCCGGCGCCTATGTCTTCGCCCGGTTCGACTTCCCCGGCAAGCAGGTGCTGCGCGCCGTCGTCACGGTGCCGTTCGTGCTGCCGACCGTCGTCGTGGGCACCGCCTTCCTCGCGCTGCTCGGCCGCGGCGGGCTGCTGGACGAGCTGTGGGGCGTACGGCTCGACACCACGGTGTGGGCGATCCTGCTGGCCCACGTGTTCTTCAACTACGCGGTCGTCGTCCGCACCGTCGGCGGGCTCTGGGCGCAACTCGACCCGCGCCAGGAGGAGGCCGCCCGGGTGCTGGGCGCCGGCAGGTTCGCCGCCTGGCGGCGCGTCACGCTGCCCGCGCTCGCCCCGGCGGTGGCCGCCGCCGCGCTGATGGTCTTCCTCTTCACCTTCACCTCCTTCGGGGTCGTGCAGATCCTCGGCGGGCCCGGATTCTCCACGCTGGAGGTGGAGATCTACCGGCAGACCGCGCAGCTGCTCGCCCTGCCCACGGCGGCCGTGCTGACGCTCGTGCAGTTCGCCGCCGTAGGCGCGATCCTCGCCGTGCACGCCTGGACCGTACGCCGCAGGGAGCGCGCGCTGAAGCTGGTCGACCCGGCGCAGACGGCGCGCAGGCCGAGCGGAGCCGGGCAGTGGACGCTGCTCGCGGGAGTGCTGCTGAGCGTGCTCCTTCTGATCCTGCTGCCCCTCGCCGTGCTGGTGGAACGCTCGCTCGGCGGTGCCGGGTTCGCCTACTACCGCGCGCTCACCTCGGCGGACGCCAACAGCGGTACGTTTCTCGTCGCGCCCATCGAGGCGATCGGGAACTCGCTGCGCTACGCCGTCGTCGCGACGCTGATCGCGCTGGTCGTCGGGGGCCTGGCCGCCGCCGCGCTCACCCGGCGGGCCGGCCGGCTCGTCCGGGGCTTCGACGCGCTGCTGATGCTGCCGCTCGGGGTCTCCGCGGTCACCGTCGGCTTCGGGTTCCTGATCACCCTGGACAAGCCGCCGCTGGACCTCCGCACCTCCTGGATCCTGGTGCCGCTGGCCCAGGCGCTGGTCGGGGTGCCCTTCGTCGTACGGACCATGCTGCCGGTCCTGCGGGCGGTGGACGCGCGGCTGCGCGAGGCGGCGGCGGTGCTCGGGGCCTCGCCGCTGCGGGCCTGGCGCGAGGTGGACTTCCCGCTGGTACGGCGGGCGCTGCTGGTCGCCGCCGGGTTCGCGTTCGCCGTGTCGCTGGGGGAGTTCGGCGCGACCGTGTTCATCGCGCGGCCCGACAACCCGACGCTGCCGGTGGCCGTGGCCCGGCTGCTGGGCCGGTCCGGGGAGCTCAACTACGGCCAGGCGATGGCCCTCAGCACCATCCTGATGCTCGTGTGCGCGGTGTCGCTGCTGCTGCTCGAACGCATCCGCACCGACCGATCCGGGGAGTTCTAGAAGATGCTGACGCTCGAATCGGCCACCGTCCGCTTCGGTGACCGGGCCGCGCTCGACGGGGTGGACCTGGAGGTCGCCGACCACGAGATCGTCTGTGTGCTCGGGCCGAGCGGAAGCGGCAAGTCCACCCTGCTGCGCCTGGTCGCCGGTCTCCAGGAGGCGGACGGCGGCCGGGTCCTGCTCGACGGCACCGACCAGGACGGCGTCCCGGTGCACCGGCGCGGCCTCGGCCTGATGTTCCAGGACCACCAGCTCTTCCCGCACCGGGACGTCGGCGCCAACGTCGCCTTCGGCCTGCGGATGCACGGGGCCGGCCGGGGCGAACAGGACCGCCGGGTCGCCGAACTCCTCGACCTCGTGGGCCTTCCCGGCGCCGAACGCCGCGCCGTCGCCGCGCTCTCCGGCGGCGAGCAGCAGCGTGTCGCTCTCGCCCGCGCCCTCGCGCCCCGGCCTCGCCTGCTGATGCTGGACGAGCCCCTGGGCCAGCTGGACCGCAGCCTGCGCGAACGGCTCGTCGTCGAACTGCGTGCCCTCTTCGGCCGGCTGGGTACCACCGTGCTCGCCGTCACCCACGACCAGGGCGAGGCGTTCGCGCTGGCCGACCGGGTCGTCGTGATGCGCGAGGGGCGCGTCGCCCAGGTGGGCACCCCGCTGGAGGTGTGGCAGCGGCCCGCCTCCGCCTTCGTGGCCCGTTTCCTGGGCTTCGACAACGTGGTGGAGGCGGTCGTCGAAGGGGAGGCGGCGGACACGGAGTGGGGCGAGGTGCCGGTGCCGGCCGGGTCGCCGCAGGGGGCGTGCGATCTGCTGGTGCGGCCGGCCGGGGTCCGGATCGGCGGGCCCGGGAAGGGGCTGCGCTGCGTCGTCGGCGCGCGCACGTTCCGGGGCAGCCATGTCGCCGTGACCCTGCACCCCGAGCGCGGCCCGGTGCTGGACGCCGAGTGCTCGCTGCGCGGGACGCCGGAGGAGGGTGAACGGGTCGGCGTCACCTTCGACGCCTCGGAGAGCGTGGTGCTGCCGGCCCTGTTCTGACGGGGCCGTCGCGTTTACGCCCCCGAGAGGCGGGCAAGGGCGTCGGCTGCTTCCTCGACCGTGTCGACCAGGGCGATGCGGGACTCCATCTTCCGGCCGGCGTCCAGGGTTTGCAGGAGCGGCCAGGCGGGAAGCTCGCGCGTCCAGTGGTCGTGGCCGACCAGCACCATCGGGACGGGCTCGCCGCGTGACTCGTAGTAGTTCGGGGTGGTGCTGTCGAAGATCTCCTGGACGGTGCCGGCCGCGCCGGGGAGGAATATCACGCCCGCGTTCGACCGCGCCAGCAGTCCGTCCTCGCGCAGCGCGTTGGTGAAGTACTTGGCGATGGAGCCGGCGAACGGGTTCGGCGGCTCGTGGCCGTAGAACCAGGTGGGGATCGCCACGGACGGGCCCCCGTCCGGCCAGCGCTCCCGTACCGCGAAGGCGGCCCGCGCCCAGTCGGTGACCGACGGGGTGAACGAAGGGACCTCGCCCAGCATCGCGCAGGCCTTGTCCAGCATGGCGTCCGGATGGGGTGCCGCGTACGCCCCCAGGTTGGCCGCCTCCATCGCACCCGGGCCGCCCCCGGTGGCCACCGTGAGACCGGTGCGGGCCAGGGTCCTGCCGAGGCGGGCCGCCGCCGTGTAGGCCGCGCTGCCCCGGGCCGTCGCGTGACCGCCCATCACCCCGACCACCCGGGCCCCGGCGAGCACCTCCTCCAGCGCGTCGGAGATCGCGTCGTCGTGGAGCGCCCGCAGCATCGAGGCGAACGCGTCGCCGTCCGCGCGCGTCCGCTGGAGCCAGTCGTGGGCGAGGGCGTCGGGCGTGGCCTCGTAACCGTCCCGCGCGAGCCCGTCGTAGAGCGCGTCGGGGGAGTAGAGCAGGCCCCGGTACGGGTCGAAGGGCAGGCCGGGGACGGGCGGGAAGACGAAGGCCCCGTCGGCCCGGACCTTCTTCTCGGGGCCGGACTCCATCGGGCAGCCGAGGAACACGGCTCCGGAGGTGTCGGTGGCCAGGAGGGCCGCACCCCGGTCCGTCAGGTCCACGGACTGCACACGGCGTCCGGCCAGCGAACCGGCGGCGACCGCCGCGTCGAACTCGGCGAGCGACTCGATCTCGTCGCCGGTGGTGTTCTTGTTCTCGTCCGGGCTCCGCACGGGGCTCATGCTACGAAACGCTCATCGCGGGAAACGCACGGGACCGGCCGGGCAGGATGCCGGGCCGGTCCGTTCGATGCGTGCGGTGCCACTCAGGGCGTCAGCGGCAGCGCGGCCAGTTCCGCGATCGCCCAGGTGAGCGGGGCGAAGAGCACCAGGAGCGCCGCCGCGCGCAACGCGGTCGCCGCGCGCAGCGCCGAGGCCGGGGCGCCGAGCCGCAGCAGCGCCCTGGCCGTCTCGGTGCGGGCCTGCCTGGCCTCCAGGGCCGAGGTCAGCAGCGTCGCCGTGGTGCAGCCGATGACGAGTACCGCACCCAGCGCCGTGAGCGGGCCGAAGGGGCGCGGCCCGGTCCCGTAGAGCGCGAAGGCGGCGATGACCGCCGAGAGGACCGCGCAGACGATGCCGAGCGGGCGGCCGATCCGTCGCGCCTCGTCCATCAGGACCCGGCCGGCCAGCAGGCGCACGGCTCCGGGGCGCACCGTCTGGAGCAGCCGGCCGCACAGGTAGGTCAGGCCGGGGCCCGCCGTGGCCAGGCCGATCGCCGTCAGCGTCCATCCGACGAGGACCCAGGCCGGAGTGGAGTCCAGCTTGCCGGGAAGCGGGAAGGGACTGCCGGGCGCGCCCCGGCTCGCGTACGCCTCGACGGCGAGACCGGCGGCCGTCAGGGCCACGCCCCAGGGGAGCCCGGAGGGTGGTGCGGCGGGGGCGGGGATCTCCTCCGCGGGCACCAGCTCGCCGGTGTCGTCCGCCTCGCGCGCCGCCCGGACGGGAGTCCTGCGCAGCGCCAGCGCACTGGCCGTCGCGGCCGCCACCGGCACCAGAGCCAGCAGCAGCAGGACGGCGGCGACCGGCAGGGAGGCGTCCGCGCCGAGCAGATCGGCGGCGGCACCGTCGAACGGCAGCCCGGACAGGTCGCCGCGCAGGTGCAGGAAGAAGAGCAGCGCCACGGCGGAGCCGAGGGTGCAGGAGACAGCGGTGGAGACCGCGGCGAGCACGCTGAGCCGCACCGGGCCGAGGCCCACGGCGGACAGCCCGGACCGCGGCCGGGTACTCGGGTCCGTACGGGCCACCGCGACGGCGAACTGCACGGTGGCGGCCAGCGGGACGAAGCACCACAGCAGCCGCAGCACCGAACCGGCCGAGTGGGCGGGGTGCCCGGCCGCGTAGCCGAGGGTGCACAGGAGAAGGAATCCGACCCCGGCGGAGGCGGCCGCGACCAGCAGCCGCCGCAGCAGGACCAGGGGATGGGAGCCGCGGGCTAGACGGAGAGCGAGCACGCCGCGCGGCCCTCCGGATCGGCTTCGGCGGGCAGGGCGACCGTGGAGACGCGGCGCCCGTCGAGCAGCGGCACCACGCGGTCGGCGAGCCCCGCGATCTCGGCGTCGTGCGTGGCGAGCACCACCGTGATCCCGTGCGAGCGGGCGGCGCTGGTCAGCGTCCGCAGGACATGGGTCCGGTCGATGCGGTGCAGCGTCGCGGTCGGCTCGTCGGCGAAGATCACCGAGGGGCCCGCGGCCAGCGCGCGGGCCACGGCGATCCGCTGGCGCTGGCTCTGCTGGAGGGTGTGCGGGCGCTCCTTGGCGCACATGCCGATGTCGAGGCGCTCCAGCCACTCCATGGCGGCCTTCTTGGCCTCCCGGTGCGAGGCGCCGCGCAGCAGGAGCGGGAGGGCGGTGTTCTCCCAGGTGTTCAGCTCCGGGACGAGCTGCGGTTCGGGGGCGATCCAGCCGAACTTGTCGCGGCGCAGCCGTTCGCGCAGCCTCGGCCCCATCGTGTGCACGGGAACGCTGTTGAACCAGACCTCGCCCTGCTCGGGCACGAGCTGACCGGAGAGGCAGTGCAGCAGCGTCGTCTTGCCGCTGCCGCGCGGACCGGTCACCGCGAGGATCTCGCCGTCGCGGATGCCCAGGGAGACCCCGCCGAGCGCGGGTGAGCCGTTCTGGGAGTGCTGCAGGGAACGTGCCCAGATCACATCGTTGTCCGGCGGGGCCACCATGGCGTACACCTCGGTTCAGATCAGATATCCCGTCCCCCGTACGGGGGAACGAAGAGGGGGCCGATCGGTCACTCGGCACCGTAAGGATTCGGATCGCGGTGAGCGGACAGCACGCGGCCCGGACCCGTCTCTTCCCACTCGATCGGGCGCATTCCGGCTGAGCCGGGCGTATGAGATGACCAATGGGGAAGCGCGACCGGTCGGTCAAAGGCAGGTCAAGGCGGCATGGGTCGACCGGGCGCTCGAATGATCGCCAACCAGTTCGTTTGTGGCCTCGCTCGTCGCCGCACGGGGGCGTCCGACTACGCTGGTCGTCTCACCCATTGGACTCACAAGGAGGGGTGGCCGTGACCGCCGAGGTACGCCGTCTGCGCAACTACATCAACGGGGAGTTCCGGGACGCCGCCGACGGGCGGACGATCGACGTGGTCAACCCGGTGACCGAGGAGGTCTACGCGACCTCCCCGCTCTCCGGCCCCGCCGACGTCGACGCCGCGATGGCCGCAGCGGCGGCCGCGTTCCCCGCCTGGCGCGACACCACACCGGCCGAGCGCCAGCGCGCCCTGCTCAAGATCGCGGACGCCTTCGAGGAGCGCGCCGAGGACCTCATCGCCGCCGAGTCCGAGAACACCGGCAAGCCGATCGGTCTGACCCGCACCGAAGAGATCCCGCCCATGGTGGACCAGATCCGCTTCTTCGCGGGCGCCGCGCGGCTGCTGGAGGGGCGCTCGGCCGGCGAGTACATGGAAGGCCTGACCTCCATCGTGCGGCGCGAGCCGGTCGGCGTCTGCGCGCAGGTCGCGCCGTGGAACTACCCGATGATGATGGCCGTCTGGAAGTTCGCCCCGGCGCTCGCCGCGGGCAACACCGTCGTCATCAAGCCGTCCGACACCACGCCGGCGTCCACCGTGCTGATCGCGGAGATCATCGGGCAGCTCCTGCCCAAGGGCGTCTTCAACGTCATCTGCGGCGACCGTGACACCGGCCGTGCGATGGTCGAGCACCGGACCCCGGCGATGGCCTCCATCACCGGCTCGGTGCGGGCCGGCATGCAGGTCGCCGAGTCGGCCGCCAAGGACGTCAAGCGGGTCCACCTGGAGCTCGGCGGCAAGGCGCCCGTCGTCGTCTTCGAGGACACCGACCTCGCGAAGGCCGTCGAGGACATCTCGGTCGCGGGCTACTTCAACGCCGGCCAGGACTGCACGGCGGCCACCCGCGTGCTCGTCCACGAGTCCATCCACGACGAGTTCGTCACCGCGCTCGCCAAGGCCGCCGCCGACACGAAGACCGGGCAGCCGGACGACGAGGACGTGCTCTACGGCCCGCTCAACAACGCCAACCAGCTGGCCCAGGTCAGCGGCTTCATCGAGCGCCTTCCCGCCCACGCCCGGGTCGAGGCGGGCGGCCACCGGGTCGGTGACCAGGGCTACTTCTACGCCCCGACCGTCGTCTCCGGGCTCAAGCAGGACGACGAGATCATCCAGAACGAGGTCTTCGGCCCGGTCATCACCGTCCAGTCGTTCCGGGACGAAGCCCAGGCGGTGGAGTGGGCGAACGGCGTCGACTACGCCCTGGCCTCCTCGGTGTGGACCAAGGACCACGCGCGCGCCATGCGGATGTCGAAGAACCTCGACTTCGGGTGCGTCTGGATCAACACCCACATCCCGCTCGTCGCCGAGATGCCGCACGGCGGTTTCAAGAAGTCCGGCTACGGCAAGGACCTCTCGGCCTACGGCTTCGAGGACTACACCCGCATCAAGCACGTCATGACCTCCATCGAGGGCTGAGCCACCACCTCCGTGGCCCTGTGCGAACCGGCCGGTCCGCACAGGGCCACGGGCGTTCCGCCCAGCGCCACGGGCGTTCCGCCCAGCGCCGGGGGCGGCGTAAAGAGCCGGTAAATGCGGGCGTACGCTGCGGACATGAGCGAGCGACGCGCCTTGCGACGGCGTATACGCGTGTGGTTGGTCGTCTTCATCGTCTGTCTGGTTCTGAGCGGGCTGACCGCCTTCCCGCTCGTCCACGAACTGCGGTGGACCGAGGATCTCCTGACGTCCTCGGCCTCTCCCGTCCCCGAGCACTTCCCCGGTCTGCTGGAGTGGATCACCCGCGTCCGCACCGGCCTCGACGAGGCCGACGCCCGGTACCCCTTCGTGCTGTACGGCACCGACTGGCTGGCCTTCGCCCACCTGGTCATCGCGGTCGCCTTCTACGGCCCCTTCCGCGACCCGGTCCGCAACATCTGGGTGATCGAGTTCGGCATGATCGCCTGCGCCGGGATCATCCCGCTCGCGCTGATCTGCGGCCCGATCCGCGACATCCCCTTCTGGTGGTCGGTCATCGACATGTCGTTCGGCGTCTTCGGTGTGATCCCGCTGCTGATCGTGCACCGCATGATCAAGCGCCTCGAAACCCTGGAGCGCGAGCCGGATCCGGCGCCGGAGCCGGTGGCCGCCTGACTCAGCCGGCCGACGGCGCCCCGAAGACCGTGGACACCACGCCCATGACCAGGGCGTTCTCCCCCTGGGCCTTCGCGTCCGTGGAGTTGATGCTGTAGACGAGGGTGCGGGAGAGATCGCGGGTGGCGCCGATCCCCGTGTTGTAGCCCCAGCGGCCGCCGGTCTTGCCCCAGACCCGGCGGCCGCCCAGCTCCCAGGCGGACAGGCCGGCGCTGAACGCGGGTGCCCTGCCGGTCTCGAAGTCACGCACCGAGGGGTCCGGCAGCGTGAACATCTCCTCCAGCAGCGGGCCGCGCACCACCCGGCCCCGGAACAGTGCGGTCAGGAAGCGCTCCAGGTCGGTGGTGGTGGAGATGATGTCCCCCGCCGCCCAGCCGTCGGTCGCGCCCCACACGCTGACGTCCCGCAGACCCGTGGTGCCGTCCTCCAGCCTCATGCGCTGGTACCCGTGGTTGTGCGGGTCGTGGATACGGGGATCGGAGCCGGGGAACGACGTGTCGCGCAGACCCAGCGGGGCCAGGACGCGCCGGGACACCTCGGCCTCGTAGGTGTGCCCGGTGACCTTCTCGATCAGCAGCCCGGCCACCGTGTAGTTGATGTTGAGGTAGTGCTGCCGCGTCCCCGCCGGGAACTCGCGCTCCTTGGCCGTGGCCGAGGCGACCAGCTCGCGCGCGTCGAAGCGGTGGAAGCGGTTGGCGTACCACTCCTCCACCGTGTCGCCCGGGAAGTCGGCCGACGGCAGCCCGCTGGTGTGGTTCAGCAACTGGCGTACGGTGACCGTCCCGTACGCGGCGGGGATCAGCTCCGGCAGATAGGAGCGCACCGGGCGGTCCAGGCTCAGCCTGTGCTCGGTGGCGAGCTGGAGGACGGTCGCCGCGGTGAAGACCTTGGTCACCGAACCCGCCCGGAACCGCGCGTCCGGGTCCGCCGGCCGCTTCGTCACCAGGTCGTGGACCCCGGCGGAACCCCGCCACGCGCCCTCGGCGCCGCCCAGCCGGATCAGGGCGGCCGTCGCCCCCTCGTCGGGGAGCCCGGCTATGAGGTCGCTCAGCGCCCCGGTGTCCGTGCGGGCCGTCGCCGGCGAGGTGGTGTGCGTCCTGCCGGGTGCGGGGGCGCCCGCCGCCAGGGCCGGGCCCGCGGCGCCAGCCGCGATGCCGGTGACCAGGGCGGCGGCGAGGACGGTACGGCGGATGCGGGCGTTCATCGTGATGCCTCCAGGCAGGGAGATCCGTGGCGGCGAAGTCCCGTCGACCGCGCCGTCATTGATCCCATCCTGCGGACTTGGAGGCCCCTGGCGGATCACCGGAGCGAGGGATTCCCCGGGGGATATTCACCTCCCCCGGCCGGGGGAGTGGAACGGGGCCTCTCCCTCCGGCGAGGGAGCGACGAGCCCGGTCTCATAGGCACAGATGACGGCCTGGATGCGGTCGCGCAGGCCCAGTTTGGACAGCACGTTGCCCACATGGGTCTTCACCGTGTGGTCGCTGACCACCATGGCCGCGGCGATCTCCGCGTTGGACAGCCCGCGCGCCAGATGCAGCAGCGTCTCGCGTTCCCGGGCGGTCAGCACGCCGAGCCGCCGTTCGTCCGCGACCGCCGCCGTCCGCGCCGGGCGCGAGGTGTACTCGGCGATCAGCAGCCGCGCCACCGAGGGCGCCAGCAGCGAGTCGCCCGCCGCGACCACCCGTACGGCGTGCACGAGGTCGTCCCGGCGGACGTCCTTGAGCAGAAAGCCGCTCGCCCCCGCGTGCAGCGCCTCGTACACGTACGCGTCGGAGTCGAACGTCGTCAGCATGACCGTCCGGCAGGCGGTCCGGGCGCTGATCTCGCGGCAGGCGCCGATGCCGTCGAGGACAGGCATCCGGATGTCCAGCAGGGCCACGTCCGGCTCCAGCCGGCGCACCGCGTCCACCGCCCGCTCCCCGTCTCCCGCCTCGGCCACCACCTCGATGTCCGGCTGGGCGTCCAGGATCATCGCGAAACCGCTGCGGACCAGCTCCTGGTCGTCCGCCACCACGACACGGATCGTCAACTCCCCACCTCCGCCGAGGACGTTACCGGCACCAGCGGCAGCGTGACATCGACCCGGAAACCCCGCCCGTCCGGCCCCGGGCCGGTCCGTGCGCTGCCGCCGTGCGCCGCCGCCCGCTCCCGGATGCCGATCAGGCCGTGGCCGGAACGCGTGTCCGTCCCCGTGCCACCGCCGTCGTCGGTCACCGAGACGGTCAGGCTGCTCTCTCCGTACGCCAGCAGGACGGCGGCCTCGGTGGCGACGGCGTGCTTGACCGTGTTGGTCAGGGCCTCCTGCACGATCCTGTACACCGCGCTGTCGGTGTCCCGGGGCAGCGGGCGCTCCGGACCGGTCACCGTACGGGTCACCGCCAGGCCGCTGGAGCGTACGCGCTCCACCAGCGCCGGGAGTCCGGCCAGGGACGGCTGCGGGTTGCGGGGCGCCCCCGGCCCCCGCTCGCTCTCGCGCAGTACGCCGAGCATCCGGCGCAGTTGGACCATCGCGTCCCTGCCCGTCTCCGAGATCGCGTCGAACGCCGCCTCGGCCCGCTCCGGCGCCGTACGGACCGCCACCGGACCGGCCTCCGCCTGCACGATCATCAGGCTCACCGCGTGCGACAGGATGTCGTGCATTTCCCGGGCTATCCGGGCCCGTTCGCGGGCCGCCGCCTGTTCGGTCTCGATCCGGCGGGTGACCTCCAGCTGCCGCGCCCGGTCCTCGACGGCCCTGGTGTACGCCTGGCGGGTGTCCGTGAACCGGCCGAAGCCGTAGGCCGCCGTGAACACCATCAGCGAGAAGACCAGCTCGCGGGCCTCGCCCGTGTTGAGCGCGACCGAGGGGAAGACGACCGCCAGGGTCAGCGCCCCGCAGAGCCGGCGGGCCGGTGCCGGGGTGTGGGCGGCGACGCTGTAGAGGGCGACCAGACCGGTGTACGGCAGGGTCTGCCCCGGCCCGTCGACGGCCAGCCCGTACAGGCTCTGCGCCGCCACCACCGCCAGCAGCACCCGCACGGGCGCCCGGCGCCGCCACAGCAGCGGAAGTACGGTCAGGGTGGTCAGCAGATACGCCGGCAGCGACGCGGGCTCCAGACGGGGATCGCGGGGGAGGACCCAGGGCACCGACACGGCCGCCTGGACCACCAGGACCACGCCGATGTCGGTCACCCGGGGACCGGGACCACCGGCCTCCCGTACCCGGCGCCAGAGCGTGCGGGGGGTTATCACGGTTTCCGCCCGGCCCCGTGACGGTCGATCAGCTTGCGGAGCACGTCGATCCGGTTGGTGGTGACGGAGTCCACGCCGTGCGCGATCAGCCGGCGCATCGTCCGGCCGGTGTCGGCGGTCCAGGCCGAGACCAGCAGCCCGTCGCGGTGGTTGCGGTCCGTCAGCTCCGGGCCGACCAGCCCGAAGCGGTAGTTCAGCCAGCGCGGGCGGACCGCGTCGAGCAGCGCCGGGCGCGGGGGTGCGAGCGTCGTCCACGTCATCGCGATCTCGGCCGACGGGTCGGCCGCCCGCACCCGCAGCATCGCCTCGGGGCCGGCGCAGTAGTAGACGCGCTCACCGGCCCCGCACTCCCGCACCACGCCCACCGTCCGCTTCACCGAATCGGGCGTGGAACCGGGCAGATCGACCATCACGCGGTGCGCGCCGGCGGCGAGCAGCGCCTCGCGCAGCGTCGGCACACCGCCCGCCGTCAGTTCGGTCACCTCCTGGTGGGTGAGCCGGTCCAGCCGCAGGTCATGACCCCACAGCCGGTCCAGCGTGGCGTCGTGCAGCAGGACCGGCACCCCGTCCCGGGTGACCCGGACATCGATCTCGACCGCGTCCGCCCCCCGTTCGAGCGCCGAGCGGATCGAGGAGAGGGTGTTCTCGCGGGCACGGTACGGATCGCCGCGATGGGCGACGGCGGTGACAGGCTTCGACATGGGGCCATTGTCACCGCCGGGCGGTCACCGTCCGGCTCGCGCCGTCCAGTTGGCCGTGTACGTGTCGATCTCGGCGGCCAGCGCGCGCTTGTCGGCCGGGTCGAGGAACGACGCCTCGACGGCGTTCTTCGCGAGCGCGGCCAGGCCGTTCTCGTCGAGACCGAGGATGCGGGCGGCCACCGCGTACTCGTTGTTGAGGTCGGTGCCGAACATGGGCGGGTCGTCGCTGTTGATCGTCACCAGCACACCGGCTTGGACCATCTCGCGGACCGGGTGCTGCTCGATGTCCTTGACGGCCCGGGTCGCGATGTTCGATGTCGGGCAGACCTCCAGGGCGATGCGCTGCTCGGCGAGGTGGTCCAGCAGCTTCGGGTCGGCCACCGAACTGGTGCCGTGGCCGATGCGCTCCGCGCGCAGCGAGTTCAGCGCGTCCCAGACCGTCTGCGGGCCCGTGGTCTCGCCCGCGTGCGGCACCGAGTGCAGGCCTTCGGCGATCGCCCGGTCGAAGTAGGGCTTGAACTGCGGGCGCTCCACGCCGATCTCCGGGCCGCCGAGGCCGAACGAGACCAGTCCCTCGGGCCGCAGGTCCACGGCGAGCCGGGTGGTCTCCTCGGCGGCCTCCAGACCGGCCTCGCCCGGGATGTCGAAGCACCAGCGCAGCACGACGCCGAGCTCCCGCTCGGCCGCCTTGCGGGCGTCCTCGATGGCCTCCATGAAGCCCTGCTCGGGAATCCCGCGCCGGGTCGAGGAGAACGGCGTGACCGTCAGCTCCGCGTACCGGATGTTCTGCCGGGCCATGTCCCGGGCGACCTCGAACGTCAGCAGCCGGACGTCCTCCGGCGTGCGGATCAGGTCGACGACGGAGAGGTAGACGTCGATGAAGTGGGCGAAGTCGGTGAACGTGAAGTAGTCGGCCAGCGCCTCGGGGGCGGTGGGGACCTTGGAGTCGGGGTGGTGCGCGGCCAGCTCGGCGACGATACGGGGGGAGGCCGAACCGACGTGGTGGACATGGAGCTCGGCCTTGGGCAGCCCCGCGATGAAGGGGTGCAGATCGGTCATCGGGGCCTCCGTGGGCAGGGAGTGGTACGGGCCCCGGTCACCGGCGTGACCAGGGAGGGGGACGGGAGTCATCGTAGGACGGGCCCGCCCGTAGCATGACCGCATCACGATGGGGGAGGCCCATGCCAGACAACACGGACCAGCCGGCGGACCGGGCCGCACCGATCGACCCCTGGGCACCGCCGGAGCGGCCCGGGGCGCCGCGGGGCGGCGCGGTGTGGCCGGGTGACGCCGCGGGTCACCCGCCGCAGGACGCCGGGGTGCCGCCGGACACCGCCGCGCCCGCCGATGCCGCGCCCGAAGACGCCCGCCCGTCGGGCGACCCGGTGTCGCTGGACAAGGGCGCCGGCTCCGACGGCCCGCGCCCGCCGCAGGACGCCGCACCGGCCGGCGCCCGGCCCGGCCCGGATCGCCCGACGGGCGACGGCATAGCCGGCGGCCCCCACACGCCCACCGCTACCGCGCCCGGCGGCCCCCGCCCCCCGGGCGTGCACGACCAGATGACGGTCGCCTCGATGCCGGGTGCCGGTACGGGCCCCGTGCCGGCCAACCCGTTCGCGGCACCGCAGCCCGGAGCAACCGGCTTCGCCGGGCCGCGGACCGGGGGCCCCGGGTGGTCCGCTCCCGGGACCGTGCCCCCGCCGCCCGTCGGGCCGAACGGCCCGGGGCAGGGCGCCCCACAGATGGGGCCGGGCGGCTACCCGGGCAGTCAGCCCCCGCCGGCGGCCTCGTACGGCTACCCGGCCGGGCAGCCCGCGCAGTTCGGCTACCCCGGCTATCCCGGTTACGGGCACCCCTGGGGCGGCCCGCAGCCCGCGAACGGGATGGGGATCGCCGCCCTGGTCCTCGGCCTCATCTCGGTCGTCGGCTTCTGCATGTACGGCCTCGGCATCGTCCTCGGCGTCCTCGCGCTGATCTTCGGCGTCCTGGGCCGCGGCCGAGCCCAGCGGGGCGAGGCCGACAACGGCGGTGTGGCGCTGGCCGGGATCATCCTCGGGTCCGTCGGGATCGTCGTCAGCGCGGCGTTCCTCGGCTTCCTCATCTGGGCGATCACCAGCGACGACTCGGACGACGACAGCGGTTCCGCCTATGAGCGGGCGGCCGTCTCCCAGATCGTCGAGGCGCGGGAGCACGCCCCCCTGGGGCACCTCTCCGTACGGGCCTGAACCACTCCTCGCGGTGCGGCGCGGGACCACCCCCGCCGCACCGCGAGCCGGTTCATATACCGGCGCCGCCCGCCCCGTCCCGGAGCTTCTCCCGGGCCGCCATCAGCGCGAACCCCAGCAGGTTGAGACCCCGCCACTGCGCCGGGTCCTGCGCGCGCGGGCTGTCCGCCGAGAGCCCGATGCCCCAGATCCGGTCCAGCGGGCTCGCCTCCACCAGGACCCTGTGCCCGGTACCGAGCAGGAATGCGCCCAGCTCCGGGTCCTGCCCGAACTTGTGCACGCTGCCCTCCACCACCAGGGCGTAGCGCTCGCGCTTCCAGACGTCGTCGTCGAAGCCGCGGACCAGCCGGCCCACCTTCTTCGCCTCGGCGGGGCTCTTCGCCGCGACCGCCTGCCCGGCCGCCTCCGCGTCGCCGAACAGCCGCGCCTTGCCGGCCATCATCCAGTGCTCGGCCGACGCGTACGTCACACCGTCGGCCGTGAACGGCGAGGGCCACCACTGGCTGAGGCAGCTCGCGCCGATGCTGCCGTCCGGGCGCGGGCGGTGCCCCCAGAAGTGCAGGTACTTCACCTTCTCGCCGCGGCCCGTCAGCTCGACGAGCTCCTCGACACTGCGTACGTCCCCCATGTGTTCCATGCCGTGGAGTCTGTCATCCGCCACTGACAACGGGCCCACGTGACCCAGATCACTACCAGCGAGTAGCCGAACCCGCGTCATGAACCGGCCTCACCCCGCTCTCCCTTCTGAACGCGCCCGCCGCCCGGCCGGCGCGACACGGACTACGGAGGCGGGCCATGACGGGCTCGGAGGCCAGGGCAGCGGTCGAGTGGCTGGCGTCGGCGGCACCCGATCCGGCCGCCTGCCGGTGGGACTGGGAGCGCGATCCGCGGGGGATCGCGCTCCTGCCCGCCGGCCGGCGCTGGGACGTGCTGATCCTGCCGGGGGAGCTGGGCTATCCGACGCTCGACGTGCTCACCCGGCTCATCGACCGGCCGGGACCGGTCCTCGCGGACTTCGGCGAGGCCCGGATGGGCTTCTTCGTGCCGCCGGGCACCGTCGCCCGCTGGGTCGGAACGGGGATCAGGGGCGCCGGACGCGGCACCTGGATCGTCGTGCCGCACCCGGGCCGTCCGGCCGGGAAGGTGCGCTGGCTCGTCCCGCCCGACGGCTCCGGCACCCTCACCGACGCCACGCTCCTGGAACTCGCGATGCACGAGGCGGCGGCGGGCGTGGCAGGGGACGAGAGGGCCTGAAGGGGCTCGCGCACCGGGGCGGTCGCCGGGCTTCGACGGGCCCGGGTGCCCGCGCCCGGCGCCCCGCCGCGCCCACCCCCGTACGGCCCTCGCTGCCAGAGGTCTTGACAACCTGATTGGTCTGGACCATGTTGTGCGCGCCGCATCTATTCCCCTCGCCGTATCAATTCCCCCCTGTACGGAGGCCGTTGTGGAACGCACGGGACCCCCCGCCCGCATGACCGGACTGCTCGCCGCCTTCTCGGCGGCCCTGCTCGCCGCCGGAGGGCTGGCCGCCACGGCGCCGTCCGCCGTCGCCGCCGACGCCGAACTGGCGAGCAACGGCACCTTCGAGGCCGGGCTGACCGGCTGGAACTGCTCCGGAGGCAGCGGAGCCGCCGTCAGCACCCCCGTACACGGCGGGACTTCGGCGCTGAAAGCGACCCCGGCCGGCAGCGACAACGCCAACTGCGCGCAGTCCGTGAAGGTCAAGCCCGGCTCCACGTACACGCTGAGCGCCTGGGTGCAGGGCAGTTACGTCTACCTGGGCGCCGAGGGCACGGGGACGACCGACGTCTCCACCTGGACGCAGTCCGCGCCCGGCTGGCAGAAGCTCACGACCACGTTCACCACCGGTGCCTCCACCACCTCGGTCAAGATCTACACCCACGGCTGGTACGGCACCCCGGCCTACTACGCCGACGACGTCAGCCTCGTCGGACCCGGCGGGGACCCGGTCGTGCTCCCCGCGGCTCCCACGGCACTCAAGACCGGTACGGTCACCTCGTCCTCGGTCGCGCTGTCCTGGACGGGCTCCTCCGGGGCCACCGGCTACAACGTCTACCAGGGCGGCACCAAGGTCCAGAGCGTCACCGGCACCTCGGCCACCGTGACCGGCCTCAGTGCCTCGACCGCGTACAGCTTCCAGGTCAGCGCCGTCAACGAGGCGGGCGAGTCCGCCAAGTCGGCCGCGGTCTCCGCGACCACCACCAAGGGCGGCGGGAGCGAGGGCGGCACCCAGCTGCCGGCCCACGCGCTCGTTGGCTATCTGCACTCCAGCTTCGCCAACGGCTCCGGCTACACGCGCATGGCGGACGTGCCCGACTCCTGGGACGTCATCGACCTGGCCTTCGGCGAGCCGACCTCCGTCACCTCCGGCGACATCCGCTTCAAGCTCTGCCCGGTCACCGAGTGCCCGAACGTCGAGTCGGAGGCCGAGTTCAAGGCGGCCATCAAGGCCAAGCAGGCCGCCGGCAAGAAGGTGCTGATCTCCATCGGCGGCCAGAACGGCCAGGTGCAGCTCGCCACCACCGCCGCCCGCGACCTGTTCGTCTCCTCGGTCGGCAAGATCATCGACGAGTACGGTCTCGACGGACTGGACATCGACTTCGAGGGCCACTCGCTCTCGCTGAACACCGGTGACACCGACTTCCGGAACCCCACCACGCCGGTGATCGTCAACCTGATCTCGGCGGTGAAGACCCTCAAGGCCAAGTACGGCGACAAGTTCGTCCTCACCATGGCCCCCGAGACCTTCTTCGTACAGCTCGGCTACCAGTACTACGGCTCCGGCCCCTGGGGCGGCCAGGACCCGCGCGCCGGCGCCTACCTGCCGGTCATCCACGCGCTGCGCGACGACCTCACGCTGCTGCATGTCCAGGACTACAACTCGGGCTCCATCATGGGCCTGGACAACCAGTACCACTCCATGGGCGGCGCCGACTTCCACATCGCGATGACCGACATGCTGCTGGCCGGCTTCCCCGTCGCCGGTGACCAGACGAAGGTCTTCCCCGGTCTGCGTCCCGACCAGGTCGCGATCGGCCTGCCGGCCTCCACCCAGGCGGGCAACGGGCACACCTCGCCCGCCGAGGTCACCAAGGCGCTGAACTGCCTCACCAAGAAGACCGACTGCGGCTCCTACGCCACCCACGGCACCTGGTCGGGCCTGCGCGGCCTGATGACCTGGTCCATCAACTGGGACCGCTTCAACAACTGGGAGTTCTCGAAGAACTTCGACGCCTACTTCGGCTGATCCGGCCGGACCCGCGGGGCAGCAGGAGCAGCAGCCCGCACAGGAACCAGCTGCCCAGCACATCCAGCGGCCAGTGATAGCCGCGGAGCACCAGACCGATGCCCGTCGCCGCCGTCAGTAGGACGGCGGCGACGGGCATCATCCACGTACGCCGCCCGCGCCCGGCGAGCAGCAGCGCCGAGGCCCCGTACGCCACCGCCGCCGTCGCCGCGTGCCCCGACGGGTAGTAGCCCGTCGCCTCCGTCAGCGGTCCCGGCCGGGCGATCCAGTCCTTCAGCGGTACGACCAGCAGCGGCACCGCCGCCATCGCGAGGGCCGCGCCCAGCGGCTCCCGCCGCCGCCCGCGCAGCAGCGACCAGCCGATCGCACACGCCAGTACGGGGAGGGCGACCTGCATGTTGCCGAGATCGGCGAGGAATTCGGTGAGCGGTCGCGGACCGTGGCCGACGACGGCGCGTCCGGCGCGCTCGTCGAGGCCGCGCAGGGGGCCGTCGGCGGCGATCTGCCAGGTGGTCAGCGCGAAGAGGGCCGACAGGCCCGACACCAGGGAGAGGAAAAAAGCCGTCCGCCCCGGAACTGGGGGGGTTGTTCCGGAGCGGACGAGTGGACCGGTTTGCCGCGCGTCCCGGGGGGTGTGGGACGAGCGGCCATCCGATCGGTGAGGAGTTCCGAAGCGTGATGCTCCAGTGGTGTGCGCGAAGGCACGGTCGGGACGGTGCTGGGGAAGCTCCGACCCGGATTCGCCCGCAGTCTCCTGCGAGCGGGGTGTTTCTCTCATCTGCGGAAACCGTACGTCAGGCGGAGGGGGACCGATAGCGGGTACGGTATCCCGCCATCGGCCCCCCACCTTTTCTTCACAGGCCCACACGTAATCCGGGATCAGATCCCGGAGAAGGCGCTCTCCAGGACGTCCAGGCCCTCGTTCAGCAGGTCCTCGCCGATCACCAGCGGCGGCAGGAAGCGCAGGACGTTGCCGTACGTGCCGCAGGTCAGGACGAGGACGCCCGCGGCGTGGCACGCCTTCGCGAGCGCGCCGGCCGCCTCCGGGTTCGGGTCCTTCGTGCCCGGCTTCACCAGCTCGATCGCGATCATCGCGCCGCGGCCCCGGATGTCACCGATGATGCCGCCGTTCGGCAGCTCGGCCCGCATCCCTTCGAGGCGGCCCTTCATGACCTCCTCGATGCGCTTCGCCTTCTTGTTCAGGTCCAGCTCGCGCATCGTCTCGATGGCTCCGAGGGCGCCCGCGCAGGCGACCGGGTTGCCGCCGTACGTACCCCCGAGGCCGCCCGCGTGCGCCGCGTCCATGATCTCGGCGCGGCCGGTCACGGCGGACAGCGGCAGGCCGCCCGCGATGCCCTTGGCGGTGGTGATCAGGTCCGGGACGATGCCCTCGTCCTCACAGGCGAACCACTGGCCCGTACGGCAGAAGCCCGACTGGATCTCATCGGCGACGAAGACGATGCCGTTGTCCTTCGCGAACCGGGCGATCTCCGGCAGGAAGCCCTTGGCCGGCTCGATGAAGCCGCCCTCGCCGAGCACCGGCTCGATGATGATCGCGGCGACGTTCTCCGCGCCGATCTGCTTGGTGATCTGGTCGATGGCCTGGGCGGACGCCTCCGCGCCGGCGTTCTCGGCGCCCGTCGGCCAGCGGTAGCCGTACGCCACCGGCACCCGGTACACCTCCGGCGCGAAGGGCCCGAAGCCGTGCTTGTACGGCATGTTCTTCGCCGTCATGCCCATCGTGAGGTTCGTCCGGCCGTGGTAGCCGTGGTCGAAGACGACGACCGCGGTGCGCTTGGTGTACGCGCGGGCGATCTTCACCGCGTTCTCGACGGCCTCGGCGCCCGAGTTGAAGAGCGCGGACTTCTTCGCGTGGTCGCCCGGCGTCAGCTCGGCGAGCCGCTCGCAGACCTCCACGTAGCCCTCGTACGGCGTGACCATGAAACAGGTGTGGGTGAAGTCCGCGAGCTGGGCGGAGGCCCGGCGCACGACGGCCTCGGCGGAGGCGCCGACCGACGTCACGGCGATGCCGGAACCGAAGTCGATCAGACGGTTTCCGTCCACGTCCTCGATGATCCCGCCGCCCGCCCGCGCGGTGAACACGGGCAGCGTGGAGCCCACACCGGCGGCGACCGCCGCGAGCCGGCGGTCTTGCAGCTCCACCGACTTCGGACCGGGGATGGCGGTGACGAGTCGGCGCTCCTGCGGGATTTCGGTCATGCGGGGCTCCTGGGGGTGTTTCGGACGCTTCTCGTTGTGCAGGCTAGGCGCGGGGCCGGGGCTCGGGCATGCTCCGATCGGGAGTGGTCGCGCATGTGTCGTTGTCCGCGACGGACAGAAGACGCCGGGGGAGCACGTACCGCCTCCTCAACCGTCACTATCCGGGCGCGTTGCTGAACTCACCGTGTGCGCGCACTAGATTGGCCGGGGCAGTGACGGACCTGGCAGGTCAAGGGGGCAACG
Organism: Streptomyces sp. NBC_00708; assembly: GCA_036226585.1. Taxonomy (GTDB): domain Bacteria; phylum Actinomycetota; class Actinomycetes; order Streptomycetales; family Streptomycetaceae; genus Streptomyces. Next base: position 5,320,578 of record CP108997.1, read on the forward strand.
GTTCATGGACAACGACGGTACGCACGGCGCGTGGGGCACGCGAGGCGCGCCGCCGCCCGACGGCCGGCCCGCGGGCTCCGTACCGCACCCGGCGGGTCCGCCGCCCGCGGCCCCGCCCGCCCATCCGCCCACGGCCCCGCCGCCCGCCCGGCCCCCCGTCCCGCCGGCCCCGCCCGCGTACACCCCGGTCCCGGGCGCCGCCGCGCCCACCGCCGACTGGCTCAACGCGCCACGCCCCGAGGCCGGCCCCGGCATCTGGCGGTACGGCTTCGTGCCCCGGCCCGCCGAGCGCTCCCCCCGCCCCTCACTGGTGGGCCCGGCCGCCACCCTCGTCCTCTGGCTCCTGCTGTGGCTGCTGCTCACCGAACGCAGCGTCCCCTACGTCAGCAAGCCGATCGAGATCATCACCGGCCCCGAGTGGTGGACCTTCGGCGGGCTCAGGAAGGACGCGCCCGCCCTCGTCGTCAACTCCACGACCCTCTACTACCAGGTCCTCATCCTCGGCCTCGGCTTCTGGGCCGCCCGGGTCGGCGGCTGGGCGGGCGTCTTCCGCCACTTCACCGGCCCGAACTTCGCCCGCGCCCGGCTCGTGCTCACCCTGGGCGGCGCGCTGCTCACCCTGTGGCTCGTCTGGACGCGCAAGGTCCCGCTCGCCGACCTCGTCTTCCCCGCGGTCCCCACCAGCTGGGTGCAGGGCGGCGGCAACAAGTACGCCGCACTGCTCGTCGTGCTCGTGCTCTACGCCCTGATCGGCTCCGCGATCGCCTGGCCCTTCGCCCGCACCGGCCACTGGTCGACGGAGCTGGGCCCGTTCCTGCGCCGCGAGCCGGCCCCGCGGGAGCCGTCCGAGGCCCCCGCCCCGGAGGACGGCCCCCCGCGCGCCCAGTGGCCCGATCTGCGCGCCGCCGGCTCCACCGACGCCGCCGAGGCGCTGACCGCCGCCGTGTACGCGGGCCGGCTGAACGACGTGGACTGCGTACGGCTGCGCCACGCCTGGACCGGGGCGCGCGGGCGCCCCGACCGGCTGGCGTCCTTCACCGACACCGTGCTCCGCAAGGGCGCCGACGCCTATCTGCACCCCTCCGGCCTGCGGGACGTGCCCCGGCGCACCGCCACCCACGACCCGCTGACCGGCCAGGTCCGGATCGGGGAGTGCGCCGACGACCCGCGCAACCCCTACCCGCGCAGGGGCTCCGGCCTGGCCCTCGAACCCGCCGCGCTCGGCACCTCCCTGCTGGCCGTCGGCCCGCCCGGCTCCGGCAAGACGGACCGGGTCGTCGCGCCCGTCGTCGAGGCCCTCGCCCTGCGCGCGCTCACCGGACAGGCCGCGGTGCTCGCCGTCGGCGGCGCGGGCGGCGCGCTCGGCCCGGACGACGCCTACGACGTGGTCATCCGGATCGGCGACCCCGCGTCCCTGCACGACTTCGATCTGTACGGCGGCACGAGCGACCCCGACGAGGCGGCGGCGGCCCTCGCGGAGGGACTCGCCGGGGACATCCCCACCCTGGACACCCGCCGCGCGGCCACCGCGCTCGGCCAGCTGCTCGGCCCGTTCCGCGCCGTCCACGCCCGCTTCCCGTCCGTCCCCGAACTCCGCGAACTCCTGGAGGGCTCCGCCGCCGCGCTGGGCGATCTGCGCCAGGCCCTGGAGACCGGGGGACACCACGCGATGCTGCGCGAACTGGAGGCCAGGGCCCGCCAGACGGGCTCCGCCGCCGACCCGGCCGCCGTCCTGGCGGACCGGATCGCCACGCTCGACCGCCCCGCCTTCGCCGGCTTCTTCGCCACCGGTGAGGACGCCCGCCCCTTCTCCCTGCGCTCCCTGGGCCGTCACCCGCTGCGGGTCCGCGTCGACCTGCCCGAGCGCGTCCACGCCGAGGCGTCCCGCGTCCTGGCCCGTCTGGTGCTCGCCCAGTTCAACGCCGTCGCCGCCGCCCGCACCGACCGCTCCCTGTTCGTCTGCCTCGTGCTCGACGACGCCACCCACACCGTCACCGCCGACACCGTCCGGGGCATCCGGCGGCTGCGGTCCGTCAACGCCGGGGCGGTCCTCGCCCTGCGCACCCTGGACGACGTGCCCGAGGGACTGCACGCGGCGCTGCTCGGGGCGTTCGGCTGCACCATGGTCTTCCCCGGCCTCACCACCTGGGACGGCAAGCGCTTCGCGGAGGCCTGGGGCAAGGAGTGGGTGGAGGTCCGCGAGGTCGCCCAGCACGGGGTCTTCGCCGACCAGCCGCTCACCCGCGCCCTGCACTCCCTGCGCAAGATGGCCACCGGCAAGGCCGTGACCACGGACGCGGTGACCGTGCGCCAGGTCGAACGGGAGCGCTGGTCCGCCTCCGCGCTCGCCTACGAACTGCCGTCCGGCCACGCGGTCCTCTCGCTGACCACGGTCGGCGGCGAGCACATGCCCCCGCTGCTCGTGCGGCTGGCCGGCTGACGGCGGGGCCGGGGCGGAAGGGGCGGGAGCGGCGCGAGTGGCTGCGGTGACAGGGACTCTGCCACCCTGGCAGAATCGAAGTGAGCCGTTCATACGGGACGGCGAAATCGCCCCCTGCCGAAGGCCCTCCTCCCCATGCCGCCCACGCTCGCCTCGCTCGTCCAGCACTCGGCGCTCAGACTCACGGTGCGCGCGGGGGCGGACCGCCTCGGCACACCGGTGCGCTGGGCGCACGCCAGCGAGCTCACCGACCCCGTCCCCTATATGGAGGGCGGCGAACTGCTGCTGGTCACCGCGACCAACCTGGACGCGGAGAACCCGGAGGCGATGGGCCGCTACGTGCGCCGGCTGGCCGGTGCCGGGGTCGCCGGGCTCGGCTTCGCCGTCGGGGTCAACTACGACGAGGTGCCCCAGCCCCTGATCGGGGCCGCCGAGGAAGCGGGCCTGCCGCTGCTCGAAGTGCCCCGCCGCACCCCGTTCATCGCCATCGCCAAGGCCGTCTCCTCGCAGATCGCCGCCGATCAGTACCGGGCCGTGACCGCCGGCTTCGAGGCGCAGCGGGAACTGACGAGCGCGGCACTCGCCGGGGACGGCCCCGGCGCGCTCCTCGCCCGCCTCGCCGCCCACGTCAACGGCTGGGCCGCCCTCTACGACGCCGCCGGGGCCGTCGTGGCCGCCGCACCCGACTGGGCGGCCCGCCGGGCCGCCCGGCTCACCCCGGAAGTGGAGCGGCTGCGCGCCCGCCCGGCCCCGGCCAGCATGGTCGTCGGCGACACCGACGACCGCGTCGAGCTCCAGTCCCTGGGCACCGGCCGCCGGGTCCGCGGCGCCCTGGCCGTCGGCACCGGAGCGGCCCTCGGCACCGCCGAGCGGTACGCCGTGCACTCGGCGGTCGCCCTGCTCACGCTCACCACCGCCCGCTCCCGCGCCCTCCAGGGCGCCGAACAGCGTCTCGGCGCGGCGGTTCTGCGGATGCTCCTCGCCGGCCAGCCCGACCACGCCCGCGCCGTCGCCGGGGACCTCTACGGCGGGCTGCTCGACGCCCCGTTCCGGCTGCTCATCGCCGAGGCCCCGGACCCCTCCGCCACGGCGCTGCTGGCCGACGCCATGGACACCGCCGCCGACCGGTCCGGCGAGACCCTGCTGATGGTGCCCGAGGGGGAACGCCTGCTGGTGCTGGCCGCCGACGACGGCGAGGCGGTGGCCGCCTGCGCGGCGTACGCCCGAGCGCAGGACGAACTGACCCCGCGCGAGCCGGCCGCCGCCCAGGACACCGATGTCGTCGTGGGCATGTCCGCCCCGGCCGGCCCGGTCGCCGTGTCCGCCGCGTACAAGCAGGCCGAACAGGCCCTCTCGGTGGCCCGCCGCCGGGGCAGGGCCCTGGTCGAGCACGCGGAACTGGCCACCGGGTCCGTGCTGCCGCTGCTCGCGGACGACGCGGTCCGGGCCTTCGCGGACGGCATGCTGCGCGCGCTGTACGAGCACGACGCCAAGGGCCGGGGCGACCTGGTCGCCTCCGTACGGGCGTGGCTCTCGCACCACGGGCAGTGGGACGCGGCCGCCGCCGACCTCGGAGTGCACCGGCACACCCTGCGCTACCGGATGCGGCGGGTGGAGGAGATCCTCGGCCGCTCGCTGGACGACCCGGACGTCCGCATGGAGCTGTGGCTCGCCCTGAAGGTCACCACACCCCCTGGCCAATAAGGCGAACCCCGGTCCCGCTCTGCTCCACGCCGGACAAACGCCAGGCGGCTCCGGCGGCCCTACCGTGGGGGCGGACACACCCCACGTCATCGAAGGGCCGGAACGCCATGACCTCCACCCACGCCTTCTGGCTGGCCGGCCGCCAGGCCACCGGCGAGGAAAGCTTCGACGTCACCAACTCCTGGGACGGGCGCCTCGTCGGCACGGTCTCCGTCCCGACCGAGGCCCAGGTCGAGGAGGCCGTCGCCGCCGCGCACGCCGTGCGCGAGGAGTTCGCCGCGACCCCGGCCCACGTCCGCGCCGCCGCGCTGGACCACGTGGCCCGCCGGCTGGCCGAGCGCACCGAGGAGATCGCCCAGCTGATCTCCGCCGAGAACGGCAAGCCCGTCAAGTGGGCGCGCGGCGAGGTCGGGCGCGCCGTGTCCGTCTTCCGCTTCGCCTCCGAGGAGGCCCGCCGGTTCAACAGCGGCGAGGCCCAGCGCCTGGACACCGACGCCGGCGGCACCGGCCGGCTCGGCCTGACCCGGCGCTTCCCGCGCGGCACCGTGCTCGGCATCGCGCCCTTCAACTTCCCGCTGAACCTCAGCGCCCACAAGGTCGCCCCGGCCATCGCCGTCGGCGTCCCGATCATCCTGAAGCCGGCCCCGGCTACCCCGCTCTCCTCGCTGATCCTGGGCGAGCTGCTGGCCGAGACGGACCTGCCGGCCGGCTCCTGGTCCGTTCTCACGGTGCCCAACGACCGGATGCCCGCCCTCGTCCAGGACGAGCGGCTGCCGGTGATCTCCTTCACCGGGTCCGCCCCCGTCGGCTACGCGATCATGGACTCGGTGCCCCGTAAGCACTGCACGCTGGAACTCGGCGGCAACGGCGCCGCCGTCGTGCTCGGCGACTACGCCTCCGACGAGGACCTGGACTGGGCCGCGACCCGCATCGCGACCTTCTCCAACTACCAGGGCGGCCAGTCCTGCATCTCGGTGCAGCGCGTCATCGTGGACGCGGCCGTCCACGACCGGCTGCTGCCGAGGATCGTCGCCGCGGTGGAGGCCCAGGTCACCGGCGACCCGTCCGACCCCACCACGGACGTCGGTCCGCTCGTGGACGAGGCCGCCGCCCGGCGCGTCGAGTCCTGGGTCGACGAGGCCGTCGCCGCCGGGGCCCAGCTCCTCGCGGGCGGCAAGCGCGACGGGTCGACGTATGCGCCGACCGTCCTCGCCGGCCTGCCCGACGGCGTCACCCTCGCCACCGAGGAGGTCTTCGGGCCGGTCCTTTCGGTGCAGAAGGTGAACGGCGAGGCCGAGGCGTTCGCCGCCGTCAACGCCTCGCAGTACGGGCTCCAGGCGGGCGTGTTCACCCATGACATCCAGGCCGCCTTCCGCGCCCACCGCGCGCTGGAGGTCGGCGGCGTGATCATCGGCGACGTCCCCTCGTACCGCGCCGATCAGATGCCGTACGGCGGTGCCAAGCAGTCCGGCGTGGGCCGCGAGGGCGTCCGCTACGCGATGGACGACTACACCTACGAGCGCGTCCTCGTCCTCACCGGCCTCGCGCTCTGACACGCACGCGGACGCATGCCGCATCCGGCGGCGGGCACTGGAGTGGCGGCCGACCCGATCGGCGCCCCGGGGCTGGTCGGGGCAGCCGGAATCGGGTACATACGGACGAGTAGAACCGGACAGGTACGCACGGCGGACGGACCCCGTCCCGCCCGTGCGCCTGCCGGGTCCACCCACCCGACGACGCGGCGAGGTGAGCCCTCATGTCCGCTCCATCCGCACAACAGCCCACGCCCAAGGTCTCCGAACGCGAAGCGCGCCAGGTGGCCGAGGACGCGCGGGAACGGGACTGGCGCAAACCCAGTTTCGCCAAGGAACTCTTCCTGGGCCGCTTCCGCCTGGATCTGATCCACCCGCATCCGCAGCCCGCCGGCGAGGACGTCCGGCGCGGCGAGGAATTCCTCGCCCGGCTCCGCGAGTTCTGCGAGACCCGGGTCGACAGCGCCCTCATCGAACGCGAGGCGAGGATTCCGGACGAGGTCGTCAACGGCCTCAAGGAACTCGGCGCGCTCGGCATGAAGATCGACGTCACGTACGGCGGCCTCGGCCTGACCCAGGTCTACTACAACCGGGCTCTCGCGCTGGCCGGCTCCGCGAGCCCGGCGATCGGCGCGCTGCTCTCCGCCCACCAGTCCATCGGCGTGCCCCAGCCGCTGAAGACCTTCGGCACCCAGGAGCAGAAAGACGCCTTCCTGCCCCGGCTGGCCCGTACGGACATCTCCGCGTTCCTGCTGACCGAACCGGACGTCGGCTCCGACCCGGCGAGGCTCGCCACCTCGGCCGTCCCGGACGGCGACGACTACGTCCTCGACGGGGTCAAGCTGTGGACGACCAACGGGGTTGTCGCCGACCTGCTCGTCGTCATGGCCCGCGTCCCGAAGTCCGACGGCCATCCGGGCGGGATCACCGCCTTCGTGGTCGAGGCGGACGCCCCCGGCATCACCGTCGAGCACCGCAACGCCTTCATGGGCCTGCGCGGCATCGAGAACGGCGTCACCCGCTTCCACCAGGTGCGCGTCCCGGCAGCGAACCGCATCGGGCCCGAGGGCTCCGGCCTCAAGATCGCCCTCACCACGCTCAACACCGGGCGGCTCTCGCTGCCCGCGATGTGCGTCGGCTCCGGCAAGTGGTGCCTCAAGATCGCCCGCGAGTGGTCCGCCGTCCGTGAGCAGTGGGGCAGGCCGGTGGCCCGGCACGAGGCCGTCGGCTCCAAGATCGCCTTCATCGCCGCGACCACCTTCGCCCTCGAAGCCGTGGTCGACCTCTCCTCGCAGATGGCCGACGAGGACCGCAACGACATCCGTATCGAAGCGGCGCTCGCCAAGCTGTACGGCTCCGAGATGGGCTGCCTGATCGCCGACGAACTGGTCCAGATCCGCGGCGGACGCGGCTTCGAGACCGCCGCGTCCCTCGCCGCCCGGGGCGAACGGGCCGTGCCCGCCGAGCAGATGCTCCGCGACATGCGGATCAACCGGATCTTCGAGGGCTCCACGGAGATCATGCATCTGCTGATCGCCCGGGAGGCCGTCGACGCCCACCTCAAGGTCGCCGGCGACATCATCGACCCCGACAAGCCGCTCTCCGCCAAGGCGAAGGCGGGCGCCAACGCGGCCGGTTTCTACGCGAAGTGGCTGCCCAAGCTCGTCGTGGGCCCCGGCCGGCTCCCGACCGCCTACGCCGAGTTCCACCCGGCCGGTCACCCGGACCTGGCCACGCATCTGCGGTACGTCGAACGCGCCTCCCGCAAGCTCGCCCGCTCCACCTTCTACGCCATGTCCCGCTGGCAGGGCCGGATGGAGACCAAGCAGGGCTTCCTCGGCCGGATCGTCGACATCGGCGCGGAACTCTTCGCGATGAGCGCCGCCTGCGTCCGCGCCGAGCACCTGCGCGCCACGGACGAGCACGGCCGCGAGGCGTACCAGCTCGCCGACGCCTTCTGCCGCCAGGCCCGTATCCGCGTCGAGGAGCTGTTCACCCGGCTCTGGTCCAACACCGACGACCTGGACCGGCGCGTCGTCGACGGTGTTCTGTCCGGCACGTACGGCTGGCTGGAGGAGGGCGTCGTGGACCCGAGCGGCGAGGGCCCCTGGATCGCCGACGCCACCCCGGGCCCGTCCACGAAGGACAACGTCCACCGGCCCATCCGCTGAGCCGCCGTTCCGGGCCACAGCGCACCGCGGGGCGCGTCCAGTCGCTGGACGCGCCCCGCCGCACGTCCCGGTCCACGGCAGGATGGACGCCCGTGACCGTCATCCATGTCCCCGGTTCCAAGTCCGTCACCGCGCGCGCCCTCTTCCTGGCCGCCGCCGCGAACGGCCGCAGCACGCTCGTACGCCCCCTCGCCTCCGACGACACCGAGGGGTTCGCCGCCGGGCTGACCGCGCTCGGCTACGAGGTCGGGCGGGACGCCGACGCCTGGCACCTCACCGGCCGCCCGGACGGGCCCGCCGCCGCGGAGGCCGACGTCTACTGCCGGGACGGGGCCACCACCGCGCGCTTCCTGCCGACCCTCGCGGCGGCCGGCACCCGCGGCAGCTACCGCTTCGACGCCTCCGCGCAGATGCGCCGCCGCCCCCTCGCCCCGCTCACCGACGCCCTGCGCACCCTCGGCGTCGACCTGCGCCACGAGGAGGCCGAGGGCCACCACCCGCTGCGCATCGAGGCGGCCGGCATCAAGGGCGGCGAACTCACCCTGGACGCCGGGCAGTCCAGCCAGTACCTCACCGCCCTGCTGATGCTCGGCCCGCTCACGGAGACCGGGCTGCGGATCACCGTCACCGACCTCGTCTCGGCGCCGTACATCGAGATCACCCTCGCGATGATGCGCTCCTTCGGCGTCGAGGTCACCCGCGGCGGCCCCGGCGACACCGTCTTCACCGTGCCGCCGGGCGGCTACCGCGCCACCACCTACGCCGTCGAACCCGACGCCTCCACCGCGAGCTACTTCTTCGCCGCCGCGGCCCTCACCGGCCGCGAGATCACCGTCCCCGGACTCGGTAAGGGCGCACTCCAGGGCGACCTGCGCTTCACCGACGTGCTGCGCCGCATGGGCGCCGACGTGCACATGACCGCCGACTCCACCACGATCCGGTCCACCGGCACGCTGAGCGGCCTCACCGTCAACATGCGCGACATCTCCGACACCATGCCCACGCTCGCCGCCATCGCCCCCTTCGCCTCGGGGCCCGTACGCATCGAGGACGTCGGCAACACCCGCGTGAAGGAGTGCGACCGGCTGGAGGCGTGCGCGGACAACCTGCGGCGCATGGGCATCACGGTCACCACGGGCCCCGACTGGATCGAGATCCTGCCCGGCACGCCCCGGCCCGTGGAGATCGAGACCCACGGCGACCACCGCATCGTGATGTCCTTCGCCGTCACCGGCCTGCGCACCCCCGGCATCACGTTCGACGACCCCGGCTGCGTGCGCAAGACGTTCCCCGGCTTCCACGAGGCGTTCGCCGCCGCCACCGGCTGAGGCGGGGCGCGGGGACGGGACACGAGCGGCGCGATCCGGGACGCCCTGTCCCCGCACACAGAACGAGCGGCGACAATGGGGGCCATGACCGACAGCCCTGCCCCTCTCGCCGACCCGCACCTCGTCTTCGACGCCACGGAAGGCCGCCGGGACCTCGTCCTCCTCGGTTCCACCGGGTCCATCGGCACCCAGGCCATCGACCTGGTGCTGCGCAACCCCGACCGCTTCCGCGTCACCGCGCTGTCCGCGGCCGGCGGCCGGGTCGGCCTCCTCGCCGAGCAGGCGCGCCTCCTCAAGGTGCGCACGGTCGCGGTCGCCTCGCCCGAGGCCGTACCCGCCCTGCGCGAGGCGCTGCGACACGAGTACGGGACGGCCGAGCCGCTCCCCGGGATCCTCGCCGGCCCCGACGCGGCGACCGAGCTGGCCGCGAGCGACTGCCACACCGTGCTGAACGGGATCACCGGCTCCATCGGCCTGGCCCCGACCCTGGCCGCGCTGAAGGCGGGCCGCACCCTGGCGCTCGCCAACAAGGAGTCCCTGATCGTCGGCGGCCCCCTGGTCAAGGCGCTGGCGGCGCCGGGCCAGATCATCCCGGTCGACTCGGAGCACGCCGCCCTCTTCCAGGCGCTCGCGGCCGGCACCCGCGCCGATGTGCGCCGGCTCGTCGTCACCGCGTCCGGCGGCCCGTTCCGCGGCCGGACCAGGAGCGAGCTCGACGGTGTCACCCGGGAGCAGGCCCTCGCCCACCCCACCTGGGCGATGGGCCCGGTCATCACGGTCAACTCGGCGACCCTGGTCAACAAGGGCCTCGAAGTCATCGAGGCGCACCTCCTCTACGACATCCCCTTCGACCGCATCGAGGTCGTCGTCCACCCCCAGTCGTACGTGCACTCGATGGTCGAGTTCACCGACGGCTCCACGCTCGCCCAGGCGACCCCGCCCGACATGTCCGGACCGATCGCCATCGGTCTCGGCTGGCCGCAGCGCGTTCCGGACGCGGCCCCCGCCTTCGACTGGACGAAGGCCTCCAGCTGGGAGTTCTTCCCGCTGGACACCGAGGCCTTCCCGTCCGTCGGCCTCGCCCGGCACGTGGGTGCGCTGGGCGGCACCGCGCCGGCCGTCTTCAACGCGGCCAACGAGGAGTGCGTTGACGCGTTCCTGTCCGGCGCACTGCCCTTCAACGGCATCATGGACACGGTCACCGCGGTGGTGGGAGAGCACGGAACGCCCGCATCGGGAACTTCTCTCACCGTCGCGGACGTACTTGAAGCGGAGACCTGGGCGCGGACCCGGGCCCGGGAACTCTCGGCCAAGGCCACTGCGGAGGCACGCGCATGAGCATGACGACGATCCTGCTGACGATTCTCGGTATCGCCGTCTTCGCCCTCGGCCTGCTCTTCTCCATCGCCTGGCACGAGCTGGGCCACCTGTCGACGGCCAAGCTCTTCGGCATCCGCGTCCCCCAGTACATGGTCGGCTTCGGCCCGACCGTCTGGTCGCGCAAGAAGGGCGACACCGAGTACGGCATCAAGGCCATTCCGGCCGGTGGCTACATCCGCATGATCGGGATGTTCCCGCCCGGCGCGGACGGCCGCCTCGAAGCCCGCTCCACCTCGCCCTGGCGCGGCATGATCGAGGACGCCAGATCCGCCGCCTTCGAGGAGCTGGAACCGGGCGACGAGACGCGCCTGTTCTACACGCGCAAGCCGTGGAAGCGCGTGATCGTCATGTTCGCCGGCCCGTTCATGAACCTGGTCCTGGCCGTGGCGATCTTCCTCGGCGTCGCCATGTCCTTCGGCTTCCAGACCAACACCACCGAGGTCGCCGGCGTCCAGAAGTGCGTCATCCCGCAGAGCGCGCAGCGCGACACCTGCAAGAAGTCCGACGCCGTCTCGCCCGCCCAGGCCGCCGGACTGAAGAAGGGCGACAAGATCGTCGCCTTCGACGGTGAGCGGATGGACTCCTGGGACGCCCTCTCCGACCGCATCCGCGACACCGTCGGCCCCGCCACCATCACCGTGGAACGCGACGGACAGGAGAAGGACCTGCACGCGGTCCTCCTGAAGAACGCCGTCGCCAAGAAGGACTCGCACGGCGAGGCGGTCGCCGGCGAATACATCACGGCCGGCTACCTCGGCTTCGCCGCCCAGACGAAGATCCTCCCGCTCTCCTTCGGCGACTCGGTCGTCCGCATGGGTGACATGGTGGAGAACGGCGTCGACTCGATCATCGCCCTGCCCTCCAAGATCCCCTCCCTGTGGGACGCGGCCTTCGGCGACGGCGAGCGCGCGGCGGACTCCCCGGTCGGCGTCGTCGGCGCGGCCCGCATCGGCGGCGAGGTGATGACGCTGGACGTCCCGGCGGAGAACCAGATCGCGATGATGCTGTTCCTGCTGGCCGGCTTCAACCTCTCGCTGTTCCTCTTCAACATGCTGCCGCTGCTCCCGCTCGACGGCGGCCACATCGCGGGGGCCCTGTGGGAGGCGCTGCGCCGGAACACGGCACGCGTCTTCAAGCGCCCCGACCCCGGCCCGTTCGACGTCGCCAAGCTGATGCCGGTCGCCTACGTGGTCGCCGGGGTCTTCATCTGCTTCACCCTGCTCGTCCTCGTCGCCGACGTGGTCAACCCGGTCAAGATCACCTGACGGGTGCCGGCCGGACGCGCCGCATGCACCGCGAGTGACGGGTGGTGCGCGGGCTGCGTCCGGCCGGGCGGACATTCCGTGCGGGGCCGGACGCGGTGTGCTCCCGGCCGCCCCCGGTGACGTAACCTCGAAGGCCGGAGCCCGCCGATACCGGGACCTCGATCCACACCTTGGGGATGCTCAGCGCATGACTGCGATTTCTCTCGGAATGCCCGCCGTTCCGACCAAGCTCGCCGAACGGCGGGTCAGCCGCCAGATCCAGGTCGGCTCGGTGGCGGTCGGCGGGGACGCGCCGGTCTCGGTCCAGTCGATGACGACGACGCGTACGTCGGACATCGGCGCGACGCTTCAGCAGATCGCGGAACTGACCGCGTCCGGCTGCCAGATCGTGCGCGTGGCCTGCCCGACGCAGGACGACGCGGACGCCCTGAAGACGATCGCCTCGAAGTCGCAGATCCCGGTGATCGCGGACATCCACTTCCAGCCGAAGTACGTGTTCGCCGCCATCGACGCCGGCTGCGCGGCGGTGCGGGTCAACCCCGGAAACATCAAGCAGTTCGACGACAAGGTCAAGGAGATCGCGCGGGCCGCGAAGGACGCCGGCACCCCGATCCGGATCGGCGTCAACGCCGGTTCGCTCGACGCGCGGCTGCTCAAGAAGTACGGCAAGGCCACCCCCGAGGCGCTCGTCGAGTCGGCGCTCTGGGAGGCGTCGCTCTTCGAGGAGCACGGCTTCCGCGACATCAAGATCTCGGTCAAGCACAACGACCCGGTCGTGATGGTCAACGCCTACCGCCAGCTCGCCGCCCAGTGCGACTACCCGCTGCACCTCGGCGTCACCGAGGCCGGCCCCGCCTTCCAGGGCACCATCAAGTCGGCCGTCGCCTTCGGTGCCCTGCTCAGCGAGGGCATCGGCGACACCATCCGCGTCTCGCTGTCCGCGCCCCCCGCCGAGGAGGTCAAGGTCGGCCTCCAGATCCTGGAGTCGCTGAACCTCAAGCAGCGCCGCCTGGAGATCGTCTCCTGCCCCTCCTGCGGCCGCGCCCAGGTCGACGTGTACAAGCTCGCCGACCAGGTCAGCGCCGGTCTGGAGGGCATGGAGGTCCCGCTGCGCGTCGCCGTCATGGGCTGTGTCGTCAACGGCCCCGGCGAGGCCCGTGAGGCCGACCTCGGCGTCGCCTCCGGCAACGGCAAGGGCCAGATCTTCGTCAAGGGCGAGGTCATCAAGACCGTGCCCGAGTCGAAGATCGTGGAGACCCTGATCGAGGAAGCCATGAAGATCGCCGAGCAGATGGAGAAGGACGGCATCGCCTCCGGCGAGCCCGAGGTCTCCATCAGCTGACCCCGCACAGCCTCCGACAGCGCCCCGCCGGGCACCCCGGCGGGGCGCTGCCGTGCGGGGGCCCGGCGGTCCGCGCACAGCTGTTCCCGGGCACGGGCGGCGTCGGTCAGGCTCTTCGGTTACAGTGCGGAAATCAGCAGACCGCATGGTGAGGCCCCCTCGTGTTGACGCACACCACCACCCGGGTCCTCGAACCCAGCGACCTCGGTGCCGCACTCGCCGTCCTGGAGAGCGAGCCCGTGGTCAACGCCTTCGTGACGTCCCGCGTCCAGATCGCCGGACTCGACCCCTGGCGCCTCGGTGGCGAGATGTGGGGCTGGTACGAGGACGGCCGGCTGCGCTCCCTGTGCTACTCGGGCGCCAACCTCGTCCCCATCTGCGCGGGCCCCGAGGCCGTACGCGCCTTCGCCGAACGCGCCCGCCGGGCCGGCCGCCGCTGCTCCTCCATCGTCGGCCCCGCAGAGCCCACCGCCCAGCTGTGGCGTCTCCTCGAACCCGGCTGGGGCCCCGCCCGCGACGTCCGGGCCAACCAGCCGCTCATGGTTACCGAGAGCCCGTCCGCCGACGTGGAGCCCGACCCGCTCGTCCGCCGCGTCCGCAAGGACGAGATGGACATCCTGATGCCCGCCTGCGTGGACATGTTCACCGAGGAGGTCGGCGTCTCCCCGCTGGCCGGCGACGGCGGACTCCTCTACCAGGCCCGCGTCGCCGAACTCGTCGCCGCCGGGCGCTCGTTCGCCCGGATCGACGACGGCAAGGTCGTCTTCAAGGCGGAGATCGGCGCCACCACCCCGCAGGCCTGCCAGATCCAGGGCGTGTGGGTCGCCCCCGAATTCCGCGGCCGGGGCCTCTCCGAGACCGGCATGGCCGCCGTGCTGCGGTACGCGCTGGCCGACGTCGCCCCGGTCGTCAGCCTGTACGTCAACGACTACAACACCCCCGCGCGCAAGGCGTACCGCCGCATCGGCTTCCGGGAGACCGGCGCCTTCATGAGCGTGCTGTTCTGACCGGGCCGCGCCCCGCCCCCTGATCCAGCCTGATCCAAACGAAAGACCCCGGGCGGCCCGGACAGTAGGGTCGGTCCATGGCAGCAGCTTCCGGGGGCGGCCCCCGCACCACCGGCGTCCACGTCGGGCCGATCGACCTCGCGGCGCGCGTCGACGAGGCGCTCGCCGTCCAGGCCGTCGCCTTCGGCCTGGGTGCCGAGGAGATCGAGGTCCGCCGCCATATCGTGCTCCGGCACCTCGACCACCCGCAGGCCCGCGCGCTCGGCGCCCTGACCCCCGATGGCCGGCTCGTCGGCTTCGTGTACGGCATGCCCAACGAGCGCGGCCACTGGTGGTCCACCGTGGTCGAGCCCTATCTCCGCGCCACCGGCAGCGCCCACTGGCTCGACGACGCCTTCGTGATCACCGAACTCCACGTCCACCCGGACTTCCAGAACCGGGGCATCGGCCGCACCCTCATCACCACCGTCACGGACGCGGTGCCCCAGCCCCGCTCGATCCTCTCCGCGATCGACACCGACAGCCCGGCGCGCGGCCTCTACCGCTCGCTCGGCTACCAGGACCTGGCCCGCCAGGTGCTCTTCCCCAGCGCACCCAAGCCGTACGCGGTCATGGGAGCGCCCCTGCCACTGCGCCGTACGTGAGGGAATGGATTTCCGCCCGCACGGGCCGCCCCGCTAACCTCGGGCCCATCACCCTTCCGAGCAGGAGTTCACCATGGCCCAGGTCCAGCGCATGTCCCGATTGATGATCAAGACACTGCGCGACGACCCGGCGGACGCCGAGACGCTCAACCACAAGCTCCTCGTCCGAGCCGGCTACGTACGACGCACCGCCGCCGGAATCTGGTCCTGGCTCCCGCTCGGCAAGAAGGTGCTGGAGAACATCACCCGCGTCGTCCGCGAGGAGATGGACGCCATCGGCGGCCAGGAGGTCCTGCTCCCCGCTCTGCTGCCCAAGGAGCCCTACGAGGCGAGCGGCCGCTACGACGAGTACGGCGACCTGCTGTTCCGGCTCCAGGACCGCAAGGGTTCCGACTACCTCCTCGGCCCCACCCACGAGGAGATCTTCACCCAGGTCGTCAAGGACATGTGCTCGTCCTACAAGGACCTGCCCGTCATCCTGTACCAGATCCAGACGAAGTACCGCGACGAGGCCCGCCCCCGCGCCGGTGTGCTGCGTGGCCGCGAGTTCCAGATGAAGGACTCGTACTCCTTCGACACCACGGACGAGGGCCTGGTCGAGGCGTACCAGCTGCACCGCGCCGCCTACATCCGGATCTTCGAGCGGCTCGGCCTGGACCACCGCATCGTCTCCGCGGTCTCCGGCGCCATGGGCGGCTCCGCCTCCGAGGAGTTCCTGGCCCCCGCGCCCGCCGGCGAGGACACCTTCGTCGACTGCCCGAACTGCGACTACGCGGCCAACACCGAGGCCGTGACGTTCAACGCCACCGCCGGCGACGCCTCGGGAGCCGGGCCCGTCGAGGAGCTGGACACCCCCGACACCCCGACCATCGAGACCCTGGCCGCCCACCTCGGCGTGCCGGCCTCGGCCACCCTGAAGAACCTGCTGGTCAAGGTCGACGGCGAGATCGTCGCCGTGGGCGTGCCCGGTGACCGCGAGGTCGACCTCGGCAAGCTCGGCGAGCACCTGGCGCCGGCCGTCGTCGAGCTGGTCACCGCCGAGGACTTCGTGGGCCGCCCCGACCTCGTACGCGGCTACGTCGGCCCCCAGGGCCTGGAGAAGGTCCGCTACATCGCCGACCCCCGCGTCGCCGCCGGCACCGCCTGGATCACCGGCGCCAACCAGGAGGGCAAGCACGCGAAGAACGTCGTCGCGGGCCGCGACTTCGAGGTGGACGACTACCTGGACGTCGTCGTCGTCGAGGCGGGCGACCCCTGCCCCAAGTGCGGCACCGGCCTCCAGGTCGACCGCGCCATCGAGATCGGCCACATCTTCCAGCTCGGCCGCAAGTACGCCGACATCTTCGCGCTCGACGTGCTCGGCCAGCAGGGCAAGCCCGTCCGCGTCACGATGGGTTCGTACGGCATCGGCGTCTCCCGCGCGGTGGCCGCCCTCGCCGAGCAGACCGCCGACGACAAGGGCCTGTGCTGGCCCCGCGAGGTCGCCCCGGCCGATGTGCACGTGGTCGCCGCCGGCAAGGCCCTCCAGACCGAACTGGCCCTCGACGTCTCCGAGAAGCTGGGCGCCGTCGGCCTGCGCGTCCTGGTCGACGACCGCGCCGGCGTCTCTCCCGGCGTCAAGTTCACCGACTCCGAGCTGATCGGCGTCCCGAAGATCCTGGTCGCCGGCCGCCGCTCGGCCGAAGGCGTCCTGGAGCTGAAGGACCGCCGCACCGGCGAGCGCGAGGAGCTGACCGTCGACGAGGCGATCGCCCGCCTCACCGAGCAGCAGGACTGATCCCACGCGTAAGGGCCCCGCACGGAACACTCCGTGCGGGGCCCTCGCGCATGACCTACAGCCAGCCCGCGAACTCCAGCGTCACTTCGCCCTCCTGGCGGCGTCCGGCGGCCAGCGCCCGGGTGCCCGACTCCACGGCCCGGAACAGCGTCCAGCCGTGCAGCCGTCCCTGGTCCACGTCCAGCGACTCCGCGAGCTTCTTGATCCGGCGCCGGGCCGTCGTCGCTCCGGCGGGCGAGGCGATCAGGTCCTCGACCCGGTCCCGGACCAGTCGCGCCAGATCATAGGCCCGCTCGCCGACCAGCGGCTCCGGCCCGACCGTCAGCCAGGGCGCCCGCTCGCCCGCGAGCACCTTGCTCTGCCGGAAGTTGCCGTGCAGCAGCAGCGTCTCGGGGGACCCGGCGACCAGTTCCTCGCGCGTCGCCAGGGCCGCCGTGACCATCGGCTCCAGCGCCGGGTCGGCCGCGGCGGCGGCGCGCATGGCGTCCGTGCGCCGCCCGGTCCGTTCCTCGACCGTCTCGAAGGCGTGCCCGGCCGGCGGATCGACCCACAGCCGCCGCACCGTCCCGGCCGCCTCCAGCAGCGCCTTCGCCTCCGGCAGCGAACGCAGCGACATCTCCGGATGCAGCCGCTCCAGCAGCAGCGTGCCCTCGACGGGGCGCCCGGTGTCCACGGGATCGAGCAGCTGCACCGCGCCCCAGCCGTTCCAGTGCGCCAGCGCCGCCAGCTCCAGCCCGGGTGCGGCACCGGACGGGGCGAGCTTCAGGGCGGCCGGGGTGCCGTCGGCCCCCCGGACCAGCAGGACCAGACTGCTGCGCCCGCCGGGGGCGGCGACCCGCTCCACGACCGGGGCGCGCCCGGTCGCTGCCAGCGCCTGTTCGGTCAGTGCGGGAAGGCCCGCGAGCCAGTCCCCGGCGGCCGTATCCCCGTACGACTCGCCGAGCGCTCGCACCAGACGCTGCGGCGGTTCAAAACCCATACGTGCCGTGTTCCCTTTCAGAGCCTTCTCGTGTGCGCCTTCTTCAGTGCGCGGCGGCGGCCCCGGCCCGCGTGTCCGTTCCGGCCTTCGGCCCGGCCCGCTCGGCGAGCCCGGGAAAGGGTACGCCGCTGCCCCGCCAGCGCGCCGCGCGTACCGCGGCCTCCCGGAGCGCGTCTGCGGCGGTGCGCCGCAGCGACCCTTCGGCGGCCCGGACCAGGTCGGAGTAGACGTACGCGACGCGGTCCTCCAGCACGGCGGCCAGACGCACCGCGGCCGCCGCGTCCGGCACCGCGAACGGCAGAGCGTACGCGGCGTCCGAGGCCACCGGCTCACCGCCCAGGTCCCGGACCGTGCGCACCAGGGCGTCCCGGCGGGCCCGGTGGGCCTGGTGCGCGGTGGTGGCCTCGGCCCGGCGCGCCGCGGCGACCCGGCCGCCGGCGACCCCGTAGCCGTAGATGGCGGCGTGCTCGGCGGCCAGCGCCGCCTGGGCCGCTTCCAGGGCGCCGTCGCCCTTGCCGTCGCTCATGCGGGGGTCTCCTTGGCCAGTTCGGTCAGCAGGTAGGCGTGCGCCGCGCAGGCGGCGGCGACCGAGGCCAGCAGCCGGGCCAGCTCCCCGGGTGCCTCCAGGAGCAACGCGGTGTAGGCGTCCGCCGCGGCGCGCTCGGCGGCGGCCAGCTCCTTGACCGCGGCGGCAGGGCCGGTGGCGAGCGAGCGGGCCGGGGCGAGCGCGGGGGCCTTGCCGGGGGAGACGGCCGTCAGATGGGCGCGGACGGCGTCACGCAGGGGGGTGAGCCCGGCCGCCGTCGACGGATGGGTCCTGAGCACGTGCTCGTAACCGGCGAGCAGGGTCGCCGTGGTGCGCGAGGCACTGGTGCGCAGCGCCGTCTCCGTACGTACCGAGGACGTACCGTCGGCGGCGGTCCGCGCGCCGCCGTGCGCGGAACCCTTGCGGGCCCCGCCCGTGTCGTCGGCGTCGCTTCCGCAGCCCGACAGCACCGCCCCGGCGGCGAGGGCGCCCGTCACCGCGAGCACGCCCCTGCGCGTCGTCCCCGTACGCCGCACTTGTTCTCCTTCGGGCTGGACCTGTCTTGACTGGATCTGTCCGGAAGTGATCACCGCCTGTGAGCGTACCCGCGCTCGGGGGACCGGCGGACAGCAACACCCCTTGCGACCGGATACCCTTTGACCAGACACGCGAGATCCCCACAACAGCACACGCGGCCGAGGAGTCACCCGGATGAGCACCACCCAGAGCGAGAGGCTGCGCGGGCTGGTCGAACCGCTCGTCAGCGCCGAGCAGCTGGAGCTGGAAGAGATCGAAGTCTCCCGGGCAGGCCGCCGCCGGGTGCTGAGGATCGTCGTGGACTCCGACGAGGGTGTCGAGCTCGACACCTGTGCCGAGCTGAGCCGGGCGATCTCCGCGAAGCTCGACGAGACCGACGCGATGGGCGAGGACGAGTACGTCCTGGAGGTCAGTTCCCCCGGGGCCGACCGCCCGCTGACGGAGCACCGCCACTACGTACGCAACACCGGCCGGCTGGCCAGGCTGACCCTGAGCGAGGGCGGCGAGCTGGTGGCCCGCATCCTCGCGGTCGACGAGGACGGTCTCGACCTGGAGGTGCCGGGCGTCAAGGGCCGCAAGCCCACTGCCCGCCGGATCGCCTTCGACGAGATCGCCAAGGCCCGCGTGGAGCTGGAATTCAACCGCAAGGACAAGAAGGAAGAGGAGGCGTAGCCGTGGACATCGACGTGAAGCTCCTGAAGGGCTTGGCGCAGGACAAGGAGATCCCGTTCGACGTCCTCGTCGAGGCGATCGAGTCGGCCCTCCTCATCGCGTACCACCGCACGGACGGCAGCCACCGCAGGGCCCGCGTGGAGCTGGACGAGCGCGGCCATGTGACGGTGTGGGCCAAGGAGGACCCCGCCGACCTGGAGGAGGGGCAGGAGCCCAAGGAGTTCGACGACACCCCGTCGGGCTTCGGCCGGATCGCCGCCACCACCGCCAAGCAGGTCATCCTCCAGCGTCTGCGCGACGCCGAGGACGACCGCACGTTCGGCGAGTACGCGGGCCACGAGGGCGATGTCGTCACCGGCGTCGTCCAGCAGGGCAAGGACCCGAAGAACGTCCTGGTCGACATCGGCAAGCTGGAAGCCATCCTGCCGGTGCAGGAGCAGGTGCCGGGCGAGGAGTACACCCACGGCCTGCGGCTGCGCACCTATGTCGTGCGCGTCGCCAAGGGTGTGCGCGGTCCCTCGGTCACGCTGTCGCGGACCCACCCCAACCTGGTGAAGAAGCTCTTCGCGCTGGAGGTCCCGGAGATCGCCGACGGTTCCGTCGAGATCTGCGCGATCGCCCGCGAGGCCGGCCACCGTACCAAGATCGCGGTCCGCTCCACCCGCTCCGGCCTCAACGCCAAGGGCGCCTGCATCGGCCCGATGGGCGGACGCGTGCGCAACGTGATGGCCGAGCTGCACGGTGAGAAGATCGACATCGTCGACTGGTCGGACGACCCGGCGGAGATGGTCGCCAACGCGTTGTCACCCGCACGGGTGAGCGAGGTCGAGGTCGTGGACCTCGGTGCCCGTTCCGCCCGGGTGACCGTGCCGGACTACCAGCTCTCGCTGGCGATCGGCAAGGAGGGGCAGAACGCCCGCCTCGCCGCCCGCCTGACCGGCTGGCGCATCGACATCCGCCCGGACACCGAGACCGACGCCGAGCGCGATGTCGCCGACCGCGAGCGCGCCGAGCGGGCCCGGGAGCGTTCCGAGCGGCGCTGACAAAGCTCCGAGCGGCCCCGGGGGGAATAGATCACGTCGGCACGCCGCTGAGATCACGACAACGTACGTTCGATTTTTGCCCCAAAGGGGTGAGGTCGGTGCGGGGAGGTAGACTTAACCGTGTCTGGCCGGACGCACGCCCGCGCTTGCCCTGAGCGAACCTGTGTGGGATGCCGGGAGCGGGCGGCCAAGAACGCGTTGCTGCGCATCGTCGCGGACGGGGACGCCTGCGTCCCCGATCCTCGCGGTACGCTGCCCGGCCGGGGTGCGTACGTGCACCCCGTCCCCGAATGTCTGGACCTGGCGGTTCGCCGCCGGGCGTTCCCCCGGGCCTTCAAGGCCAAGGGGCCGTTCGACCCCACCGCGGTACAGCGGTTCGTCGAGCGGGTGACACCGTAAGAAATGAACGGCACGGGTCCCCGTGCGGTCAGGTACCTCGCGAGTTGGAAGTAGGTCGAGATTGCGATGAGCACTCGATGAGTACGCGATGAGTACGCCCATGAAGTAGCGACGGTCCGGCGGTAACCCGGACCTAAAAGGAGCGAAGTGGCTAAGGTCCGGGTATACGAACTCGCCAAGGAGTTCGGTGTGGAGAGCAAGGTCGTCATGGCCAAGCTCCAAGAACTCGGTGAATTCGTACGTTCGGCGTCCTCGACGATCGAGGCGCCGGTCGTACGCAAGTTGACTGACGCACTGCAGGGGCCCGGCGGCAACGCCGGCAAGTCCGCTGCGAAGCCGGGCGCGCCCCGTAAGGCCGCGCCCGCCAAGCCCGCGGCGCCCTCCCCGGCCGCTGCGGCACGTCCCGCTGCCCCGAAGCCCGGCGCCCCGGCCCCCAAGCCGGCCGCCGCCGAGGCCCCGAGCAGCACCCCCTCCGCCCCGTCGGCGCCGGCCTCCGGCCCGCGTCCGGGTCCGAAGCCCGCGCCGAAGGCCCCGGTCGCACCGGTGCCCGCCGCGGAGTTCTCGGCCCCGGCCCCGGCCCAGCCGACCACGCCGCAGGCACCGCGCCCCGCCGGCGCGACCCCCGGCCCCCGTCCCGCCCGTCCGGCCCCCGCGGCCGGTCAGCGCGACGGCGGCCAGCGTGACGGCGGTCAGCGTGACGGCGGTCAGCGTGACGGTGGCCAGCGCGGCGGCGAGCGCCCCGCGCGTCCCGCCGGCCAGGGCGCCCCGCGCCCCGGCGGCGCCCGTCCGGCCGGTCCCCGTCCGGGCAACAACCCCTTCACCTCCGGTGGCTCGACGGGCATGTCCCGTCCGCAGGCACCCCGTCCCGGCGGCGCCCCGCGTCCCGGTGGCGGCCAGGAGCGTCCCGGCGCCCCGCGTCCGCAGGGTGGCCCCGGTGGCACCCCGCGCCCGCAGGGCCAGGGCGGCGCCCGTCCGAGCCCGGGTGGCATGCCCCGGCCGCAGGCGCCCCGTCCGGGCGGTGCACCCGGTGGTAACCGTCCCAACCCGGGCATGATGCCGCAGCGTCCCGCTGCCGGCCCGCGTCCCGGTGGTGGCCCCGGCGGTGGCCGCGGTCCCGGTGGCGGCGGTCGTCCGGGCGGCGCGGGCCGTCCCGGCGGCGGTGGCTTCGCGGGCCGTCCGGCCGGTCCCGGCGGCGGTGGCGGCGGCTTCGCCGGCCGTCCCGGTGGCGGTGGCGGCGGTGGCGGCGCGGGCCGTCCCGGCGGTGGCGGTGGCTTCGGCGGCCGTCCCGGCTTCGGTGGCCGTCCCGGCGGTCCCGGTGGCCGTGGTGGCACGCAGGGCGCCTTCGGCCGTCCCGGCGGTCCCGCGCGTCGTGGCCGCAAGTCGAAGCGGCAGAGGCGCCAGGAGTACGAGGCCATGCAGGCCCCGTCGGTCGGCGGCGTGATGCTGCCTCGCGGCAACGGACAGGCCGTCCGGCTGTCGCGCGGTGCCTCGCTCACCGACTTCGCCGAGAAGATCAACGCCAACCCGGCGTCGCTCGTCGGCGTGATGATGAACCTCGGCGAGATGGTCACGGCCACGCAGTCCGTCTCCGACGAGACGCTGAAGCTCCTCGCGGACGAGATGAACTTCGTCCTGGAGATCGTCAGCCCGGAGGAGGAGGACCGCGAGCTGCTCGAGTCCTTCGACATCGAGTTCGGCGAGGACGAGGGCGGCGAAGAGGCCCTGGTCTCCCGTCCGCCGGTCGTGACCGTCATGGGTCACGTCGACCACGGTAAGACCCGGCTGCTCGACGCCATCCGCAAGACGAACGTCATCGCGGGCGAGGCCGGCGGCATCACGCAGCACATCGGTGCGTACCAGGTCGGTGCCGAGGTCAACGGCGAGGACCGCCGTATCACCTTCATCGACACCCCCGGTCACGAGGCGTTCACCGCCATGCGTGCCCGTGGTGCGAAGTCCACCGACATCGCGATCCTCGTGGTGGCGGCGAACGACGGTGTGATGCCCCAGACGATCGAGGCGCTGAACCACGCCAAGGCGGCCGACGTGCCGATCGTGGTCGCGGTCAACAAGATCGACGTCGAGGGTGCCGACCCGACCAAGGTGCGCGGTCAGCTCACCGAGTTCGGTCTGGTGGCCGAGGAGTACGGCGGCGACACCATGTTCGTCGACATCTCCGCCAAGCAGGGCCTCAACATCGAGGCTCTTCTGGAGGCCGTCGTCCTCACCGCCGACGCCTCGCTCGACCTGCGGGCCAACCCGGAGCAGGACGCGCAGGGCATCGCGATCGAGTCCCACCTCGACCGCGGCCGCGGTGCCGTCGCGACCGTCCTGGTCCAGCGAGGCACGCTGCGGGTCGGCGACACGATGGTCGTGGGCGACGCCTACGGCCGAGTGCGCGCCATGCTCGACGACAAGGGCGAGAACGTCGAGGAAGCGGGTCCCTCGACCCCCGTCCTCGTGCTGGGTCTCACCAACGTCCCGGGTGCCGGCGACAACTTCCTGGTCGTCGACGAGGACCGTACGGCCCGTCAGATCGCCGAGAAGCGGGCCGCCCGCGAGCGCAACGCCAACTTCGCCCGCAAGGGTGTCCGGTTCTCCCTGGAGAACCTGGACGAGGCGCTCAAGGCCGGTCTGGTCCAGGAACTCAACCTCATCATCAAGGGCGACGCGTCCGGTTCGGTGGAGGCTCTCGAGTCCTCGCTGCTCCAGCTCGACGTCGGTGAAGAGGTCGACATCCGGGTCCTGCACCGCGGTGTGGGTGCGGTCACCGAGTCGGACATCGACCTGGCGACCGGCTCCGACGCCATCGTGATCGGCTTCAACGTGCGCGCCGCCGGGCGTGCGCAGCAGATGGCCGACCGCGAGGGTGTGGACGTCCGCTACTACTCGGTCATCTACCAGGCGATCGAGGAGATCGAGGCGGCCCTCAAGGGCATGCTCAAGCCGGAGTACGAAGAGGTCGAGCTCGGTACGGCGGAGATCCGCGAGATCTTCCGCTCGTCCAAGCTGGGCAACATCGCCGGTGTGCTCGTCCGGTCCGGCGAGGTCAAGCGCAACACCAAGGCGCGCCTGCTGCGTGACGGCAAGGTCGTCGCGGAGAACCTCACCATCTCCGGTCTGCGCCGCTTCAAGGACGACGTCACCGAGATCCGCGAAGGGTTCGAGGGCGGTATCAACCTCGGCAACTTCAACGACATCAAGATCGACGACGTCATCGCGACGTACGAGATGCGCGAGAAGCCGCGAGGCTGACCCGTACCTCAACAGTCGGGGCCGGTCGACGGGACCTATTTCCGTCGATCGGCCCCGGCCGTTCCGTGTACGGTTCTTGTGTCCCCGCCGATCATCGGCGGGGCACGAACCCGAACCGGCGGGACATCCGGACATACATGTATGTGGGGACACTGTCCTTCGACCTGCTTCTCGGCGACGTACGGTCGCTGAAGGAGAAGCGTTCCGTGGTCCGTCCGATCGTTGCCGAACTCCAGCGCAAGTACGCGGTGAGCGCGGCGGAGACGGGCGGGCAGGATCTCCATCGCAGGGCCGAGATCGGCCTCGCCGTGGTCTCCGGGGACACCCGGCACCTCACAGACGTACTCGACCGGTGCGAGCGCCTTGTCGCCGCCCGGCCGGAAGTGGAGCTGCTGTCCGTACGACGGCGGCTGCACAGCGACGAAGACGATTGAGTTCGAGCAAGGCGAGAAGGAGACGGACCAGTGGCCGACAACGCGCGGGCTAAGAAGCTGGCGGACCTCATCCAGGAGGTGGTCGCCGGGAAACTGCAGCGCGGCATCAAGGACCCGCGCCTCGGGACGCACGTGACCATCACGGACGTCCGGGTCACCGGTGACCTGCGGGAGGCCACGGTCTTCTACACGGTCTACGGGGACGACGAGGAGCGGGCGAGCGCGGCGGCCGGCCTGCAGAGCGCCAAGGGCATCCTGCGGTCCGCGGTCGGTTCGGCGGCGGGGACGAAGTTCACCCCGACGCTCACCTTCGTGGCGGACGCGCTCCCGGAGAACGCCCGCGCCATCGAGGACCTGCTCGACCGGGCACGGGCCTCGGACGCCAAGGTGCGCGAGGCGTCCTCGGGCGCCACGTACGCCGGCGGGGCGGACCCGTACCGCAAGCCGGAGGACGAGACCGACGAGGACACCGCCTCCGAATGACGCAGAACAAGACGCCGGACGGACTTGTCATTGTCGACAAGCCGTCCGGCTTCACTTCGCACGACGTCGTCGCCAAGATGCGCGGCATCGCCCGGACCCGTCGCGTCGGTCATGCCGGCACGCTGGACCCGATGGCGACCGGGGTGCTCGTGCTCGGCGTCGAGAAGGCCACCAAGCTCCTCGGCCACCTCGCGCTGACCGAGAAGGAGTACCTCGGCACGATCCGGCTCGGCCAGAACACGGTCACGGACGACGCGGAGGGCGAGATCACCTCGTCCGCCGACGCCTCCGGTGTGACGCGCGAGGCGATCGACGCCGGGGTCGCCGCCCTGACCGGCGCCATCATGCAGGTGCCCTCCAAGGTCAGCGCCATCAAGATCGACGGCAAGCGGTCCTACGCGCGGGTGCGCGGCGGCGAGGAGTTCGAGATCCCGGCCCGGCCGGTGACCGTCTCGTCCTTCCGCGTCTACGACGTCCGCGAGGCCGTGGCCGAGGACGGCACCCCGGTGCTCGACCTGATCGTCTCGGTGGTCTGCTCGTCCGGTACGTACATCCGGGCCATCGCCCGGGATCTCGGCGCCGGGCTCGGTGTGGGCGGTCATCTGACCGCGCTGCGGCGTACCCGCGTCGGGCCGTACGGGATCGACGCCGCGCGGACGCTGGACCAGCATCAGGAGGAGCTGACCGTGATGCCGGTGGCCGAGGCCGCCGCCTCCGCGTTCCCCCGCTGGGACGTCGACGAGCGCAGGGCCGGGCTGCTGCTGAACGGCGTACGGCTGGACATGCCCGCCTACCCGCCGGGGCCGGTCGCCGTCTTCGGGCCGGACGGCCGGTTCCTGGTGCTCGTCGAGGAGCAGAAGGGCAAGGCCAAGAGCCTCGCCGTCTTCGGCTGACCGCCCCCTGCGGATTCCCTGTCGTGGAGCGGGCAGAGCCCCTGTGCCCGCCCCACGTTCCCCTACCGGTTCCTGTCCACCGAACACCCGTGATTCACCCCAACGGGCAGGCGCTCGGAGTGAATCAGGGGGGTGACGGGGGCGCTTTCGCCCGGAGTGGTCCGCGCGGGGATCTTCGTCGGCCTACCGTCGGATCATGGGATGCGGGGACCGGGCGACGCTGGTACGACTGTGCGATCCGGCCGGCCGGCCGCGAGGGACCGGCTTCGTCGCCGACGACCGGGGGACAGTCGTCACCAGCCACGAGGCCGTTGACGGCCTCCCGTACCTCCTGCTGCACGGCACGGACGGGCGCAGCCGTCGGGTCGAGGCCGCCGACATCACCGCCGTACCGGAACGGGACCTCGCCCTCCTGCCCACCGGGGGACCCGACACCCTCGGCGTCCGGCCGCTGCCGGTCTGCGCGCGGGAGCGCATCGACCCCGGTACGTATGTGACGGTCGCCGCGCACGGTCTGCGCGAGGCGCGGATCCTGGGCCGTACGCCGGTGACGTACACCAGCCGCGGTCGCACCCACCGGATCGACCGGGCGCTGGAACTGGCCCTCGGCACGGACGGCAGCGACGCGCTGCGGCTCGGCGGGTCCGCGGTGGGCGGGCCCGTCCTCGATCCGGACAGCGGGGCGGTCATCGCCGTCCTCGGGCTCGCCCTGCGGGCCTCCCACGCCACCGCCGGCTGCGCCACACCGCTCGTCGGTACGCCGGACGACGGGCCGCTGGGCGAGCTGCTGCGGCGCAACGCCGCGACCGTCCCCGGCTACGGAGCCGATCTCAACCTCGCCGGGGCCCTCCAGCTCACCGCCATGTCCGTGGGCTCGGCCGGCGGCCCAGGGGACCGCCACGAGCCGGTCGAGCGGCCCGACATCCGTACCGAGTCCGAGGCGTTCGCCACCGCGGGACCGGAGGAGCCGGCCGTGATCCTGGGCCTCGTCGGCGAGCCGGGCACCGGCCGCACCACGGAACTCGCCGCCATCGCCGCGCGCCGGGCGACGGGCCCCGTACCCGCGCCCACGGTGTGGCTGCGCGGCGCCGACCTCCTCGCCGACGACACCTCCGTCGCGGACGCCGTGGGGCGCACGCTCCAGCAGGCCGGACGCATCGTCAGCGCCGCCGGGGCCCCCGGCGCCATGGCGAGCGCCACCCCCGAGCGGGTCGCCCGGCTGGCCGCGGACACCGGAGTGCCCCTGCTCGTCCTGCTGGACGCCCCGGAGGAGATGCCGCCCGTCCTGGCCCACCGGCTGGCCGCCTGGACCACGGGCACGGCCGGCTGGCTGCGCGGGAACGGCGCCCGGCTCGTCGTCGGCTGCCGGCCCGAGCACTGGGAGACGGCCGGTGCCCTCTGCCCGCCCGGGGCGCTGCACCGGCCCGCCAGGCCCGCCCGGCGGCTTCCCCCGGCCGTCCGCGTCACCGACTTCACCGCGAGCCAGGCGGAGCGCGCCCGGGAACGGCTCGGCCTGCCGCCCGACGTCCTCGCCGGGGGCCACGACCGCCACCCGCTCACGCTCCGGCTGCTCGCGGAGGTACGCGAGGCCCTGCCGCCGGACACACCGGGGCGGCCCTGTACGGAGGAGGTCTTCGCCGCCCACCTCGACCTGATGTGCCTGCGCGTCGCCGTCCGTATCGCCGCCGGAAGCCGTCCCGGCGGCCCGGCGGTGCGGCGCCTGGCGGCCCGGGTGGCGGGGCAGGTCCACGAGGCGGCCCGGCGCTGCCTCGGTCCCGGCCAGGGAGAGCTGGACCGGGCCTCCTTCGAGCAGCTCTTCCCCTGGCGCACGGGCTGGGCCCCGGCGGTGCTCACCGAGGGGCTCCTCGTCCCGGCCGGTGCCGGCTACCGCTTCGCGCACGAGGAGGTGGGGGACTGGATCCAGAGCACGCACCTCGATCTGGACGCCGCGCTGCGGGCGCTGGTGCACCGGTGGCACACGGATCCGGCGGAGGACGGCGGCCGGGTGCCGCACCCCCGCCGGGGCGGGCCGGTGGAGCCGGCCGAGGATCCCCGCCCGGCGGGCCCCCGCAGCCTCCCCGTGCCCCGGCACCGGATCGGCCCGGTGATCCAGGCCCTGCTCCTGCTGGCCCGCCGCCAGGGCACGGCCGCGCTGGCCCACCGGATGGCCGACCTGATCGAGGCGCTGGACCGGCTGCCGGAGGCGACCGGGGGCGACGCGACGGGCCGCGGGCCGGTGGACGTGCCGGGCGCCGGAGGCGACGTGGCGGCCGGCGGGCCGGTGGAGGCGGTCGACGGCACCGGTGATCCGGTGGGCTCCGTCGGCGGTCCGGCCGGCGCGGGCGGTGAGGCGGACCGCGCAGGCGGGGGCGGTGAGGTGGACCGCGCAGGCAGCGGGGGAGCGCCGCTCGCGCCCGGTCGTGCCCCGCTCCCCGATGCCCGCTGGTGGGCCGCGCGCCTGCTCGCCGAGACGCTGCTGCGGGTGCCCGACGCCCGGCCGTACCTCGGTGTGCTCCGGCTGCTCGCCGGACGCGTCGTGCGGAGTTCGGCCGAGGCGGGCGCGGGCGGGGCGCGCGGGGCGTACGCCGAGTTCGGGCCCTGGTTCTGGCGGGGGCTGCGGCTGCCCGAGGCCGACCGGATGGACCTGTTCCGGCGGCTCGTCCCCGCCGACGGGCCGCCCGGCACCGGGAACGGCGACGACAGGCGGTTCCTGGACGCCGTCGCCCGGCGGCTCGCCGCCCATCCGCGGACGCTCATGCCCCTCCTGTGCGCCTGGTTCACCGACGAGCGACCGCTCGCCACCGGCCCGGACGGGGCGGCGGACCGCCCGACCGTCGCCGCCGCCGCGCAGGCCCTGCTGTACGCCCGCCGGGACCTCGCCGTCGACGATCTGGCCGACGCGCTCGTGTCCGCCGGGCACCCCCGCGCCGATGAGCTGCTCGCCGCGCTGGCCGAGGACGAGCCCGCCGCGCTCTGCCGGGCCGTCGAGCGGTGGTCCGGCGACGAGGAACGGCGCGGCCGGCGGGTCGCCGCCGCCTCCTGCGCGGCGCTCGTCGCCCCCCGGCTGACCCTCGACGCCGACCGCGACCGGCTGCGCAGGGCCGCGCTCGCCCTGCTGGCCCGTCCGGCCGACAGCGAGCTGCACGGGACGGCCCTCGCCCTGCTCGTGGGCGACCCGCGCACCCGGGACCGCTATCTCCCGCAGGCCGTCCGGGCGTTCACCGCCGGCGGGCCGCAGGACGTGCGGGTGCCGGCCGCCGCGCTCGCCGCCGCCCTGCCCACGCACCCGGAGATCGTGGTGCTGGCCTACCGGGACCGGCTCGGGCGCCCGGACCAGGGCGCGGGCGAGGTGCTGCGGGCCCTGGCCGGCATCGACGCGCCCGAGCTGGCCCTGCACGCCGCCGGACTCGTACGCGCCTACGCCGACGGCCACCCGGAGGACACGGCGCACATCGCCGCGTATCTCGACCGCAGGCTGGAGCACGGGCCCGCCGCGCGCGCCCTGCTGCTGCCGCTGCTGACCGGACTGCTCCGGGACCGCCCGGCGGCCCCGCCGGTCCGGGGCTCGCTGGCCGCGGTGCTGGCGTCACCGGGCAGCCCCGCCTCCCAGCCCGCCCGGGACGAGCTGCTGGAAGTGCTGCTGGAGTTCGAGCAGGGCGGCGGCGCCCCGGACCCGGTGGTGCTGGAGGCGCTGCTGCGGGCCGCCGCTGCCGGATGCGCCGGGCGGTCGCCGGTGCGCACCAGGGCGCTGGTGCACCGGACCGGGATGCTCCTCGTGCGTACCCCCGAAGGGGCCGCGCTGTTCGACCGGCGGCTGGTCGCGCTCGTCCGCGAGGCCCCCGGCTTCGCAGCCCTGGTCGCGGGCTGGCTGGCCGACGCCCCCCAGGAGTGGGCGGCCGTCGTCGGGCCCAGCGCGCGGCGGACGGTCGAGGCCCTGCGGAGCGCGATGCCCATGCCGATGCGGGCCGCAGGGCGTGAGCATGGCAGTCTTAGACCTGCGTAAGCGACATACCCACGTACACAGGTTCGGGCGAGGAGCGGTCAGAGTGCAGCGCTGGCGAGGCTTGGAGGACATCCCCCAGGACTGGGGGCGCAGCGTCGTCACCATCGGCTCGTACGACGGGGTGCACCGCGGACACCAGCTGATCATCGGCCGGGCCGTCGAGCGGGCACGCGAGCTGGGCGTGCCGTCGGTCGTCGTGACCTTCGACCCGCACCCCAGCGAGGTCGTCCGGCCCGGCAGCCACCCGCCGCTGCTCGCCCCGCACCACCGGCGCGCGGAGCTGATGGCGGAGCTGGGCGTCGACGCGATGCTGATCCTGCCGTTCACCACGGAGTTCTCGCGGCTGGCACCGGCCGACTTCATCGCGAAGGTGCTCGTCGACAAGCTGCACGCCCAGCTGGTCATCGAGGGCCCCAACTTCCGTTTCGGCCACAAGGCAGCGGGGAACGTCGAGCTGCTGACCGAGCTGGGCGCCGAGCACGACTACCGCGTCGAGGTCATCGACCTGCGGGTGCGCGGCGAGGCGGGCGGCGGCGAGCCGTTCTCCTCCACGCTCACCCGGCGCCTGGTCGCCGAGGGGGACATGGCCGGGGCCGCCGAGATCCTGGGCCGCCCGCACCGCGTCGAGGGCGTCGTCGTCCGGGGCGCCCAGCGAGGCCGCGAGCTGGGCTTCCCCACCGCCAACGTCGAAACCCTTCCGCACACCGCGATCCCCGCCGACGGCGTCTACGCGGGCTGGCTGCACGCGAACGGCGAGGCGATGCCCGCGGCGATCTCGGTCGGCACCAACCCCCAGTTCGACGGCACCGAGCGCACGGTGGAGGCGTACGCGATCGACCGCGTCGGCCTCGACCTGTACGGCCTGCACGTCGCCGTGGACTTCCTTGCGTACGTACGCGGGATGCTGAAGTTCGACACGATCGACGACCTGCTCGTGGCGATGGCCGCCGATGTGAAGCGGTGCAGCGAGCTGGTCGCGGCGGCCGAGCGCGGCTGACCGCGCGGGGTTTCCCGGCCGGTGCGGCCGGGAAACCCGTACGGCCCTCAAGCGGCCGGGATGTCCGTACGCCCGTCAGGAAGCGGGCGCGGTCACCTTCGCGGTGGCCCAGTGGCACGCCACCTGCGTCTCCCCACCGCCCGCCAGCACCGGCAGGTCCTGCGTACGGCACGCGTCCGCGACGCCCGCCCGTTCCGCCTCGCCCGAGGCCAGCACCTGGCAGCGCGCGTGGAAGCGGCAGCCGGACGGCACCTTGGACGGGTCCGGCGGCTCACCGGTGAGGACCACCGCATCGCCCTCCGCCTCCGGCAGCACGGACAGCAGCGCCTGGGTGTACGGGTGGCGCGGGGCCGTCAGGATCTGCTCGACGTCGCCCGTCTCCACGATGCGGCCCAGGTACATCACCGCGACCCGGTCCGCGATGTTCCACGCCAGACCGAGATCATGCGTGACGACCAGCGCGGAAAGCCCCAGCTCCTCGCGCAGCCGCAGCAGCAGCGCCAGGATCTCGCCGCGCACCGACGCGTCCAGCGAGGCGACCGGCTCGTCCGCCACGATCAGCTCCGGCTCCAGGACCAGTGCCCCCGCGATCACGACGCGCTGGCGCTGACCACCGGACAGCTCGTGCGGGTAGCGCAGGAAGAACCGCTCCGGGGGCCGCAGACCGGCCCGGGACAGCGCGTCGTGCACCGCCTGCCGCTCGTCGCCCGCGTATCCGTGGATGCGCAGGCCCTCGGCCACCGCGTCGTACACCGTGTGGCGCGGGTTCAGCGAGCCGCTGGGGTCCTGGAGGACCAGCTGCACCCGCTTGCGGTACGCCTTGAGCGCCCGGCTCCCGTAGTCGAGCGGCTTCCCGTCGAACGTGACCTGACCGGCCGTCGGCGGGACCAGGCCCAGCAGCGAGCGGGCCAGCGTCGTCTTGCCGCACCCCGACTCACCGACCAGGGCGACGATCTCGCCGGGCCGGATGTCCAGATCGACCCCGTCCACCGCGCGGGCCGGCTCGGCCCCGTGCCGGCCGGGGAAGGTGATCCGGAGCCCCTGCGCGCTGAGGAGGTCCACGGGGGTGGTCGTCATGTCGTGCTCCTTGCTTCCTCTGCGCCCGGCAGGACCGGCGCCGCCGCCCCCTTTGGACCCACCAGCACACACGCCGCCTGCCGGCCCGGCCCCGCGTCCCGCAGTTCCTGGTCCAGCGTGGAGCAGGAATCCAGGGCCACCGCGCAGCGCGGGTGGAAGGTGCAGCCGGCCGGCAGCGCCGACGGGTCGGGCGGGTCGCCGGGCAGCCCCCGCGGCGCGAACCGGGAGGCCGGGTCCCCGATGCGGGGGAAGGCGCCGGACAGCGCCCTGCTGTACGGGTGGTGCGCGTTCTCGTAGACCTCGGACGCGGGGCCCTGCTCGACGACCCGGCCCGCGTACATCACGGCGAGCCGGTCGCAGGTGTCGGAGAGCACCGCGAGGTCGTGGCTGATCATGATCAGGCCGAGGTCCTGTTCGGAGACCAACTGCTCGATCAGCCGCAGGATCTGGGCCTGGATCATCACGTCCAGGGCCGTCGTCGGCTCGTCGGCGATGATCAGACCGGGGTCGCAGGCGAGCGCCATCGCGATCATCACGCGCTGCCGCTGCCCGCCGGACAGCTCGTGCGGATAGGCGTCCACCCGGGCGGCGGGCAGCCCCACCTGCTCCAGCAGCTCACCGGCCCGCTTGCGCGCGGCGGCCTGGGTGACCTTCTTGTGCAGCAGGACCGGCTCGGCGATCTGGTCCCCGATGCGGTGCACCGCGTTCAGCGAGTGCATCGCGCCCTGGAAGACGATCGAGGCGCCCGCCCAGCGGACGGCCCTGACCTGGCCCCACTTCATCGCGAGGACGTCCTCGCCGTTCAGCAGGATCTCGCCGGTCACCTTCGTGCCCACGGGCAGCAGCCGCAGCAGGGCCAGCGCCAGGGTGGACTTGCCGCAGCCGGACTCCCCGGCGATGCCGAGCTTGCGCCCGGCCTCCACCTCCAGGTCGACGCCGCGGACGGCCTGGGCGCCGCCGGCGTACGTCACCGTCAGGTCGCGTACCTCCAGCAGAGGCGTCTTGCGGATGCTCGTCGTACTCAACGGGCCACCCCCAGCTTGGGATTGAGGACGGACTCGATGGCACGGCCGCACAGCGTGAACGCGAGCGCGACCAGGGCGATGGCGATGCCGGGCGGGGCCAGGTACCACCAGTCACCGGCGCTCACCGCCCCCGCGGCGCGCGCGTCCTGGAGCATGCTGCCCCAGGAGGTGATGGTCGGGTCGCCGAGACCGAGGAAGGCCAGCGTGGCCTCGCTCAGGATCGCGCTGGAGATGGCCAGCGTGGTCTGGGCGAGCACCAGCGGCATCACGTTCGGCAGGACGTGCCGCAGCATGATGTGGCCGTGGCCGCCGCCCAGCGCGCGGGCGCGCTCGATGTACGGGCGGGACTCCACGGCGAGGGTCTGCGCCCGCACCAGGCGGGCGGTGGTCGGCCAGGTCGTGACGCCGATCGCGATGACGATGGTCCACAGCGACCGGTCCATCACCGAGGCGAGGGCGACGGCCAGTACCAGCGTCGGCATCACCAGGAACCAGTCGGTCACCCGCATCAGCACGGTCGAGTACCAGCCGCGGAAGTGGCCCGCGACGATCCCGACGATCGTGCCGATGGCGACGCACAGGAACGCCGCGAGCAGCCCCACGGTCAGCGAGACGCGCGCGCCCCACACCAGCAGCGCGAGCACGCTGCGCCCGAACTGGTCGGTGCCGAGAGGGAACTCGCCGCTCGGCGACTCCAGCGCGCCGCCGGGCGCCTCGGTCACACTCTGCGAGTCGGCGCCGACGAGCTGGGGCGCCGCGAGGGCGACCAGCGCGATCAGCACCAGGCCGGCCAGGCCCCACATCCCGCCCTTGTGCGTGCGGTACTCCCGCCAGAAGCGGGCCACGGACTGCCGTTTGCGGGCCCGTGCCAGGGCGCGGGCGCTCCTGACCGGCTCGGGCGGGGCCGGCGCCGGGGCCGGCGTGGGCATGGAATCGGTCGTGGTCATCGGCCCACCCGGGGATCGAGCAGCGGATACAGCACATCGGCAAGGGTGTTCGCCAGGATCACCGCGGTGGCGAAGACGAAGAACAGCCCCTGGACGAGCGGCAGGTCGGGGGTGCTCAGGCCCTGGTAGAAGAGCGAGCCGAGACCCGGCCAGGAGAACACGGTCTCCACCAGGATCTGCCCCGCCACCACATGGCCCAGGTTGACGAACATCAGGGTGAACGTGGGCAGCATCGCGTTGGGCACGGCGTGCTTGCGGCGCACCACGTCGTCCCGCAGCCCCTTGGCGCGGGCCGTCGTCAGATAGTCGCTGCCCATCTCGTCCAGCAGCGAGGACCGCATCACCAGCAGGGTCTGCGCGTAGCCGACCGCCACCAGGGTGATGACCGGCAGCACCATGTGGTGCGCCACGTCGATCACGTAGTCGAAGCCGCTCGTGTCGCCCGACGTCATCCCGCCCGTCGGGAACATCCCGGGGATCGGGCCGACGCCCACCGAGAAGACGATGATCAGGAGCAGCCCGAGCCAGAACGAGGGCACCGAGTAGAGCGTGAGCGCGAGCGCGGTGTTGAACCGGTCGCTCGCCGAGCCGTTGCGCCAGGCGGTGCGGGTGCCGAGCCAGATGCCGATGAGGCTGTAGAGGACATAGGCGGTGCCGGTGAGCAGCAGCGTCGCCGGCAGCTTCTCGACGATCTTGTCCATGACCGGTGCGTGGTACGCGTAGGAGGCGCCGAAGTCGCCGGTGAGCGCGTCCCCGATGTAGCTGGTGAACTGCTGCCACATCGGCTGGTCGAGCCCGAACTGATGGCGCATCGAATCCAGCTGTTCGGCCGATACGCGCCGGCCGCCGGTCATCTGCTTGACCGGGTCGCTCGGAATGAGCCGGAAGAGGAAGAAGCTGGTGACCAGAACCGCGAACAGCGAGACGACGGCGCCCGCGATCTTGGCGGCCACGTACTTCAGATAGGCCTTGGTGTTGCGCGCCCGTGGACCGCGTGCGGCCGAGGGGCCGGCCGGAGGGCCGTCCTTGGCCGCGTCCGCCTGTTGCACGAGCGCCGGAGTGCTGTCAGCTGTCATGGGGAACTCTCGTTACTCGTGTCGTTCCTGGAAGAACCGGCCGGCGCGGGCCTCGTACGGCACCCGCGCCGGCCGGTTCCTCTCATCCCGTTCGAGAACCTACTCGCGATCGTCCGCGGTGGTGCGGCGGCGCCGCGAGATCAGGAACCCGCCACCTGCGAGGACCACGACCGCGACGACGACGCCGATGATCACACCGGTGGAGGAGCCGGAGCCGCCACTGTCCGAGTCGCCGCTGCCGCTCGCCGGCACGGCCGACCACCAGCTCCAGTAGCCGTCCTGGCCGTAGATGTTGCCGGCCGCCTCGGGCATGGTCGTGATCGACTTGATCTGGTCGGTGCGGTACGCCTCGACCGCGTTCGGGTACGCGATCACGTTCATGTACCCGGAGTCGTACAGCCACGACTGCATCTGCCCGACGATCTCGGCCCGCTTGGCGGGGTCGTACTCGGCGAGCTGCTTCTTGTACAGCTCGTCGTACGTCTTGTCGCAGATGAAGTTGTCCGTGGCCGCGCTGGCCTTGGCCTTCGTCGGCAGGGCCGCGCAGGTGTGGATGCCCAGGACGAAGTCCGGGTCCGGGTTGACCGACCAGCCGTCGAAGGCGAGGTCGTACTCACCGGCGTACCAGGGCACGGAGACGTCGTCGAGGCAGTCGACCTTCAGCCCGACGCCGAGCTTGCCCCACCACTCCTTCAGGTACTTGCCGATCGCCTTGTCGTTCGGGTCCGTGGCGTGGCACAGGATGCGCAGGTCGAGCGGCTTGCCGTCCTTGCCGACGCGCTGGTCGCCCTTGAGCTTGTACCCCGCCTGGTCCAGCAGCTGCGCCGCCTTGTCGGGGTCGTACTTCATGGCCTGGCCGTCGGACGGCTCCCACGCGTACGCGGAGAACCGCGGCGGGATGTAGCCCTTGCCCTCGACGGCGTGCCCCTGGAAGACCTTGTCGATGATCGTCTCGCGGTCGATCGACAGGAACAGCGCCTGACGGACCTTCTGGTCCAGCAGCGCCTTGTTGCCGTTGCCGAACTTCTTGCCGTCCTTGGTCTGCGCGCCCGGGTTGGTGGCCAGCGCGAAGAAACGGCGGCCCGGACCCTCGTTGACCTTGATGTTCTTGTCGCCCTTGAGCGAGTTCGCCTGAGCGGGCGTCAGCGCGGGCGAACCGGCGACGAAGGAGACCTCGCCCTTGCGCAGGGCGGCGACGGCGGCGTCCTGGTCCTTGTACGTCTTGAAGACCAGCTCGTCGAACTTCGGCGCGCCGCGCCAGAAGTCCTTGTTGGCCTTGAGCTTCACGTACTGGTCGACCTTGTAGTCCGTCAGGATGAACGGCCCGTTGCCGACGATGGGGAACTTCGTGTCGTTGTTGAACTTCGAGAAGTCCCCGACCTTCTCCCACACGTGCTTGGGCACGATCGGCACGTCGAGCGCGGCCATGGTGGCCTGCGGCTCCTTGAGCTCGATGACGAGCTTGGTGGGGCTGGGGGCCGTCACCTTCTTGAAGTTGGTGACGAAGCTGCCGTTGGCCTGGGCCGCGGCCTCGTCGTCCATGATCTTGTTGAACGTCCAGGCGGCGTCCTCGGCCGTCGCCTGCTGCCCGTCGGACCACTTGGAATCGGCCCGAATGGTGTACGTCCACGTCAGCTTGTCGGCGGACGGCTCCCACTTGGTGGCGAGGCCCGGGATGGCGTGGTTGTCCTTGGCGTCGTAGTTCGTCAGGAAGTCGTACATGAGCCGCGAGACGCTCGTGCTCAGCAGCTTCTGGGCGAGGAACGGGCTCAGTGAGTCGACGCTCTGCGCGACCGCGACGGTGAGTGTCTTGCCGCCGCTGTCGGCGGCCTGCGCCTGCTGGGGCGCGGCCCCGAGGGGCATGCCCGGCACGACCGACCCGGCTGCGAGAGCGAGTGCGGCGGCACCGGAGGCCAGCAGCACACGCAGACGTGAGCGTGGCTGGGCGGAGGATGGTGGAACTCTTACGACCATGGTCTGGGACCTCGCGTCATGACTCGCATGGAGAAGGCGGGTTGAACTCTGGTTCGCCGGCTGGTGATGCGAAGGTCTATCAGCGGGGGTCGAGCCGCGTCAACGGTCCTCGAAACGGCGTGTGGTCTGCGGATATGCCAAAAGGGTCCGCATCGCGGAGGCGATGCGGACCCTCATTGGTTCAGACCTCTGACGCCCTACTGCTGAGGCGCTGACGGCGGCTGCTGCTGCCATCCGGTGGGCGGTATCGGCCCCTGCAGCTCGGGGTGCGCGGACGGTCCGGACTGACCTTGCTGACCCGGCTGACCTGGCCCGCCCGGCTGCTCGGCGTGGGGCTGGGGCTGCGCGTACGGCTGCTGGCCGGCGGGCTGCTGGGCCTGCGCGGGCGGCGGCGGCTGCTGCTGCCAGCTCTGCCCGGCGCCGGGGGCCGGCTGGGCGGGATAGGGCTGCTGCTGACTGCTGTACGGCTGCTGCGGGTACGGCTGACCGGGCTGCTGGGGCGCGTACGGCTGACCGGGGTACTGCGGCTGGCCCGGCTGTTGGGGGTGCTGGGGCTGCTGAGGTGCGTACGGCTGCTGGCCGGCGGTCTGCTGACCGGGCGTCGGCTGTCCGGGGATCTGCGCGCCCGGAAGCTGCTGACCCGGCAGCGGCGGGGCGTACTGCGGCGGCGGGCTGCTGCCGTCGGACGTCCACAGGCCCTGCTCCTGCTGAGCGCGCGCGAAGTCCTCGGCGACGAGGGCGGAGAGGGTGAAGTACGCCTCCCGGGTCTTCGGCCGCATCATGTCGAGGTCGACCTCGGCGCCGGCCGACAGATGCTCGTCGAACGGGACGACGACCACACCGCGGCAGCGCGTCCGGAAGTGCTGGACGATGTCGTCGACCTTGATCATCTTGCCGGTCTCGCGCACCCCGGAGATGACGGTGAGGGACCGCTGCACCAGCTCCGCGTACCCGTGTGCCGACAGCCAGTCCAGGGTCGTGGAGGCACTGGAGGCGCCGTCGACCGAGGGCGTCGAGACGATGATCAGCTGATCCGCCAGGTCCAGCACGCCGCGCATGGCGCTGTACAGGAGACCGGTGCCCGAGTCCGTCAGGATGATCGGGTACTGCTTGCCGAGCACGTCGATCGCGCGCCGGTAGTCCTCGTCGTTGAACGTTGTCGAGACCGCCGGGTCCACGTCGTTGGCGATGATCTCCAGACCGGAGGGCGCCTGCGAGGTGAACCGCCGGATGTCCATGTACGAGTTGAGGTGCGGGATGGCGTGGACCAGGTCGCGGATGGTCGCCCCGGTCTCGCGCCGCACCCGGCGGCCCAGCGTCCCGGCGTCCGGGTTGGCGTCGATGGCGAGGATCTTGTCCTGCCGCTCGCTGGCCAGGGTCGCACCGAGCGCGGCGGTCGTCGTGGTCTTGCCGACCCCGCCCTTGAGGCTGATCACCGCGATCCGGTAGCAGGAGAGGACCGGCGTACGGATGAGGTCGAGCTTGCGCTGCCGCTCCTGCTCCTCCTTCTTGCCGCCCAGCTTGAAGCGCGATGCGGCGGAGGGGCCGCGGCTGCTCCGGGTCTTCTGCTTGCCCCGGATCAGTCGGTCGGACGTGAGCTCGACCGCCGCGGTGTACCCGAGCGGGGCGCCGGGGTTCGAACGCTCGCGCTGGTCATGGGTGACCGGTGTGGGCCACGCGGTACCCGCACGCGGGTCGACGGGCCGGCCCTGCGGGTGCGGCTGCTGCTGGAGGGGCTGGGGCTGGACCTGCGCGGGGAGGTTCGGGGTACCGCCCTCGGCCGCCGGGTCCGGGGCACCCTGGGCCGGCGGCTGCGCGGCCTGCGGGAAGCCGTAGCCGCCCTGCGCCGGCGGCTGCTGCTGGGTGGGCCGGCCGGCCTGCGGCTCGGGGGCCTGCGGGGCGGCTGTCTGCGCGCGCTGTGCCGGGAGGTTCACCTGCGGGGCGACCTGTTGGGGGAGGGGCTGCGGCTCCGGCTGACGCGGCTGCTGCGGGAAGCCGTAGCCGGACTGGGGGGTCGCGGCGGGGCCGGGCGCCGGCGGTTGGGTGGCCGGTGGCTGCGCGGCTTCGGGCTGCTGGGCCTGCGGCTGGGGGGCCGCCGGCTGGAAGGCGGGCGGCAGCGGGGGCAGACCGCCCTGCGCCGGGGCCGCCGCCCAGGGAGAGGACGACACGTCCTGCGGCGCGCTGTCGGCCGGTACGTCACTGGGCGCCGCATCGGGGAAGGCGTCGGAGGATGCGGGGCTGGACGGCGGGGTGTCGGAGGACGGGGTGTCGGAGGACGGGGTGTCGGACGGCGGGGTGTCGGACGGTGCGAGGTCGGACGGTGCGAGGTCGGACGGCGGGGTGTCGGACGGTGCGTCGTCGAACGCTGAGTCGTTGACCGGTGTGTCGTTCACTGGTGCGTCGTCGAACGCTGAGTTGTTGACCGGTGCTTCGTTGTCCGTCTCTGTGGAGTCGGCCTCGGAGAAGGCGGCCGCCGGGAAGCCCGCCCCGGAGGCGGCGGATTCCGGGAAGCCGGCCTCGGAGAACCCGCTCTCGGAGAACCCGGCGCCGGAGGAGCCCGTCTCCGCGGCGTCCGTCGCGCCGCTGCCGAGCGACACCGCCTCGGCGGGCGCCGTGTCGGACGGAACGGCGTCGACCGGTTCGGAGGGGTACGGCTTGGGGCTGTAGGGCGCCGGGGCATACGGCTTCGAGGATGCGGCGGCGGGCGCGAGGCCCGCTTCGTCGTCCTCGTCCTCCACGTCCACCGACGTCTTCCCGGCCCCGTCCACACGCTCCGAGGAGCCCTCCGCGAGTGCGTCGGCAGGCTCGGGGGCCCCCTCCGCCTCCTCCTCCGGCTCGAAGCCGAAGACCTTGCCCGGGACGTCGTCCCGGGCGTCCGCGCCCGGCGTACCCGTCACCGCGTCGTCCGAAACGGAACCGGCGGCGGGGGAGTCGTCACCCTCGCCCTCGGACGGCGCACCACCGTCGACCGCCTCCCGCTCCGCGATCTCCCGCTTCAGCGCGGCGGCCGAGAACCGCATGGTCGCGCCGCTCTCCAGGTCGCCGCTGTCGGCGGGCTCCGGCGGGGCCGGTGCCCAGTCGGGGTCGAAGCCCCGGCGCGTCACCGGCGGGGGCAGCGGCACCGGCTCACCGCTGGGCGGCGGAGGCGGTGCCAGCGGCGCGCCCGCGCCGCCCGAGGAGTCGCCCGGCGCGTTCTGCGTGTACCAGGCGGGCGGGGTGTAGTCGATGGTGAACTCACCCGTCGCGTCGGCGGGCTCCGCGTCGGACGACTCGTCGACGGGCTTGTCCCAGCCCCCGCGCATCTCGTCCCGATCGCCGTTCACTTTGCCTCCTGGTGTGGTCGAGCACCCTTGTGCCGTGGTGGGTGGGGGCGTTCCCGTAACGCGAACCGCCCGGCTCTCCCCCTGGGACGCACCTGGCCTGCCCGCAGGTTCTTCTGCCGCGTCCGGGCCCAGCCTAATCGCCATGAGGGCCGCCACGGCAGGCCGTACGGCACCGCGAATGCTGTCCCGTACGTCACGTACTGCACCCAAGTGGGCCGAGTACGGCAAGGAATGGCCCCCAAAGCGGTCAAAGGCGCACAACCGTCCCGTGGTTTGTGACCGTCTCGCCCGGTATCGCTCAGCACCGCTCACACGGGGTGCCGGACCGGCCGGTCACCCGGGCGCCGGGCCGTCAGTCCATCCGGCGTGCGGCGCCCAGCAGTCCCGACTCGACATCGGTCGCCCGGGTCGTCACCAGCCGGCTCTCCCGCCGCGTGCACCAGAGGGTGGCCCCGTCCTCCAGAGCGGGCAGCGCGCGGACCGCGCCGGCCGGCAGCCGCATGAGGTGCGTGATCTGCTCCGCCTCCTCGGGCGACACGCGCTGGACGCCCACCAGC
The DNA here is from genome assembly GCA_036226585.1 of Streptomyces sp. NBC_00708. Taxonomy (GTDB): domain Bacteria; phylum Actinomycetota; class Actinomycetes; order Streptomycetales; family Streptomycetaceae; genus Streptomyces. The sequence continues at coordinate 5,361,368 of CP108997.1, forward strand.
GACGCCTTGCCCAGCAGTCCGGGCGCCGCCGGGCCCAGATACGGCAGCAGCGTCAGCACCGACTGCCACGGCCCGGACGCGGCCCGCCCGTGCGGAGGACGCATGCCGCAGTCGCGCACCACGACGACCGGCGAGGCCGCCGAGGCGCCACCGTACGGTCGCACGCGGCCGACCTCGTGCAGTGCCACACACGCGCTGCCGCCGGCGGCCCGCGCCACATTCCTCCAGGCGTGCGCCCGCCCCGTCTCCACCACCACCCGGGCGCCCGTCGCCACGGCCCGCAGGGCGAGCACCTGGGCCGTCCACAGCCCGCCGACGAGCACGATGTCGTACGGGGACGGCCGGTTGAGACCGAGTACGGCGGGGAAGCCCTCCTCGTCCACGCCGATCACCACTCCGTCGTCGCCCACCGGCAGGGCCAGCGAGGCCAGTTGCTCGGGCCCGATGGTGTAGCGCCGCCCGCGCGGCCCGACCGGCCCGAACCCCAGCCGGCCCCGTACGCGCCCGGCCGCCGCCATCAGTGGGCCCCGCCGAGCGGCAGCGTGGCGAGCACCCCGGGCAGCTGCTCGCGGTCGAGCCGCACGAGCGACACCCGTACTCCGCGCGCGACGCGCTCCAATTCCCGGCGCGCGGTGCGAAGTTCCTCACCGCTGCGCGCGCTGATCCGCAGGTGCCCCGCGGCGGAGACCTCCTGCCGGTCGCCGCGCGCCAGCGTGAGAGTGAACGTCGTGGCCAGCGCGGGGACCGAGGTGAGCAGCGCGACGAGCCGGGGCATCGGCGCGCTGCCGGAGCGCGGCCAGCGGCGCACCCAGTACGCGGTGTGCCACCGCCCGTCGCAGCTCCAGGTCCGCGAGGTCTCCCGGGTGCGGCGGACCGCCGGCGCGGAACCGTCGGCACCGGCCGTCGCCGTGGTGTCCGCACAGGCCGAGGCGGCGAGCGCCGAGCCGAGCTCCCGTTCCGTCAGCACCGTCGCGCCGAACCCCGCCCCGGACAGCCGGCCGGACAACTGCTCGGCCACCCGCAGGAGACACCGCTGCGTCCCGGTGAGGCCACCGCCGCGGGCCCGTACGGCCTCCGGGCAGAGTTCCGGGTCGAGCGTCAGCGTGATCCAGGTGAGGCGTACCGCCGGTGACCCGGTACGCGCTTGCAGCGGTGCGTAGTTGAGCGCGGCGGCGGAGTCGGCGGCGAGATGCGCGGCGGGGGCGGGCCGGGTGTGCTGCACGATGCGTGCCGACTCCAGCCGGATGCCGTCGACGTCCATCACCTCCCGCACGAGCGCGGGCGGCAACGGCCGTACGGTCCGCTCCGCCCGCAGCACCGAGTCCGCCGCGTCGACACGGAGGACCACCGTGAGGTGCCTGCCGTCGCCGACCATGCCGGCCGGCCGCCGGTCCCGGTGGGTGAACGAGCAGGTGCGCAGGGCCGGTACGCACTCGGTCAACGGGGCGACCGGGCCGCCGGGCGCCGGCAGCGGCTGCGAGGCGGCCCTCCGGGTGCGCATCCGCATCGCGACGACCGTACCCAGCCACGCCGGGAGCGAGCGGCGGCGCCTGCGTACGACGGCGAGCACCACGAGCGCCGCGGCCGTCATCCCCGCCGGGCCCAGCAGGACCGGTCCGGCGACCCAGGCGCACAGCAGGACGGCGGCCGCGATTTCGAACAGCACCAGCTGTTGCAATCGAAAAGTTCCGATCGGTCCCGCGCGCCGGTTCAGTCGCGCTCCACCCCTGGCCGCCATCGTGCCTGCCCCCGTCCGCCCGGACCCGGTCCGTGCCGTTTCCGCCCCGCCGGGGCCTCCGGCGGGACCGCACAGCGTACCGGTCTCCGGTCAACAGCCAGGCGCAGGCGGCATAGTGGTCGCCGACAGCGGGAAGCCCCGCCGGGGGTGCGCGGGGTGAGCGGCCGTCGGTGTGCGGCACGGGCGGACAGGGAGGGCGGACCGAGGCATGGCGACCCGACGGGACGAGCTGAACGCGTACACATTTGCGAAGAGGCGGACTCTGGCCGCCTTTCTCCAGCCCTCGGCCTCCGGCTCCGACGAGGGCGCCCCGCGCCCGCTGCGCGCCGTGCTGCCGGGCGTCCTCACCGGCGCTCTGCTCCTCGCGGGCTTCGGGGCCTACGGCATGTTCCGTCCGGCCGTGCCGAAGGACTGGGACCGCCCCGGCGTCAACGTCGTCGTCGGCAAGACCTCCACCACCCGCTACGTGGTGCTCACCACCGGCCGGGGCACCCATCGCCGTACCCGGCTGCACCCGGTGCTGAACCTCGCGTCGGCCCGGCTGCTGCTCGCCCCGGACACCTACGGCGTCGTGCAGGTCGCCGACGACGTCCTCGACGCGGGCAGGCCGCCGCGCGGCCCGGTCCTGGGCATTCCGTACGCCCCCGACCGGCTCCCCGGCAAGGAGGACGCGGGCACCGCGAAGCGGTGGGCCGTCTGCGTACGGCAGGGAGGCGAGGGGGCCGAGGTGGAGAAGGCCGGCTTCGTCCTCGCCGCCCGCGACTACCGGCTGACCGAGGGCCCGGACCGGCTCACCGGCGGCCAGGTGCTCTATGTGCGGGACCCGCACGGCACCCGGTACCTCGTCGACGCCCGGGGCACCAAATACCGCGTCGACGAACGGCCCGCCGACCGAGGGCACCTCACCGACGCCCTGGTCGGCGGCGCCCCGCCGAGGCCCGTCACCGGCGACTGGCTCGCCACCCTGCACACGGGCAGCCCGGTCGCCTTCCCCGTGATCCCCGGGCAGGCCGGCGCCCCGGCCCGCGTCGAGGGCCACCTGTCCGCGCGCGAGAACCGGATCGGCGCGGTGCTGCGGACCAGGACCGGCGCGGGCACCGCCTACCACGTGGTGCTCGGCGGACGGGTCCAGCGGGTCTCGGAGTTCACCGCCTGGCTGCTCATCAACTCCCCGCAGACCGCCGCCCTCGACCAGGCCGGCGCGGCGTACCCCGCCGGGCTCCAGGACTTCGTGCCCGACCCCGCGCCCTTCGCGGGCCAGGCCGCGCACTGGCCCGCGCACCGGGCCGTCCGGGTCGACAGCACCCGCCGGAACACCGTCTGCTCCGTACTGCGCGGGACCGACGGCGAGGGCCGCACCACCCTGAGCACCTGGGCGGGCACCGCGTACCCCGCGTCCGTCGGCGCGGGCGGCACGAGCACGTACGTGACCCCCGGCAGCGGGCTTCTGTACACCCAGGTGCGGGGCCGGCAGACCAGGCCCGACGGGTCACTCTTCCTGGTGACGGACACCGGATTGAGGTACGCGGTTCAGGGGAACGGCGACGGCGATGCCGGCCACTCCGAGTCCGGCGGCCCACCCCAGGGCCCGAGCGCGTCCGGCGTGCCGGGGCGGGGCAACGAGGCGCAGATCCGGCTCGGCTACGGCCGGGTGCGACCCGCCCTCGTACCGGCCGCATGGTCGGAGTTCCTTCCCCGGGGCCCACGGCTCGACACCAGCGGCGCGCGCCGCCCGCAGGGTTCCTGACGGCCGAGGAGAACGAGGACCCATGGCGTACCGGACGACGAAGAGGCTGGGCGCGACCCTTGCCGTGTTCACCACCCTGGCCTCCGCCCAGCCGGCACGCGGGGCCACCGGCCCGGACGGAGGCGGATGCGCCTTCCCGGCGAAACGGCAGTTCGAGGGCCGCCCCTGGTCGTTGCAGCGGGTGCTCCTGGACGAGCTGTGGCACGACACCCGGGGCGAGGGCGTCCGCGTCGCCGTCATCGACACCGGGGTGGACGACACCCATCCGCAGCTCGCCGGCGCGGTCGACGCCTCCGCCGGCGCCGACACCCTGGGCGGCGGCGACGGCACCGACGACGCGGTGGGCCACGGCACCGAGGTCGCCGGCATCATCGCCGCCCGCCCCCGCGAAGGGACCGGCTTCGTCGGGCTCGCCCCCGGGGCGACCCTCGTCCCCGTCCGCCAGAACGACGCGCGCGACAGCGGCACCGATGCGTCGATGGCCGCCGCGATTCTCCACGCCGTCGCCCGGGGCGCCCAGGTCATCAACATCTCGCAGGAGACCACCCGGCCGCAGACCGCGGGCTCGGTCCTGGCCCGCGCGGTCGCCGAGGCCGTCCGCCGGGACATCGTGGTCGTCGCCTCCGCCGGCAACGAGGGCGCGGACGGCGCCCGCACGCCCACCTATCCCGCCGCCTTCGACGGCGTCCTCGCCGTCGGCGCGTCCGGCCGCGACAACGAACGCGCCCCCTTCTCCCGGCCCGGCGGTTTCGTCGACGTCGCCGCGCCGGGCGTCGACATCGTCTCCACCGTCCCCGGGCACGGCCACTGCGCCGACAGCGGAACGAGCTTCTCCGCCCCGTACGTCAGCGCGGTCGCCGCACTGATGCGCGCCAGGTACCCGCGCTGGACGGCCCGGCAGATCGCCGCCCGTATCGAACAGACCGCGGAACGCTCCGTCAACGGCCGTGACGACTTCGTCGGATGGGGTGTAGTCGACCCGGTCCGCGCGCTGTCCGGGGACGACGCCCCGCAGGACGCCCCGCACCCCGACGCGCCGCCCGCCGGCGTCCGGGCACCCGACCCGGCGCCCCTGTCCGCGGCGGATACCCGGGAGGAGCGCGACCGGCGCTACGCCGCCTGGGCCATGGCCCTCACGCTCCTGCTGACCGGTGCGGTGGCGGGCGCGGCGGCCGTCGCCCGGGACCTGCGCGGACGTCGTACGAGGTGAGCCGGAGGACCCCGGCGGGCCCGCTCGGCGAGCCCGCGTGGCGCCTCGGCGGTGGCCGGGGCGGGGCGCCGGACTGACTAGCCTGAGCCGCCTGAACGGCCCAGCGAGAGGACCTCATATGACCAGCCCCGCCAGTGGATTCGCGCTTGCCGACGATCCGGTCGTCCAGGCCAGGAACAAGATCGTCCACACGGCCGAGGCGGTGTCGCGCCAGGCCCGGGAGCTGGCCGACGTCCTCGCGACGGTCGGGGCCGGCTGGACCGGTGCCGGCGCCTCCGGATTCACCTCCGCCCAGCTCGTCGTCAACGAGGACCACGACGAGATCCGCCGCCTGCTCGGCGTACTGCTGCACGCCGTGGACGGCACCCGCAACCTCAGCAACGCCAACGACGAGGAGGTCCGCGCGGCCTTCAAGGCGGTACGGGAACCGGCCTCCGCGGGCGGCTCCTCCGCCCTGAACGGCGTCTGAACCGGACGCCGTTCCCCCGACACGACCAGAGGAGACCCGATGGGGCACGACCCGCACACCAAGGTCAGGTACGAGAGCGTCCAGGAGGTCGCCAACCGCATCCGCGCGGTCTCGCGGAACATCTGCCGGGACCTGGAGGAGATGGACGGCGCGCTCAAGGTCGTCACCGACACCTGGGACGGCCAGGCACACGCCGAGTACGTGACCCTCCAGCACAAGTACCGGAACAAGGCGGACCACATGAGGGGCCGGCTGGAAGAGGTCGCGAGGCTCATCGAGACCGGCAAGGACCACTACCGGGCCACGGACCTGCGCTCCTCACGCCTGTTCACCGAGGCCTACTGAGCCGGGCCGGGCCGGCCGGACGCACGAAGGGGCACGTTCACCCGAACGTGCCCCACGCGTACCCCGGCCCCGACTAGTTCAGGTCGAACTCGCCGTCCCTGGCCCCCAGGACGAAGGCGTGCCACTCCGCCTCCGTGTACCTGAGCACGGTGTCCGGGTCCAACGAGGACCGCATGGCCACCCCGCCACCGGGAAGGTGCGCGATCTCGACGCGCTCCTCGTCCTGCTCGGTCCCGGGCGCACTCGTCCACTCCACCCCGGAGATGTCGCGTGCGTACAGCTCGTCCTTCTCTGCCTGCGTGCCCATCGTGAGGGTTCCTTTCCGTACCTGGCTCTGCACGGCACCGTACAGGCAACGCGGCGGCGGGGAAGCCGGTCCGCCGAACCCCGGCGACCGGCCGTTTCCCCGCCCCGGCAACGCTCAACCCCGCTCCGGAAGCCAGCCCGTCTGCACCAGCCTGTTCCCGCCGCGCCGGGTCACCAGGCACGCGCGCCCCGGCGGCATCGGCCGCCCGCGCACCGACCCGACGAGATCGCCCTCCGCCGGATCGCCGGACAGCACCACACCCTGCGCGCCCAACTCCCTGACCCGCTGCAGGAAGGGCTCGTACATCGCCCGCGAGGCACCGGCGCAGCCGCGCGCGACGACGAAGCGCACCCCGGTGTCCCGTGCGAACGGCAGACACTCCGCCAGCGCGGCCAGCGGGCTGCCCGTACCCGTCGCGACCAGGTCGTAGTCGTCGACGACGACGAAGATCCGCGGGCCCGTCCACCAACTGCGCTCCCGCAGCTGCCGGGGCGTGACATCCGCAGGCGGCCGGCGCCGCGCGAACACCCCGGCCAGCGCCTCCATATGCGTCCTCAGCGTGTCCGGGGAGGGCGCGTACTCCAGCAGATGGCTCTCCGGCAGCGCGCCCAGCAGCCCCCGCCGGTAGTCACCGACCACGAGCTTCGCCTCGTCGGGGGAGTAGCGGCGGGCGATCTGCCGGACGAGCAGACGCAGCAGCGCCGTCTTCCCCGATTCGCCGTCACCGAAGACCAGCAGAAAGGGATCGGTGTCGAAGTCGACGAACACCGGCTCCAGATCGCTCTCGGCGATGCCGATCGCGACGCCCCGCTCCGGGAACTCGTCCCCCTTGGGCAGCCGCTCGGCCGGCAGCACGGCGGGCAGCAGCCGTACGGGAGGTGCCGGCGGACCCGCCCAGTCCGCCCGCACCCGGCCGACCAGGGCCGCCGTACGGCCGGCGATACAGGCCGCGTCGTCCGCCGGGCCGGTGCACGGCAGGGCGGCCATGAAGTGCAGCCGCTCCGCCACCTGGCCGCGCCCCGGCACACCGGCGGGCACCTGGGCGGCGGCCTTCCGGTCGAACTCGGAGTCCGACACGTCACCGAGCCGCAGTTCGAGCCGCCCGGTCAGCTGGTCCTTGAGCGCGGCCCGCACCTCCAGGTAGCGGGCGGCCGTGAGGACCACATGCACCCCGTAACCCAGGCCCCGGGCGGCGATATCGGTGACGACCGGCTCCAGTTCCTCGTACTCCGTACGGAAACCGCCCCAGCCGTCGACCACCAGGAACACATCGCCCCACGGCTCACCGGCCGGCCCGCCCCGGGCCCGTTCCCGCCGGTACGCGGCCATGGAGCCGATGCCCCGCGCGCGGAACAGCTCCTCGCGCCCCCGCAGCACCCCCGCCACCTCGGCGACCGTACGCCGCACCCGCTCGGGGTCCAGCCGGGAGGCGATCTGCCCCACGTGCGGCAGCCCCGACAGCGCCGCGAGCCCGCCACCGCCGAAGTCGAGCCCGTAGAACTGGACCTCGCGCGGGGTGTGGGTGAGCGCGAAGGACAGGACCAGCGTGCGCAGCACCGTCGACTTGCCGGACTGCGGCCCGCCGACCACCAGCATGTGTCCCGCCGCCCCCGAGAAGTCCCGGCGCAGCACCTCGCGCCGCTGCTCGAACGGTTTGTCGACGACCCCGAGCGGCACGGTCAGCCCGCCGTCCCTCGTACAGGTGAACCCGCGCTCCGGATCGGTCGCGAGATCCGGCAGCAGCTCGTCGAGACCGGGCGCCCGGTCCAGCGGGGGCAGCCACACCTGATGGGCGGGCACCCCCTGCCCCTCCAGCCGCCGCACCACCACGTCCAGCACCGTGTCGGCGAGGGCGTCCTCCTCGCGCACCGGGGGAGCGGCCGGGACGACGGGCGCCTCCGCCACCGGCACCGGCAGCGCGCTGAACAGCGCCGCCGCCCGGCCGCCCGGCACCTGTCCCACCGCCGGCCCGAGACCGTCGGGCCGGTACGGCCCCGAGACGTACGCCGCCTTGAAGCGCGTCATTTCCCGCGTGCCGGCCTTCAGAAACCCCGAACCGGGCACCGGCGGCAGGTCGTAAGCGTCCGGCGCACCCAGCGCCGCACGGGACTCCTCCGCGGAGAACGTCCGCAGCCCGATCCGGTACGAGAGATACGTCTCCAGGCCCCGCAGCCTCCCCTCTTCGAGGCGCTGGGACGCCAGCAGCAGATGCACACCCAGCGACCGGCCGATGCGGCCGATCCGGATGAACACATCGATGAAGTCGGGTTTCGCGGCGAGCAGTTCGGAGAACTCGTCGATCACCAGCACCAGGGAGGGCAGCGGCTCCAGCGCCGCTCCCGCCGCCCGCGCCCGCTCGTAGTCGTGGACACCGGCGAAGTTGCCCGCCGCCCGCAGCAGCTCCTGACGGCGCTGGAGTTCTCCGCGCAGCGCGTCGCCCATGCGGTCGACCAGCGCCAGATCGTCGGAGAGGTTGGTGATGACGGCGGCCACGTGCGGCAGCCCCGCCATCCCGGCGAACGTCGCCCCGCCCTTGAAGTCGGCGAGCACGAAGTTCAGCGTCTCGGAGGGATGGGTGACCGCGAGACCGAGCACCAGCGTCCGCAGCAGTTCGGACTTCCCCGAACCGGTCGCTCCCACACACAGACCGTGCGGCCCCATCCCGTCGAGCGCCGACTCCTTCAGGTCCAGCACCACAGGGCCGCCGTCCTCACCCACCCCGATGGGCACCCGCAGCCGCTCCGCCACCGGACGTGCCCGCCACGTCCGCGCGACCTCCACCGCACCCGCGTCGCCCAGCTCCAGCAGTTCCGTGAAGGCCGGCTCGGCCGACAGCGGTCCGTCCCCGTCCCGCCCACCGGCCCGCAACGGGGCCAGCCGCCGGGCCAGCGCCTCCGCCGCCGGCAGCGAGAGCCCGTCCGGCACCCCCACCCCGGACCCCACCTTCAGCGACCCGGACCCCACCCGCACGCACAGCGCACCGGGCGGCCCCTCCGCCTCACCCGGGACCACCTCGACCAGCGTCACCCCCTGCACACCCCCGGCCGCACCCAGCACCGCACCGGGCGCCGCCCCGTCCAGGACCACCACCACATGCGGCCGGTCCGCCGGCGCCCCCTTCGACCCGAAGCGCCCCCGCCCCTCCAGCAGACCGCCGAGCACAGACTCCGGACCGGCCGGCTCCCGCGCGAACAGCCGCTTCGCACCGGCCCCGTCGGCCTCACCCGGCACCTGGACGTGCGGCAGCCACTTCACCCAGTCCCAGCACCCCACCGCGTCCGGCGCCGCCACCACCGCCACCACCAGATCCCGCGGCGAGTGCAACGTGACCAGCTGGGCCACCAGGGCCCGCGCCACCGCCCGCACCGGATCCGCGGAACCGCCCAGCCGCACCCGGTACACCTCCCGCAGCGGAACGCACAGCGGCAGCCCGTCCAACGCGGCGTGCACCGCCACGAACCGCCGCACCGCGTCCGCGCACACCGGCTCCGGCTCACCCGGCACCTCCTCGGGCGCGCACAGGGGGACGGCCAGCGGCTGCCGGCCGAGCCCGATCCGCACCAGCCCGAAGTCCGCGTCCCCGGACCGCCGCTCCCACACCCGGCGGCCCTCGGCGACCACCGACCACAGCTGGTCCGGCGCGGGATGCGTGTACAGCAGGCCGTCGCGCTGCGCCCGGGCCGTCCGCCGCACCGCACGGCGGGCCCGCGCCAGCCGGGCGAGATAGTCGCGCCGCACATCCGCCGTCCGCCCCTGCGTCCCACGCCGGTACCGGACGACCTGGGCCACCGCCATCGCCAGCGTCGACAGCAGCATCAGCACACCCATCACCCGCATGAACCGCGGCGCCTGCGGCGAGAAGAAGAACACCACCGACGCCCCCATGCCCAGCACCGGAAGAAGCTGCATCAGCACCCCCTCCCGCTGCCCGCGCGGCAGCACCGGAGGAGGCTCCAACAACACCTCTTTCGTGGGAACTTCCGGCGGCAGGAGGCGGGGCGGACGCTTCACGACGATCTGGCTCACCGGTGCATCGATCCTTGGGTACGGGCGGGTGTGGGGCGAGGTGAAGGGGGGAAGCGCGAGGCGGCCGGGCCGCACACAGGAGGAGCAGCCCCCCACGGCCCCCGCTCGAAGCGCCCGTGATCCTACGCACTGTCAGGCTTCGCCCCGATCCGCCCGCTAGGGTGGCCCGCCCATCGTGCGGACACCGCCGACCAGTGACGAACAGGGGCCCCTGACACGTGAGTCCGACCGCAACGACCGGCTTCTGCCGCGTCACCGTCGTCACGCCCGACACTCGGATCGACGTCGCCCTGCCCGAGGACATCGCCGCCGCCGACATCTGGCCGGAGATCCTGCGCCTCACCGGTCCGGCCGGGGCCCCCACCGCACCCACCGGCCACCACCTCGTGCGGCTCGACGGCACGGTCCTGGACGGCGACCGCACCCTTGCCGCCCAGCGCGTTCTCGACGGCGAACTCCTCACCCTGCGCCCCTTAGCCGCCTCGCTGCCCCCGCCCGTCTTCGACGACGTGGCGGACGCCGTCGCCTCCGCCGCCGGCCGCGACCGCCGCCTGTGGAGCGACGACCTGCTGCGCGGCGCGGCCCCGGCGGCCGGCGCGTTGCTCCTCCTCCTGGCGGCCCTCGTCCTGTGGCAGGCCGACCCGGTCCGCCACGACATGCACGGGCCGCCGGGAGCCGTCGCGGGGATCGCGGGTCTCCTGCTGCCGGCCGTCGCGGTGGTACGCGCCCGGGTCCACGCCGACCGTGCCACCGCCGCCGCGCTCGGCCTCGGGGCGCTGCCCCTCGTCCTCCTCGCCGGCTCAGGCCTCATCGCCCCCGACCCGGACCGGGGTGCGGGACGCCTGCAGTTCCTGCTCGGCTGCGCCGCCGTACTCGTCGCCGCCGCGGTCCTGACCGCGCTCACCCCGTGCGGCGACGCACCCTTCGTCGGCGCGGCCTTCCTCGCGGGCACCGGCGCGCTGGCCTCCTTCGCCGCGATCCTCACCGAGGCCTCCGCCACCGCCACGGCCGCCGTCTGCGTCCCCGCGGCCCTCGGCCTCATCGCGTTCCTGCCCGGCCTCTCCGCCCGTTTCGCCCGGCTCCCCATCGGGTACGCCCCGCCGCGGCCCGACGGCCCGCCCGCCGGCGCGGAGACGGACCCGGAGGCGGACGCGGGCCCACCCGTCGACCCCGTCGACACCCGTCTCGTCACGGACCGGGCCCGGCGCGGCCACGAACTGCTGCTCGGGCTGGCCGGCGGCTGTGCGGGCCTGGCCGCGGCGGCCGCCGCCGTACTCGGCGCGTCCGGCGATCCCTGGGGCCGTCTCCTCGCCCTCACCGCCGGGCTCGCGCTGCTGCTGCGCGCCCGCCTCTTCCGCTACACCGCCCAGGTCGTCTGCCTGCTGGCCGCGGGCATCGGAGCCCTCGCCGCCCTGGTCACCGGCCTCGCCCTGGCCGCCGACGGAAGTGGCCCGGCCCCCCATCCCCGTACGCTCGGACTGTGCGCGGCGCTCGCCGCGGGCGCCGTACTCCTCACCGCCGCCGGAGCGTCCGTCCCGCGCAAGGGGCTCTCCCCGTTCTGGGGGAGATTCCTCGACCTGGCGGAGAGCGCGCTCCTGCTCTCGCTCGTGCCGCTCTGCCTCGCGGTCCTCGGCCTCTACACGCGCGCGAGGGCCCTCACCGGCTGACACCCGTCGGGGCCGGTCCGGGCGGCTGGTAGTCTGGCTGTGGCCGTTTGTGTACGCGTTCCCGGTTCGCTCTGGGAACTGCGCTCATCGGACCCTCGCTCCCGAGTCACCCAAGCTCCCCTGAGAACAAGACCAGGGGCACTCGTGGGCGCATCGAAGACCAAGAGGAGTACGCGTGCCGCTCGACGCCGCTACGAAGAAGCAGATCATGTCCGAGTTCGCGCAGAAGGAGGGCGACACCGGATCCCCCGAGGTCCAGGTCGCCATGCTCTCGCGCCGCATCTCGGACCTGACGGAGCACCTCAAGACGCACAAGCACGACCACCACTCCCGTCGTGGTCTGCTGATCCTGGTCGGCCAGCGTCGCCGCCTCCTGCAGTACCTGGCCAAGAAGGACATCCAGCGCTTCCGTGCGCTCGTCGACCGCCTCGGCATCCGCCGCGGTGCGGCCGGCGGCGCCAAGTAAGGACGCTGCGCAAGGGAGCGGTTCCCTCACTCAGGGGGCCGCTCCCTTTGCCGTACGTGCGGGACCGGGGGCAACCTCAGTAACCTGGACGTACAACAACAGACGAGGAGAGGCGCCGCACGGCCGCCGCCGGTCCTCGGTAGTGGCCCCCGGGACAATGCCCGGGAGCTTCGATCGAAGACCGGCCCCGCACACACGGCACGCCTCTCCGCTCCGTCCGGCGCCACACGGGCGCCCGGACGAAAGACGACGAGTATGGAGAATTCACTAGTGGAGAACGAGACCCACTACGCCGAGGCCGTCATCGACAACGGCACCTTCGGCACCCGCACCATCCGCTTCGAGACGGGCCGCCTGGCCAAGCAGGCCGCCGGCTCCGCCGTCGCGTACCTGGACGACGACACCATGGTGCTGTCGGCCACCACCGCTTCCAAGCGGCCCAAGGACAACCTCGACTTCTTCCCCCTCACGGTGGACGTCGAGGAGCGGCAGTACGCCGCCGGCAAGATCCCCGGCTCCTTCTTCCGCCGGGAGGGCCGCCCCTCCGAGGACGCGATCCTCACCTGCCGCCTGATCGACCGCCCGCTGCGCCCCTCCTTCAAGAAGGGCCTGCGCAACGAGATCCAGATCGTCGAGACGATCATGGCGCTCAACCCCGACCACCTGTACGACGTGGTCGCGATCAACGCCGCCTCCGCCTCCACGATCCTGGCGGGCCTGCCCTTCTCCGGCCCGATCGGCGCCACCCGCGTCGCCCTGATCAAGGGCCAGTGGGTCGCCTTCCCGACGCACACCGAGCTCGAGGACGCCGTCTTCGACATGGTCGTCGCGGGCCGCGTCCTGGAGGACGGCGACGTCGCGATCATGATGGTCGAGGCCGAGGCCACCGAGAAGACCATCCAGCTCGTCAAGGACGGCGCCGAGGCCCCGACCGAAGAGGTCGTCGCCGCCGGTCTGGAAGCCGCGAAGCCCTTCATCAAGGTGCTCTGCAAGGCCCAGTCCGACCTCGCCGCCAAGGCCGCCAAGCCCACCGGCGAGTTCCCGGTCTTCCTCGACTACCAGGACGACGTCCTGGAGGCCCTCACCAAGGCCGTCAGCACCGAGCTGGCCAAGGCGCTCACCATCGCCGGCAAGCAGGAGCGCGAGGCGGAGCTCGACCGCATCAAGGAGATCGCGGGCGAGAAGCTCCTCCCGGCCTTCGAGGGCCGCGAGAAGGAGATCTCCGGTGCCTACCGCGCGCTGACCAAGAAGCTGGTCCGCGAGCGCGTCATCAAGGACAAGGTCCGCATCGACGGCCGTGGCGTCACGGACATCCGTACGCTCGCCGCCGAGGTCGAGGCCATCCCGCGCGTGCACGGCTCGGCGCTGTTCGAGCGTGGCGAGACCCAGATCCTGGGCGTCACCACCCTCAACATGCTCCGTATGGAGCAGCAGCTGGACACCCTCTCCCCGGTGACCCGCAAGCGCTACATGCACAACTACAACTTCCCGCCGTACTCCGTCGGTGAGACCGGCCGCGTGGGCTCGCCCAAGCGCCGCGAGATCGGCCACGGCGCGCTCGCCGAGCGCGCGATCGTGCCGGTGCTGCCGTCGCGCGAGGAGTTCCCCTACGCGATCCGCCAGGTCTCCGAGGCGCTGGGCTCCAACGGCTCGACGTCCATGGGTTCGGTCTGCGCCTCCACCATGTCGCTGCTGAACGCCGGTGTGCCCCTCAAGGCCGCTGTCGCCGGTATCGCCATGGGTCTGATCTCGCAGGAGATCGACGGCAAGACCCACTACGTCGCCCTCACCGACATCCTCGGTGCCGAGGACGCGTTCGGTGACATGGACTTCAAGGTCGCCGGTACGAAGCAGTTCGTCACCGCGCTCCAGCTCGACACCAAGCTCGACGGCATCCCCGCCTCGGTCCTGGCCGCCGCGCTGAAGCAGGCCCGCGACGCCCGCCTCCACATCCTCGACGTGATGAACGAGGCCATCGACGTCCCGGACGAGATGTCCCCGAACGCCCCGCGGATCATCACCGTCAAGATCCCGGTGGACAAGATCGGTGAGGTCATCGGCCCCAAGGGCAAGATGATCAACCAGATCCAGGAGGACACCGGCGCCGACATCACGATCGAGGACGACGGCACCATCTACATCGGTGCCCAGCAGGGCTCGCAGGCCGAGGCCGCCCGCGCCACGATCAACGCGATCGCCAACCCGACCATGCCGGAGGTCGGCGAGCGCTACCTGGGTACGGTCGTCAAGACCACCACCTTCGGTGCGTTCGTGTCGCTCATGCCGGGCAAGGACGGCCTGCTGCACATCTCGCAGATCCGCAAGCTCGCCGGTGGCAAGCGCGTGGAGAACGTCGAGGACGTGCTCGGCGTCGGCGCCAAGGTCCAGGTCGAGATCGCGGAGATCGACTCCCGCGGCAAGCTCTCCCTCATCCCCGTCATCGAGGGCGAAGAGGACGAGAAGAAGGACGACACCGACAAGTGACGTCCCGTAGTTCCGTGACGACGGCCCGCCCCTCCTCTGAGGGGCGGGCCGTCGCCCGTACCCAAACGCTTCTCAAGGGCAGCAACGGCATCGGCACGGTCCGCCGCACGGTCCTCCCCGGCGGCCTGCGCATCGTCACCGAGACCCTGCCCTCCGTACGCTCCGCCACCTTCGGCATCTGGGCCAACGTCGGATCACGCGACGAGACGCCCGCCCTGAACGGCGCGACGCACTACCTCGAACACCTCCTGTTCAAGGGCACCGCCCGGCGCAGTGCCCTCGACATCTCCTCCGCCATCGACGCGGTCGGCGGCGAGATGAACGCCTTCACGGCGAAGGAGTACACCTGCTACTACGCGCGGGTCCTCGACACGGACCTGCCGCTGGCCATCGACGTCGTCTGCGACATGCTGACCGGCTCGCTGATCGCCGCCGAGGACGTCGACGCCGAGCGCGGTGTCATCCTCGAAGAGATCGCGATGACGGAGGACGACCCGGGCGACTGCGTGCACGACCTGTTCGCGCACACGCTGCTCGGTGACACCCCGCTCGGCCGCCCCGTCCTCGGCACGGTCGACACGATCAACGCCCTGAACCGGGGCCAGATCTCCCGCTTCTACAAGAAGCACTACGACCCGACCCGCCTGGTCGTGGCCGCCGCGGGCAACATCGACCACGCCACCGTCGTACGCCAGGTCCGCAAGGCCTTCGAACGGGCCGGCGCGCTCTCCCGTACGGACGCCGTCCCCACGGCGCCCCGCGAGGGCTCCCGCACCCTGCGCACGGCCGGTCAGGTCGAGCTGCTGGGCCGCAAGACCGAGCAGGCGCACGTGGTTCTCGGCATGCCCGGACTGGCCCGTACCGACGAGCGCCGCTGGGCCCTCGGCGTCCTCAGCACCGCCCTGGGCGGCGGCATGAGTTCCCGCCTCTTCCAGGAGGTACGGGAGAAGCGCGGCCTCGCCTACAGCGTCTACTCGTACACCTCCGGCTTCGCGGACTGCGGCCTGTTCGGCGTGTACGCGGGCTGCCGCCCGAGCCAGGTACACGACGTCCTGAAGATCTGCCGCGACGAGCTCGACCGGGTCGCATCGGACGGGCTGAGCGACGAGGAGATCGGCCGCGCCATCGGCCAGCTCTCCGGCTCCACCGTCCTCGGCCTGGAGGACACCGGCGCGCTGATGAACCGCCTCGGCAAGAGCGAGCTGTGCTGGGGCGAGCAGATGTCGGTCGACGAGATGCTGACCCGTATCGGCGAGGTGACACCGGACGACATCCGCTCGGTGGCGGGCGAGATCCTCGGACACCGCCCCTCGCTGTCCGTCATCGGACCGCTCAAGGACAAGCAGGCCGCCCGTCTCCACGAAGCGGTCGCCTAAAACCTCCGTGCCCAGATCCTCCCGTAAGGAAGCAGAGCAATGAGCAAGCTGCGCGTGGCCGTTCTCGGCGCCAGGGGCCGTATCGGCGCCGAAGCGGTACGAGCCGTCGAGGCCGCCGACGACCTGGAGCTGGTGGCCGCACTCGGCCGGGGCGACAAGCTGGAGACCCTCGCGGAGACCGGTGCCCAGGTCGCCGTCGAGCTGACCACGCCCGCGTCGGTGATGGAGAACCTCGAGTACTGCGTCGGCCACGGCATCCACGCGGTGGTCGGCACCACCGGCTGGACCGACGAACGGCTCGCGCAGCTGAACACCTGGCTCTCCGCCTCCCCGGAGACCGGTGTGCTCATCGCGCCGAACTTCTCCATCGGCGCGGTCCTCACCATGAAGTTCGCCCAGCAGGCGGCCCGCTACTTCGAGTCCGTCGAGGTCATCGAGCTGCACCACCCGAACAAGGCCGACGCCCCCTCGGGCACCGCCGCCCGCACCGCCCAGCTGATCGCCGCCGCCCGCCGCGAGGCGGACCGCGCCCCCCAGCCGGACGCCACCAGCACCGCGCTGGACGGAGCACGCGGCGCCGACGTCGACGGCATCCCGGTCCACTCGGTCCGGCTCCGCGGCCTCCTGGCCCACCAGGAGGTGCTGCTCGGCGGCGAGGGCGAGACCCTCACCATCCGGCACGACTCCCTGCACCACAGCAGCTTCATGCCGGGCATCCTGCTCGGCGCCCGCCGCGTGGTGACCACTCCCGGCCTCACGTTCGGCCTGGAACACTTCCTCGACCTGAACTGACTGGCCCCGCCATGCGCGCAAAGATCACTTACGTCGTCACCGCTGCCGTCCTGGTCTTCTACTTCGTCCTGGTCGGCAGCCGTGGCGTCCTGCTCATCGAGCACGGCACGCTGATCACCGTGACCTTCGGGGTCGCCGTGCTGGTCCTGCCGGCGATCGGCGTCTGGTTCCTGTGGAAGAACACCCAGTTCGTCCGCAGGGCCAACGCCCTGGCCGCCGAGCTGGACGCGGAGGGCGGCCTGCCGGTCGACGAACTGCTGCGTACGCCCAGCGGCCGGATCGACCGCGCCTCCGCCGACGCGGTGTTCGAACGCCGCCGGGAGGAGACGGAGGACGCCCCGGACGACTGGCGCTGCTGGTTCCGCCTGGCCGTCGCCTACCAGGACGCCCGCGACACCCCCCGAGCCCGCAAGGCCATGCAACGAGCCATCGCCCTGCACAGATCCGCGGCGTCCCCCGAACCATCCAGCCCGTCCCCCGAACCATCCAGCCCGTCCCCCGAACCATCCAGCCCGTCCCCCGAACCATCCAGCCCGTCCCCCGAACCATCCAGCCCGTCCCCCGAGCCCTCCGGCTCGTAGCGAAAGCCCCCCACCCCACCCGGAAGCCCTCCTACGCTCTCGGGCGGCCACCCCACCCGGAAGCCCTCCCACGCTCTCGGGCGGCCACTCCACCTGGCCGGGCGGCCACCCACGCTGCCGGGCCGCTACCCCACGCTGTCGGGCGATCACCCCAGCCCGTCCGGCGAACACCCCACCCCGTCGGGCGAACACCCCACCCCGTCCGGTGAACACCCCACCCCGTCGGGCGAACATCCCAGCCCGTCCGGCGTTTGAGGACAAAAAAAGAGCCGTCCGGCGATTGAGGACACTCCCTCACCGGACGGCCACGCACGACGTACCGCTAGCCCACCCGGTACTCATCCCCCCACGCCTCAATCGTGTCCGCGGCACGATCGAACGCCTCCCCCCGCGCAAGAAAATCCGCGTTGGAGTCCGTCAGCAGCGGCGGCACCGCGTCCCCGCCCTTGCGGACGACGATCAGCGCCTGCCCCTGCACGGTACGGGGGAGCCCGAGCCACTTCACCGGCTGCTGCACCGTCCGTACGGCCGTCGCCCCGTTCCACGGCACGGTCGTCGTCCGGAAGAAGCCCACACGGCGCACACCGTGCCGGCTCACCCAGGCACCGATGCGCAGCATCCGCAGCGCGGACAGGATGATCGCGAGGGCGAGCGCGACGCACGCCCCCGCCCCGGGCAGCGCTCCGGCGAACGCGATGATCATCCCCGCGAACAGGATGAACGAGGCGAGCAGAAGCAGACCGGCCGCGGCGGCGACCCGCCACGGGCCGGGACGGTAGGGCCGCCGCCAGCTGTCGTGGTCGTCGAACGGCAGCGCGACGTCCTCAGCGTTCGCGTCAAACGCGCGGTCGGCCGTCAGGAAGGGCAGGGGCACGACTGATCCTCACTCACAAGCACGCTCGATTGCTGTGCCCGGTGAGGCTACCGAGGAGATGCCCGGACCGACCACCCCAGGGGGTCCGTCCGGGTCAGCGCCCGTGCGCGGCCTCGGTCTGCTGCGTGTGTGCCGGTGCCTGCTCGGGCCCCAGCGCGGGCAGCCCCAGGAGCAGCGATCCGACGAGGCCGCCGACGACCACGAGGCCGACCAGAACCCGTCCCGCCCGCTCGGAGACGGTACTGCGGGGGCGGGGCGGCGGGGTGACGTTACTGCGGAATCGGTCGGCCTCGGCAACGAACGAGAACGGGACGGATTCACGCCGGCGGAACATGGGGTGGCTCTCCTTCAAACTCTTTCGGGTGGTGCTACCGAGTCAGACGCACGACTACCCCGATCGGTGCCCCGAATCGCCGATTCGTCCGAAGAAATCATAGAAGGCCACCACCGAGCGGAACGAGGGGTTCCGGCCCGTAGAGTGGACGCCGCCCGAGCGACGCCATTGGAAGGACCCCGTCGGTGACCGACACCCCCGAGCCCACAAAGGCCCACTTCCGCAGCGATGTCACCGTTGACCTGGTGAAATCGGCCGCGGGTGACGCCGACGTACTGTTCGCAGCCCGTGTCTCCACGGCCGGCGAGCAGTCCCTGGAGGAGGTCACCAAGGACCCCGAGCGTTCGAAGGGGCTCATCAACTACCTGATGCGGGACCGGCACGGCAGCCCGTTCGAGCACAACTCGATGACCTTCTTCATCAGCGCCCCGATCTTCGTGTTCCGCGAGTTCATGCGGCACCGCGTCGGCTGGTCGTACAACGAGGAGTCGGGCCGCTACAGGGAGCTGCAGCCGGTCTTCTACGTCCCGGACACGTCCCGCAAGCTCATCCAGCAGGGCCGGCCCGGCAAGTACGAGTTCGTCGAGGGCACCCCGGAGCAGCACGCGCTCACCAGCCGCGCCATGGAGGACTCCTACCGGCAGGCCTACGACGCGTACCAGGAGATGCTGGCGGCGGGCGTGGCCCGCGAGGTGGCCCGCGCGGTGCTCCCGGTCGGCCTGTTCTCCACGATGTACGCCACCTGCAACGCCCGCTCGCTCATGCATTTCCTCGGCCTGCGTACGCAGCACGAGATGGCGAAGGTGCCGTCGTTCCCGCAGCGGGAGATCGAGATGGTCGGCGAGCAGATGGAGGCCCACTGGGCGCGCCTCATGCCGCTCACCCATGCAGCCTTCAACAAAAATGGACGTGTCGCCCCATAGGGCGGTGTCCGTATTGCGGCGTTTCGAGAAGTTCATCTAGGCTGATCAAACGGACCCGGCACTGCTTGAACCCCCGAGCAGGCAGTGCCGGGCTCCTCTTGCTTGTCCCCCCGAGGGGGCACCGTGCGCCGAGCAACGAGTAGCGTGTTACCCATGGCTCCGATCTCCACTCCGCAGACCCCCTTCGGGCGGGTCCTCACCGCTATGGTCACGCCGTTCACGGCGGACGGCGCTCTCGACATCGAGGGCGCGCAGCGGCTCGCCACCCACCTGGTGGACGCAGGCAACGACGGCCTGATCATCAACGGCACCACCGGCGAGTCCCCGACCACCAGCGACGCGGAGAAAGACCAGCTCGTCAGGGCTGTCCTCGAAGCGGTGGGCGACCGGGCACACGTGGTCGCCGGCATCGGGACCAACGACACCCGCCACAGCATCGAGCTCGCCCGCACCGCCGAGCGCAGCGGTGTCCACGGCCTGCTCGCCGTGACCCCGTACTACAACAAGCCGCCGCAGGAGGGCCTGCTGCGGCACTTCACCGCCATCGCGGACGCCACCGGCCTGCCGGTCATGCTGTACGACATCCCGGGCCGCAGCGGTGTGCCGATCGACACGGAGACGCTCGTGCGTCTCTCCGAGCACCCCCGTATCGTCGCGAACAAGGACGCCAAGGGCGACCTCGGCCGCGCCAGCTGGGCCATCGCCCGCTCGGGTCTCGCCTGGTACTCGGGCGACGACATGCTGAACCTGCCCCTGCTGTCGGTGGGCGCGGTCGGCGTCGTCTCGGTCGTCGGGCACGTCGTCACCCCGGACCTCCGGGCGCTCATCGAGGCCCACCTCGGCGGGGACGTACAGAAGGCCACCGAGATCCACCAGAAGCTGCTGCCGGTCTTCACCGGGATGTTCCGCACGCAGGGTGTGATCACCACCAAGGCCGCGCTGACGCTCCAGGGCCTCCCGGCAGGCCCGCTGCGCCTGCCCCTGGTCGAGCTCACCGAGCAGGAGACCGCCCAGCTCAAGATCGATCTCGCCGCCGGCGGGGTAGAGCTCTGACAACGGACTTCACAACTGAATACGTGCTTCACCACTGAAGGCGCGGAGAAACACCGGAACACCCGCTCCACAGCACCACCCAAGACAACAGCAAGTGCACGAATGACATGCGCGCCACGTGCCCAAGCGGTACGTGGCGCGCGTGGTAAGGAGAGTCTTTTGAGTCATCCGCATCCTGAACTCGGCACCCCGCCGAAGCTCGCGAAGGGCGCCCTCCGGGTCACCCCGCTCGGCGGCCTCGGCGAGATCGGTCGCAACATGACGGTCTTCGAGTACGGCGGCCGCCTGCTCATCGTCGACTGCGGTGTCCTCTTCCCCGAGGAGGAGCAGCCCGGCATCGACCTGATCCTGCCGGACTTCACGACCATCCGGGACCGCCTCGACGACGTCGAGGGCATCGTTCTCACGCACGGCCACGAGGACCACATCGGTGGCGTCCCGTATCTGCTGCGCCTGAAGCCGGACATCCCGCTGATCGGCTCCAAGCTGACCCTCGCCCTGATCGAGGCCAAGCTCCAGGAGCACCGCATCCGTCCGTACACCCTGGAGGTCGCGGAGGGGCAGCGCGAACGCCTCGGGGTCTTCGACTGCGAGTTCATCGCGGTCAACCACTCCATCCCGGACGCCCTCGCGGTCGCCATCCGGACCCCTGCGGGCATGGCCGTCGCCACCGGCGACTTCAAGATGGACCAGCTCCCGCTGGACGGCCGCCTCACCGACCTGCACGCCTTCGCCCGGCTGAGCGAGGAGGGCATCGACCTTCTGCTCTCCGACTCGACGAACGCGGAGGTGCCGGGCTTCGTACCGCCCGAGCGGGACATCCAGAACGTTCTGCGCAACGTCTTCGCCAATGCGCAGAAGCGCATCATCGTGGCGAGCTTCGCCAGCCATGTGCACCGCATCCAGCAGATCCTGGACACCGCTCACGAGTACGGCCGCCGGGTCGCCTTCGTCGGACGTTCGATGGTCCGCAACATGGGCATCGCCCGCGACCTGGGTTACCTGAAGGTCCCCGCCGGTCTGGTCGTCGACGTGAAGACCCTCGACGACCTGCCGGACGACGAGGTCGTGCTCGTCTGCACGGGTTCGCAGGGTGAGCCGATGGCCGCCCTGTCCCGGATGGCCAACCGCGACCACCAGATCCGCATCGTCCAGGGCGACACCGTCATCCTGGCCTCGTCCCTGATCCCGGGGAACGAGAACGCGGTCTACCGCGTGATCAACGGGCTCTCCCGCTGGGGGGCCAACGTCGTCCACAAGGGCAACGCCAAGGTCCACGTCTCGGGCCACGCCTCGGCCGGTGAGCTGCTGTACTTCTACAACATCTGTCGGCCGAAGAACCTGATGCCGGTCCACGGCGAGTGGCGCCATCTGCGGGCCAACGCCGAGCTCGGTGCCCTCACCGGGGTGCCGAAGGACCACATCGTCATCGCCGAGGACGGCGTGGTCGTCGACCTCATCGACGGCAAGGCCAAGATCGTCGGCAAGGTCCAGGCCGGGTACGTGTACGTCGACGGCCTCTCGGTCGGCGATGTCACCGAGACCTCGCTCAAGGACCGCCGCATTCTCGGCGACGAGGGCATCATCTCGGTGTTCCTGGTCGTCGACAGCACCTCGGGCAAGATCGTGGGCGGCCCCCACATCCAGGCCCGGGGCTCCGGCATCGACGACTCGGCGTTCACCGCGGTCGTGCCGAAGATCGAAGAGGCGCTCAACAAGTCGGCCCAGGACGGCGTGATGGAGCCCCACCAGCTCCAGCAGCTGATCCGCCGCACGGTGGGCAAGTGGGTCTCCGACACCTACCGCCGGCGCCCGATGATCCTGCCCGTGGTGGTCGAGGTCTGACCCTCCGGCAGGCGCGAACTCAGGAGCGGGGCCCCCGATTTGCATCGGGGCGCCCCGCTCCAGTACGTTTACGTCTCCGCCTCACCGGGAAGCACCGCGCGCACTCGTGCGCTCAGAAGCTTCCGAAGAGGGGCGGGAATTCCGACTCAGAACTTCTGATAAAGTCGGAGTCGCCGGAAAGGGAAACGCGAAAGCGAAGAACTGGAAAGCGAAAATCGCTTGACCCGCTTCGACCGGGAATCGGACACGAAAGAGTCTGATAGAGTCGGAAACGCAAGACCGAAGGGAAGCGCCCGGAGGAAAGCCCGAGAGGGTGAGTACAAAGGAAGCGTCCGTTCCTTGAGAACTCAACAGCGTGCCAAAAGTCAACGCCAGATATGTTGATACCCCGGCCTGCTTCGGCAGGTTGGTGGTTCCTTTGAAAGTCCTGTCGAGTCATTGACTGGGCAGGCAAAAACACAGCGAGGACGCAGTGGACAACGGGTCTTATTCCGACCTTTGTTGTTCCGCTCTCGTGATGTGTTCCCCGATTACGGGAAAACATTCACGGAGAGTTTGATCCTGGCTCAGGACGAACGCTGGCGGCGTGCTTAACACATGCAAGTCGAACGATGAAGCCCTTCGGGGTGGATTAGTGGCGAACGGGTGAGTAACACGTGGGCAATCTGCCCTTCACTCTGGGACAAGCCCTGGAAACGGGGTCTAATACCGGATAATACTTTCCTCCTCCTGGAGGAAGGTTGAAAGCTCCGGCGGTGAAGGATGAGCCCGCGGCCTATCAGCTAGTTGGTGGGGTAATGGCCTACCAAGGCGACGACGGGTAGCCGGCCTGAGAGGGCGACCGGCCACACTGGGACTGAGACACGGCCCAGACTCCTACGGGAGGCAGCAGTGGGGAATATTGCACAATGGGCGAAAGCCTGATGCAGCGACGCCGCGTGAGGGATGACGGCCTTCGGGTTGTAAACCTCTTTCAGCAGGGAAGAAGCGAAAGTGACGGTACCTGCAGAAGAAGCGCCGGCTAACTACGTGCCAGCAGCCGCGGTAATACGTAGGGCGCAAGCGTTGTCCGGAATTATTGGGCGTAAAGAGCTCGTAGGCGGCTTGTCACGTCGGTTGTGAAAGCCCGGGGCTTAACCCCGGGTCTGCAGTCGATACGGGCAGGCTAGAGTGTGGTAGGGGAGATCGGAATTCCTGGTGTAGCGGTGAAATGCGCAGATATCAGGAGGAACACCGGTGGCGAAGGCGGATCTCTGGGCCATTACTGACGCTGAGGAGCGAAAGCGTGGGGAGCGAACAGGATTAGATACCCTGGTAGTCCACGCCGTAAACGTTGGGAACTAGGTGTTGGCGACATTCCACGTCGTCGGTGCCGCAGCTAACGCATTAAGTTCCCCGCCTGGGGAGTACGGCCGCAAGGCTAAAACTCAAAGGAATTGACGGGGGCCCGCACAAGCAGCGGAGCATGTGGCTTAATTCGACGCAACGCGAAGAACCTTACCAAGGCTTGACATACACCGGAAAGCATCAGAGATGGTGCCCCCCTTGTGGTCGGTGTACAGGTGGTGCATGGCTGTCGTCAGCTCGTGTCGTGAGATGTTGGGTTAAGTCCCGCAACGAGCGCAACCCTTGTTCTGTGTTGCCAGCATGCCCTTCGGGGTGATGGGGACTCACAGGAGACTGCCGGGGTCAACTCGGAGGAAGGTGGGGACGACGTCAAGTCATCATGCCCCTTATGTCTTGGGCTGCACACGTGCTACAATGGCCGGTACAATGAGCTGCGATGCCGTGAGGCGGAGCGAATCTCAAAAAGCCGGTCTCAGTTCGGATTGGGGTCTGCAACTCGACCCCATGAAGTCGGAGTTGCTAGTAATCGCAGATCAGCATTGCTGCGGTGAATACGTTCCCGGGCCTTGTACACACCGCCCGTCACGTCACGAAAGTCGGTAACACCCGAAGCCGGTGGCCCAACCCCTTGTGGGAGGGAGCTGTCGAAGGTGGGACTGGCGATTGGGACGAAGTCGTAACAAGGTAGCCGTACCGGAAGGTGCGGCTGGATCACCTCCTTTCTAAGGAGCATCTAGACCCTGTCAAAGGGGTCCAGAGCCACTACGTCGGCAAATGTTCGACGGTGGTCAGCTCATGGGTGGAACGTTGACTATTCGGCACGGCGAGTTGTTTGGTCACTAGTACTGCTTCGGCGTGGAACGTGTAGGAACAATTGGTCGGGTCGGGCACGCTGTTGGGTATCTGAAGGTACGGCCGTCATGGTCGTCCTTCGGTTGCCGGCCCCAGTGCACTTGTTCTTCGGAGCAGGGTGATGGGTGGCTGGTCGTTGTTTGAGAACTGCACAGTGGACGCGAGCATCTGTGGCCAAGTTTTTAAGGGCGCACGGTGGATGCCTTGGCACCAGGAACCGATGAAGGACGTGGGAGGCCACGATAGTCCCCGGGGAGTCGTCAACCAGACTTTGATCCGGGGGTTTCCGAATGGGGAAACCCGGCAGTCGTCATGGGCTGTCACCCGCTGCTGAACACATAGGCAGTGTGGAGGGAACGAGGGGAAGTGAAACATCTCAGTACCCTCAGGAAGAGAAAACAACCGTGATTCCGGGAGTAGTGGCGAGCGAAACTGGATCAGGCCAAACCGTATACGTGTGATACCCGGCAGGGGTTGCGTATGCGGGGTTGTGGGATCTCTCTTTCACAGTCTGCCGGCTGTGAGACGAGTCAGAAACCGTTGATGTAGGCGAAGGACATGCGAAAGGTCCGGCGTAGAGGGTAAGACCCCCGTAGCTGAAACATCAGCGGCTTGTTTGAGAGACACCCAAGTAGCACGGGGCCCGAGAAATCCCGTGTGAATCTGGCGGGACCACCCGTTAAGCCTAAATATTCCCTGGTGACCGATAGCGGATAGTACCGTGAGGGAATGGTGAAAAGTACCGCGGGAGCGGAGTGAAATAGTACCTGAAACCGTGTGCCTACAAGCCGTGGGAGCGTCGCTGTATGTGCTTGCACATGCAGTCGTGACTGCGTGCCTTTTGAAGAATGAGCCTGCGAGTTTGCGGTGTGTTGCGAGGTTAACCCGTGTGGGGAAGCCGTAGCGAAAGCGAGTCCGAATAGGGCGGTTTAGTAGCGCGCTCAAGACCCGAAGCGGAGTGATCTAGCCATGGGCAGGTTGAAGCGGAGGTAAGACTTCGTGGAGGACCGAACCCACCAGGGTTGAAAACCTGGGGGATGACCTGTGGTTAGGGGTGAAAGGCCAATCAAACTCCGTGATAGCTGGTTCTCCCCGAAATGCATTTAGGTGCAGCGTCGTGTGTTTCTTGCCGGAGGTAGAGCACTGGATAGGCGATGGGCCCTACCGGGTTACTGACCTTAGCCAAACTCCGAATGCCGGTAAGTGAGAGCGCGGCAGTGAGACTGTGGGGGATAAGCTCCATGGTCGAGAGGGAAACAGCCCAGAGCATCGACTAAGGCCCCTAAGCGTACGCTAAGTGGGAAAGGATGTGGAGTCGCAGAGACAACCAGGAGGTTGGCTTAGAAGCAGCCACCCTTGAAAGAGTGCGTAATAGCTCACTGGTCAAGTGATTCCGCGCCGACAATGTAGCGGGGCTCAAGCGTACCGCCGAAGTCGTGTCATTCCAGCATGTACCCCCAACGGGGGCTGGGATGGGTAGGGGAGCGTCGTGTGCCGGGTGAAGCAGCCGCGGAAGCGAGTTGTGGACGGTTCACGAGTGAGAATGCAGGCATGAGTAGCGATACACACGTGAGAAACGTGTGCGCCGATTGACTAAGGGTTCCTGGGTCAAGCTGATCTGCCCAGGGTAAGTCGGGACCTAAGGCGAGGCCGACAGGCGTAGTCGATGGACAACCGGTTGATATTCCGGTACCCGCTTTGAAACGCCCAGTACTGAGCCCATTAATGCTAAGTCCGTGAAGCCGGCCCGATCTCTTCGGAGTTGAGGGTAGTGGTGGAGCCGATGAACCAAGGTGGTAGTAGGTAAGCGATGGGGTGACGCAGGAAGGTAGTCCAGCCCGGGCGGTGGTTGTCCCGGGGTAAGGGTGTAGGCCGTGTGGTAGGTAAATCCGTCACACATTAAGGCTGAGACCTGATGCCGAGCCGATTGTGGTGAAGTGGATGATCCTATGCTGTCGAGAAAAGCCTCTAGCGAGTTTCATGGCGGCCCGTACCCTAAACCGACTCAGGTGGTCAGGTAGAGAATACCGAGGCGTTCGGGTGAACTATGGTTAAGGAACTCGGCAAAATGCCCCCGTAACTTCGGGAGAAGGGGGCCATCACTGGTGATCGGATTTACTCCGTGAGCTGGGGGTGGCCGCAGAGACCAGCGAGAAGCGACTGTTTACTAAAAACACAGGTCCGTGCGAAGCCGTAAGGCGATGTATACGGACTGACGCCTGCCCGGTGCTGGAACGTTAAGGGGACCGGTTAGCTGCCTTTCGGGGTGGCGAAGCTGAGAACTTAAGCGCCAGTAAACGGCGGTGGTAACTATAACCATCCTAAGGTAGCGAAATTCCTTGTCGGGTAAGTTCCGACCTGCACGAATGGCGTAACGACTTCTCGACTGTCTCAACCATAGGCCCGGTGAAATTGCACTACGAGTAAAGATGCTCGTTTCGCGCAGCAGGACGGAAAGACCCCGGGACCTTTACTATAGTTTGATATTGGTGTTCGGTTCGGCTTGTGTAGGATAGGTGGGAGACTTTGAAGCGGCCACGCCAGTGGTTGTGGAGTCGTCGTTGAAATACCACTCTGGTCGTGCTGGATGTCTAACCTGGGTCCGTGATCCGGATCAGGGACAGTGTCTGATGGGTAGTTTAACTGGGGCGGTTGCCTCCTAAAGAGTAACGGAGGCGCCCAAAGGTTCCCTCAGCCTGGTTGGCAATCAGGTGTTGAGTGTAAGTGCACAAGGGAGCTTGACTGTGAGACCGACGGGTCGAGCAGGGACGAAAGTCGGGACTAGTGATCCGGCAGTGGCTTGTGGAAGCGCTGTCGCTCAACGGATAAAAGGTACCCCGGGGATAACAGGCTGATCTTCCCCAAGAGTCCATATCGACGGGATGGTTTGGCACCTCGATGTCGGCTCGTCGCATCCTGGGGCTGGAGTCGGTCCCAAGGGTTGGGCTGTTCGCCCATTAAAGCGGTACGCGAGCTGGGTTTAGAACGTCGTGAGACAGTTCGGTCCCTATCCGCTGTGCGCGTAGGAATATTGAGAAGGGCTGTCCCTAGTACGAGAGGACCGGGACGGACGAACCTCTGGTGTGCCAGTTGTTCTGCCAAGGGCATGGCTGGTTGGCTACGTTCGGAAAGGATAACCGCTGAAAGCATCTAAGCGGGAAGCCTGCTTCGAGATGAGTATTCCCACCCTCTTGAAGGGTTAAGGCTCCCAGTAGACGACTGGGTTGATAGGCCAGATGTGGAAGCCCGGTAACGGGTGGAGCTGACTGGTACTAATAGGCCGAGGGCTTGTCCTCAGTTGCTCGCGTCCACTGTGTTAGTTCTGAAATAACGAACAGCCGTGTCATTATCCGGTGTTGGTTAATTTCATAGTGTTTCGGTGGTCATTGCGTTAGGGAAACGCCCGGTTACATTCCGAACCCGGAAGCTAAGCCTTTCAGCGCCGATGGTACTGCAGGGGGGACCCTGTGGGAGAGTAGGACGCCGCCGAACTCCTTTTAGGAAGAGCCCCGTGCCCTTGTGGCACGGGGCTTTTTCGCGTTTACAGGGGGTGCTCGGCACCCCTGTGCGCCCGTCGGCCGGCCGGGTTTTGCATGGCCCCTGGATC
The DNA here is from genome assembly GCA_036226585.1 of Streptomyces sp. NBC_00708. Lineage (GTDB taxonomy): Bacteria > Actinomycetota > Actinomycetes > Streptomycetales > Streptomycetaceae > Streptomyces. The sequence goes on from CP108997.1 coordinate 5,389,411, forward strand.
AGGGTATGCTTTAGCTCGTTGCCGCAGGGCAGCAAGGCCCCAATAGCTCAGTCGGTAGAGCGTCTCCATGGTAAGGAGAAGGTCTGCGGTTCGATTCCGCATTGGGGCTCAGAACAAGAAAGGCCCCGCCTGTCGGCGGGGCCTTTCTTCATGTGTGGGCGAGGGCCCAGCGGGCCCGGCTAAGCCGGGTGCGGTTCCGGGACGCGCATCGTGAGGATGGCCATGTCGTCCGAGGGCGGGTCGGCGGCGAAGCGTTCGACGGCTCGGAGGATGCGTGCGGCCACCGCGCCCGCCGTAAGACCCGTGCAGTGGGCGAGCACGTCCGCCAGGCCGTCGTCGCCGAGCATCCGCGTACCCTCCCGGCGTTCCGTCACACCGTCCGTCACGCACAACAGGACATCGCCCGGCTCCAGCGTGAACTCCTGCTCGTACAGCTCCAGGTCCTCCATGACGCCCAGCAGCGGCTGCGGGTCCGCCGCCGGCTCCACCGAGCCGTCCTGGCGCAGACGCAGCGGCAGCGGGTGACCGGCGCAGACGACCTTCAGCAGCGCGCTGCCGTCCTCCTGCGGCCACAGCTCGCCGTAGAGCAGCGTGAGGAAGCGGCTGCGGCTGCCCTCGTCGAGGATGGCGGCGTTGAGCCGCTCCAGGACCGCGGGGCCGCCGAAGCCCTCCCGGGCCAGCAGACGCAGGGCGTGGCGGGCCAGGCCCGTGACGGCCGCCGCCTCCGGCCCCGTACCGCAGACGTCGCCGATGGCGAACCCGTACGCGCCGTCCCGGATCGGGAAGACGTCGTAGAAGTCGCCGCCGACCTCGTTGCCCTCGCCGGCCGCGCGGTAGATGACGTCGACCTCGACATTGGGCACGGTCGGCAGGCCCGGCGGCAGCAGGCTGCGCTGGAGGGACTGGCTGATCGCCGTGCGCTCCGAGTAGAGGCGGGCGTTGTCCAGGGCCAGGGCGGCCCGGCGGGACAGGTCCTCGGCCAGTTCCAGGATCTCCTGGCGGAAGTGGTCGTCGGACGGCTTGCCGAGCGTGAGCATGCCGATGACCCGGTTGCGGGCGACAAGGGGCAGCACCACGGTCTCCCCGCCGACCGCCGCGGCGGTCGCGAGCGTCGTACGGGTGCCCGCGCCGAGGCCGCCGGGGTCGCCGATGCCGATACTGCGCATCGAGGTCTGCAGCGCCGCCTCGTGGGCGGCCCGGGACGGCGCGGCCCAGACGCGGGCGCCGGGGGTCGGCACCGGCTCCGGCGGGGAGATCTTGGTGAGCAGGGCCTTGAGGCCGTCGATGCGCTCCTCGTCCTCGTGCAGCACGTAGGAGAGCTCCGGCTCCGATGCCTGGTCGGCGATCGTGTAGACGGCGCACCACGTCGCCAGCGTCGGGACCGTCATCTGGGCCATCAGCGCCAGCGTCTGGTCCCGGTCCAGGGTGCCCGCCAGCAGGTCCGACGCCTCGACGAGGAAGGACAGTGAGCCGCGGCGCAGCCGTTCCAGCTCGCCCAGCCGTGCCGACTCGACCGCGAGGGCGATCCGGTCCGCGGCGAACTGGAGACGCAGTGCCTCCTCGTTGGAGTAGCGGCCGGCGGCCTCGGCCGCGACGCCCAGGGAGCCCGTGAGGCGCCCCTCGACCTTCAGCGGGACCGTGACCACCGAACGCATGCCGGTGTTGCCGAGCAGCGGGACCGCGCCCGGCACGGCGTCCAGATCCTCGTGGACGGCGGGCATCCGCGCGGAGCCGTACCGGCCGGTGCCGGCCTCGACGGGAACGCGGGCGAACCGCTGGCGGGCGGAGGGCAGGCCGGTCGTGGCCCGCACCTCCAGTTCGGTCTCGTCGTCCGTGGCCAGCAGCAGGAAGGCGGCGTCGGCGTCGAGCATGTCGCGTGCCCGCTCGACGGTGCGCTGGAGCAGGCCGTCCAGGTCGTCGGGGGCGGGGGAGCCGATGAAGACCTCGAAGGGGTCCGTCTTGCGGCTCTCGGCGGCGTCGGAGACGGGGACGCGCACAGGGGTCTGGAGGACCGCGCGCTCGTAGTCGCGTACCAGGAGGCAGACCGTCGAGGGTTCGCCCTCGGTGTCCCGTACCCGCAGGTGGGAGCCGTAGACCGGGATGGTGCGGCCGTCGGCGCCCCGGATGCCGTAGCTGCCCTCCCAGCGCGAGAGGCGCAGGGCGTCGGCGATGCCGGTGCTGGTTCCGGGGGTCTGCGGCCAGGCGGTGAAGTCCGTGAGCTGCTTGCCGGTGACCTGGTCCGCCGTGTGACCGAACAGGTATGCGGCGTCGTCGTTCCACGCGGCGATCGCACCCGAGCTGTCGATCTGGACGACGGCGACCCTGACCCGCTCGTCCGCGACCGGGAGCAGGCCGACGGGCAGGAGCGGCCCGGCCGAGCGGACGCCCACCGGGCGGTCCGGAAGATCGAGCTGGAACCAGACATGTTTGTGGGTGGGGGAGTACTCGACGCCCCACCGGGAGGCGAGAGCCGCGCAGAGCAGCAGACCGCGGCCGTTCTCGCTGTCGGAGTTGCCGAAGTTCAGCCCGGCCGGCTGGAGCGGGATCTCCCGCTCCGGGTAGTGGTCGGCGATCTCGACCCGGACGCCGTCCTCCGTACGCAGGCACAGCACGTCCGCGGCGGTGCCCGCGTGGACCACGGCATTGGTGACGAGTTCGCTGGTCAGGACCACCGCGTCGTCGACGACGTCGGTGTAGCCCCAGCCTTGGAGCGTGTCGCGGACAAAGGCACGGGCCGTCGCGACGGAGCGCGCCACCGGATCGAAGGTGGCAGTCGCACGCGCCGTGATCACAGCACTCCCCATATGGTGTCTCGTCGCTTCCCCGAGTCCTGTGCCCGTTTCTCGCCGCTTCGATTCGCCTGCCAGGCTAGACGTTCCTCCCGCGCAGCGGGTACACGAGGTCCGACTTCGGACAGGGCCGGGCGGGAACGGACGGGTGACCGACCAGGATGGGCTTCCCCTCGGAGGGATGTGGGACAACCATGGGAGGTTCCACCCCGACCGGTTCCCGCCTGGTAGGTTTCAACGATTTGACGTCCGCATGGTCACCCGTCGACGGTGGGCTGTGGCGGTGAGCCGGCGAAGTTGTGGGCAAGCTCTCGGACGAGGTCCTAGCGAGATGGTCAACCCCTGCGGGAGGGACACGGTGGAGTCTGACGTGGCGGCGCGGGGTTCAGGCACGCGCAGTAAAGGCGGACAGTCCGTGAAGAAGCAGCGCAATGGAACCGTCGAGGTCGACGCCGCGGCGCTCCACAGACTGCTGGCCGGTCTGGTCGCCATGCGCGACGGGAACTTCCGCAGGCGCGTCACGGTCTCCGGCGAAGGCGTGATGGCGGAGCTCGCCGCGGTCTTCAACGAGGTCGCCGACCGCAATGTGCACCTCACCGGCGAGCTGGCGCGGGTGCGGCGCGTGGTCGGCCGCGAGGGCAAGCTCACCGAGCGTCTGGAGACGGGCGCCTGTGAGGGCTCCTGGGCGGCCGCGATCGATGCCTCCAACGAGCTGGTCGACGATCTCGCGCGGCCGGTGTCGGAGGTCGGGCGGGTGCTGTCGGCGGTGGCCGACGGAGATCTCGAACAGCGGATGGAGCTGCGTTCCCACACGGCGGACGAGACGGTACGGCCGCTGCGCGGGGAGTTCCTGAAGGTCGCCCGTACGGTCAACAACCTCGTCGACCAGCTGTCGGCGTTCACCGAGCAGGTGACGCGGGTCGCGGTCGAGGTGGGGACCGAGGGCAAGCTCGGCGGCCAGGCCCAGGTGCGTGGGATGTCCGGGTCGTGGAAGGACCTCACGGACTCCGTCAACACCATGGCGTACCGGCTGACCGCACAGGTGCGTGACATCGCCCTGGTGACGACGGCGGTCGCGAAGGGCGACCTGTCGCGGAAGGTCACCGTCCATGTCGCCGGCGAGATGCTTCAGCTGAAGAACACCGTCAACACGATGGTGGACCAGCTGTCCTCGTTCTCCTCCGAGGTGACCCGGGTCGCCCGCGAGGTGGGTACGGAGGGCGAGCTGGGCGGCCAGGCCGTGGTGCCGGGCGTGGCCGGGGTGTGGAAGGACCTGACGGACTCCGTCAACACGATGGCCGGCAATCTCACCTCCCAGGTGCGTGGCATCGCGGAGGTGACGACGGCGGTCGCCAACGGCGACCTGTCGCAGAAGGTGCAGGTGAGCGCGCGCGGCGAGGTCGCCCAGCTCGCCGAGACGATCAACCAGATGACCGAGACCCTGCGCACCTTCGCGGACGAGGTCACCCGTGTGGCCAGCGAGGTCGGTGGTCAGGGTGTGCTCGGCGGCCAGGCGCAGGTGCCGGGCGCCGCGGGTACCTGGAAGGACCTCACCGACTCGGTGAACACGGTCTTCCGGAACCTGACGATCCAGGTGCGCGACATCGCTCAGGTGACCACGGCGGTCGCCAGCGGTGACATGACGCAGAAGGTCACCGTCAACGTGGCCGGCGAGATGCTGGAGCTGAAGAACACCGTCAACACGATGGTCGACCAGCTCCAGTCCTTCGGTTCGGAAGTGACCCGGGTGGCCCGGGAGGTCGGTGTCGAGGGCCGGCTCGGAGGGCAGGCCGAGGTGCCGGGCGCCGCGGGCACCTGGAAGGACCTCACGGACTCCGTGAACACGGCGTTCCGGAACCTCACCGGTCAGGTGCGGGACATCGCGCAGGTGACGACAGCGGTCGCCAACGGCGACCTGTCGCAGAAGGTCACCGTCGATGTCGCGGGCGAGATGCTGGAGCTCAAGAACACCGTCAACACGATGGTGGCGCAGCTGTCCTCCTTCGCCGACCAGGTCACGCGGATGGCGCGGGACGTGGGCACCGAGGGCCGCCTCGGCGGTCAGGCGCGGGTGGACGGCGTCTCCGGTACGTGGAAGGAGCTCACCGACTCCGTCAACTTCATGGCGGGGAACCTGACCTCCCAGGTGCGCCAGATCGCCCAGGTCACGACGGCGGTGGCGCGGGGCGACCTGTCGCAGAAGATCGACGTGGACGCGCGCGGCGAGATCCTGGAGCTGAAGAACACCATCAACACGATGGTCGACCAGCTCTCCGCCTTCGCCGAGCAGGTGACGCGGGTGGCCCGCGAGGTGGGCACCGACGGCCGCCTCGGCGGCCAGGCGCAGGTCCCCGGCGTGGCCGGTGTGTGGCGTGATCTGACGGACTCGGTGAACGGCATGGCGGGGAACCTCACCGCTCAGGTCCGTAACATCGCGCAGGTCGCCACGGCGGTGGCGCGCGGTGACCTGTCGCAGAAGATCGACGTGGACGCGCGTGGCGAGATCCTGGAGCTGAAGAACACCCTCAACACGATGGTCGACCAGCTCTCGAACTTCGCGGAGCAGGTGACGCGGGTGGCCCGCGAGGTGGGCACCGAGGGGATCCTCGGCGGTCAGGCCGAGGTGCAGGGGGTCTCCGGTACGTGGAAGGACCTCACGCAGTCCGTCAACGGCATGGCGAACAACCTCACCCTCCAGGTGCGGAACATCGCCGAGGTGACCACTGCGGTCGCCAACGGTGACCTGTCCAAGAAGATCACCGTCGATGCCAAGGGCGAGATCCTCGAACTGGTGACGACCGTCAACACGATGGTCGACCAGCTGCTCAACTTCGCCGACGAGGTGACGCGTGTCGCCCGTGAGGTGGGCACCGAGGGCATCCTCGGCGGCCAGGCGCGGGTGCGCGGGGCGACGGGCATCTGGAAGGACCTCAGTGACAACGTCAACCTGATGGCCAACAACCTGACCAGCCAGGTGCGCAACATCTCCCGCGTCTCGTCCGCCGTCGCCAACGGCGACCTGACGAAGAAGGTCACCGTCGAGGCGCGCGGCGAGGTCGCCGAGCTGGCCGACACCGTCAACACGATGGTGACGACCCTGTCCTCGTTCGCGGACGAGGTGACCCGTGTCGCCCGCGAGGTGGGCACCGAGGGCGAACTGGGCGGCCAGGCGCGCGTCCCGGGCGTCTCGGGTACGTGGAAGGACCTCACCGAGTCCGTGAACTCGATGGCGTCGAACCTGACGGGTCAGGTGCGCCAGATCGCCGCCGTCACCACGGCCATCGCCAAGGGCGACCTCACCAAGAAGATCGACATCGACGCGCGCGGCGAGATCCAGCAGCTGAAGAACACCATCAACACGATGGTCGACCAGCTGTCGTCGTTCGCCGAGCAGGTCACCCGCGTCGCCCGCGAGGTGGGTACCGAGGGCCAGCTGGGCGGCCAGGCGCGGGTGCGGGACGTGGACGGCACCTGGCGCGACCTCACCGAGTCGGTGAACGAGATGGCCGGGAACCTGACCCGTCAGGTGCGGGCCATCGCGGCCGTCGCCACGGCGGTGACGCGCGGCGATCTCAATCTGAAGATCGACGTGGACGCGGCGGGCGAGATCCAGGCCCTGCAGGACAACATCAACACGATGATCGCGAACCTGCGCGACACCACCGCCACCAACAAGGAGCAGGACTGGCTCAAGGGCAACCTCGCCCGGATCTCCGGTCTGATGCAGGGGCGGCGCGACCTGGATGACGTTGCCTCGCTGATCATGAGCGAGCTGACGCCCGTGGTCTCCGCGCAGCACGGCGCCTTCTTCCTGGCCACGCCCACCGGCGAGACCGACGCGCTGGGCGGCGAGGCCGAAGGGGCTTACGAGCTCCGCATGCGGGGAAGCTACGGCTACTCGGTCGGCTCCATGCCGACGTCGTTCCGGCCGGGCGAGACGCTCATCGGCACGGCCGCCGAGGAGAAGCGGACGATCCAGGTGGACAACGTTCCGCCGGGCTACCTGAAGATCTCCTCGGGGCTCGGCGAGGCGCCGCCCGCGCATGTGATCGTGCTGCCGGTGCTGTTCGAGGGCAAGGTCCTCGGCGTCATCGAACTGGCCTCCTTCCAGCCGTTCACGCACATCCAGCGGGACTTCCTCAACCAGCTCGCGGAAATGATCGCGACCAGCGTCAACACCATCAGCGTCAACACGACGACCGAGAAGCTGCTCGAACAGTCGCAGGAGCTCACCGAGCAATTGCGCGACCGCTCGCAGGAATTGGAGAACCGGCAGAAGGCCCTTCAGGCGTCCAACGCCGAACTGGAGGAGAAGGCCGAGCTGCTGGCCCGCCAGAACCGCGACATCGAGGTCAAGAACACCGAGATCGAGGAGGCGCGCCAGGTCCTGGAGGAGCGCGCCGAACAGCTCGCCGTCTCGATGCGCTACAAGTCCGAATTCCTGGCGAACATGTCGCACGAGCTGCGCACGCCGCTCAACTCGCTGCTCATTCTGGCCAAGTTGCTGGCGGACAACGCCGAGGGCAATCTCTCGCCGAAGCAGGTGGAATTCGCCGAGACGATCCACGGGGCCGGTTCCGACCTGCTCCAGCTGATCAACGACATCCTCGACCTGTCGAAGGTCGAGGCGGGCAAGATGGACGTCAGCCCGACCCGGATCGCCCTGGTGCAGCTGGTCGACTACGTCGAGGCGACCTTCCGGCCGCTCACCGCGGAAAAGGGGCTGGATTTCTCCGTACGGGTGTCGCCGGAGCTGCCGGCGACGCTGCACACCGACGAGCAGCGGCTGCTCCAGGTGCTGCGCAACCTGCTCTCCAACGCGGTGAAGTTCACCGACAGCGGGGCCGTCGAGCTGGTGATCAGGCACGCGGGTCAGGAGGTGCCGGACGCCATCCGCGAGCAGCTGCTGGAGGCCGGTTCGCTGCGGGACGCGGACGGCGATCTGATCGCCTTCTCGGTGACCGACACGGGCATCGGGATCGCGGCCAGCAAGATGCGGGTCATCTTCGAGGCGTTCAAGCAGGCGGACGGCACGACCAGCCGCAAGTACGGCGGTACGGGTCTGGGCCTCTCCATCAGCCGCGAGATCGCCCGGCTGCTGGGCGGTGAGATCCACGCGGCGAGCGAGCCCGGCCGGGGCTCGACGTTCACGCTGTACCTCCCGCTGCACCCGAGCGAACTCCCGCCGCAGGGCTACCCGCAGATCGCTCCCGGACCGGCCGAGGGCCAGAGCGGCACGGCCGAGGGCGGTCGGGCGGTCGAGGCCGGGCAGGTGTATGTGCCGGGCCCCCAGGACATCACGCAGTCCGCGCCGCTTTCGCGCGGTGGACAGGAGCCCGGAGGCGCGACGGGACGGCTGAGCCAGCGGCGCAAGGCGCTGGGAGGCGGTCGGCAGCAGCCCGCGCTGCCGCCGCGTCCGGCACCCGTACCCGCTTCGCAGCCGGCCCCGGCAGCGCCGCAGGAGTCGTGGGCCCTGGGCGGTCGGGACGAGCCCGAGGTGCGCAGGACGTTCCGGTTCAACGGCGAGAAGGTGCTGATCGTCGACGACGACATCCGCAACGTCTTCGCGCTCACCAGCGTGCTGGAGCAGCACGGACTGACGGTCCTGTACGCCGAGAACGGACGCGAGGGCATCGAAGTCCTGGAGCAGCACGATGATCTGACGGTGGTGCTGATGGACATCATGATGCCGGAGATGGACGGTTACGCGACCACCTCGGCGATCCGCAGGATGCCGCAGTTCGCCGCGCTGCCGATCGTGGCGCTGACCGCGAAGGCGATGAAGGGCGACAAGGAGAAGGCGCTGGAATCCGGAGCGTCGGACTATGTCACGAAGCCGGTCGATCCCGACCATCTTCTTTCGGTCATGGAGCGGTGGATGCGCGGAGAGTGAGCGCTCGCTGAGCGAATCCACGTAGATTTGTTGATCGATGATGTCCGCAGGAGTGTGGGAACGCGGATTGCCGGGAACCTTCTGGTCTCCCGCCGCGTTTTCGGTACGTGCACAGTGACATCGCGGTGACAGGGTGTGGTGACCGCCGGGGTGCGGCTACCATGACCGGCACAAGGACGGACGGCGTAAGGGAGCCGTCCCCCGGGGCGGCGCCCGGTGCAATTCCGGGGCGAGGAGGACGGGCCATGGTGCCAAAGGCCAAGATCCTCCTGGTCGATGACCGGCCGGAGAATCTGCTGGCGCTGGAGGCCATCCTCTCTGCGCTCGATCAGACACTGGTACGGGCATCGTCAGGGGAGGAGGCGCTCAAAGCGCTGCTCACGGACGACTTCGCGGTCATTCTGCTGGACGTCCAGATGCCGGGCATGGACGGTTTCGAAACCGCCGCGCACATCAAGCGACGGGAGCGGACCCGGGACATCCCGATCATCTTCCTCACCGCGATCAATCACGGTCCGCACCACACCTTCCGGGGTTACGCGGCCGGCGCGGTGGACTACATCTCGAAGCCGTTCGACCCGTGGGTGCTGCGGGCCAAGGTCTCGGTCTTCGTCGAGCTGTACATGAAGAACTGCAAGCTGCGGGAGCAGGCGGCCCTGCTGCGGCTCCAGCTGGAGGGCGGCGCATCGGCGAGCTCCCAGCAGGAGAAGGAGCCGGCCGGTCTGCTGGCCGAGCTCTCCGCGCGGCTCGCTGCCGTCGAGGAGCAGGCGGAGGCCCTGTCCAAGCAGCTCGACGACGAGTCCGCGGACGCGGGCGCGGTGGCGACGGCCGCCCATCTCGAACGGAAGCTGACCGGACTGCGCCGTGCGCTGGACGCGCTGGAGCCCGGCACCGGCGGGGCCTCGGCGGCCGTTCCCTCGTAAGGGCGCACCCGCCTTGTGGGCGGGGCGCCTTCGGGCGGGCCGGGGACAACTGACCGGCGGGTGCGGACTTTCGGCGTGCGCCGGCCGGTGAGGGCGCGTCAGTTTCCGGTCCCCGCAGGGCGACACGGACGGGTGAACCGGTACGCGCACGTGTTCACCGGCGTGGACACCGGTAACCTCGGGCCCATGGCCTCACGTACGTCCGGCAAGGGTTCCCAGGGCACTGCGGGCACCGCGAAGCGCGTCGGCGGTGGCCCGGGTCCGGCGAAGAAAGCCGCGCCCGCCAAGAAGACCACAGCCAAGAAGAGCGCGCCCGCGAAGAAGGCGCCCGCCAGGAAGCCGGCGGCCAAGAAGGCCGCTCCGCCGCCACCGGCGCCCTCGCCCACGAACGGGGTGTACCGGCTGGCGCGGGCCGTCTGGCTCGGCGCGGCCCATGCCGTCGGGGCGATGTTCCGTGGCATAGGGCGCGGTGCCAAGGGCCTCGACCCCGCCCACCGCAAGGACGGCGTCGCGCTGCTGCTGCTCGGCCTCGCGCTGATCGTCGCCGCGGGCACCTGGTCGAACCTGCGCGGTCCCGTGGGCGACCTCGTGGAGATGCTGGTCACCGGCGCGTTCGGCCGGCTCGATCTGCTGGTGCCGATACTGCTGGGCGCCATCGCGGTGCGGCTGATCCTCTATCCCGAGAAGCCCGAGGCCAACGGCCGTATCGTCATCGGACTGTCCGCCCTGGTCATCGGGGTGCTCGGCCAGGTCCACATCGCGTGCGGCTCGCCGGGGCGCGACGAGGGAACCGAGGCCATGCAGGACGCGGGCGGCCTCATCGGCTGGGCCGCGTCCAAACCGCTGATCTTCGCCATGGGCGAGGTGCTGGCCGTCCCGCTGCTCCTGCTCCTCACCGTCTTCGGCCTGCTGGTCGTCACGGCGACCCCGGTGAACGCCATCCCGCAGCGGCTGAGGCTGCTCGGCGTCAAGCTCGGCATCGTCGAACCGGCCTACGACCCCGAGGCGCCGCAGGACAACGACGACGAGCGGTACGACGACCAGTGGCGCGAGAGCCTGCCGGCGCGCTCGCGCCGCTCCCGGACGCCCGACGCGTACGACCCGGACCATGCCGAGGCCGAGGCGCTGTCCAAGCGCCGCAGGCCGCGCAGGCCCTCGGTGCAGCCCGCGATGAACCGCCCGATGGACGCGGTCGACGTCGCTGCCGCCGCTGCCGCCGCGCTGGACGGGGCCGTGCTCAACGGCATGCCGCCCTCGCCGGTCGTCGCCGACCTGACCCAGGGCGTCTCGGTGGACCGCGAGCGCACGGGCACCCCGGTGCCGGGTGCCAGGGAGGCTGAGTCCGCCGGGAAGCGCAGGGAGACCACACCGGCCGGTGGCGTACCCGATCTGACCAAGCCCGTTCCCGACCGCTCCGAGTCGCAGCCGCTGCCCGCCCGCGCCGAGCAGCTCCAGCTCTCCGGCGACATCACGTACGCGCTGCCCTCGCTCGACCTGCTGGAGCGCGGCGGCCCCGGCAAGACCCGCAGCGCCGCCAACGACGCGATCGTGGCCTCACTGACCAACGTCTTCACCGAGTTCAAGGTGGATGCCGCGGTCACCGGCTTCACCCGCGGGCCGACGGTGACGCGGTACGAGGTGGAGCTCGGCCCGGCCGTGAAGGTCGAGCGGATCACCGCGCTCGCCAAGAACATCGCGTACGCCGTCGCCAGCCCCGACGTCCGCATCATCTCGCCGATCCCGGGCAAGTCCGCGGTCGGCATCGAGATCCCCAACTCGGACCGGGAGATGGTCAACCTCGGCGACGTGCTGCGGCTCGCGGACGCGGCGGAGGACGACCACCCCATGCTCGTCGCGCTCGGCAAGAACGTCGAGGGCGGCTACGAGATGGCCAACCTGGCGAAGATGCCGCACGTCCTGGTGGCCGGTGCGACCGGCTCCGGCAAGTCCTCCTGCATCAACTGCCTGATCACTTCGATCATGGTGCGGGCGACGCCGGAGGACGTCCGGATGGTCCTCGTCGACCCCAAGCGCGTCGAGCTGACCGCGTACGAGGGCATCCCGCACCTGATCACGCCGATCATCACCAACCCCAAGAAGGCCGCCGAGGCCCTCCAGTGGGTCGTGCGGGAGATGGATCTGCGCTACGACGACCTCGCGGCCTTCGGTTACCGGCACATCGACGACTTCAACCACGCCGTGCGCACGGGCAAGCTCAAGACGCCCGAGGGCAGTGAACGGGAGCTCGCGCCGTACCCGTATCTGCTGGTGATCGTCGACGAGCTGGCCGACCTGATGATGGTCGCCCCGCGCGACGTCGAGGACTCGATCGTCCGCATCACCCAGCTGGCCCGCGCCGCCGGTATCCACCTGGTGCTCGCCACGCAGCGGCCCTCGGTGGACGTCGTCACCGGTCTGATCAAGGCGAACGTGCCCTCCCGGCTCGCCTTCGCCACCTCCTCGCTCGCCGACAGCCGCGTCATCCTGGACCAGCCCGGCGCCGAGAAGCTCATCGGAAAGGGTGACGGTCTGTTCCTGCCGATGGGGGCGAACAAGCCGACCCGTATGCAGGGCGCCTTCGTCACCGAGGACGAGGTCGCGGCCGTCGTCCAGCACTGCAAGGACCAGATGGCCCCCGTCTTCCGCGACGACGTGGTGGTCGGGACGAAGCAGAAGAAGGAGATCGACGAGGACATCGGCGACGACCTCGACCTGCTGTGCCAGGCCGCCGAGCTGGTCGTCTCCACCCAGTTCGGATCGACCTCGATGCTCCAGCGCAAGCTGCGGGTCGGCTTCGCCAAGGCCGGACGGCTGATGGACCTGATGGAGTCCCGCAACATCGTGGGACCCAGCGAGGGCTCCAAGGCCCGCGACGTCCTGGTGAAACCGGACGAGCTGGACGGGGTGTTGGCACAGATTCGCGGGGAAACCGGTTCGTAAGAGTTTTGCGGGCAACCGTTTCGCCGGGCCGTACGTCAAGTTGAAGGGAGGGACGGAACGTCCTTCCCCGGTGCGTCCGGGCGAAACCGGCTCTGTTCGAATCTGATGGCGTACAAAGTCCACCCGCCCGGTTGCCCCACCCTTTCGTACCCCCCCTAGACTGAACACCCAGCAGGTGGCTCACGCTCGAAAGGCGCCCCCGTGTCCATCGGCAACTCCCCCGAAGACGACCGGCCTTCGATCGGTCGAGTGCTTCAGCAGGCTCGTATCGCCGCAGGTCTCACGGTCGAAGAGGTCAGCACGTCCACCCGGGTGCGCATCCCCATCGTGCACGCGATCGAGCAGGACGACTTCTCCCGCTGCGGCGGCGACGTGTACGCCCGCGGCCATATCCGCACGCTCGCCCGTGCCGTCGGCACCGATCCGGAACCCCTGGTCACGGAGTACGACGCCGAGCACGGCGGCCGTCCCGCGCCCACTCCGGCGGCGCCGCTGTTCGAGGCCGAACGCATCCGTTCCGAACCCCGCCGGCCCAACTGGACGGCGGCCATGGTCGCGGCGATCGTCGCCGTGATCGGCTTCGTCGGCTTCACCTTCTTCAAGGGCGGTGACGAACCCTCGACCGCCGGCCGTGTCGCCGAGGGACCGACGTCCGACAAGATCGCCCCGAAGCCCTCCGCCAGTAAGCCCGCCGACCCCAAGCCCGCCCCGTCCGAGAGCGCCATCGCCGCGGCGCCCCAGGACAAGGTCACGGTCAAGCTCAGCGCCACCCAGGGCCGCAGCTGGATCTCGGCCAAGGACCACAACGGCCGGTCCCTCTTCGACGGCACCCTCCAGCAGGGCCAGTCGAAGACCTTCCAGGACAAGGAGCGCGTCGACCTCGTTCTCGGCAACGCCGGATCGATCGAGCTCTTCGTCAACGGCAAGAAGGTCGAGGACCAGTTCCAGCCCGGACAGGTCGAGCGGCTCTCGTACACGAAGGGCGACCCCGAGGTCGGCTGACCGTACGAACGGAAACACAGCGGCGCGGCGAGCGCCCGGCCACCCGGCCGGGCGCTCGCCGCTTTGTGACTCCGGGTAACGGACCAACCCTCCGCGGCGGGGCCGGCGCCGGGACAAAGTAGTCTTGAGTCCATGCCCGAACGCCGTACCGTCGCCCTTGTCACTCTTGGCTGCGCCCGTAACGAGGTGGACTCGGAGGAGCTCGCAGGCCGCCTGGCAGCGGACGGCTGGGAGCTCGTCGAGGAAGCCTCCGAAGCCGATGTCGCCGTCGTCAACACCTGTGGGTTCGTCGAGGCCGCCAAGAAGGACTCCGTCGATGCCCTGCTCGAAGCCAATGATCTGAAGGACCACGGCCGCACCCAGGCCGTCGTCGCCGTCGGCTGCATGGCCGAGCGCTACGGCAAGGACCTCGCCGAGGCCCTGCCGGAAGCGGACGGCGTCCTCGGTTTCGACGACTACGCCGACATCTCCGACCGCCTCCAGACCATCCTCAACGGGGGCATCCACGCCTCCCACACCCCCCGCGACCGCCGGAAGCTGCTGCCGATCAGCCCCGCCGAGCGGCAGGACGCCGCGGTGGCCCTGCCGGGCCACGCGCAGGAAGTGGCTCCCGCCCCGGCCGACCTGCCGGAGGGCGTCGCCCCGGTCTCCGGGCCGCGCGCGCCGCTGCGCCGCCGGCTGGGCACCAGCCCCGTCGCCTCGGTCAAGCTGGCCTCCGGCTGTGACCGCCGCTGCTCCTTCTGCGCCATCCCGTCCTTCCGCGGCTCCTTCATCTCCCGGCGTCCCTCGGACGTGCTGGGCGAGACCCGCTGGCTGGCCGAGCAGGGCGTCAAGGAGGTCATGCTCGTCTCCGAGAACAACACCTCGTACGGCAAGGACCTCGGTGACATCCGACTCCTGGAGACGCTGCTGCCCGAGCTCGCGGACGTCGACGGCATCGAGCGGATCCGGGTCAGCTACCTGCAGCCCGCCGAGATGCGGCCGGGCCTGATCGACGTCCTCACCTCGACGCCGAAGGTCGCGCCCTACTTCGACCTGTCCTTCCAGCACTCCGCGCCCGCCGTGCTGAGGGCGATGCGCCGCTTCGGCGACACCGACCGCTTCCTGGAGCTGCTGGACACGATCCGGGGCAAGGCACCGCAGGCGGGAGCCCGGTCCAACTTCATCGTGGGCTTCCCCGGCGAGACCGAGGAGGACCTCGCGGAGCTGGAACGGTTCCTCACGGGGGCGCGTCTCGACGCCATCGGCGTCTTCGGCTACTCCGACGAGGAGGGCACCGAAGCGGTCGGCTACAAGAACAAGCTCGACGCCGACGTCATCGCGGAGCGCCTCGCGCACATCTCGCAGCTCGCCGAGGAACTGACCTCGCAGCGGGCCGAGGAGCGCATGGGCGAAACGCTCCAGGTGCTGGTCGAGTCCGTGGAACCCACCGAGGACGAGCCTCGCGCCATCGGCCGTGCCGCGCACCAGGCGCCCGAAACGGACGGCCAGGTGCTCTTCACCACACGCGAGGGCCTGGTCCCGGGCCGTATGGTCGAGGCAAAGGTCGTGGGCACCGAAGGCGTGGACCTGATCGCCGAGTGCAGTGAGCTTGTGGAGGTAGCCAGATGACCGGAGTCCCGGCATCCGCGGCAGGCGGGTCCGGCTCGACGCCGGTCCGCGGCGGAAAGCTGGGCGCCGCTGCGGTCAATCAGGCCAGTCTGTGGAACATCGCCAACCTCCTGACGATGGCCCGGCTCGTGCTCGTCCCCGGCTTCGTGGTGCTGCTGCTCCACAACGGCGGGTACGACCCGGCCTGGCGTTCCTTCGCCTGGGCCGCCTTCGCCATCGCCATGATCACCGACCTGTTCGACGGACATCTGGCGCGTACGTACAACCTGGTCACCGACTTCGGGAAGATCGCCGACCCGATCGCCGACAAGGCGATCATGGGCGCGGCGCTGATCTGCCTGTCCTATCTCGGCGACCTGCCGTGGTGGGTCACGGGCGTGATTCTCTTCCGTGAGCTCGGCATCACCCTGATGCGTTTCTGGGTGATCCGGCACGGGGTCATTCCGGCCAGCAGCGGCGGCAAGATGAAGACGCTGGCGCAGGGGACGGCCGTCGGGATGTACGTCCTGGCGCTGACCGGCCCGCTGGCCACCCTGCGCTTCTGGGTGATGGCGGTGGCCGTCGTGCTGACGGTCGTCACCGGCCTCGACTATGTCCGCCAGGCCGTTGTGCTGCGGCGCCAGGGGCTTGCGGCGGAACGTGCGGCCGAGGGCGCCTCCGAAGCGGCCGGGACGGTCGCGGGGGCGGCCTCTTCGACCCGGGGGCCGGCGGAGGCCGAGCGGTGACTGCCGCGGGCCGGGTGCTGCGGCTGCTCGTGGAGCGGGGGCAGACCCTCGCCGTCGCGGAGTCGCTGACCGGTGGTCTGGTCGCCGCCGAACTGACGTCCGTACCTGGTGCCTCACAGGCCTTCCGGGGCTCGGTCACGGCGTATGCGACCCCCCTCAAGAGTGAAGTCCTGGGGGTCGACGCGGACCTCCTGGCGGAGCGCGGGGCGGTCGACGCCGAGGTCGCGCGTCAGATGGCAACAGGCGTACGGCGGGCTCTGGGCGCAGACTGGGGAGTGGCGACCACCGGCGTCGCCGGCCCCGAACCGCAGGACGGCCGGCCCGTCGGAACGGTCTTCGTCGCGGTCAGCGGCCCGCACGGCACCGGGAAAGTAGCCGCGCTGCGGTTGAACGGCGACCGGGCGGACATCCGTAAGGAGAGCGTACGAAGCGCGCTCGACCTGCTCTCAGGCGAACTCCACGAGAATGCGAGCGCACAGGATACGGAAGAGAACGGGGGGAATTGATGTTTGCAGCCCTGAGTGAACACGACATCGCTCCCCGCACGGCCGCAGCGCTAGGCGGTACGGTGGGGCGTGAAGGATGCGGCTACGCGGTCCGAGGAGGGAGCCACCGATGATTCTGCTCCGTCGCCTGCTGGGTGACGTGCTGCGTCGGCAGCGCCAGCGCCAAGGCCGTACTCTGCGCGAAGTCTCCTCGTCCGCCCGAGTTTCGCTCGGCTATCTCTCCGAGGTGGAGCGGGGGCAGAAGGAGGCATCCTCCGAACTGCTCTCCGCCATTTGCGACGCGCTTGACGTACGGATGTCCGAGCTCATGCGTGAAGTGAGCGATGAGCTGTCCCTGGCCGAACTGGCCGAGTCGGCAGCGGCCAGCGATCCGGTACCTGTACCGGTGCGCCCCATGCTCAACTCCGTCTCCGTTACTTCGGTGGCGGGTGTACCGACGGGGCGGGTGACCATCAAGGCACCCGCGGAAGCGGTGGACGTCGTCGCCGCCTGATCCGATCGGTTCGGTGTGAAGCCGAGGCCCCGGCCCTTCCCTCTCGTGGGGGCGGACCGGGGCTTTCGCATGTGACGGCCCGCTCTTTCCCGGCAGTCGGTGTGTCAGCGGGGCGATGGCGGGCAGGCGCCTGGATGAGAAGAGACCGAGGAACGCTCCGGAACGCACTCGTCCGTAGTCGCCTACTTCCTCGAATGACCGTTTTGCTTCGTTTGTGCCATCGTGGGTGGTGCTGAACGGAACGGATTCCAGATCGGAGACGTGCATGTCTGTGGTGAAGAGCCCACTGTCCGAGACCGACCTCAAGACCGTCGGAGACGCCCTCCAGGGCGCGCTGGTGGATCTCCTCGACCTTTCTCTGGTGGCCAAGCAGGTCCACTGGAACGTGGTCGGGCCGCGGTTCAGGTCCGTGCACCTCCAGCTCGACGATGTCGTCGACACGGCCCGCCAGCACTCCGACACGGTCGCCGAGCGAGCGTCCGCACTCGGCGTCAACCCGGACGGCCGAGCCGCGACCGTCGCCAAGAGCACGGCCATCGCCTCCGTGTCCGAGGGCTGGATCAAGGACGTGGACGCGGTGAAGGCTCTGATCGACGCCCTCGGTGTGGTGATCGGCCGGATGCGCGAGCGCATCGAGGTGACCGAGACCCCGGATCCGGTCAGCCAGGACATCCTGATCACGCTGACCGCCGACCTCGAGAAGCACGCCTGGATGTTCCAGGCCGAGAACGCCTGAGCGGACCCCGCGAGGCCCGTACGGACCATCACCGCTTCTCTCCCATGGAGGAACGAGCATGAAGAACGAAGGCGCGAAGGACAAGATCACCGGCAAGGCGAAGGAAGCCATGGGCAAGATGACCGGCGACCGTCGCAAGGAGGCCGAGGGCAAGACGGACCAGGCCAAGGGCAAGACCAAGGACGCCATGGGCGGAGCCCGTGACCGGGCGGACGGCGTCAAGGACTCCCTGTCCGACGACAAGGACTGACGTGTCCGCGGTGAGCCCCCACCCGCGCGGTGGGGGCTCCGCGCTGAGAGGGCGCGCAGAGCTGAGGCAGCGCGGCGGGGTTGCGCGACCGGGGCGGGCCGGGGTGGTGCGACCGCCCCGCGCGCGCCGGTGGTGCACCGGTGCGCTCTCGCCCCGGACGAGCGGGCGCGACTAGGTTCGGCCGGAGGAGGCAGCCATGGTACGGCGATGGGTGCCGGCGCTCGTTCTCTGCGGCGTGTGGTGGTGGGCCGTGCTGCGGCTGGTGCTGGCCCCGGCGCACGCCGGGGTGGTGGAGGGAACGGTGGCGGCGGGCGGATGGGGGCTGAGCCTCCTGCCCGTCCACGTGGCGGCGACCGCCCGGCCCATGGGCATCTTCGACGCAGGGACCAGTCTGCTGCGGCGCGGTACGGCGTGGGCGCGCAGGACGGTGCGGACCTGGCGTCGGCGGCTCGTCAGGTAGGTGCGGGGCCGGACTGGCAGCGGGGGCACCAGTAGGCGGGACGGCCGTCCTGCTCGGCCGCGCGGATCGGCGTCCCGCAGCGCAGGCAGGGGCGGTGCGTCCGGCCGTACACCCAGAGGTTCTCGCTCGGCCTGCGCGCGCGAAAACCCGCGCTCGCGGCGGTGCGGGAACGGCCGCCCATGGTCGTGATGCGGTTCGGGCGGTCGCGGTTCGCGTCGAGGAGCCGGTGGGCGGTGCCGGCCAGGAGGGCGGCCGTCGGAGCGGGCAGCTCACCGATGGGGAGCCACGGAGTGGCACGGGCCAGGAAGCACAGCTCGGCCTTGTAGATGTTGCCGATGCCGGCCAGATTGCGCTGGTCGAGCAGGGCCTCGCCGAGGGGGCGGGCGGGGTCGCTCAGGAGATTGCGCAGCGCCGCGTCGGCATCCCAGTCCGGGCCGAGCAGATCGGGGCCGAGATGGCCGACCGCCTGCTCCTCGTCCCGGGTCCGCAGGAGTTCGAGCACCGGCAGGCGGTAGCCGACGGCGGTGTGTGCCGCGTTGCCCAGGACGGCCCGGATCTGGTGGCCGGGGCCGCCGCGCCAGCGCTCGCCCGGGGCGTAGATCCGCCAGGCCCCGTCCATCCGGAGGTGGCTGTGCAGGGTGAGGCCGCCCTCGATCCGGGTCAGCAGGTGCTTGCCGCGCGCGGTGACGTCCAGGACGGCCCGGCCGGTGAGGTCGGCGGTGGCGAACCGGGGGACGCGGAGATCGGACGTGGTCAGGACCTGGCCGGCGAGCGCGTGGTGCAGCCGCCCGGCGGTCTGCAGAACGGTGTCTCCTTCGGGCATGCCTCCATCATGCGTCGCGGGGCGGGGGACCGGTGCTTCCAGGGTGTGTACGGCCGCCCGTCGTGGGTCACGTCGCGCGGAGGCGCAGCCCTCTCGGGGTGGCGAGGAAGCCGGCCGCCTCCAGCGTGCGCCCCAGGGGGGAGGTCAGGGAGGAGGCGCCGTTGGTGCGCTCGACGGTCACCGTGCCGAGGGCCCCGGCGCGGGCGGCCGCGGCCAGCGCTTCGGCCGCGGCCCGGAGCGCCGGGTCGTCCGGATCGGTCGGCCAGGCCAGCAGCGTCTTGCCGCCGCGCTCCATGTACAGCGTCAGCTCGCCGTCGACCAGGACGACGAGCGAGCCCGCCTTGCGGCCCGGTTTGTGCCCGGCCCCGTCCGGGGGCTCCGGCCACGGGAGGGCGGCGCCGTACGCGTTGGCAGGGTCGGCCGCCGCCAGCACGAGGGCGCGGGGGGCCGCGCCCGGCTCCGTACGGTCCCGGGCGGTGGAGACCGCGCGGAGCCGGTCGACCGCCCCGTCCATCGCGAACTGCGCGGCCCCCAGCCCCTCCACGACATAGCCCCGGCGCGCCTGCCCGTTGTCCTCGAAGACCGACAGCACCCGGTACGCCGCCGAGAAACCGCCCTCGACGCCCTCGGCCTGGACCGCGCCCCGGGTGACCACCCCGTGCCGGTCCAGCAGGGTGCGGGCCAGGGCGTGGGCGCGGTGCGTGGGCTCGGGTTCGATGGGAGGCAGCAGGGACCAGCGGCCCGAGACTGTGGGCGGCCCGGTGCGTGAGGCGGGGCGGGCGGCGGCGGTGAGGGTGCCGTAACGGCCGCGCGGGACGTTGCGCCTGGCGCGGTGCGCGGTGGATCCCGCCGTGCGGCCGGAGCCCAGGAGGGAGCGCAGCGGCGCGAGGGTGTCGTTGGTCAGCCGGCCCGACCACGCGAGGTCCCACAGGGCGTCCGCCAGTTGCGGATCGGTGCACTCGGGGTGGGTGGTGGCGCGGACCTGGTCGGCGATCTGGCGGAAGAAGAGGCCGTAGCCGCCGCCGAGCGCGGTCAGCACGGACTCGTGCAGGGCGCTGAGCTCCAGCGGGCGGGGCGGGGGGAGGAGCAGGGGCGCGCTGTCGGCGAGGTAGAGGGAGATCCAGCCGTCCTTGCCGGGCAGCGCTCCGGCGCCCGCCCACACGACCTCCCCGGTGGTGGTCAGCTCGTCGAGGAGCGCGTGCGTGTAGCCGGTGACGCGGCCGGGCAGGACGAGCCGCTCCAGCGCGGAGGCCGGGACGGGGGCGCCCTGCAGCTGTTCGACGGCACGGGCCAGCCCGTCGATCCCGCGCAGGTTGTTGCCGCCGAGGTGCTGCCACTGCGGCAGGAATCCGGCCAGGGCTGCGGGCGGGACCGGCTCCAGCTCATGGCGGAGCGCGGCCAGCGAACGGCGCCGCAGCCGCCGCAGGACCGTCGCGTCGCACCACTCCTGGCCGATGCCCGCGGGGTGGAACTCGCCCTGGACGATCCGGCCCGAGGCCGCGAGCCGTTGCAGGGCCCCGTCGGTGACGGCCGTGCCGAGTCCGAACCGGGCGGCGGCCGTGGTGGAGGTGAACGGGCCGTGCGTACGGGCGTAGCGGGCGAGGAGGTCGCCCAGGGGGTCCTTCACCGGTTCGGTGAACGCTTCGGGGACGCCGACCGGTAGCGCCGTGCCCAGCGCGTCGCGCAGCCGGCCCGCGTCCTCGATCGCCGCCCAGTGCGCCGCCCCGGCGATCCGGACCCGGATGGCCCGGCGGGCGGACTCCAGCTCCGGCGCCCAGGCGGGCTCGGCACCGCGCTCGGCCAGCTCCTCGTCGCTGAGCGGGCCGAGGACCCGCAGCAGGTCCGCGACGCCCTCGACGTCCTTGATCCGGCGGTCGTCCGCCAGCCACTGGAGCTCCCGCTCCAGCTCCGTCAGGACGTCGGCGTCGAGCAGCTCGCGCAGCTCCGCCCTGCCCAGCAGCTCGGCCAGCAGCCTGGAGTCCAGGGAGAGCGCGGCGGCCCGCCGTTCGGCGAGCGGCGAGTCGCCCTCGTACAGGAACTGGGCGACGTACCCGAACAGGAGGGAGCGGGCGAAGGGGGAGGGCTCCGGTGTGGTGACCTCGACGAGGCGGATGCGGCGGGCCTCCAGGTCGCCCATGACCTCCGTGAGCCCCGGGACGTCGAACACGTCCTGGAGGCACTCGCGGACCGCTTCGAGAACGATGGGGAAGGAGCCGAACTCGGAGGCGACCTGGAGGAGCTGTGCGGCGCGCTGGCGCTGCTGCCAGAGCGGGGTGCGCTTGCCGGGGCTGCGGCGGGGGAGCAGCAGCGCCCGGGACGCGCACTCGCGGAAGCGCGAGGCGAACAGGGCGGAGCCGCCGACCTGATCGGTGACGATCTGCGCGATCTCGCCCTTGTCGAAGGCCACATCGGCGGCGCCGACCGGGGGCTGGTCGCTGTCGAAGGCGGCGTTGGCCGGGGCGAGCGGTGCGGAGGTGTCCGGGGCGGGGTCCTGTGCCGGGTCGAAGTCGAGGAGGTCCAGGCCCATCATGTCGGCGTCGGGCAGCCTCAGCACGATGCCGTCATCGGCATGCATAACCTGCGCGTCCATCCCGTACCGCTCGGCCAGGCGGGCGCTGAGCGCCAGGGCCCACGGCGCGTGCACCTGCGCGCCGAACGGGGAGTGCACGACGACGCGCCAGTCGCCCAGCTCGTCCCGGAAGCGCTCGACCAGGATGGTCCGGTCGTCCGGCACATGACCGCACGCCCGGCGCTGCTCGTCGAGATACGCCAGGACGTTGTCCACGGCCCAGGTGTCCAGCCCCGCGGAGAGCAGGCGGGCGCGGGCGTCCTCGGGGGAGAGCCCGCCGAGCTCGCGCAGGAAGGCGCCCAGGGCGCGGCCCAGCTCCAGCGGGCGGCCCAGCTGGTCGCCCTTCCAGAACGGCAGCCTTCCGGGCACCCCGGGCGCGGGGGAGACGAGGACCCGGTCGCGGGTGATGTCCTCGATGCGCCAGGAGGTGGTCCCGAGGGTGAAGACATCGCCGACCCGGGACTCGTACACCATCTCCTCGTCCAGCTCACCGACCCGGCCGCCGCCCTTCTTCGGGTCGGCACCGGCCAGGAAGACCCCGAACAGGCCGCGGTCGGGGATCGTCCCGCCGGAGGTGACGGCGAGGCGCTGGGCGCCGGGGCGGCCCGTGACCGTACCGGCGACGCGGTCCCAGACCACGCGGGGCCGCAGCTCGGCGAAGGCGTCGGACGGATAGCGGCCGGCGAGCATGTCGAGGACCGCCGTGAACGCCGACTCGGGGAGCGAGGCGAAGGGAGCGGCCCGGCGGACCACCGCCAGCAGGTCGTCCGCCTGCCAGCTGTCCAGCGCCACCATGGCGACCAGCTGCTGGGCCAGCACGTCCAGCGGATTGGACGGAACGCGCAGCGCCTCGATGGAGCCCGTGCGCATCCGCTCGGTGACCACGGCGGCCTGCACCAGGTCGCCGCGGTACTTCGGGAAGACGACGCCGGTGGAGACCGCGCCCACCTGGTGGCCGGCCCGGCCGACCCGTTGCAGTCCGGAGGCGACCGAGGGCGGCGACTCGACCTGGATCACCAGGTCGACCGCTCCCATGTCGATGCCCAGCTCCAGGCTGGAGGTGGCGACCACCGCGGGCAGCCGGCCCGCCTTGAGGTCCTCCTCGACCTGGGCACGCTGCTCCTTGGAGACCGAGCCGTGGTGGGCCCGCGCGAGCAGGGCGGGAGCCCCCTTGGCCGCGCCGGACTCCGCCATGATCTCGGCGGGGGAGTGGGCCTCCGGCATGGTCTCGCCGGTGGCTCGCTCGTACGCGATCTCGTTGAGCCGGTTGCACAGGCGCTCGGCGAGGCGGCGGGAGTTGGCGAAGACGATGGTGGAGCGGTGGGCCTGGACGAGATCGGCGATCCGCTCCTCCACATGGGGCCAGATCGACGGCTTCTCGGCCTGCCCGGAGGTGTCGTCGGTGGCGGGGGAGCCGCCCAGCTCGCCCAGGTCCTCGACCGGCACGACCACCGACAGATCGAACTGTTTGGCGGACGGCGGCTGGACGATCTCCACCTTGCGCCGGGGGGAGAGGAAGCGCGCGACCTCGTCGACCGGCCGGACCGTCGCCGAGAGGCCGATGCGCCGGGCCGGCCGGGGCAGCAGCTCGTCCAGGCGCTCCAGCGACACGGCGAGATGGGCGCCGCGCTTGGTGCCCGCCACCGCGTGCACCTCGTCCAGGATCACCGTCTCGATGCCGGACAGGGCCTCCCGGGCCGAGGAGGTCAGCATCAGGAAGAGCGACTCGGGCGTCGTGATCAGGATGTCCGGCGGCCGGGTCGCCATCGAGCGGCGCTCGGCCGCGGGGGTGTCACCCGATCTGATGCCCACCCGGACCTCGGGCTCGGGCAGCCCCTGGCGCACGGACTCCTGGCGGATGCCGGTCAGCGGTGAGCGCAGATTGCGCTCCACGTCGACCGCGAGCGCCTTGAGCGGGGACACATACAGCACACGGCAGCGCTTCTTCGCCTCGGCGGGCGGCGGGACGGCCGCCAGCCGGTCCAGCGCGGCGAGGAAGGCGGCCAGCGTCTTGCCGGAACCGGTCGGCGCGACGACCAGCACGTCCGACCCCTCGCCGATCGCCCGCCAGGCACCCTCCTGCGCGGCGGTCGGCGCGCTGAAGGCCCCCGTGAACCAGCTGCGGGTCGCGGGGGAGAAGGAATCGAGTGCGGAGCCGGTCATGCTCCCCATCGTGCACCCCGCCACTGACAACGGCCGCGACAACCGCCTCCCGGGCCGCCCCACCGACGGCCGGGGCGCCCGCGAGCTGGGACAATCCCACCATGGCAGGGGCACAGCAACCGGCGGAGTGGGCGCGGCACTGGAGTTACGCGGAGCTGCCCGACCTCGACCTGCTGAGGGCCCGCTACATCCGGCACACCTTCCCGCGCCACAGCCACGAGGGCTATGTCCTCGCCTCGGTCAGCCAGGGCGTCGAGTCCA
Source organism: Streptomyces sp. NBC_00708 (assembly GCA_036226585.1). Taxonomy (GTDB): domain Bacteria; phylum Actinomycetota; class Actinomycetes; order Streptomycetales; family Streptomycetaceae; genus Streptomyces. The sequence goes on from CP108997.1 coordinate 5,413,555, forward strand.
TCGGAACACCCGGCGGCACCCTGCACGCGGGCCCCGGCACCGTCGTCATGATCAACCCGGAGGTCCCGCACACCGCCCGCGCCGGCGTCCCCGAGGGCTGGGTGTACGACACGCTCTACCCGTCCGCGCAGGTGGTCAATGACATCGCCGCCGATACGACGGACCTGCGCGGCACCGTCGGTTTCACCGAGACCGGAGTGGCCGATCCGTACGCCGCCCGGCTGATCGGCGAGGTCCACCGGGCGGCCGAGGAGGGCAACGCCCTGGCCGCCGACAGCGTGCTGCGGATCGTCGTCACCCGCCTGCTCACCCGGCACGGCAGCGCCTTCCCCACCCGCGCGCCCCGCGCCGGAGGAGCCCGTGACGCGACGCGCGCCAGGGCCCTGCTGGAGTCCCGGATGGCCGACCCGCCCACCCTGGAGGCGCTGGCCGGCGAACTGGGCACCAGCCCCTTCGCCCTGCTGCGCGCGTTCAAGAAGCAGTACGGCATGCCTCCGCACACCTGGCTCACCGACGCCCGGGTCCGGCAGGCGCGCCGGATGCTCGACGCGGGCACGGCCCCCGCGGTCGCGGCGGTGGAAGTCGGCTTCACCGACCAGCCGCATCTCAACCGTCACTTCACCCGGATCGTGGGCGTACCACCCGGCGCCTACCAGCGTGAACGTGCAAGAACGTACAAGACCGGTCCGGAGCGGTCCCGGTAGCGTGCGGAACGTGGCAGAACAGACAGCACCCCTTCGCACCACCGCCGAACCGGCCGGCGGCAGCACACTCGCCGCCGGGGCCAAACCGGACGCCGCCGTCGTACGCGACGCCCTCGGCGTCGGCATAGCCGTCGGCCTCTCCGGCTTCGCCTTCGGCGTCACCTCGGCGGGTTCCGGCCTGAGCCTGCTCCAGACGTGCGCGCTGAGTCTGCTCGTCTTCACCGGCGCCTCCCAGTTCGCCCTGGTCGGCGCGCTCGCGGCCGGTGGCAACCCGTACACCGCGGCCGCCGGAGCCTTCTTCCTCGGCGTACGCAACGCCTTCTACGGCCTGCGGCTGTCCCAGCTCCTCGCCCTGCCGCGCGCCCTGCGCCCGCTCGCCGCCCAGTGGGTCATCGACGAGACGACCGCCGTGACGCTGCCCCAGCCCACCCGGCGGGCCGCGCGCATCGGCTTCACCGTCACCGGGCTCACCCTCTACGTGCTGTGGAACCTGACCACCCTGGTGGGCGCCCTGGGGGCCGAGGCGCTCGGCGACACCGACGCCTGGGGGCTCGACGCGGCCAGCCCGGCGGTCTTCCTCGCCCTGCTCGCCCCGATGCTGAAGTCCACGACGGAGCGCGTCACCGCCGCGCTCGCCGTCCTGCTCGCCCTCGGCCTCCTGCCGGTGCTGCCGGCCGGGGTGCCCGTCCTGCTGTCCGCGCTCGCCGCTCCCGTCGTCCTGTTCCTGAGGGGCCGGGCCAAGGGCGGCGACGGGGGCGGGACCGGGGCGAAGGACGCGGGCGCGACCGCGGCGGAGGACGGCCGATGAACGTCTGGATCGCCATCGCCCTGACCTTCGTCGGCTGCTATCTCGCCAAGCTCCTGGGCCTCCTGGTGCCCGCGGGCGCTCTGGAACGCCCTCTCGTGCAGCGCCTCGCCGCCCTGCTGCCGGTGGCCCTGCTGGCCGCGCTCACCGCCCAGCAGACCTTCGGCGACGGACAGCACCTCGTCCTGGACGCCAGGGGCGCGGGTCTTGCGGCGGCGGCGCTCGCCCTCGTTCTGCGCGCCCCCTTCCTGGTCGTCGTGGGCGCGGCCGTGGTCGTCACCGCCGGGGTGCGGGCGCTGGGCTGAACCTCGGACCCGTGAGCGTAAGGGGCACACCCCATGGGCCCCTGCCCCTTACCGCGCCGCTGATCGGTCCAGGACGCGTCCGTGGGCCCGCAGGGTCTCCAGTGCCCTGAGGGTCACCAGGGGCCGCCCCTCCAGTGCCGTCCCGGGTGCCCACTGCCGCCAGGTGACCGGCCAGCCGCCGTCCTCTTCCTGCGCGGCGGCGAGGTGGTCGAGCGCCCGCTCCATCTCGGCGTCGGTGAACCATCGCCGGGCGAGCGATTCAGGTGTACGGGCGTAGTCGTACGGGAAGTGCTGCTCGCCCGCCGCGTACCCCGCCGCCACCGGGTACTCCGCGCGCCGCTCCGGATCGAGCACGGCGAGCCGCTGGTCGCGTACCAGCCGTCCCAGCCGTTCGGCGGCGGCCTCCGCCCGGGGCCGGTCCGGCACCCCGTCCAGGAAGGCAACCGCCGCCTCGATCTCGTACGGATGCGACACGTCCAGGGCATCCACGGCCGACCAGCAGAAGTCGGTGGCCCGGAAGAGCCAGGCGTGCCATACGGCGTTGCGGTGCAGCAGCCCGACGACCGGCCCGGTGGCCAGCAGTTCGGCCGGCGGGTCGTCGACGATCGGGATGAAGGGGGCCGCCGGATAGCGGCGCTGCGAGGGGAGCAGCGCGGGCAGGGCGCCCTCCTTGGTCGACACCTCGGTCAGATACCGGCAGATCCGCTCCACCCGCAGACCGCCGCAGCGGCCGATCGAATCGAGGACGCTGAGCGCGTGGGCGGTGTGCAGCGGCTGACTGACGGGGCCGCGCAGATCGGGTTCGAGCGCGTGGCCGTAACCGCCGTCCTCGTTGGCATACGCGGTGAGAGCCGTCTCCACCGGGTCCGCGCCTCCCGCCAGGTACTGATGGGCGAAGCGCCGTTGTTCGAGGACACGGGCCGTGAGCCAGATGAACTGCTCGGCACGGTCGAGGGGACTTGTTCCAGTTGCAGCCATGGACCGACCGTAGGGCGTCAGGTGCCCCGAGCAGGGCCGGAGCCGTCGGGCTGCACTCTCAGGAGCGGGATACTGAGGGCATGCGGTTGACGATTTTCTGGGAACGGATGGCGGACCACTTCGGCGCGGCCTACGCGGATTCCTTCGCACGCGACCATGTGATGGCCGAGCTGGGCGGACGCACGGTCCACGAGGCGCTGGCGGAGGGCTGGGAAGCCAAGGACGTCTGGCGCGGGGTCTGCGTGGCGATGGGCATCCCCGCCGACAAGCGCTGAGGTCCGGCCGCCTCCGGCCCGGACCGGAGGCGGGCCGCCCACCTTCCGGGGCGCGCGACGCATGGTCACCCACATAGGCGAGACTTGCTCCGTGGCACCCACAGACGAGACCGCTCAGATCCAGCCGCCCAGCACGCCGCCCGTACCACCGGCTCCGCCGTCCGGCGCCGGGCCCGCCCGCATGCCCGCCTGGCTGCCGCGTGCCATGGTCCTCGCCCTCGCGCTCTACGCCTGCTTCCGGCTCGGCAGCTGGGCGTTCGACCAGCTCATCGGCCTGCTCATCAATGTGCTGATCGCCTTCTTCCTGGCGCTCGCCATCGAGCCCGCCGTGAGCCGGATGTCGGCCCGCGGCATGCGCCGGGGGCTCGCCACCTTCCTGGTCTTCCTCCTCGTGCTGGTGGCCGGGGCCGGTTTCGTCTTCCTGCTCGGCTCGATGCTCGCGGGCCAGATCGTCGACATGGTGGAGGACTTCCCGAAGTACCTCGACTCGGTGATCAACTGGGTCAACCAGTCTTTCCACACGGAACTCTCCCGCGTCGAGGTCCAGGACAGCCTGCTGCACTCCGACTGGCTGCAGAAGTACGTCCAGAACAGCGCGACCGGTGTGCTCGACGTCTCGGCGACGGTCCTCGGGGGCCTCTTCAGACTGCTGACGATCTTCCTGTTCTCGTTCTACTTCGCGGCCGACGGCCCCAGGCTGCGCCGCGGGCTGTGCTCCGTGCTGCCGCCCGCCCGGCAGGCCGAGGTGCTGCGGGCCTGGGAGATCGCGGTCGACAAGACGGGCGGCTACCTCTACTCGCGCGGCCTGATGGCGCTCATCTCCGGCATCGCGCACTACATCCTGCTGGCCGCCCTCGGAGTGCCGTACGCGCCGGCGCTCGCGGTCTGGGTCGGACTCGTCTCCCAGTTCATCCCCACGATCGGCACGTATCTCGCGGGCGCCCTGCCGATGCTGATCGCCTTCACCGTCGACCCCTGGTACGCGCTGTGGGTCCTCGGCTTCGTCGTGGTGTACCAGCAGTTCGAGAACTACATGCTCCAGCCGAAGCTGACCGCGAAGACGGTGGACATCCACCCCGCGGTGGCGTTCGGCTCGGTCATCGCGGGTACGGCACTGATGGGGGCCGTCGGCGCGCTGATCGCCATCCCGGCCGTGGCCACGCTCCAGGCGTTCCTCGGCGCGTACGTGAAGCGGTACGACGTCACGGACGACCCGCGCGTCCACGGCAGCCGCCCCGGCGTGCGGGGCGAGCCCCTGTGGACGCGGCTGAGGCGGATGCGTACCGCCTTCGCGGGCGAGGACGACGGGGAGGCGGACGGCCGCGAGCCGGAGGGCACGCAGCGGCCGGACGGGCCTTCCGGGCCGAGCGCCTGAGAGGACGCCCGGAGGCCCGCCGCCCGCTCTCGTCAGGCCGCCGGGCGGTCCGCCGCGGGGCGGCGGGGTGCGCTTGACACTAAAATCGAACATCCATTCTCATGGGATTCCGGCCGGGTTTTCCCGGGCCCGACCGTGGAGTTGTCCACAGGCCGGGAGGACGTCGAGGCCCATTGTCAGTGGCAGGGGTTAGCGTCTTTGACGTGAAGCGATCGACTCAAGCAAATCGGGTGGAACCCATGGCAGGAACCGACCGCGAGAAGGCGCTGGACGCCGCACTCGCACAGATTGAACGGCAATTCGGCAAGGGCGCGGTGATGCGCCTCGGCGAGCGGCCGAACGAGCCCATCGAGGTGATTCCCACCGGGTCCACCGCGCTCGACGTCGCGCTCGGCGTCGGCGGCCTGCCGCGCGGCCGTGTGGTGGAGGTGTACGGACCGGAGTCCTCCGGTAAGACGACGCTGACGCTGCACGCGGTGGCGAACGCACAGCGGCTCGGCGGCTCGGTGGCCTTCATCGACGCGGAGCACGCCCTCGACCCCGAGTACGCGAAGAAGCTCGGCGTCGACATCGACAGCCTCATCCTGTCCCAGCCGGACAACGGTGAGCAGGCCCTCGAGATCGTCGACATGCTGGTCCGCTCGGGCGCCCTCGACCTGATCGTCATCGACTCCGTCGCGGCCCTGGTGCCGCGCGCGGAGATCGAGGGCGAGATGGGCGACTCGCACGTGGGTCTCCAGGCCCGCCTGATGAGCCAGGCGCTCCGGAAGATCACCAGCGCGCTCAACCAGTCCAAGACCACCGCGATCTTCATCAACCAGCTCCGCGAGAAGATCGGTGTGATGTTCGGCTCGCCGGAGACCACCACCGGTGGCCGCGCGCTCAAGTTCTACGCCTCGGTGCGCCTCGACATCCGCCGCATCGAGACGCTCAAGGACGGCACCGACGCGGTCGGCAACCGCACCCGCGTCAAGGTCGTGAAGAACAAGGTCGCGCCGCCCTTCAAGCAGGCCGAGTTCGACATCCTCTACGGCCAGGGCATCAGCCGCGAGGGCGGTCTGATCGACATGGGCGTGGAGCACGGCTTCGTCCGCAAGGCCGGCGCCTGGTACACGTACGAGGGCGACCAGCTCGGCCAGGGCAAGGAGAACGCCCGCAACTTCCTCAAGGACAATCCCGACCTCGCCAACGAGATCGAGAAGAAGATCCTGGTGAAGCTGGGCGTCGGGGTCCAGCCCGAGGACGCCTCCGCCGAGACCGGTGCGGACGCGGCGGGCGCGGCGGCTCCGGCCGAGGGTGCGGCGAAGCCGGCGACGGCCGCTGCCGGCAAGAGCAAGCCGGCCAAGGCGGCCGCGGCCAAGAGCTGAGCCGTGACGCGTCGTACGGAATGGCCGGACAGCGCCGCCGATCCCGGCGGGGCCTCCGGATCCGGTGAGGGAACGGGACGCCGTTCCCGCTCCCGGTCCAGTGACAGCGGTTCCCCCTCTTCGTCGAGGGCCGAGAAGGGGGAACCGCGCGACCCCGTCGAGCGTGCACGCAACATCTGTCTGCGCCTGCTCACCGGCACACCGCGCACCCGTAAACAGCTCGCGGACGCCCTGCGCAAGCGGGAGATCCCGGACGAGGCGGCCGAGGAGGTGCTGTCCCGCTTCGAGGACGTCGGACTGATCGACGACGCCGCGTTCGCCGACGCCTGGGTGGAGTCCCGGCACCACGGCCGCGGGCTCGCCCGCCGCGCGCTGGTCCGCGAGCTGCGGACCAAGGGCGTGGACGCGGCGGTCATCGACGAAGCCGTCGGACAGCTCGACTCCGAGCAGGAGGAGGAGACCGCGCGGGAGCTCGTGGCCCGCAAGCTCCGGTCCACCCGTGGCCTGGACCGCGACAAACGGCTGCGCCGTCTCGCGGGCATGCTCGCCCGCAAGGGGTACGGCGAGGGAATGGCCCTGCGCGTGGTGCGCCGGGCGCTGGAGGAAGAGGGGGAGGACACGGAAGGGCTGGACGAGCCCTTCTGACGGGTCCGGAACGTCGTGGAAGCGGCGGCCGTTACTGGCCCGCGCGGGCCGCGCGGGCGATGGTGGCATCGACCAGGGCGAGGGCGTCCGCGGCGGTGCGCCCCGGGTAGCGGTTCCACGGGCCGATCAGCCCGGTCCAGCCCTGGGAGCGCAGTTCGGCGATGAGCCAGGCGCCGGCCCGGTCGACCGTGTCCGCCGAGCCGTAGCCGAGACGGTGCGCGGTGAGCATGGCACCGCAGACGCAGCGTGCGCCCCGGACATCGCGCAGCCGGTACGGGGCGTTCTGCCAGCCCCACTCCGTGAGGATCTGCCGGGCATGAGCGAGGTGGACGGACGGCCGCACCTCGGTCTGCCCGATGCGCCGCCAGGTGTGGAGCCGGTCGGGCAGCATCGCCCCGATGCGCCCGGGGAGCGGACGCGTACGCGGTGCGGCGGGGGGCAGCGCGCGGACCGTGTCGGTGATCAGCTGGTCCACCGGCACGGAGAGCAGCGCGCGCCAGTCGCCGGGGGGCGCCGTCTGCGGGGCGACGGGAGAGCGCTCGGCGGGAGGCACGGGATGCGCCTCGGCCGGTGCGGTGGGCTGCGGCGGGGCGACCGGGCGGGCGGCGGCGGGGGCGGCCTCGGGGGCGGCGGCCGGGACGGTCAGATCCCAGCCGGTGACGATCTGCTGCCAGGCGTCCGTGTCGTGGAGGCGCGCGGCCTGGGCGTCGAGTTCCTCGGGGGTGAGGGCGGTCGTCGGCATCGGTGGGTGCTCCCCGTCGTAGCGGCGGTCCGGCGCCCTGACGGCGCTTCGGCGTGCCGGCGGACGGGCCGGATGCGCCATGAGCAGCCCCGCTCGCCGTGAGGCGAATGTCCGTCCGGTGACCGGATCGCTCCACCGGAGCGGTGCCATACGGGTGTGTCGCGGCGCATTCAGGTCGAGCGGGCGCCCACCGCCGACGGGACAGGGAGACGGACACGCGATCTGCTCGCGCCCACCGCCGACGGGACAGGGAGACGGACACGCGATCTGCTCGCGCCCACCGCCGACGGGACAGGGAGACGGACACGCGATCGGCTCGCGCCCACTGCCGACGGGGCAGGGGACCGGACACTCGATCGGCCCGCGCCCACTGCCGACGGGGCAGGGGACCGGACACTCGATCGGCCCGCGCCCGCTGCCGACGGGAGACCGGGCCGTACGGGGGACAACCCCCGTACGGAGACGCCGGAATGCTCCAGTGCACAGACATCTGTGCACAGAGCAGTGTGTGAGGCATGCCAGAGAAGCCCGGTGGAACCGAGATCTCGGAGCTGGCCGCGCTCAAGGCGCTCGCCCAGCCCCGACGCCAGCAGATCCTTCAGCACCTCACCCTGCACGGCCCGGCGACCTCCGCGATCCTCGCCCGCGCCCTGGGACTGAACACCGGCGCGACCAGTTACCACCTGCGCGAACTGGCCCGCTACGGCTTCGTGGCCGACACCGCGCCGCAGGAGCCGGCCGGGCGCCGGGCCAGGTGGTGGCGGGCCGTTCCCGGAGACCGCCGCTTCCCGCCGCCGTCCCGCCGCACGCCCGAACTGCGCCTCGTCATCGACGAGCTGAACCGGCACGCGTACGCCGCCGACCTCGCTCTCTTCGAACGCCTCCAGCGTGAGAGCGCCGACGCGGCGGAGGCCGACACCCCCGACGAGTGGGCCGACGCCTTCGCGTACTCGCGCGGTGCCCTGAGCCTCACGCTCCCCGAACTCCGCGCGTTCTTCGAGGAGTACATCGCCCTCATGAACCGCTACCGGCGCCCCGGGGCCGAGACCGCACCGGGCGCCCGGACGGTCCACACCCGCCTGCTCGCCTTCCCGGACCCGGGCGCGGACGCCCCCGGATCCCCCGCCTCCTTCCTCCGTACCGACCGACCAGAGACGGACGCCTCATGATGCTGCGCTATGCCCTGCGGACGATCCGGCACCGCAAGGCGGGATTCCTCGGGGCGTTCCTCGCCCTCATGTGCGCCGCCGCCCTCGTCACCGCCTGCGGCACCCTGCTGGAGACCGGTCTGCGCGGACGGATCACCACCGAGCGGTACGCGGCGACCCCGCTGATCGTCTCGGCCGACCAGAACGTCCACCGCACGACCGTCAAGCACAAGGGCAACGGCAAGACGAAGACCAAGCACAAGGCGAAGCCCGTCGCCGAGCGTGCCTGGCTGCCCGCCGCCACCGCCGACCGGCTCCGCACCCTGCCGGGCGTCCGCACGGTCGTTCCGGAGCTGACCTTCCTCGCCCAGCCGCTCGGCCTCCGGGGCGACGACGGCCTCCCGTCCTACGGGCACGCCTGGTCGTCCGCCCCGCTGACCCCCTTCGCCCTGACCGCGGGCCGTGCCCCCGCCTCCGCCGACGAGGTGGTGATCGACAGGGCCCTCGCCGCACGGGCGGGCCTGGCGACGGGTGCCCGGATCACCGTGCAGTCGACCAGCGCCCCGCGCACGTACCGTGTCAGCGGCATCGCGGCGCCCAGGGGACAGGGCGAACTCCGGCAGCAGAGTTCACTGTTCTTCTCCGCCGCGGAGGCCGAGCGCCTGGCGGACCGTGCGGGCCAGGTCACCGCACTCGGCGTCATGCCCCAGCCCGGTACGGATCTCGGCACGCTGAAGCAGCGGGCCGAGGCCGCGCTCGACGGCACCACCGCCCAGGTGGCCACGGGCGACGGACGCGGGCCGGTCGAGTTCCTCGATGCCGCGGGCGCCCGGGTCAAGCTGGTCTCGATGGGCGGGGCCATGGGCGGCACCTCGCTGCTGGTCGCCGTGCTCGTGGTCGTCGGGACGTTCGCGCTCTCCGTCCAGCAGCGCCACCGCGAGCTGGCCCTGCTCCGTACCATCGCCGCCACCTCGCGGCAGATCCGCCGGCTGCTCGGCCGCGAGGCCCTGGTCGTCGGGGCCTTCGCCGGGGTCCTGGGCGCGCTCGCCGGACTGCCGCTCGCCGCGTGGCTGCACGGCCGGTTCGTCGCCATGGGTGTGGTCCCGCCGACCCTGGAGCGGACCGCCGGGGTCTTTCCCGCCGTCGCCGCCCTTGCCGTCACCCTGCTCGGTGCCTGGGCCGCCGCCCGGATCTCCGGCCGCCGGATCGCCGGGCTGCGTCCGGCCGAGGCGATGGCCGAGTCCGCGGCCGAGCGCCGCCGTCCGGCACCGGGCCGGACCCTCGTGGGGCTGATCCTGCTCGCCGGCGGTGGTGTGCTGGTCGGCGTCCTGAGCGTGCTGCACACCGAGGCCGCCTCGACGCCCGTCACCTTCCTGGCGGTGGTGGTGCTGGCCACGGCGGTCTCGCTGCTCGGCCCCTTCCTCGTCCGGGCCGCCGCCTTCCTGATGTCGGGTGTGCTCCGGCGGACCGGCCCGATGAGCACCCTGGCCACCGCGAACCTCCGCGGGAACTCCACCCGGATGGCCTCCGTCGTCACCCCGCTCACCCTGCTCATCGGCATGACCTGCACGGTTCTCTTCCTCCAGCCGACCGTCGACGATGCCGCGCGCACCCAGGCCAGGGAGGGCACTCGCGCCACCTGGGTGCTCGGCGCGCGGGGCCCGGGTGTCTCCTCGGCCGCGGCCGAGGCGGTCCGCGCGACTCCCGGCGTCACCGCGGCGACGGAGGTGGTGCGCACCACGGTGCGGGTCGGGCTGGAGAAGTACGCGGCGCAGGGCGTCACCGGGGCGGGCCTCACCCGCACCTGGGACCCGGACGTGACGAGCGGTTCCCTCGCCGCGTTCGCCGCGAACGGGCGGTCCGCCGCGATCAGCGAACTGGCCGCCGACCGCCTCGGACTGCGTCCCGGCAGCGAACTGAAGCTGCACCTCGGCGACGGCACTCCCGCCACCCTCACGGTCGCCGCCGTCTACCGACGCGGCCTCGGTTTCGGGGACCTGACCCTGCCGCACGACCTGGTCGCACGGCACATGGACAACCCGCTGGCCGCGACGGTGATGGTGGCCGGTGCGGCATCCGAAGCCCAGCTGTCCGCCGCCGTCAGGAGGTTCCCCGGCGTCACTGTCGTCGCCCCGGCCGTCGCCGACCGGCTCCAGGCGGACCGGCAGCAGGAGAACGCCGAGGTCAACCTGCTCGCCATGGGGCTCGTCCTCGCCTTCACCGCCATCGCCGTCGTCAACACGCTGGCCATGTCCGTCTCCGAGCGGTTCCGCGAGTTCGCCCTCCTGCGGCTCGCCGGGGCCACCCGCCGCCAGGTGCTGCGGATGCTCCGGACCGAGACCCTGTCGGTCCTGGTCATGGCCACCGCTCTCGGCACCGGCATCGCGCTCGCCGTGCTGACCGCCTTCAGCATCGGAATGACGGGCGGCGCGGCGCCCGGTGTGCTGCCGCTGGTGTACGGGACCGTGGTGGGCGTCGCCGCCCTGCTCGCCCTGATCGCCACGGCGCTGCCCGGCCGGTTCGCGCTGCGGACCCGGCCGGTGGAGGCGGCCGCCGGGCGGTGACGGGGAGGGGCGGCGGGGCCGCCGGGCGGTGACGGTGAGGGGGACGGCGGAGGCCGCCCCCTCACCTCATGCCTGGACCGGGAGCCCCGCCGCGCGCCAGGCCTGGAAGCCGCCGGCCAGGTCGGTCGCCCGGTAGAGCCCGAGCCGGTGCAGGGACTCGGCGGCCAGGCTCGACGCGTACCCCTCGTTGCAGATCACCACCACCCGCAAGCCGTGGTCCACCGCCTCCGGAACCCGGTGGCTTCCCCGCGGGTCGAGCCGCCATTCCAGCTCGTTGCGCTCGATGACCAGTGCCCCGGGGATCAGCCCGTCCCGCTCGCGCAGTTCCGCGTAACGGATGTCCACGAGCAGGGCCCCCTCGGCCGCCGCCTCCCACGCCTCCTGCGGGCCGAGCCGTTCGTAGCCGGACCTGACCCGCTCCAGCAGCTCGTCGATCCCGGGCGGGGTCTCGCCGCCCTCGTGCGGTCCGTGGCTCACTGCCAGTCCTCCGGTCCCTCGGTCTGCTCCAGGCGGAGGACCGCGCCGCTGCGGCTGTAGCGCCGGATGCGCGGCAGCGGCGGGTAGTACGCGTGCACGGAGACGGCGTGCTCCGTGGCGGACTCGTTCAGCACCTCGTGGACGTGGTGGCGGCCGAAGGCCCTGCCCCTGCCCGGCGTCAGTTCCCGGGTCCGGTCGATGTCCTCGGCAAGCTCCAGGGTCTTCCAGCCGTCGGTGGGCAGCCGGGCGGCGAGGGAGTGCTCCCTGAGCGTGCCGGCCGCGGTGAGGAAGGCGCCGACCGAGTCGGCGTGGTCGTGCCAGCCGGTGCCGGTGCCCGGCGGCCAGCCGATCAGCCAGGCCTCGCTGCCACCGGGCCCGTCGAGCCGGATCCAGGTCCGGCCCTCGGGGTCGAGCGGGAGGGAGGCGATGAGTGCGGTGTCCTCGGCGGTGCGGCGGACGAATTCGAGCAGTTCCGCGGCGGTCGGAGCCGGGGCGGAGGTGCGCATGGGCACGGGAACAACGGGGAACGACGAGGCAGACACGGAGACCGTCCTGAGAGTTCGCGCGGACGCCCCGACGTACGGCACAGCGCACGGCGAGGGCAGGAGAAGGCGATTCAGCAGGACGGACGACACACGCAGCCCGCATAGCGGAGCAGGTCCATATGGACCCTCCGCCACAGGCGCACATCGGTGTCGGTCATGACCCGGAGTAGACCATGCGCGCCCGCGAGGGTCAATTGACGTCTGCGGTCCGGTCGGCACGCTCGGATGCCCGGGGCGCGCCGCCGCGTGCCGCTTCCGCCGCCGCGAACAGCTCCGCCGGACGCACCCCGCCGAACGCCTCGACGAGATGCCCGTCCGGCCTGACCAGCAGAACCGTGTGCGCGGAGGCGCCCGGATAGCTCTCGGCCACCAGCAGTTCGGCCTTCACCGGCAGCGCCGTCACGGCTTCCGCCAGACGGGGCATCACTCCGGCGCGCATCCAGTGGCGCCGGTCCCATACTCCGGTTCCCGGCGCGACGAGCACCACCAGCAACTGCCCCTGGCCCAGCCGCTCCCGCAGCCGTGCCGTGGTGCCGTCGGGTGCCGTGACCCGTACATCGGCCACCGGCGCACCGGGGGGCGTACCCACCGAGGTGTGCGCCTCGGCGCGCGGGGGCGCAAGGGGGGACAGGGCGTAGGAAGGGGGCGCACCGAGGGGGCCGCAGCCCAGATGCCCGTCCATGAGCAGTGAGTCGTGCCCCCGTGCGCTCCCCGGTACGAGCGTCCGCAAACCTCCGCCGCCCCGCAGTATCGGCAGCGACTGGTCGGCCGCGCGCAGCCGCGAGGCGACGGCGGCCCTGCGTTCGGCCTGGTAGCTGTCGAGAAGAGCGTCGGACGCCCCGTGGTGCCAGGCCAGGGCCAGCTTCCACGCCAGGTTCTCGGCGTCCCGCAGCCCCTCGTCGAGCCCCTGGGTGCCCAGGGCACCCAGCAGATGGGCGGCGTCCCCGGCGAGAAAGGACCGCTTCACGCGCCAGCGACGGGCCAGCCGGTGGTGCAGCGTGTAGACCCCCGTGTCCAGCAGCTCGTACGGGGGCGTCTCGCCGCACCAGCCGGCCAGGGTGTCCCGGACCCGCGTGACCAGCGCGTCCGGCGTGACGAGTTCGCCGCGCGCGGGCAGCAGCCAGTCCAGCCGCCACACGTCGTCGGGCAGCGGGCGCGCGGTGACCTCGGCGCCTCCGGTGCGCCACGGGGGCGACCGGTGCAGCACGGCCTCGCCGGGCCAGGGCAGTTCGGTGCGCAGAGCGGCCACGGCGTGCCGTTCCACCGCCGTACGCCCGGGAAACCTGATGTCGAGGAGTTTGCGCACGGTGGACCGGGCGCCGTCGCAGCCGACCAGATAACTCCCGCGCCACCAGGTCGAACCGGGCTCCCTGGTGTGCACGGTGACGCCTGCCGGGTCCTGCTCCAGCGTGTCGATCCGGCTGGGCCCGGCCGTCTGCACCAGCTCCTGCGCGGCCACCGCGTCCCGCAGACTCCGCACCAGCGCGTGCTGCGGTACGTGCACGGGGGCGGCCGGTACACCGCTGCCCGGGGACGGCTCCTCGCCCAGCGGCAGCTCGCGTACCAGCTGCCTGCGCCGCACGGACCGCCAGCCGGTCCAGCGCAGCCCCTCGTCCCGCAGTGCCTTGCAGCCCAGCCGCTCCAGGAAGGCCGCGGTGTCCTCGCGCAGGACGGCCGTGCGGGCGGGGCGTGTCTCGTCCTTGGCGGGGTCCTCGTCGAGCAGGACGGACGGGACGCCCTGAGCGGCGAGGGCGAGCGAGAGCGCCAGGCCGACCGGCCCGGCACCGACGACGATCACCGGGTCCACGACGCGTCCCCCGTCGGAAGCGCAGCGAAACGGAACGGTCCGGTGCAACGGAACGGAAGGTGCGCGGGCGTCGAAGGGGGTGCTGCGGCGTCGGGGACTCGGTGCGCGATCACAGAACGTATGCAACCTACTGCCGGTGCTTGCGTCAAGCGACGCCGGAACGCGGCGAGGGGCGGTGGCAGGTGTGCCACCGCCCCTCGCGGGCGTCGTACGACGGACTGTCAGGCGGCGCTTCCGTCGTCCACCTTGAGCGACGGCGCACCGATCGTCTCCAGCTCGCCCCCCGGTCCGGTGCCCACGACAGCGCCCGTGCTCTTCTTCCCGCGCCGGAGCCACCGCTCCAGCCAGCTCGCGAAGGACGTCAGGGCAAAGTTCAGCGCCAGGTAGACCAACGCGACGATCGTGAAGCACGCGATGGTGTTCGACCCGTAGTTCGCGGACATCGGCCGTACCGAAGCCAGCAGCTCCGGGTAGCTGAGCACCGCGCCGCCGAGGGCGGTGTCCTTCACGATCACCACGAGCTGGCTGACGATAGCCGGCAGCATCGCGGTGACCGCCTGCGGCAGCAGCACGAAGACCATCGTCTGGCCCTTGCGCATACCGATCGCCTTCGCCGCGTCCGTCTGTCCGCGGGGGAGCGTCAGGATGCCGGCGCGCACGATCTCGGCGAGCACCGAGGCGTTGTAGAGCACCAGGCCCGTCACCACGGCGTACAGCAGACGGGTGTCCGGGTCGAGATCGGTGTACTCGGCGTACGCCTGGTTCGCGATGACCATCAGGAGCAGTACGGGAATGGCGCGGAAGAATTCCACGACCACCCCGCCGGAAACGCGGACCCAGCGGTGGTCCGAGAGCCGTCCGATGCCGAACAGCGCGCCCAGCGGCAGAGCGATGATCAGAGCGAAGAACGCCGCCTTGATCGTGTTCTGGAAGCCCGGCCAGATGAACGTCTCCCACGCCTGGGTGCCGGCGAAGAACGGCTTCCACTTGACCCAGTCGAGCTGGTGCTTCTCGGCGAGGCCGTCGTACACCCACCACAGCACCGCCCCGGCGGCCAGCACGAAGAGGACGGTGTACAGGATGTTGCGCCGCTTGGCGCGGGGGCCCTGTGCGTCGTAGAGGACGGAACTCATCGCTTCACCGCCACCTTCTTGGCGACCCAGCCGAGGATGAGGCCGGTCGGGAGGGTCAGGACGATGAAGCCGAGGATGAACACACCCGAGATCAGCAGCAGCTGGGCCTCGTTCTCGATCATTTCCTTCATCAGGTACGAGGCTTCCGCGACCCCGATCGCCGCTGCGACGGTGGTGTTCTTCGTCAGCGCGATGAGCACGTTGGACAGCGGGTTGACCACCGACCGGAACGCCTGCGGGAGCACGATCAGCCGCAGCACCTGGGTGAAGCTGAGCCCGAGCGCCCGAGCCGCCTCCGCCTGGCCGACCGGCACCGTGTTGATGCCCGAGCGCAGGGCCTCGCACACGAACGACGCGGTGTAGACGACGAAGGCGAGCACCGCGAGCCGGAAGTTGATGCCCTTGATGTCGGAGGAGCCGAGGGCGATGCCGAGTGTCGAGTACAGGCCCAGCGACGCGAACAGAATGATCACGGTCAGCGGGATGTTCCGCACCACGTTCACATATCCGGTCGCGAAGCCGCGCATCAGGGGGACCGGGCTGACCTTCATGCCGGCCAGCAGCGTTCCCCATATGAGGGAGCCGAGGGCGGAGAACACGGTGAGCTTCACCGTGACCCAGAAGGCCCCCAGCAGGTCGTAACCATCAAGAAAGTCGAACACGATCTCCCGTGCTTCCACGTGTAGGAGGGCACGGCGCGCCGCCGGTCAGCGGCGGCGCGCCCGGTCAGCCCTGCTTCACTTGACGACGTTGCCGATCTTCGGAGCGTCCTCGTTCTTGTAGCCGGCGGGACCGAAGTTCGCGTCCACGGCCTTCTGCCACGAGCCGTCCGAGACCATCTTGGTCAGCGCGTCGTTGATCTTCTTCTTGAGGTCGGCGTCGCCCTTCTTCAGGCCGATGCCGTAGTTCTCGTTGGTCATCTTGAAGCCGGCCAGCTTGAACTTGCCCTTGTTGGCGTCCTGCGAGGCGTAGCCGGCGAGGATGCTGTCGTCCGTGGTCAGCGCGTCGACGGCCTTGTTCTCGAGGCCGGTCAGGCACTCGGAGTAGCCGCCGTACTCCTGGAGCTGCGCCTTCGGGGCCAGCGTGTCGTGGATGTTCTGCGCCGAGGTCGAGCCGGTGACCGAGCAGAGCTTCTTGTTGTTCAGGTCCTCGGGCTTCTTGATCGAGTTGTCGTCCGCGCGAACCAGGATGTCCTGGTGGGCGAGGAGGTACGGACCGGCGAAGTCGACCTTCTTCAGACGCTCGTCGTTGATGGAGTAGGAGGCGACGATGAACTTCACGTCACCGCGCGAGATCGCCGTCTCGCGGTCGGCGCTCTTCGTCTCCTTGAACTCGATGTTCTTGGCGTCGTAGCCGAGCTCCTTGGCGACGTACGTGGCGACGTCGACGTCGAAGCCGGTGTACTTGCCGTCCGGGGTCTTCAGGCCGATACCCGGCTGGTCGATCTTGATGCCGATGGTGATCTTCTTGCCGCCACCCGAAGCCGAGTCGTCCTTGTCGTCGGAACCACAGGCGGTTGCGGTGAGAGCGAGGGCGAGCACGGCGGCCGAGGCGGCGGTGACCTTACGAAGCTGCATGGTGAAATTCCCTAGAGTTGACGCGAAGTGAGTGATCAGCGGATACGGGAGCCGGTGCCGCGGGCTCCGTCAGTGGTGAAGGATCTTCGACAGGAAGTCCTTGGCCCGGTCACTGCGCGGGTTGCTGAAGAACTGGTCGGGCGTGGCCTCTTCGACGATCTTTCCGTCCGCCATGAAGACGACCCGGTTCGCCGCGGAGCGCGCGAAGCCCATCTCGTGGGTGACGACGACCATCGTCATGCCCTCGCGGGCGAGCTGCTGCATGACCTCCAGCACCTCGTTGATCATCTCCGGGTCGAGGGCCGAGGTCGGCTCGTCGAAGAGCATGACCTTCGGGTCCATCGCCAGGGCACGGGCGATCGCCACACGCTGCTGCTGGCCGCCGGAGAGCTGGGAGGGGTACTTGTCGGCCTGGGTTCCGACGCCCACCCGGTCGAGCAGCGAACGCGCCTTGTCCTCGGCCGCCTTCTTGTCCGTCTTGCGGACCTTCAGCTGCCCGAGCATCACGTTCTCGAGGACCGTCTTGTGGGCGAACAGGTTGAACGACTGGAAGACCATGCCGACATCGGCACGCAGCCGCGCCAGCTCCTTGCCCTCAGCGGGCAGCGGCTTCCCGTCGATCGTGATCGCACCCGAGTCGATCGTCTCCAGGCGGTTGATCGTGCGGCACAGCGTGGACTTCCCGGACCCGGACGGCCCGATGACGACCACGACTTCGCCGCGGGCGATCGTCAGGTCGATGTCCTGGAGCACATGCAGCGCGCCGAAGTGCTTGTTGACGTTGCTCAGCACCACCAGATCGCCACCGGGCGCGGGTGCAGCGTCCTCGGCGCCCTTGGTCACTGAAACTCCGCTCATCGGCTTCTTGCTCCGTCCTCCTCGGTTGGGAAGGACCCTAGTGACGCAGTGCTACCAGCGTCATTACATCTGAGCGGAAATTGAGCATAACGATCCGGCGGCAACCGGACACTCCGCGTGAACGGGACGTCACGCCTGCCGCATCGGGCGTACCGGGTGCATAACGGAAACCCGGATACATCGGACAGGCCCTTGACTGTCCACCCGCGATCGGCGTGGATTCCCTGGTACACCCCTACGTGAAACACCCCGGAACGGGGAAGTGACCGGGGGCGTACGCGACCGTTCGTACCGACCGCCGACACACCACTGCCAGAGGGGGGCCATGAGACTGCTGCTCGTCGAGGACGACAACCACGTCGCCGCCGCCCTGTCCGCGATCCTCGCCCGGCACGGCTTCCAGGTGGTCCACGCCCGCAGCGGCGACGAGGCCCTGCAGGCGCTCCTGCCCACCGACACCGAGCCCTTCGGCGTCGTGCTGCTCGATCTCGGGCTGCCCGACCAGGACGGCTACGAGGTGTGCGGCAAGATCCGCAAGCGCAGTTCCGTGCCGGTGATCATGGTGACCGCCCGTGCCGACGTGCGCTCGCGCATCCACGGACTCAATCTGGGCGCCGACGACTACGTGACCAAGCCGTACGACACCGGCGAGCTGCTGGCCCGTATCCACGCGGTCAGCCGGCGCAAGGCGAGCAACGAGGACACCGTGTCCACACCCGTCGCCGCACTGCGTCTCGGGCACGTCAGCATCGAGCTGCCCACGCGCCGGGTCAGCGTCGACGGGAGCGAAGTGCAGCTCACCCGTAAGGAGTTCGATCTGCTCGCCCTGCTCGCCCAGCGGCCCGGTGTGGTCTTCCGCCGCGAACAGATCATCAGCGAGGTGTGGCGTACCAGCTGGGAGGGAACGGGCCGGACCCTGGAGGTGCACGTCGCCTCGCTCCGTTCCAAGCTGCGGCTGCCCGCACTGATCGAGACGGTGCGCGGGGTCGGCTACCGCCTCGTCTCCCCGTCCGCGTAGAGGCGTACGTCCCCGGTGCGTACCCGGCTGCTCCCGCTGCTCATCATCCTGATGGCGAGTGTCCTGCTCGCCCTCGGCTTCCCGCTGGCCGTCAGCGTGGCCGCCGCCGAGCAGCAGCGCGTCGTGATCGACCGCATCGACGACACGGCACGCTTCGCCGCGCTCGCCCAGTTCATCACCGAGCGCACCACCGGCTACGACGAACGGCGCCGTACCCTCCAGACCGAGCTGGAAACGTACAACTCGGTGTACGGCATCCGGGCCGGTGTCTTCTACCGCGACGACTCCGCCATGGCGAAGGCCCCGGCCGCCTGGCGGCTGCCCGCCGAGGGGGAGGGGCGGGCCGCGTTCAGCGAGGCGCTGCTCGGCCGCCGCAGCCACGACCCGCCGCAGGTCTGGCCCTGGCAGGACGGGCGCGTGGTCGTCGCCTCGCCCGTCGTGCGCGACGGCGACGTCATCGCCGTCGTCGTCATCGACTCGCCCACCGGCCAGATGCGCGGCGACACGATCCGCGGCTGGCTGCTGATCGCGGCGGGCGAGGCGGTCGCCATGCTGGTCGCCGTCGGCGCCGCGATCCGCCTCACCGGCTGGGTCCTGCTGCCGGTCAAGACGCTGGACGCGGCCGCCCACGACATCGCCAGCGGCCGGATGCGCTCCCGGGTCGCCGCGTCCGGCGGGCCCCCGGAACTCAGGCGGCTGGCCCGCTCGTTCAACGAGATGGCCGACAACGTCGAAGACGTGCTGGAGCAGCAGCGCGCCTTCGTCGCCGACGCCTCCCACCAGTTGCGCAACCCGCTGGCCGCCCTGCTCCTGCGCATCGAACTCCTCGCCCTCGAACTCCCCGAGGGCAACGAGGAGATCGCCTCCGTGCGCACCGAGGGCCGCCGCCTCGGCCAGGTCCTCGACGACCTGCTCGACCTCGCGCTCGCCGAGCACGCCGAGAGCGACCTCCGGCTCACCGACATCGGGGCGCTCACCGCGGAACGCGTCGCGTCCTGGCGGCCGGTGGCCGAGGAGAAGGGCGTACGGCTCCGGGCCGAGGGTCCGCCCGCCGTCACCGCCTGGGCGGACCCCATCGCCCTGTCCAGCGCGCTGGACGCCATCATCGACAACGCCCTCAAGTTCACACCGGCCGACGAGGAGGTCCGCGTCACGGTCGCCTCCGGCAGCCGGGACGTCACGGTCGTCGTCGCGGACGGCGGCCCCGGCCTCACCGAGCAGGAGCTCGAACGGGTCGGCGACCGTTTCTGGCGCAGCTCCCAGCACCAGAACATCCGGGGCTCGGGCCTCGGCCTCTCCATCTCCCAGGCGCTCCTGGCGGCGGGCGGCGGCTCGCTCTCGTACGCACGCAAGGAGCCGTACGGACTGAGCGTGACGGTCTCCGTGCCCCGCAACGACCCGAAGGGCTGAGGAGCCGGCGCCCTACGGCTTGACCGAGCGGTAGTAGCGCTTCGCCCCTTCGTGCAGCGGGAGCGGGTCCGTGTAGATGGCCGTGCGCAGGTCCACCAGCTGCGCCGCGTGCACCTCGCGCCCGATACGGTCGCGGCTGTCGATCACGGTCCGGGTGAACGCCTCGGTCATCGCCGCATCCGTGCGGTCCGTGGTGACCAGCACATTGGCGACCGCCACCGTGGGGACGGCCTGGCCCTGCTGCGCGCTGCGGTAGGCGTCGGCGGGCATCACGGCCGAGCGGTAGTAACGCGTGGAGCCGCCCGCCGCCTGGAGCTGCTTGATCAGCGGCTCCTCCAGCGGGACCAGCCGGATCGAGAACCGGTCCGCCAGATCGGCCACCGCCGTCGTGGGGAGCCCGCCGGACCAGAAGAACGCGTCGAGCTTCCCCTCCTCCAGCAGCTTCGGCATGGTGTCGATGCCGACCGGGAACGGCGTGACGTCGTTGACGGGGTCGAGGCCGGCGGCCGTCATCAACCGGTCGGCGACCAGCTTCACACCGGACCCCGGCTGCCCCACGGCGACCTTCCTGCCCCGCAGGTCCGCCACACTCCGGATGTCGGAGTCCCGCTTCACGATCAGCTGTATGTAGTCGTCGTACAGCCGGACACAGCCGCGCAGCCGCTGGTAGCCGGGCTTGCGGGCGCGCAGATAGGTGGCGACGGCGTCGGTGGTGGCGATGGTGAAGTCCGCCTTGCCCGCCGCGACCCTGGCGAGGTTCTGCTGCGAGCCCTCGCTCGTCTGGAGCTTTATCGACACATGGGGCAGATCCTTGGCCAGAGCAGCCTCCAGCCGCACCCCGTACCGCTGGTAGACGCCGCTGCGCACCCCGGTGCTGAACGACAGGGTGCCGGTGGGCGCCGGGTCGCCGAGGGGGAGGAACCACCACAGCAGCATCCCGAGCACGACGGCGAGGGCGGCGCCCGCCCGCAGCGAGCGACGCCGGCCGATTCGGGACAGGACCGGGAGCATGGCGGCGATCCTGCCAGGTCGTTCCCTGCCGTGGCCAGGGGCGCCGGCGGATCGCCCGCCCGGTGCGGGGTACCCCACACCGCCCGAGACGGAGAGGGTCCGGGCAGCGCCTACCCTTGTCGCATGAGCAGCGGCAACCGGAGCGAAGCAGTGGACGTCAGAAAAAGCTATGAGGTGCGCACCTACGGGTGCCAGATGAACGTCCACGACTCCGAGCGCTTGTCGGGGCTCCTGGAGGACGCCGGATACGTCCGCGCGCCCGAGGGCTCCGACGGCGACGCCGACGTCGTCGTCTTCAACACCTGCGCGGTCCGTGAGAACGCCGACAACAAGCTCTACGGCAACCTCGGCCGGCTCGCCCCGATGAAGACCAAGCGTCCCGGAATGCAGATCGCGGTCGGCGGCTGCCTCGCCCAGAAGGACCGCGACACCATCGTGCGGCGGGCGCCCTGGGTGGACGTCGTCTTCGGTACGCACAACATCGGCAAGCTGCCGGTGCTGCTGGAGCGCGCCCGTATCCAGGAGGAGGCGCAGGTCGAGATCGCCGAATCCCTGGAGGCCTTCCCTTCCACGCTGCCCACCCGCCGCGAATCCGCGTACGCCGCGTGGGTCTCCATCTCCGTGGGCTGCAACAACACCTGCACCTTCTGCATCGTCCCGGCCCTGCGCGGGAAGGAGAAGGACCGCCGCACCGGCGACATCCTCGCCGAGATCGAGGCCCTGGTCGCCGAGGGCGTCTCGGAGATCACCCTGCTCGGCCAGAACGTCAACGCCTACGGCTCCGACATCGGCGACCGCGAGGCCTTCTCCAAGCTGCTGCGCGCCTGCGGGAAGATCGAGGGCCTGGAACGCGTCCGCTTCACCTCGCCGCACCCGCGCGACTTCACCGACGACGTCATCGCCGCCATGGCCGAGACGCCGAATGTGATGCCGCAGCTGCACATGCCGATGCAGTCCGGTTCGGACACGGTCCTCAAGGCGATGCGCCGCTCCTACCGGCAGGAACGCTTCCTCGGGATCATCGAGAAGGTCCGCGCCGCGATGCCCGACGCCGCGATCTCCACCGACATCATCGTCGGCTTCCCCGGTGAGACCGAGGAGGACTTCGAGCAGACCATGCACGCGGTCCGCGAGGCGCGCTTCGCGAACGCCTTCACCTTCCAGTACTCCAAGCGGCCCGGCACGCCCGCCGCCGACATGGAGGGGCAGATCCCCAAGGAGGTCGTCCAGGAGCGCTACATGCGCCTGTCCGCCCTCCAGGAGGAGATCTCCTGGGAGGAGAACAAGAAGCAGGTCGGCCGCACCCTGGACGTCATGGTCGCCGAGGGCGAGGGCCGCAAGGACGGCGCCACCCACCGGCTCTCCGGCCGCGCCCCCGACAACCGCCTGGTCCACTTCACCAAGCCGGACCAGGATGTGCGCCCCGGCGACGTGGTGACCGTCGAGATCACCTATGCCGCCCCGCACCACCTGCTCGCCGAGGGCGTCCCGCTCGAGGTGCGCCGGACCCGCTCGGGCGACGCCTGGGAGAAGCGCAACGCCGCCGCTGCCGCCAAGCCGGCCGGCGTCATGCTCGGCCTGCCCGGCATCGGCGCCCCCGCGCCCCTGTCGGCGGCGGCCGCCCCGGGCTGCGGCTGCGACTGACATACGGAGCGGGGGCGGGCCGGCCCTGTACGCGTACGCGTGCCCGGCGGGCCCGCAGTACGCTGCCGACCATGCTTGTCGCCGCCGCTGTCTGCCCCTGCCCGCCGCTGCTCGTCCCCGACGTGGCCGCCGGTGCCGCGCCCGAGCTGGACGCCGCCAGGACGGCGTGCACCGACGCCCTGGGCGTCCTCGCGGCCTCCCGGCCGGACCTGCTCGTGGTGATCGGCCCGGCCGGGCCGGCAGGGCGCGGCCCCCATCCGGAGGGCGCCGTCGGAGATTTCCGGGAGTTCGGTGTCGGCCTGGAGGTCCGGCTCGGCCGGGACCGGGGAACGCCCGCCGGGCGCCCGCTCCCGCCCTCGCTCGCCGTGGGCGCCTGGCTGCTGGCCCGTACGGGCTGGGCGGGCTCCCCCGTCGAGGGCCTGGGCGTGGACGAGGCGCTGGAGACCGCACGCTGTACGGAGACGGGGCGGGAGCTGGCCGGCCGGGCGGACCGGGTCGCGCTGCTGGTGATGGGCGACGGCAGTGCCTGCCGCACCGTGAAGGCCCCGGGATACCTGGACGAGCGCGCCGCCGCGTTCGACGCGGAGGCCGCCCGTGCTCTGGGCGCCGCCGACCCGGAGGCGCTGACCGCGCTGGACGCGTCGCTCGCGCACGCACTCAAGGCCGCGGGCCGTGCGCCCTGGCAGGTGCTCGCGGGGGCGGCGGACGGCGCCGGTCCGGCCGGACGGCTGCTGTACGAGGACGCGCCGTACGGGGTGGGCTACCTGGTCGCCGCCTGGTCCTGAGGACCGCGGGACGTGCGAAGGGCCCCGAAGCGCAATGCTTCGGGGCCCTTCGCCGCTCGCTGTCAGGCGGCGGGCGGCGGTGTGGTGCCGCCCGCGGGCGGCTGCGTGCCGCCGTCCTTGTGCGCCAGCTTGTCCACCGCGTCCTTGGCCTTCTGCCGGCCGGTCACGATCTTGTCGCTGTATTTGCCCTTGGTCTTCTCGTCCACCGTCCGGGCGGCCTTCTCCAGGCCCTGGTCGATCTTGTCGCCGTGCTGCTGCGCGAGGTCGCTGACCTTCTCCTTCGCCGGGGCCAGCTTCGCCTTCACACTGTCCATGAAGCCCATCGGGCACCTTCTCCGCTCGGAAACTGTGAGAAATAACCCATATGTACAACCACTGTACGGGGAAGACCGCACTGTCGCGTCACCTTCCCCGTCCGGGCTTCCCTCATTCGGGATACGAGGCGCAGGTTTGAGGGAGACTGAGCCGGTGACAAGCTCAGCTCCCGCACCTCGGGTCATCACCGTCGTCGGCCCCACCGCAGCAGGCAAGTCCGACCTGGGGGTGTACCTCGCCCAACGGCTCGACGGCGAGGTGATCAACGCCGACTCCATGCAGCTCTACCGGGGGATGGACATCGGTACGGCCAAGCTCACGCTCGCCGAGCGCGCGGCCGTCCCGCACCGGCTGCTGGACATCTGGGACGTCACCGAGACCGCCAGCGTCGCCGAGTACCAGCGCCTCGCCCGCGCCGAGATCGACCGGCTGCTCGCCGAGGGCCGCACCCCGATCCTGGTCGGCGGCTCCGGTCTGTACGTGAAGGGCGCGATCGACGCCCTCGAGTTCCCCGGCACGGACCCCGGCGTCCGGGCCGCGCTGGAGGCGGAGCTGGCCGAGCACGGCTCCGGGGCCCTGCACGCGCGGCTCGCCGCCGCCGACCCCGAGGCCGGCCGCGCGATCCTGCCGAGCAACGGCCGGCGCATCGTCCGGGCCCTGGAGGTCATCGAGATCACCGGCAAGCCCTTCACCGCGAACCTCCCCGGCGACGACGCGGTGTACGACGCCGTCCAGATCGGCGTCGACGTGGCCCGCCCCGAACTCGACGAGCGCATCGCCCTGCGCGTCGACCGCATGTGGGAGGCCGGACTCGTGGACGAGGTGCGCGCCCTGGAGGCGCAGGGGCTGCGCGAAGGGCGTACCGCCTCCCGCGCACTGGGCTACCAGCAGGTGCTCTGCGCGCTCGTCGGCGAGTGCACCGAGGACCAGGCGCGCGCCGAGACCGTGCGCGCCACCAAACGCTTCGCGCGCCGTCAGGACTCCTGGTTCCGCCGCGACCCGCGCGTCCAGTGGCTGAGCGGCGCCGTGGAACACCGCGGGGAACTCCCGCGCCAGGCGCTGGCGTTGGTCGAACGGGCGGTTACAGCCTGATCACGTGATGGCATCGGGACGCTCCGCCCGTCATTTCGGCGACCCCGGCCGTGCCATCATCGAGCATCGATCGACTGGAGTCCGAGTTGGGAGGGCGCGTGGCGATGGAGGCCGGCCCTCGCGACACGGAACAGGACGCGCCGGAACACGGCGCACCGGGCGCCGGGCCCGAGGCGGGGAGCCTCAGCCCGGACGGGCCCGACGAGCTCGACGTGACCCCCGAGGTCGAGGTCGAACTGCGTCCCGCCCGCAGGCTGCGCATCTGGCAGCTGGCGCCCATCGTCACGCTCGCCGCGGTGGGATCGCTGATGTTCGCCTTCCCCCTCGCCTTCGAGTTCGGCGACGGCGGCGCGGTCGTGGCCATGCTGGGCCTCCTGATCAGCTGCTGTGCCGCCGGGTGGTCCATGATGGCCGCCCGCCGCGTCGGCTACACCTGGCCGGGGCTGCCGTCCAGGGCCTCGTCCCAGCGCCCCGACTGGCGCGTGGTCGCGCTCTACGCCGGGGTCTGCGCCGTGCTCGTCGCGCTCGCCGTCTGGCGCGTGGCGCGGCTGCGCTGACCTGCGGGAGCCGTAGGGCCGAGGCGCGGCCCGGCCCGCTGTCCGCACGGTGGGCCGTTTTTCCCGCTGTCGGAGCCGCCTCGTACAGTTGATCCGTGACCACCTCGCAGATCAGCTTCCTCAAGGGCCACGGCACCGAGAACGACTTCGTGATCGTTCCCGACCCGGACAACGCCGTCGCCCTGCCCGCTGCCGTCGTCGCGCGGCTCTGCGACCGCCGCGCCGGCATCGGCGGCGACGGTCTGCTGCACGTCGTGCGCTCCGCGGCCCACCCCGAGGCGCGGAACATGGCGCAGGACGCCGAGTGGTTCATGGACTACCGCAACTCCGACGGCTCCGTCGCCGAGATGTGCGGCAACGGGGTACGGGTCTTCGCGCGCTACCTCCAGCGCGCCGGTCTCGTCGAGGAGGGCGACCTCGCGGTCGCGACCCGGGGCGGCGTGAAGCAGGTCCACCTCGCCAAGAACGGCGACGTCACCGTCTCCATGGGCCGCGCCCTGTTCCCCGCCGACGGCGTCACCGTCACCGTCGGCGGCCGCGACTGGGACGCCCGCAACGTCAACATGGGCAACCCGCACGCGGTGGCGTTCGTCGACGACCTGGCGCACGCCGGTGATCTGTTCACCGAACCCGCCTTCGCGCCGGCCGCCGTTTACCCCGACGGGGTCAACATCGAGTTCGTCGTGGACCGCGGCCCCCGCCACGTCGCCATGCGGGTCCACGAGCGCGGCTCCGGCGAGACCCGCTCCTGCGGGACCGGAGCCTGCGCGGTGGCCGTCGCGGCGGCCCGCCGGGACGGGGCCGACCCCGCGAGGACCGGCGAGCCGGCCACGTACACCGTCGATCTGCCGGGCGGCAGCCTCGTCATCACCGAGCGTCCGGACGGCGGGATCGAGATGACCGGACCGGCCGTCATCGTCGCCGAGGGCAAGATCGATCCGGCCTGGCTCGAAACGCTGAACGGGTAACTCATCGCTCGAATGGGTGATCCGTTTCACGCTGGGCGAGAGCGGGACACCGCCACGTGGTGGGCTCGGTAGCATCAAGCACCGGCCCGGAGGCGCGCCGCACCTCCCCACCGCCGGTCGACGTCGCCGGAGGTGCCCCCATGAGTGCAGAGGCCACCAGCCCAGGTGCTCCCATCCGCAGGCGGGGCCTTCCCCGGATCGATCTCCGCAGGCTCGGCAGGGCCGCCCTGTTCGGCCCGGTCTCCCGCGACCGGCTCTCCGACGCCATCGCGCACGTCGCCGAGGCGCACCGGGCCCACCACCCCGACGCCGACCTCGCCGTCCTGCACCGGGCCTACCTGCTCGCCGAGACCTCGCACCGGGGGCAGATGCGCAAGAGCGGCGAGCCCTACATCACCCATCCGCTCGCCGTCACCCTCATCCTCGCCGAGCTGGGCGCCGAGACCACCACGCTGACCGCCTCCCTGCTCCACGACACGGTCGAGGACACCGAGGTGACCCTCGACCAGGTGCGGGAACAGTTCGGCGAAGAGGTCTGCTACCTCGTCGACGGCGTCACCAAACTCGAAAAGGTCGACTATGGGGCCGCCGCCGAACCCGAGACCTTCCGCAAGATGCTGGTCGCCACCGGGGACGACGTCCGGGTCATGTCGATCAAGCTCGCCGACCGGCTGCACAACATGCGCACCCTCGGCGTGATGCGCCCCGAGAAACAGGCCAGGATCGCCAAGGTCACCCGCGACGTGCTGATCCCCCTCGCGGAACGGCTCGGCGTCCAGGCGCTCAAGACCGAGCTGGAGGACCTGGTCTTCGCCATCCTCCACCCCGAGGAGTACGCCCGTGCCAGCGCGCTGACCGAGGCGGCGGCGGAGGGCCCCGACCCCCTCGGCGCCATGGCGGTGAACGTGGCCTCGGTCCTGCGGGAGGCGGACATCTCGTCCGAGGTCCTGGTCAGGCCCCGCCACCTCGTCTCCGTCCACCGCGTCCGGATGAAACGCGGCGAACTGCGCGGCAGCGACTTCGGGCGGGTCCTGGTGCTCGTCGGTGAGGACGCCGACTGCTACGCCGTCCTCGGTGAGCTGCACACCTGCTTCACGCCGGTGATCTCCGAGTTCAAGGACTTCATCGCCGCCCCCAAGTTCAACCTGTACCAGTCGCTGCACACGGCTGTGGTGGGCCCGGACGGCGAGGTCGCCGAGGTCCTCATCCGCACCCACCGCATGCACAAGGTCGCCGAGGCCGGCGTCGTCGCGCTCGGCAATCCGTACGTCCCGGACGCCACCCCCCAGACCGCCGAACCGGCCGACGGCGAACGCGCCGACCCCACCCGCCCCGGCTGGCTCTCCCGCCTCCTCCAGTGGCAGCAGTCGGCCCCCGACCCCGACACCTTCTGGACCACCCTGCGCGCCGATCTCGCCCAGGACCGCGAGATCACCGTCTTCCGCACGGACGGCGGCATGCTCGGCCTCCCCGCCGGCGCCAGCTGCGTCGACGCCGCCTACGCCCAGCACGGGGACGCGGCCCACGCCTGCATCGGGGCCCGGGTGAACGGACGGCTGGCCACGCTCGGCACCGTGCTCAAGGACGGCGACACCGTGCAGCCGCTGCTGGCCGAGGACGCCGCGTCCGGCCCCTCGCCGGACTGGCTCGACCACGCGCGCACGCCCGCCGCCCGCATCGCGATCACCGGCTGGCTCGACGCCCACCCGCAGACGGCGGAGACCGGGCAGCCGGGCGTACCGGCGCGCCGCGATCCGCAGCCCGCCGCGCCGGAGTCCGCCCCGCCCGCCGCGCCGGAGCCCGCCCGGACCCGTACCGCGACCGCCGTGGCCGAGCGGCCGGACACCGCCGTACGGCTCGCCGGGTGCTGTACGCCCGTACCCCCTGACGAGGTCACCGGCTTCCCCGTGCGCGGCGGCGCCGCCGTCACCGTGCACCGGCTCGAGTGTCCGGCGGTGGCCCGCATGGAGGCCGTGGGCCGAGCGCCCGTCGCGGTGAGCTGGGGCGACGAGCAGGCGTGCCGGGTCACCCTGGTCGCTGAATCGTTCGGCCGGCCCCGGCTGCTCGCCGACCTCACCGAGGCGATCGCCGGCGCGGACGCCGCCGTCGTCTCCGCCACCGTGGAACCCCCGAGCGAACAGCGCGTACGGCACACCTACACGCTGCGGCTGCCGGACGCGGCCGGGCTTCCCGCCCTGATGCGCGCCATGCGCGAGGTACCCGGCGTCTACGACGTGAGCCGCGTCTGAGGGGCCGCCGTACCGCTGTCCGCCCCAGACCCCGCGCCGGTCGGAAGCGGTGACAGACACTGCGGCCCCCGGAAGCGGCCGGGCGCCGCCCACGGCGTTCTCACCCGGGGCCGTATACCGCGTTCTCGTTCGGGTGGCGCGGCGCGCGCCGCGTCCTTCGGGCGGGGCGGCGCTGATAGCCGTAGTCCATGCCGTTCCTCCTCCGCCGCTCCCGGGCCGCTCTGCTGGCCACCGCGTCGGCCGCGCTCGTCGCAGCCACCCTGCCCGCCGCCCCGGTGCCTCTCGGCATCGGCGACCCGCTCTTCCCGCACCTCGGCAACCCCGGGTACGACGTACTCGCCTACGACATCGGCCTCACCTACCAGGGCCGCAACGACGAGCCCCTGGACGCCGTCACCACCATCGAGGCACGGACGACCGAGCCGCTGGACCGGATCAACCTCGACTTCACCCGCGGCACCGTCCGCTCCGTCGCCGTCAACGGGCTGCGCGCCGGCTTCGAGACCGCGGGCGAGGACCTCGTCGTCCGGCCGGCGGGCCGCATCCCGGCAGGCATCCCCCTGCGCATCACCGTCCGGCACACCAGCGACCCCACCGGTGAGCAGGACAGCGGCGGCTGGGTGCGCACCTCCGACGGGCTCGCCATGGCCAACCAGGCCGATGCCGGACACCGGGTCTTCCCCAGCAACGACCACCCCGCCGACAAGGCGTACTTCACCTTCCGCGTCACCGCGCCGAGCGACCTGACGGTGGTGGCCAACGGGCTGCCCGCCGGCCGCAGCCGGCACGGCGACAGCACCACCTGGATCTACCGCACCGAGCACCCCATGGCCACCGAACTGGCCCAGGTCAGCATCGGCGGCTCGACCGTGGTGCGGCGCACCGGGCCGCACGGACTGCCGGTGCGCGACGTCGTACCGACGGCCGACCGCGACCGGGTGGAGACCTGGCTGAAGAGGACCCCCGCCCAGCTGGAGTGGATGGAGCGGCAGGTCGGCCCGTACCCGTTCGAGAACTACGGAATCCTCGTCGCCGACACCGAGACAGGCTTCGAGCTGGAGACGCAGACGCTCTCCCTCTTCGAGAAGCGCCTGTTCACCGACACGCGCTTCCCCGCGTGGTACGTCGAGTCGGTCATGGTCCACGAGCTGGCCCACCAGTGGTTCGGCGACAGCGTCTCCCCGCGGACCTGGTCCGACCTCTGGCTGAACGAGGGGCACGCCAGCTGGTACGAGGCGCGGTACACCGAGGACCACATGGACGCCCCGCTGGAGGCACGCATGCGGAACGCCTACATCCGGTCGGACACCTGGCGCGCCGCCGGAGGACCGCCCGCCCGGCCCGCGCCCCCGAAGCCCGGCCAGAAGATCAGCCTGTTCCGGCCCGTCGTCTACGACGGCAGCGCCCTCGTCCTGTACGCGCTGCGCCAGGAGATCGGACACGACGCCTTCGGCCGGCTGGAACGGCGCTGGGTCCACAAGCACCGCGACTCCAACGCGGGCACGGCCGACTTCGTCCGGCTCGCCTCGCAGGTGTCGGGCCGCGACCTGACCGCGTTCTTCGACGGCTGGCTGTACGGGGCGAAGACGCCGCCCATGCCGGGGCACCCCGACTGGCGCAGCACCGCGCCGACAGGCGCGTAAACCCGCGTGACGCCCCGCACGGACCGTGCCACTATCGACGGGTCGCCGCGGCGGCCGGGCGGAGAGATTCCCGGACGGGAATCATCCGGACAGGTCACGCGTTGTGACTGTCAGAACCACTCCCATCGACGTAAGGATCCAATGACCTCCTCTTCTTCCCTTCCCCAGGACGCGCACGACGCGCGGAGTGCCACGGAGAACGCGACCGAGAGCCTCACCGAGGGCCTGCGGGCCGACGCCCTGATGGAAGAGGACGTCGCCTGGAGCCACGAGATCGACGGGGAGCGGGACGGCGAACAGCTGGACCGCTCGGACCGCGCCGCGCTGCGACGCGTGGCCGGACTCTCCACCGAACTCGAGGACGTCACCGAGGTCGAGTACCGGCAGCTGCGCCTGGAGCGCGTGGTGCTCGTCGGTGTCTGGACCTCGGGCACCGCGCAGGACGCGGAGAATTCGCTCGCCGAGCTGGCGGCGCTCGCCGAGACGGCGGGAGCCGAGGTGCTCGACGCCGTCTTCCAGCGCCGCGACAAGCCCGACCCGGCCACGTACATCGGTTCCGGCAAGGCGCTGGAGCTGCGTGACCTCGTCGTCGAGTCGGGGGCCGACACCGTCGTCTGCGACGGTGAGCTGAGTCCCGGCCAGCTGATCCACCTCGAAGACGTCGTCAAGGTCAAGGTGGTCGACCGGACCGCCCTGATCCTCGACATCTTCGCCCAGCACGCCAAGTCCCGAGAGGGCAAGGCCCAGGTCTCGCTGGCGCAGATGCAGTACATGCTGCCGAGGCTGCGCGGCTGGGGTCAGTCGCTGTCCCGTCAGATGGGCGGTGGCGGTACCAGTGGCGGTGGCGGCATGGCGACCCGCGGTCCCGGTGAGACCAAGATCGAGACCGACCGGCGCCGTATCCGCGAGAAGATGGCGAAGATGCGCCGGGAGATCGCGGAGATGAAGACCGGCCGCGACCTCAAGCGCCAGGAGCGCCGGCGCAACAAGGTGCCGTCGGTGGCCATCGCCGGCTACACCAACGCGGGCAAGTCCTCGCTGCTCAACCGCCTGACCGGGGCGGGCGTGCTGGTGGAGAACGCCCTGTTCGCGACCCTCGACCCGACCGTGCGCCGGGCCGAGACGCCGAGCGGCCGGGTCTACACCCTCGCCGACACCGTCGGGTTCGTCCGGCACCTGCCGCACCACCTGGTCGAGGCGTTCCGCTCCACCATGGAGGAGGTCGGCGAGTCCGATCTCATCCTGCACGTGGTGGACGGCGCGCACCCGGTGCCGGAGGAGCAGCTCGCCGCGGTGCGCGAGGTGATCCGCGAGGTCGGGGCCATGGATGTGCCCGAGATCGTCGTGATCAACAAGGCGGACGCGGCGGACCCGCTGGTCCTCCAGCGCCTCCTGCGCAACGAGAAGCACGCCATCGCGGTCTCCGCGCGCACCGGCGCCGGTATCGACGAGCTGCTCGCGCTGATCGACAGCGAGCTGCCCCGCCCGTCGGTCTCGATCGAGGCGCTCGTGCCGTACACCCAGGGCGGTCTCGTCTCCCGGGTGCACGCCGAGGGCGAGGTGGTCTCCGAGGAGCACACGTCGGAGGGCACCCTGATCAAGGCGCGGGTGAACGAGGAGCTGGCCTCGGAGCTGGCCGCGTTCGTCCCCGCGGTGCACTGAGCCGTACCGCACGGAAACAACCGGAGGCCCGTTCCCCCACCAGGGAACGGGCCTCCGGCCGTCGTGCCGACGGCGCCGTTACTGGGCGCCGTACTTCTCGCTCATCATCGTGAAGATCTGCTCCGCGCCCTCGCCGAGGTGCGGTCCGGCGAGCCAGCCCGACGTGACCGGGCCGATCGACGTGTTGGAGACCAGTGCCAGCTTGCCGTCACTGCCCTCACTGAACCAGCCGCCACCGGACGAACCGCCGGTCATCGAGCAGCCGATGCGGTACATCGTGGGCGTGGCGGGGCTGATCGAGAGCCGGCCGGGGCGGTCGATGCACTTGTGCATGATCAGACCGTCGTACGGCGGGGCCGCCGGGTAGCCCCATGCGCCCATCGCGCTGATCTGCGCGATCTCGGGGGCATCGAAGTTCACCGTCAGGGCGTTGCCGACGGTCTCCTCGAGGGACTTGGTGCCCTGCTCCGGCTTCACGTGCAGAACCGCGTAGTCGTACGGGGCGCCCTCGCCACCGGTCGGGCCGCCGTCCTTGATCCACTCGCCGGACGTGCTGGCCCAGTCCGCCCAGTAGGCGCCGTACGGGGTGATCTCCTGCTGCTGCGCGTTCCCCAGCTCCGCGGCGCTCTTGCCCTTGTCGTTGTACGCGGGCACGAAGACGATGTTGCGGTACCAGCCGCCGGCGGCTCCGGCGTGGACGCAGTGTCCGGCGGTCCACACCAGGTTGGACTTGCCGGGGTTCTTCGGGTCCTTCACGACCGTGCCCGAGCAGACCATGTGGCCCTTGGGGGAGTCGAAGAAGACCTTCCCGACCGGGGCCGCGTAGTTGTGGTACGGAGTCTTCTCGCGCTCGGCGGTGACCGGCTTGGGCTCCGGGTCCGAGACGCCCTGGTCGCCGGAGAGGTCTCCGGCGGACATGGTCTTGGCCGGGTCCTTCGCCGACTTCATCCGGTCGGGCTTCCACAGCCCCTCGATGACCGGGTTGACGAAGTCCTTGGCCTCACGCAGCCACTTTTCCTTGTCCCAGTTCTTCCACTCGCCGTTCTTCCACTTGTCGGGGTCGACCCCGTGCTTCTTGAGCGTGTCGGCGAGGTCGGCGGGGATGCCGCCGTTCTTGCCGGCGCCCTCGGAAGCGGACGCCGAGGCGGAGGCCGACGGCTTGCCGGCGCCCTCGTCCTCGGTGGGGCCGCAGGCCGTGGCCGTCAGCGCGAGCGCGGCGACCAGACCGGTCGCGGCGAACAGCGGACGTATGGATCGCATGAAAAGAATTCCCCCTGAAATCTGCACATTCGATGTCTGCGCGCCAGGGGCCCCCGGAGCGGACCGCGCCGCTCCGAGGGCCCCTGACCTCTACCCGTCCGCGCCCCTGCGGGCGCGGGTCCTGCCGTTACTTGTCCGCGTACTTCTTGCTGACCGCGTCGTAGACGCCCTTGGCTTCCTTGCCCAAGCGCGGTCCGGCGAGCCAGCCCGCCGTCACCGGGCCGATGGAGGTGTTCGAGACCAGCGCGGGCTTGCCGTCCTGGCCGGTGGCGACCCAGCCGCCGCCGGAGGAACCGCCGGTCATCGAGCAGCCGATGCGGTACATCGTCGGGTCGCCCTGGGCGAGCGAGAGACGGCCCGGCTTGTCCTGGCACTGGAACATCTTCTGGCCGTCGTACGGGGCCGCCGCCGGGAAGCCGGTGGCCGTCATACCGGAGATCTTGGGCACGGCCGGGGCGTTGAACTCGACCGGCAGAGCCGAACCGA
This sequence comes from Streptomyces sp. NBC_00708, assembly GCA_036226585.1. GTDB lineage: Bacteria > Actinomycetota > Actinomycetes > Streptomycetales > Streptomycetaceae > Streptomyces. Next base: position 5,446,960 of record CP108997.1, read on the forward strand.
CCGTCTCCTCCAGGGACTTGCCGCCGGCGCCCTCCTCGGGCGTGACGTGCAGCACGGCGAAGTCGTACGGGGCGCCCAGGCCGCCGACCGACGCGCCCTGGTCGATCCACTGCTGCGAGGTCTGGGCCCAGGTGCCCCACCAGATGCCGTAGGGGGCGACCTTCTCCTTCGGCGGCTTGTTGCGCAGCTCGGCCGTCGACATCCCGCTGTTGTTGTACGAGGGAACGAAGGCGATGTTGCGGTACCAGCCGCCCTTCTTGCCCGCGTGCACACAGTGGCCGGCGGTCCACACCATGTTGGACTTGCCCGGGTGGGCCGGGTCCTTCACCACGGTCGCCGAGCAGACCATCGAGCCCTCGGGGCCGTCGAAGAACAGCTTGCCCGACTCCGCGGCGTTGTCGTGGTACTGCGTCTTCACACCCACGGCCCGGACCGGCGCGGGAGTCGGGTCCGTCACGCCCTCGTCGCCCGAGATGTCGTTCTCGACCGGCTTCTCGGGTGCCTTGTCGGCGTCCCGCATGCGGTCCGGGTCCCAGAGACCCGCGATGATCGGGTTGATGTAGTCCTTGGCCTCACGCAGCCACTTGTCCTTGTCCCAGTTCTTCCACTCGCCGTTCTTCCACTTGTCGACGTCGATCCCGTGTTCCTTGAGCCGGCCCTTCAGATCGTCCGGGATGGCGATCTTGTCGTCCGACGAGGCACTGGCCGAGCTGCTGCTGCTCGGCTCGGTGCTGGCGTCGTCCTCGGTCGGCCCGCAGGCGGTTGCCGTGAGCGCGAGGACGGCGGCGAACGCGGCGGTGGCGAGAACGGGGGAGGAGGCGCGGCGCGCACTTCCCCCGCGGCGTGCGGATATTCCTGGTCGAACGAGACGCATCTGCTGATCCCCCTGGGACTTCGTAACTCAAAGCTTCTGTACTGCACTTGTGCGCGGCGCGCCGCGTGGTGCCCCGAACGGGCAGGGAGCGACGCGGGCTTCGGGTGTGCCCGAGCCCGGCGCGGTCCCCCACTATGCCGGTGCCGTCGTCGGCGGTGTGCGGCAGGGTTGCGCTCCGCAAGGATCTTCGGATTTACCCGTGATCCTTTGCCCCCTCAGTCGTTGGTACGTGCGGGGGCACGGAGACAGCGTTCACCCTCGCAGACCGTCCTTACGGAATCGTACTGACGTGCAACGCAACTGTTACAGCGGGAGGATCAAGAGCCGTGGCCGTGACCGAACCAGCTCCGGCGCCACCCCTCGCCCCCCACGAGGGCATCCTGCGCCGCCAGTCCCTGCGTGAATCGGCCGCCCGTACCTACGCCAGGTCGCTGCCGATCGTGCCGGTGCGGGCCCGGGGGCTGACCATCGAGGGCGCGGACGGCCGGCGCTATCTCGACTGCCTTTCCGGGGCGGGGACGTTGGCGCTCGGCCACAACCACCCGGTCGTGCTGGAGGCGATCAAGAAGGTCATCGATTCGGGCGCCCCGCTGCACGTGCTGGACCTGGCCACACCGGTCAAGGACGCCTTCACCACGGAGCTGTTCGCCACGCTGCCGAGGCAGTTCGCCGACAACGCCCGCATCCAGTTCTGCGGACCCGCCGGCACGGACGCGGTCGAGGCGGCGTTCAAACTCGTCCGCGCCGCCACCGGCCGCAGCGGCCTGCTGGCCTTCACCGGTGCCTATCACGGGATGACGGCGGGTGCCCTCGCAGCTTCCGGCGGCGCCGAGGACGTACGGGTGACGAGGCTGCCCTTCCCGCAGAACTACCGCTGCCCCTTCGGTATCGGCGGCGAGGCCGGTGCGCGGACCGCCGCCCGCTGGACCGAGAACCTGCTGGACGACCCCAAGAGCGGCACACCCGCCCCCGCCGGAATGATCCTCGAACCGGTCCAGGGCGAGGGCGGCGTCAACCCCGCGCCCGACGGCTGGATGCGCCGGATGCGGGAGATCACCGAGGACCGTTCCATCCCGCTGATCGCCGACGAGGTGCAGACCGGCGTCGGCCGCACGGGCGCCTTCTGGGCCGTCGAGCACAGCGGCATCGTGCCCGACGTGATGGTGATGTCCAAGGCCATCGGCGGTTCGCTCCCGCTCGCCGTGATCGTCTACCGCTCCGAGCTCGACACCTGGCAGCCCGGCGCCCACGCCGGCACCTTCCGCGGTAACCAGCTCGCCATGGCCGCCGGAACGGCCACCCTCGCGTACGTCCGGGAGAACGGCCTCGCCGAACGCGCCGGGGTCCTCGGCGACCGCATGCTCGCCGCCCTGAGATCGCTCGCCGCCGACCACCCGTGCATCGGAGACGTCCGGGGGAGGGGCCTGATGATCGGCGTCGAGGTCGTCGACCCCGAGGCCCGCCCACCGGGCACCGGTACGGAGCCGCCGCCCGACCCGGTCCTCGCCGCCGCCGTCCAGCAGGAATGCCTGCGCCGCGGGCTCATCGTCGAACTCGGTGGCCGCCACTCCACCGTCGTACGCCTGCTCCCGCCCCTCACACTCACCGACGAACAGGCAACGGCGGTCGTCGACCGCCTCGCCGATGCCCTGGCAGCCGCGGAGCGCTCACCGCACCGCCGCCTGCCGACCGGATCGATCCGCTGACCCCGGACACCCATACAGGAAGACCGCCGTGAACCCCACCCCCGCGCCCGAGGCCGACGGCCCTCCCCCCAGCCACCTCCCCGAGGCCGCCGCCCCCGGGCAACTCGCCGTCGAAACGACGACCGTGCCGCGCCAGAAGGAGACGCCGCACGAACGGTGGCGCGCGTCGGGGCCCGCTTCCCCGGCCCCGGTGGCCCCGGACGCGGACACTCCGGCCCATGGCGCCGACCCGCTCGACCACCCCGACCCGCTCCGCGCGGCCGATGCGGCGGGCATCGAGAACCTGCTGCGCTGCTGGGTCCGCGAGAGCGACCTGCCCCGGCCGGCGGGGGAGACCCTGCGCATCCCGCTCCCGGCGAGCGGTACCGCCCTGCTCGTCCCCGTCCTCCACTGGTCGGACACGGGCTGGCACCGCTTCGGGCCGCCCGCCCTGGAACAGGCGCCCGCCACCGCGCCCGCCGCCGACGCCGTCACCGTGGCCGCCCTGCTCGGCCGGGAGTCCGGCCTCCACGACGGCACCGACATGGCGGGCCGGGTCGCCGACTCCGTACGGCGCACCGCCGTGTTCATCGAGGAGCGGCGCCGCCGGCCGCACACCCCCGACGAGGCGGACCTCTTCCTGACGGCGGAACAGTCACTTCTGCTGGGGCACCCGCTGCATCCCTCGCCCAAGAGCAGGGAAGGGCTCACCGACGCCGAATCACGGCTCTACTCACCCGAGTTGCACGGCTCCTTCCCCCTCCACTGGATGGCGGCCGACCGCTCCGTCCTGGCGACCGACTCCGCGTGGACCGACCAGGGCCGCCCCGTCCCCGCCGCCGACCTCGTCGCCCGGCACGCCCCGGGCCTGCCCTTCCCCGCACACACCGCGCTCCTCCCCCTCCACCCCTGGCAGGCCCGCGAGCTGCGGAGCAGGCCCGAAGTCGCCGCCCTCCTCGACTCCGGCCTCCTGCACGACCTCGGCCCGTACGGCGCCCCCTGGCACCCCACCTCATCGGTGCGCACCGTGCACCGGCCGGGCAGCGACCTGATGCTGAAGCTCTCCCTCGGCGTCCGCATCACCAACTCCCGCCGGGAGAACCTCCGCAAGGAGCTCCACCGGGGCGTGGAGGTCCACCGGCTGTTCCGCACCGGGCTCGCCCGCCAGTGGCACGCGGCGCACCCCGGCTTCGACATCGTGCGCGACCCCGCCTGGCTCGCCGTCGACACCCCGGACGGCGCCCCCGTGCACGGCCTCGACGTCATGCTGCGGCACAACCCCTTCGAGCGGTACGACGACGCGGTCTGCATCGCCGGACTCACCGCCCCGCGCCCCTGGCCGGGCCGGCCGGGCCTGCACTCCCGCCTCGCCGACATCGTCCAGCGCCTCGCCGCCGCCACCGGGCGGACCATGACGGCGGTCGCCGCCGAGTGGTTCCTGCGCTACCTCGAACGCGTCGTCCACCCGGTGCTCTGGCTGGACGCCCACGCGGGTGTCGCGCTCGAAGCCCACCAGCAGAACACCCTGGTCCTGCTCGACGCCGACGGCTGGCCCGCCGGCGGCCGTTACCGTGACAATCAGGGCTACTACTTCCGCGAATCCCACCGCGCGGCGCTCGACGACAGGCTCCCCGGCATCGGAAAGGTCAGCGACACCTTCGTCACCGACGCCGTCACCGACGAGCGCTTCGCCTACTACCTCGGCATCAACAACGTATTCGGACTGATCGGGGCGTTCGGCGCCCAAAGGCTCGCCGACGAACAGATGCTCATCGACGCCTTCCGGCGCTTCCTCAAGTCGGCGAGCGAGCTGGGTTCGCCCTTCCCCGCCCACCTGCTGGAAAACCCGCGTCTGCGCTGCAAGGCCAACATGCTGACCCGCCTGCACGGACTCGACGAACTCGTCGGTCCGGTGGACACCCAGTCCGTCTACGTGACCATCACCAACCCCCTGCACGGCTGAGCAGCGGGGGCCGGGCCCGGCAGCAAGTCGCTCCAGGCCGCCGGCCGTCGAGAGCCGAGAGAGGAGCGCCACCCGTGTCCCTCCCCGACGCGCACGCCGGTCCCGTCCGCCCGGCGGGCTGGGCCCCCGTCGCCACAACGGCCGGTGTGTTCCAGCTCGTTCCGGTCGAGCCGGAGCGCGATCTGGCGACGATCAGCCGCTGGATGAACGACCCCGCCGTCGCCGCCTTCTGGGAGCTGGCCGGCGACGCGGGCGTCACGGCCGGGCACCTCGCACCCCAGCTCGCGGCCGACAGCCACAGCACCCCGTGGATCGGAGTGCTGTCGGGCACCCCCATGAGCTACTGGGAGCTCTACCGTGCCGACCTCGACCCGCTCGCCCACCACTACCCGGCCCGTCCGCACGACATGGGCGTCCACCTCCTGATCGGCGAGGGGCGCCACCGGGGCCGTGGAACCGGCACCACGCTGCTGCGAGCCGTGACCGACCTTGTGCTCGACCACGTCCCCCTCTGCACCCGGGTCGTGGCCGAGCCCGACATCGAAAACATCCCGTCCGTCTCCGCGTTCCTGAGCGCCGGCTTCCGCTTCTCCGCCGAGATCCAACTCCCGGAGAAGCGGGCCGCGCTGATGATCCGCGACCGAGCCCACCGCACCCGCCATGAACGCTTCCCTCATCCATCCGCACCGCTCGAACCCCATCGGTTCCCTCCCGAGGAGTCCCCGTGCCGACATATCCTGCGCACCACCACGACGCAACGGAGCCGCCCGCACTGCTCAGCACCCCCGAACTGAACCGGGCGGCCTGGGACCGGGCCGCCTCCCGGATGCTCGCGAAGATGCTCGGTGAATTCGCCTACGAGGAAGTCATCGAGCCGGCTCCGCGAACCGCCGGCGGCGGCACGTACACCCTTCCTCTGGACGACGGCGGCAACCTGAGCTTCACCGCCCGGCGCGGCGTCTACGGGAGCTGGCGGGTGGACCCCGCATCGATCCGGGCGGAGGGATCCGATCCCGCCGGCGGCAGTGTCCCCTTCCGCGATCCGCTGCGCTTCCTCACCCGGGCCCGCCGCCTCCTCGATCTCGACGGCGCCACCCTCGGCCACCTCGTCCGCGAGCTGACCACGACGCTCACCGCGGACGCCCGCCTCGACCACACCGCCCTCACCGCCGAGGAGCTGGCGGACCTCGGCTACGCGGAGCTGGAGGGCCATCAGACCGGCCACCCCTGGATCGTCGCCAACAAGGGCCGCCTGGGCTTCTCCGCCACCGACGCCTCGCGCTACGCCCCCGAGGCCCGCGAGCCGGTCCGGCTGCCGTGGCTCGCCGTCTCCCACCGGATCGCCGAGTACCGGGGCGTGCCCGCCCTGGCCGACCCCGGCCGGCTCTACGCACAGGAGCTCGACGCCGGAGTCCGCGTGTCGTTCGCCGACACCCTGCGCGGCCGCGGCCTCGACCCGGACGGCTACCACTTCCTGCCCGTCCACCCCTGGCAGTGGGACGAGTGGATCGTGCCGCTGTTCGCGCCCGCCATCGCCGCCGGTGACATCGTGCCCCTGCCCGCCGATCCGGACGTACGGCTGCCGCAGCAGTCCATCCGTACCTTCGCCAATATCGCGCGGCCCGACCGGCACACGGTCAAGCTCCCGCTGTCGATCCTCAACACCCTGGTCTGGCGCGGACTGCCGACCGAACGCACCATCGCCGCGCCCGCCGTCACCGGCTGGGTGCAGGGGCTGTGCGCCAGCGATCCGTTCCTGCGCGACACCTGTGGCGTGATCCTGCTGGGCGAGGTCGCCTCGGTCACCGTCGAGCACCCGCTGTACGACCACCTCCCCGAGGCGCCGTACCAGTTCAAGGAGATCCTGGGCGCGATCTGGCGCGAGCCCCTGCCACCGCGCCTGGCACCGGGGGAGCGCGCCCGTACCCTCGCGTCCCTGCTGCACACCGACCCGCGGGGACGCGCGTTCACCGCCGAACTGGTCGCCCGCTCCGGACTGGCGCCCACCGTCTGGCTGTCCCGGCTCTTCGCCGCCCTGCTCCCGCCGCTGCTGCACTTCCTCTACCGCTACGGCACCGTCTTCTCCCCGCACGGCGAGAACGCGATCGTGGTCTTCGACGAGCAGGACGTCCCGGTCCGTCTGGCGATCAAGGACTTCGTCGACGACGTCAACGTCAGCGCGCAGCCGCTCCCCGAACACGACACCATGCCGGACGACGTGCGCCGCGTCCTGCTGACCGAGGAGCCGGCCTTCCTCACCCAGTTCATCCACTCCGGCCTCTTCACCGGGGTCTTCCGTTTCCTCTCCCCGCTCTGCGAGGAACAGCTGGGCGTCTCCGAGGGCGAATTCTGGTCACTCGTCCGGGCCGAGATCCTGCGCCACCAGGCCCGGTTCCCCGAGCTGAAGGAGCGGTTCGAGATGTTCGACATGCTGACCCCGCGCATCGAGCGCCTCTGTCTCAACCGCAATCGGCTGCACCTGGACGGCTACCGCGACCGGCCCGTACGCCCGCACGCGGCGGTCCACGGCACCGTGGCCAACCCGCTCCACCTCCCCGCGTGAGGCCGGGAGTGACCGCCGATGTCAGCGGCGCCCCGTAGGCTGGCCGGGCTATGACGAAGCCATCCCTCCCCGAGCTCCTGCACGCCGCCGTGACCGCCGTCGGCGGTACGGAGAGGCCCGGCCAGGCCGCCATGGCCACCGCCGTCGCCGAGGCCGTGGACGACCAATCCCACCTGCTCGTCCAGGCCGGCACCGGGACGGGCAAGTCGCTCGGCTACCTGGTGCCCGCCCTGGCCCACGGCGAGCGCGTCGTCGTGGCCACGGCGACGCTGGCCCTCCAGCGCCAGCTCGTCGAGCGCGACCTGCCGCGCACGGTGGACGCGCTGCATCCGCTGCTGCGCCGCCGCCCCCAGTTCGCGATGCTCAAGGGCCGGTCGAACTACCTCTGCCTGCACCGGCTCCACGAGGGCGTGCCGCAGGACGAGGAGGAGGGGCTGTTCGACCAGTTCGAGGCGGCGGCTCCGTCCAGCAAGCTCGGCCAGGACCTCCTGCGCATGCGCGACTGGGCCGACGAGACCGAGACGGGCGACCGGGACGACCTCACGCCCGGCGTCTCGGACCGGGCCTGGGCGCAGATCTCCGTCTCCTCGCGGGAGTGCCTGGGCGCGAGCAAGTGCGCGTACGGGGCGGAGTGTTTCGCCGAGCAGGCCCGGGAGCGGGCGAAGCTCGCCGATGTGGTGGTCACCAACCACGCGCTCCTGGCGATCGACGCCATCGAGGGCGCCCCGGTGCTCCCGCAACACGAGGTGCTGATCGTCGACGAGGCCCATGAGCTGGTCTCGCGGGTCACCGGTGTGGCCACCGGCGAGCTCACCCCGGGCCAGGTGAACCGCGCGGTGCGCCGCGCCGCGAAGCTGGTCAACGAGAAGGCGGCCGACGCGCTGCAGACCGCGTCCGAGGGCTTCGAGCGGGTGATGGAGCTGGCGCTCCCCGGCCGCCTGGAGGAGGTGCCGGAGGACCTGGGGTACGCGCTGATGGCCCTGCGGGACGCCGCGCGCACGGTGATCAGTGCCATCGGCGCCACGCGGGACAAGTCCGTCCAGGACGAGGACGCGGTCCGCAAGCAGGCGCTGGCCTCGGTCGAGTCCATCCATGCCGTCGCCGAACGCATCACGCAGGGGTCCGAGTACGACGTCGTCTGGTACGAGCGCCACGACCGGTTCGGCGCCTCGGTCCGGGTCGCGCCGCTCTCCGTGTCCGGGCTGCTGCGCGAGAAGCTGTTCTCCGAGCGCTCCGTCGTCCTGACCTCGGCCACGCTCAAGCTCGGCGGCGACTTCAACGGCGTGGGTGCCTCCCTGGGGCTCGCCCCGGAGGGCACCGCCGGTGAGGATGTCCCGCAGTGGAAGGGCCTGGACGTCGGCTCACCGTTCGACTACCCGAAGCAGGGCATCCTGTACGTCGCCCGGCATCTGGCGACTCCTGGCCGGGAGGGCTCCCGTACGGACATGCTGGACGAGCTGTCCGAGCTGGTGGAGGCGGCCGGCGGGCGCACGCTGGGGCTGTTCTCCTCGATGCGGGCGGCCAAGGCGGCGGCCGAGGAGCTGCGCGGCCGGCTGGAGAAGCCGATCCTGCTCCAGGGCGAGGAGACCCTGGGCGAGCTGATCAAGAATTTCGCCGCCGACCCGGAGACCTGCCTGTTCGGCACGCTGTCGCTCTGGCAGGGCGTCGACGTTCCCGGTCCGAGCTGTCAGCTGGTGGTCATGGACCGCATCCCGTTCCCCCGCCCCGACGACCCGCTGATGAGCGCGCGCCAGAAGGCGGTCGAGGAGGCCGGGGGCAACGGCTTCATGGCGGTGGCGGCCACGCATGCCGCGCTGCTGATGGCCCAGGGCGCCGGCCGTCTCGTACGGGCGACGGGGGACAAGGGCGTCGTCGCCGTGCTCGACCCGCGCCTGGCCAACGCGCGGTACGGCAGCTATCTGAGGGCCTCGCTCCCCGACTTCTGGTACACCACCGACCGCAACCAGGCCCGGCGCTCGCTCGCCGCGATCGACACGGCGGCCAAGGCCGACGGACGGTAGCCCTCGGGGACGTACACGAACCGCTCAGGGGCGTACGGACACGCACAGGGGCCCCGGGGCCGGCACGAAGCCGGACCCGGGGCCCCTGATTGCCAGAGAGTGCGGGGCTCAGACGCGGCGCAGCACCGCGACGACCTTGCCGAGGATCGTCGCCTCGTCGCCGGGGATCGGCTGGTACGCGGCGTTGTGGGGGAGCAGCCAGACGTGGCCGTCCTCGCGCTTGAAGCGCTTGACCGTGGCCTCGCCGTCCAGCATGGCGGCCACGATGTCGCCGTTCTCCGCGACGGGCTGGCGTCGCACGGTGACCCAGTCGCCGTCACAGATCGCCGCCTCGATCATCGAGTCACCGACGACCTTCAGCACGAAGAGCTCGCCGTCACCGACCAGCTGGCGGGGGAGCGGGAAGACGTCCTCGACGGACTCCTCGGCGAGGATCGGGCCACCGGCGGCGATCCGGCCCACCAGCGGCACGTACGAGGCGGCGGGCTTGCCCGTGGTGTCCGTCGGCTGCGTGCTCGGCTGGTCGGAGCCGCGCACCTCGTACGCCCGGGGGCGGTGCGGGTCGCGGCGCAGGAAGCCCTTGCGCTCCAGGGCCATCAGCTGATGGGCGACGGACGAGGTGCTGGAGAGGCCCACCGCCTGACCGATCTCCCGCATCGACGGCGGATATCCGCGCCGCTGCACGGAGTCCCGGATGACCTCGATCACCCGCCGCTGGCGGTCTGTGAGCCCCGAGCTGTCCGCCCGGATTCCGGGAGGTCGTCCGGGGAGCGAGCGCGCTGGGCGTCCGGGCTCCGGTCCCTCCGTGTTCGTGACTGAGTCATTCATGGCATGCACCGGCTCGAGTCGGCTCTGGGAGCGGTCCTGGGCAGTGATGATGGCACTGTCTGCGGTGGTGGTCACGTCGGCGGCCCCTCTCGAATGGTCTCCCCTGGCTGGACAACGGTAGTAGCTTTCGAAAGGTTGCGCCAAACACACGTTCGAGTGAAAAACGAATAAAAGACTGCCGGGGCTTCACTGCGGGGTGTATGAGGCTGCGTACAGTGCGCGATGCCGCGAGGCCGGGTGCCCGTCGGAAGCGCGGGGCGGCGGCTCCCCGACGCTATCGCCGAACGCCTCGCCGAGCGCGGGCGGGGTGGCCGCCCGGTCGTCCGCCGTCCGGGCGCTTCCCGTACCCTCTTGGTCGGTCGTACGCTGCCTTCCGGCGCGACACGCGACAGGGCCGAATGCGCGCCCGGACCCTAGATCTAGTGGTTGGATAGTTCCGACCGCCCCGAATGTAGTGGTCCCCCGTCCGTCGGGGGTGCGGTCATCGCCTATGCTTGAGACCGCTTCGAGGGCCCCCGACCGGGCCTGAAGAAGCTATTCAGTCGTGCTGTGAAGGAGGGTTGGGAGCCATGCACTGCCCCTTCTGCAGGCACCCCGACAGCCGGGTCGTCGACAGTCGCACCACCGACGACGGGACCTCGATCCGCCGCCGCCGCCAGTGCCCCGACTGCTCTCGCCGTTTCACCACGGTGGAGACCTGTTCGCTCATGGTGGTCAAGCGCAGCGGAGTGACCGAGCCCTTCAGTCGCACCAAGGTCATCTCCGGTGTGCGCAAGGCGTGCCAGGGGCGGCCCGTCACCGAGGACGCCCTCGCCAAGCTCGGCCAGCGGGTCGAGGAGGCCGTGCGTGCCACCGGCAGCGCCGAGCTGACCACGCACGACGTGGGCCTGGCCATCCTCGGCCCCCTGCAGGAACTCGACCTCGTCGCCTACCTGCGGTTCGCGTCCGTGTACCGGGCGTTCGACAGCCTCGAAGACTTCGAGGCCGCCATCACGGAACTCCGTGAGCGGCGGCCCCCCGTAGAAGGATGCGGGAGCGGCGAGACCCTGGAGGTCCCCGCTCCCGCCGTCGCCGCCGACTGAGCGGCAGCCGCCGGCGGCCCGATCGGGGGATCGGGCGCGGGCCGGCACCTGGACCTTGCTCCGGGCGACGTATGAGGAATACGGCGGCCGAAGCATCAGACACACACTGTGCCCGGGGAAGTTCTCGGCACTTCAGGGCGTTTTTGCCCACATATGGGAGGCGGCATGACAGAGACGGCGAGCGGCCCGGCACGAGGTTCCCGCACCAAGGGGACCAAGTCGACTGCGTCCAAGCAGGGCCTGCGTATCGAGCGCATCCACACCACCCCCGGCGTGCATCCGTACGACGAGGTGACCTGGGAGCGTCGTGACGTCGTCATGACCAACTGGCGCGACGGCTCGATCAACTTCGAGCAGCGTGGCGTCGAGTTCCCCGACTTCTGGTCGGTGAACGCGGTCAACATCGTCACCAGCAAGTACTTCCGGGGTGCTGTCGGCACCCCGCAGCGCGAGACCGGTCTGCGGCAGCTGATCGACCGGATCGTCAAGACGTACCGGAAGGCCGGCGAGGACTACCAGTACTTCGCCTCCCCCGCCGACGCGGAGATCTTCGAGCACGAGCTGGCGTACGCCCTCCTGCACCAGATCTTCAGCTTCAACTCCCCGGTGTGGTTCAACGTCGGCACGCCCCAGCCGCAGCAGGTCTCCGCCTGCTTCATCCTGGCCGTCGACGACTCCATGGAGTCGATCCTCGACTGGTACAAGGAAGAGGGCATGATCTTCAAGGGCGGCTCCGGCGCCGGCCTGAACCTCTCCCGTATCCGTTCCTCCAAGGAACTCCTCTCCTCCGGCGGCAACGCCTCCGGTCCCGTCTCCTTCATGCGGGGCGCCGACGCCTCCGCCGGAACGATCAAGTCCGGTGGCGCCACCCGCCGCGCGGCCAAGATGGTCATCCTCGACGTCGACCACCCCGACATCGAGAACTTCATCGAGACCAAGGTGAAGGAGGAGGAGAAGATCCGCGCCCTGCGCGACGCGGGCTTCGACATGGACCTGGGCGGGGACGACATCACGTCCGTCCAGTACCAGAACGCCAACAACTCGGTCCGCGTGAACGACGAGTTCATGAAGGCCGTCGAGTCGGGCGGCAAGTTCGGGCTGCGCGCCCGGATGACCGGTGACGTCATCGAAGAGGTCGAGGCCAAGTCCCTCTTCCGCAAGATGGCCGAGGCCGCCTGGGCCTGCGCCGACCCGGGCATCCAGTACGACGACACGATCAACCACTGGCACACCTGCCCCGAGTCCGGCCGGATCAACGGCTCGAACCCGTGCAGCGAGTACATGCACCTGGACAACACCTCGTGCAACCTCGCCTCGCTGAACCTGATGAAGTTCCTCAAGGACGACGGCAAGGGCAACCAGTCCTTCGAGTCCGAGCGCTTCGCGAAGGTCGTCGAGCTGGTCATCACCGCGATGGACATCTCCATCTGCTTCGCCGACTTCCCGACCGAGAAGATCGGCGAGAACACCCGCGCCTTCCGCCAGCTCGGCATCGGCTACGCCAACCTCGGCGCCCTGCTGATGGCGACCGGCCACGCGTACGACAGCGACGGCGGCCGGGCGCTCGCCGGCGCCATCACCTCGCTGATGACCGGTACCTCGTACCGGCGCTCCGCCGAGCTGGCGGCCGTCGTCGGTCCGTACGACGGTTACGCCCGCAACGCCGAGCCGCACCAGCGCGTCATGAAGCAGCACGCCGACGCCAACGCCGTGGCCGTCCACGCCGACGACCTGGACAACCCGATCTGGGCCGCCGCGACGGAGGCCTGGCAGGACGTCCTCCGGCTCGGCGCGAAGAACGGTTTCCGTAACGCGCAGGCCTCGGTCATCGCGCCCACCGGCACCATCGGTCTCGCCATGTCCTGCGACACCACCGGCCTCGAGCCCGACCTCGCCCTGGTCAAGTTCAAGAAGCTGGTCGGCGGCGGCTCGATGCAGATCGTCAACGGCACCGTCCCGCAGGCCCTGCGCCGCCTGGGCTACCAGGAGGAGCAGATCGAGGCGATCGTCGCCCACATCGCCGAGAACGGCAATGTGATCGACGCCCCCGGCCTGAAGACCGAGCACTACGAGGTCTTCGACTGCGCGATGGGCGAGCGTTCCATCTCCGCGATGGGTCACGTGCGCATGATGGCGGCCATCCAGCCGTGGATCTCCGGCGCGCTCTCCAAGACGGTGAACCTGCCGGAGACGGCCACCGTCGAGGACGTCGAAGAGGTCTACTTCGAGGCGTGGAAGATGGGCGTCAAGGCGCTCGCGATCTACCGCGACAACTGCAAGGTCGGCCAGCCCCTCTCCGCCAAGACCAAGGAGAAGGAGAAGGAGGCCGTCACGGCCAAGGCCGAGGACACCATCCGTACCGCGGTCGAGAAGGTCGTCGAGTACCGCCCGGTCCGCAAGCGTCTACCCAAGGGCCGTCCCGGCATCACCACCTCGTTCACGGTGGGCGGCGCCGAGGGCTACATGACCGCCAACTCCTACCCGGACGACGGCCTGGGCGAGGTCTTCCTGAAGATGTCCAAGCAGGGCTCGACCCTCGCGGGCATGATGGACGCCTTCTCCATCGCCGTCTCGGTCGGCCTGCAGTACGGCGTCCCGCTGGAGACCTACGTCTCGAAGTTCACCAACATGCGCTTCGAGCCGGCCGGTATGACGGACGACCCGGACGTGCGGATGGCGCAGTCGATCGTCGACTACATCTTCCGCCGCCTGGCGCTCGACTTCCTGCCCTTCGAGACCCGCTCGGCGCTCGGCATCCACTCCGCCGAGGAGCGTCAGCGTCACCTCGACACCGGCTCCTACGAGCCGACGTTCGAGGAGGAGCAGCTGGAGGCCGAGACCCTGGCCCAGACCGCCCCCGTGCGGACGGAGCCGCTGAAGGCGGTCGCCCCGGTCCAGGAGACCGAGAAGGCCGAGCCGAGGACCGCGCACACCTCGGCGGAGCTCGTCGAGATGCAGCTCGGCATCAGCGCGGACGCGCCGCTCTGCTTCTCCTGCGGTACGAAGATGCAGCGCGCGGGCTCCTGCTACATCTGCGAGGGCTGCGGCTCCACCAGCGGCTGCAGCTGATAGACGCGTGTGAGTGCGGGCAGGTCCTCTCCGGAGGGCCTGCCCGCACTCGCTCGTACGCGGCGCCTACGCGCCGAACGCGCGGCCACCCATCGCGGCGGCGAACTCGTCGGGTTCGCCGTCGAAGCCCCGGACGGTGCCGTGGAAGTGCCAGCCGCCGGAGTCGTCCCGTACGAATTCGGCCACGACGGCCGCCGTGGCGGCGCCCACCGAGGAGAAGTCGTCCTCGGCCAGCGTCGTATAGCCCTCGCGGATCTGGACACCGGTGTGCTCTATGGCGCCGAACGTCTTGCGGCCGTCGCGCTGCTGGATGGCGACGCCGACGACGACCCGGGCGTAGGCATCGGACAGCCGGTCCAGTTCCAGCGTCATCACCTCGTCGTAGCCGAGGCCCTGACCGGTCCTGCTGTCACGGTTGAGCGTGATCGTGCCGTCGGGCGCCCGGCTGTCGAAGTGCACGAGGTACGCCGGACTGCCGTACGGCTCGTCCGCCGGGTAGGTCGCCGCGATGATGTCGAGGTCATTGGGCGCATCGCCCTGGTCGCTGGGATCCCACTTGATCCGCACCTCGACCTTTTCGAAATCCTTGTTGGGGGTGCTCATCGGACTTCCCTCCTGCGCGTGGGGACGGCGCCCCGGTTCCCTCCCTCCGATCATGTCGGCAACTTCCCGCCGAACCAACCGGCTTGGGGACGAGCGGCTGAAACGGGCCAGGATCGGGCAGGAGACGGCCGGTTCCCGCGGACTCCGTGGGAGCGTGACCCACGCCACGCCCGGCGGCCGTACGATGGCGCCGTGCTGGTCAAGTGGATTCGCTGCAGTGTGTCGGACCGTCGGGGTTTCGAACGGGGGCAGCGGAAATGGGCGGGGCTGCTGGGTGAGCCGGGGTTCAGGGGACAGGGCGGCGGCTGGAGCCGTGGCCGGCCGGAGGTGGCGCACGTCTTCGCCTTCTGGGAGAACCGGGTCTTCTACGACTCCTTCATGGCGCGGGGCCACGACGCCCTGGCGGCGGCGCAGGCCGGAACGTACCAGGACATCCAGGTCAAGCTGTTCGAGTACCGCTTCGACGTGAAGACCGGATTCGAACCCCGCTTCACGGACGCGGACGTGCTCAGGGTGGCCCACAGCCGGGTCCACGAGCACCGCGTCGAACACTTCGCGCTGATGCAGCAGCGGGTGTGGAACCCCGCGATGGCGGGATCGCCCGGGATGCTGCGGGGGATCTTCGGCGAGGCCCCCGGCCACGAGTTCCTGGTCCTGTCGATGTGGCAGTCCAGCGCGGAACGCGGAAAGTACCGGCCGGGAAGCGTCGACCGGCTCTCGCGACGCGCCGGAACCGAGGAGGACGTGACCGCGCTGGAGGGCGACGTCGTGCAGCTCGAACCGTCCTGGACGGTGTGACGGTCCGGGAGCCGGGTGGGCCGGCGACATACACGGGCGAATTCCGGACAGGTGCTCGAACGTCGGCGACTCGATCTAGGGTCGTTGTATGGCACGACCGCAACGCATCGTTCTTGTCCGGCACGGCGAGTCCGAGGGCAACGCCGACGACACCGTGTACGAGCGCGAGCCCGACCACGCATTGAAGCTCACCCCCACGGGGCAGCAGCAGGCCCGCGAGACGGGGGTGCGGCTGCGCGAGCTGTTCGGCGAGGAGCGGGTGAGCGTGTACGTCTCCCCCTACCGGCGCACCCACGAGACGTTCGCGTCCCTCGGCCTGGACGCCGGGCGGGTGCGGGTCCGCGAGGAGCCGAGGCTGCGCGAACAGGACTGGGGGAACTGGCAGGACCACGACGACGTGCGGTTGCAGAAGGCCTACCGGGACGCCTACGGCCACTTCTTCTACCGCTTCGCGCAGGGCGAGTCCGGAGCGGACGTGTACGACAGGGTCGGTGCCTTCCTGGAGAGCCTGCACCGCAGTTTCGAGGCCCCCGACCACCCGCCGAACGTTCTCCTGGTCACTCACGGTCTGACCATGCGGCTCTTCTGCATGCGCTGGTTCCACTGGTCCGTGGCCGAATTCGAATCGCTTTCCAACCCCGGGAACGGGGAATCACGGACGCTGCTCCTCGGCAGGAACGGGCGGTACACGCTCGACCGTCCCTTCGAGCGCTGGCGTACTCCTGAGCCGTACGGCATCACCGGATAGAGTGGTAGCGATGACCGAATCCGCTTCCGACCAGCGCCGCGAACGCGCCCTTGCCAGCCTGCGGGGCCTGTCCCTGGGAGACGCCCTGGGCTCCCAGTTCTTCGTGCCCGCCAACTACCCGCTCCTCAAGGACCGTGCCCTCCCGCCCGGACCGTGGCAGTGGACCGATGACACGGAGATGGCCTGTTCCGTCGTCGCCGTGCTCCGCGAGCACGGCCGCATCGACCAGGACGCCCTCGCCCACTCGTTCGCACACCGTCACGACTTCGACCGGGGATACGGCCCCGCCGTGAACCGCATGCTCCGCCTGGTCCGCGAGGGCGGCGACTGGCGTGAGCTCGCCTCCTCCCTGTTCAACGGACAGGGCAGCTGGGGCAACGGCTCGTCGATGCGCATCGCGCCGCTGGGCGCCTGGTACGCGGACGACCCCGAGCAGGCCACGCACCAGGCCGAGATCTCCTCGTACACCACGCACCAGCACCGGGAGGCAGTCGTCGGTGCGATGGCCGTCGCGGCGGCCGCGGCGCTCGTCGCCGCACCGTCCGGGCCGCCCGCCCCCGCGGACCTGCTGGACGGGGTCGTCGCGCTCATTCCGCGCAGCGCCGTCGGCGCCGGACTGCGCCGGGCCCGCGACATGCTGGACTACGAGGACGCGGGCACCGTCGCGGCGGTCCTCGGCAACGGGCGCCGGACCAGTGCGCACGACACCGTCCCGTTCGCCCTGTGGTCGGCGGCGCGGAGCCTCGGCGACTTCGAGCAGGCCTTCTGGGTGACCGCTCAGGCCGGCGGCGACGTGGACACCACCTGCGCAATTGTCGGAGGCGTGGTCGCGGCGGGTATGGCGGGCAGGCCCCCCGAGCACTGGACGGCACAGGCGGAAGCGCTGCCGGAGTGGACATCCCGGGCGGACGCACTGCCGGACGGGCCGAAGCGCTAGCCGGTGCGGGTGAAGCGGCAGCCGGTACGGGTGAAGCGGTAGCCGGTACGGGTGAAGCGGTAGCCGGTGCGGGTGAAGCGGTAGCCGGTCCCGGTGAAGCGGTAGCCGGGCCGTTGCCTCAACTGTCACGGTCCTGCCACAGCGCGGCCTCTCGCGGCTGACGGCCGTCACGCGGGGTTACTCTTTCGGCCACGCCGCCCTCGGTGATCATGACGACGGGTGCGCACCGAATGAGACGCCGGGGGGCCGCGCGCTGCCCAGGGCACGCGGGAGCGGACCCCGGTGGGGAGGGGTCCCGTGTCCGAAATACCGTCAGATTCATTCCGGCCCGAACCTGCGCCGGAGGAGCCCGCCTCGTCCCGGCCCACGCCGGACACCTCGGGGCCGCAGGCTCCGGAGGACCGTCCACCGGAGGGTGCGGAGGCGCCGCGGGTGCCGGGCCGACCCGCGCCGGGGCCGGGGACCGGGGCCTCGGAGACCCCGTCGCAGGGGGCGGCGGGCACCCCGGGTGACCCGGCGACCGGGCCGGCCACCCTGACCGGTGCTGCACAGGCGGACGGGCGTATACCCGCGCCGGCCATGGCACCCGAACCCGCGCCCGCGACCGCGGGTGCGGGTGCACCCCTGGGGCACGCCACGGGCGGCGCGCCCGAGCCCCCGAAGATCCCGGCCTACGCGGCGCAGCAGCCGGGCGGGCCGAGGCAGCCCAACCCCTGGGGCAAGCAGCCTCCCTCGGCAACGCCGCGGCTCCGCGGCGTGAAACCGGGGCCCGTTCGCCCCGGCACGCTCTGGGCCGTCCTCGTGACGGCGTTGCTCAGCATGACTCTGCTCGGCGACGGCATCGGGCTGAACCTGCTCATCGTGGCGCTGCCCGCCTCGGCCGGGGCGTACATCGCCGCACGCGCGGCCGGCCGCAGGCTCCACCCCTGGACCGCCGTGTGGGGGATCGGCGGACTGGCGCTGCTGGCCGTCCCGGCGCTCAGGGACGCCGGCTGGCCCACGTTCCTCGCTCTGGTGTCCGCTCTGGCGCTCGGCTCGCTTGCGCTCCACGGCACCAGGAGCTGGCTCGGCGTGTTCCTCGGTTCCCTGGGCCTGTTCACCTCCGTGGTCGTATCGCCGGGCTGGGGCCTCCGAGGTGTCCGCGACCGGATGTCCGGCTCCCGGGGCCGGTTCGGCGTCGTGTTCCGGTCCGCAGCCGTGGCCGTCGTCCTGCTCATCGTGTTCGGTGCGCTCTTCGCGAGCGCGGACGCCGCCTTCGCGGATCTGCTGGGCAGCCTGACCCCCGATGTGTCCGTCGGTGACAGCCCGTGGCGGATCTTCCTGGGCCTCCTCGGCCTCATCGGCGCGCTCGCCGCCGCCTACACGGCTGCCGCACCGGTCCGCTGGGACGAACTGACCGTACGTCCTGGCAGGGCGCGCGGGCGGTTGGAGTGGGCTCTCCCGCTGATCGTGCTCAACCTCCTCTTCGCCGCCTTTCTCGCCATTCAGCTCACGGTGTTGCTCGGCGGATACGACAAGGTGATGGCCGAGACGGATCTCAGCTACTCCGAGTACGCCCGCCAGGGCTTCTGGCAGCTGCTCTGGGCCACCGTGCTCACACTCGGCGTCATCGCGCTCGCCCTCCGCTGGGCTCCGCGCGGAGGTGCCCGGGACCGCACGCTCGTCCGCGGCGTGCTCGGCACCCTGTGCCTGCTCACACTCGTCGTGGTCGCCTCGGCTCTCCGGCGTATGGACCTCTATGTCGACGCGTACGGCCTGACCCGGTTGCGGATCTCCGTGGCCGCCGTGGAGCTCTGGCTCGGTGTGGTCCTCGTGCTGATCATGGCGGCCGGAGTGTTCGGTCCCCGGCTGCTGCCGCGCGCGGTCGCCGCGAGCGCCGCCGTCGGCGTGCTGGCCTTCGGCCTCGTCTCGCCCGACGGCCTGATCGCCGAGCAGAGCGTCCAGCGCTACCGCAACGATCACTCCATCGACATCGAGTACCTCAAGGGCCTGTCGGCCGACGCCGCACCCGCCCTCGACACCCTGCCCGAACCCTTGCGCTCCTGTGCGCTGCAGGACATCCAGCGAGCGCTCCGGGATTCCGACGAGCCCTGGTACGCGACGAGCTGGGGCGAGAAGCGGGCCCGGGACATCCTCGGCGACTGGGACCCCGGCTTCCGCGCGCTCGACTGCCGGGGGCTGAGTTCGGGCGACAACGGGGACGAGCGCGGCGGCGGGACGGACGACGCCTACGACCCGTATGACCCGTACTGATCAACTCCGCACGCGAGTTCGCCGATGCTGCGGGCCGTCCCCTTGGGGGCGGCCCGCAGCCGGGCATCACGTCCGTCCGGCGCCCTGCGCTAGGCAGCCGGCCCTCCGGCAGCCGCCTTGCCGCTCAGCGCGTCCAGATCGCTCTTGCGCACGCGGATGACCAGCAGCGCGGTCAGCAGGGCGAGAGCGGCCATGGCTACCGCCGCGAGGAATGCGGTGGATATGCCCTCGGTGAGCACCGCGTGGCCCCAGTTCCCGGGCAGTTCACGGGTCTTGGCGAATTGCGCCTTCTGCTCCGGGGACGCTTCTGCCAGGAACTTGGGCACCTGCTTCTCGGCCTCGTTGCGACTGGCGGTGCCGAAGACCGTGACCAGGATGGACAGCCCCAGCGAGCCGCCCACCTGCTGGCTCGCGTTCAACAGGCTGGAGGCCGCGCCCGCCTCGTGCTGAGCGACTCCGGAGACCGCGGTCAGGGTGAGCGTCACGAAGTTCAGCCCCATGCCGAAGCTGAACACCAGCATCGGGCCGAGAACCCCGGCCAGGTAGGAGCTGTCCGGGGAGATGAACGTGAGCCAGAACAGGCCCGCACCGGCGAGCGCGGAACCCGTGATCATGAACGGCTTCGGCCCCAGGACCGGGAGGAACCGCTGCGAGAGCCCCGCTCCGATGATGATCGAGACGGTCACGGGCAGGAAGGCCAGGCCCGATTCGATGGGGCTGTAGGCCAGGACGTTCTGCACGAACAGCACGATGAAGAAGAACATGCCGAACATGGCCGCGGCCAGGCTGAGCATGATCACATACGTGCCTGAGCGGTTGCGGTCGGCGAACATCCGCAGGGGAGTGATCGGCTCCTTGGCTCTCATCTCCACCAGCACGAATGCGGCGAGCAGAAGCACCGCGGCGCCGAACGAGGCCAGTGTGAGCGAGTCCCGCCAGCCCTCCTCGGAGGCCCGGATGAACCCGTATACCAGCGAGGCCATGCCGAGGGTCGAGGTCAGGGCACCCGATATGTCGAAGCGGCCCGAATGCCGGTCGGACTCGTTGATGTACATCGGAGCCAGGACCGCGATCAGCACGCCGATCGGCACGTTGACGAAGAAGACCCAGCGCCAGTCCAGCCACTCGGTGAGCATGCCGCCCGCCAGCAGTCCGATCGCACCGCCGCCGGCGGAGACAGCGGCGAAGACACCGAACGCACGGTTGCGCTCGGGGCCTTCGGGAAACGTCGTGGTGATCAACGCGAGCGAGGTCGGTGAGGCGATGGCGCCGCCGATGCCCTGGAGTGCGCGGGCTGTGAGCAACTGCCAGGGCTCCTGGGCGAATCCGCCCAGGAGCGAGGCGAGGGTGAAAACGAGGATGCCGGCCATGAACACCCGGCGGCGGCCGAGGATGTCCCCGGCCCGGCCGCCGAGCAGCAGCAGACCGCCGAAGGTGAGCGTGTAGGCGCTGAGGACCCAGGAGAGATCCGTGGTCGAGAAACTCAGGGCTTCCTGGATGTGCGGGAGCGCGATGTTGACGATCGTGGAGTCGAGCACAACCATCAACTGACAAGCGGCGATGACGGCCAGGGCGATCCCCGGGCGGCCTTGCCGGCGTGCCGCGCCCGGGGCACTCCCTGCTTCTAACTGAGAGGTTGTCGCTGAAGGTCCCCCACAAGAGAATTAGTGAACGGCTCCGTTCACTGTCAGGTCAACGGTACTGAGTCCCCTCCAGTGAACGCAAGCGTTCACTGGATCTTCGTTGCCGATATATCCGGAGCCCTCGACTCCGGCCGGGACTGCTCGATCCCGCGCCGTCCCCTTCGCCTTTGCGCCCGCCGGATTCCGATTTCCGGAAGGTTCGCGGAGGCGAACCGCACCTGTTCGATGGAGAGAAGCTCATGGTCACTTCGCGATCGGCCGCCGCCGCTCGGCAGCCGGTGGTGTCCCTGCGCCGCCGGGGGTCCGTGCTGGAACGCGCGATCCTCGACGCGGCGCTGGAAGCGCTGAGTACGGTCGGCTGGAACGGCCTGACGATGGAAGGGGTCGCCGCCGGTGCCCAGACGGGCAAGGCCGCGATCTACCGGCGCTGGTCCTCTAAGGAAGAGCTGGTCGCCGAGGCGCTGCGCAGCGGCATGCCGGCGATGGGCCGGGCCCCGGACTCGGGCAACGTCCGCGACGACCTCTACCAGCTGTGCCGGGGTATGCGCGACGCGATGCTGTCCACCTCCGGCTCGGCCCTGCGTTCCGTCATTCACGAATGCGACGCCGGAACGGCTGAACGCTTCCAGTCGGTGATTCTCGACGGTGTGATCCGGCCGTCGACCGAGCTCATCAGGGAAGTGGTGAGCAGGGGGGTCGAGCGAGGCGAGGTCCGCCCCGGAGCCCTGCGGGAACTGGCCTTCGACGTGATCCCCGCGATGATGATGTACCGCACCAAGGTGTGCGGGAGCGAGTGGGACGACGCCGAGATCGAGGCGCTGATCGACCAGGTCGCGGTGCCCTTCTTCCGCTCCGCCCCCCGCTGAGAACCCGCCCGGGGCGCCGGGCCGCGAACCCCGCGACGACCAGCCCGGTTGCCCGCACGTCGGCGTCGGGGGCCGAGGGGGCGACCCGGGGTGTTCCTGGCGCCCCCTTCGGCGTACGCTGACAGACGCCATGCCGTACGAACCACCCACGCACACCGTCGAGCGCTCACTGCGCGCCACCACTGGTGCCAAGATCGTCGCAGGTGTCGACGAGGTCGGACGCGGCGCGTGGGCGGGACCCGTCACCGTGTGCGCCGCGGTCACCGGTCTTCGCAGGCCCCCCGCCGGGCTCACCGACTCCAAACTGATCAGCCCGAAGCGCCGTGCGGAACTCGCCCCGGTGCTGGAGCACTGGGTCACCGCGTACGGCGTCGGCGACTCCTCGCCCCAGGAGATCGACGAGCTGGGCATGACCGCCGCGCTCCGGCTCGCCGCCGTGCGGGCCCTGGAGGCGCTGCCGGTCCGCCCGGACGCGGTGATCCTCGACGGCAAGCACGACTACCTGGGCAGCCCCTGGCAGGTCCGTACCGTCATCAAGGGCGACCAGTCCTGCATCGCGGTGGCCGCGGCATCCGTGATCGCGAAGGTCCGCAGGGACGCGATGATGGCCGAACTCGGCGCGCAGAGCGGCGAATACGCGGACTTCGCGTTCGACGCCAATGCCGGCTACCCGTCCCCTGTGCACAGGGCCGCACTCGAGGAGCGTGGGCCGACCGCCCACCACCGCCTCTCGTGGTCCTACCTCGACGCGCTGCCCCGGTGGCAGCACCTGAAGAAGGTCCGCATCTCCGCGGAGGCGGCCGCACTGGAAAGCGGGGGCCAGCTCGGCTTCGACTTCTGATCGCGCACATGTACCCACCCGCTGATGCCCGAAGCATCGGCGTTTGATAGACAAACACCCATGCCTCTCATCCCCGAGGAGCCTCAGATTCACGAGAGCGCCCAGGGTCCCCGCGCCACCCCGGCCACCGGCCGCGCCGCGTCGACCCCTCATCCCGTACCCGGTCCGCGTACAGCGGCCATGCCGCGCCCCGGTCGTCCGGTGCCCGGCCCGCGGCCTGCGCCCCCGGCGCAGCGCCAGCACTCCACCTCCGGCCGGCCCCAGGCGGCACGGCCGGAGAATCGTTCCGCGCCGCAGCTCCAGATCATCCCCGCATCGGCCGACGGCGCGCTCGACGCCGCCGACGAGGCCGTGGACCTGCTGCTCGACTCGGGCCGCGCGCCCGGCGACATCCTCGTGCTGACCACCGGCGGACAGCACCCGTGGGCGACCCACGAGCTCTCCTTCGGCGAGGCCGCTTACTGGGCCCAGCACGAAGCGGGCGACGACGTCTTCTTCGCCGCTGCCGCCGCGGCGGAGCGGGTCGAGCCCCGGCCCGTGGTGATCGTCGCGGTCAACGGTCCGGCCGACGAGGTGGCCGCGCGGGCGCTGACCAAGGCCCGGGAGTCCGCCGGTGCGCTGCTGATCGTCTGCGGCGACCCGCAGCGCGTCAACGCCGCGCTGGGCGCCGGAGTCTGAGCCGCGACGCACGTCGTTCCACGGTGATCACGCCTCGCGGCCCGTGGTGACCAGGCGTTTTCGTGACCCGGCCGGCCCCGAGGGCGGCCGGGTCACGGACGTGTTCAGCGAGCGGCGGAGCGGTGCAGTGCCTGAGCCGCTCCGCCACCCGTGCGCGACGGCACCTGGTCCAGGTCCAGCACGGTGTCGGCGAGGAGGGAAGGCTGTGACGTGGAGTTCGGGCGACGACCGCCCCGCCCCTCGCCCAGCACCTGCCAGCCACCGCGGGTCAGCGTGATGTAGGCGCCGCAACGCAATCCATGCAGGGTGCAGGCGTCCCGCAGTCCCCACATCCACGCCCCGTCCTCCTCCGTCCAACGCTCGTCCCCCTCACGGCAGTAGAGCAGCACCGCGGTGCGGACGGGCGTGCGGCGGCGCAGATCGTGCGGGATGACGCGACGCAGGTGCGCCAGCAGCGAGTTCCGGAATTCCCAGCCGTCCGCCGACACCGAGCGGCGGGCGAACGAGGCGCTCGCCGTGAGGCGCTCCTCGTGGTCCAGGACGGCGACCACGGCGGTGGCAGGGGTCGGCCGGTGCCTGGCGTGCAGGCCGCTGACCACCTCACGCGGGCTGCGCAGCAGAGGTATGCCGGCCGCTGCCCACTCGGCCGGTTCGAGCATCCGGGCAAGGCGGTTGGCGGAGTCGGCGGCTGCCGACATCGAAGTGGCTGCGGACGGAGCGAATCCGAAGGTCACGGTCCTCCCTTCGCATACGCGCCCACGATGCGGGCAGGGTCGGGTGAGGGCGCGCCGCGGCACAGCCCTCTCGGGCCCGCGAAAGGACCGTGCGGGGAGCGAGTCCAATTCTTCCTGGCGTATCGGCAGGCGGCAACGAGCAATTGGCGCGGCTGACGGTAATCAGCCGGAATGACACGGATATCCCTGCCCAGTCCGGCCCCGCCTGACGCTTCCTGTCACGCCTGAACAGCGAGGACCAGCGGAAACACCGCATCCGCTCCCGCTCGCCGCAGCAACCGCGCCGCCACGGCGAGGGTCCAGCCGGTGTCCGAGAGATCGTCCACGAGCAGCACGGGTCCGCCCGCGGCTGTCAGGGCCTCCGCGAGCTCAGGCCCGACGACCAGCCTTTCGTGGAGGGCCCGGACCCGCTGGGCGCTGTTGGTCTGCGACATCCGGACGTCATCGGCGCCCGGACCGAGGTCCACACGTCCGAGCAGCGGCATCCGCCCGACTTGGGAGATGCGCCTGCCGAGGGACTCGATGAGCTGGGGCCTGCGGGTCGACGCGACAGTGACGACACCGACCGGGCGGGGAACGGCGTCGGCCGCCCCCGACGCCCAGCCGCCGAGACCCCTCGCCCAGTCGGCCAGCACCGATACCACGGCGTCGGCGACATCGTCCGGCACCGGTCCGTCGGGCGCCTGTGCGGCCAGCATCGGGCGCAGCCTGTTGCCCCACCCGATATCGGAGAGCCGGCCCAGCGCGCGGCCCGTACCGGAGAGTTCGGCCGCCGGAATACGGCCCTTGAGGTCGACACCGACCGACGCGAGCCCGGTCGGCCACATCTTGCGCGGCTCCACCTCCACGCCGGGCCTGCCGAGCTCACCCTTCGCCGTGTCCAGCGCGGCGGCGGAAACACCTTCGTCGAACCGGGCGCCGGCACAGTTGTCGCACCGCCCGCACGCGACTGCCTCCTCGTCGTCCAGCTGGCGGCGCAGGAACTCCATCCGGCAGCCGTCCGTCGTGGCGTAGTCGCGCATCGCCTGCTGCTCGGCCGCCCGCTGACGGGCCACCCAGGCGTAGCGCTCGGCGTCGTAGACCCAGGGCTCTCCCGTCGCGGTCCATCCGCCCTTCACCCGGCGGACCGCCCCGTCGACATCGAGCACCTTGAGCATGGTCTCCAGCCGCGTGCGCCGCAGGTCGACCAGGGGCTCCAGAGCGGGCAGCGAGAGCGGCCGCCCGGCCTGCGCCAGCGCGTCGATGGTGCGCCGGACCTGTTCCTCCGGCGGGAACGCTACCGACGCGAAGTACTGCCAGATGGCTTCGTCCTCCTTGCCCGGCAGCAGCAGCACCTCGGCGTGCTCGACACCGCGTCCGGCGCGGCCCACCTGCTGGTAGTAGGCAATGGGGGAGGAGGGGGATCCGAGGTGTACGACGAAGCCGAGGTCGGGCTTGTCGAACCCCATGCCGAGCGCCGACGTCGCCACCAGCGCCTTGACCCGGTTGGCCAGCAGATCGTCCTCCGCCTGCTGGCGCTCGGCGTTCTCCGTGCGGCCGGTGTAGGAGGCGACGGTGTGCCCGCACTGGCGGAGGTAGGCGGTGACCTCCTCCGCGGCCGCGACCGTCAGCGTGTAGATGATCCCTGAGCCCGGAAGCTCCTTGAGGTGGTCCCCGAGCCACGCCAGCCGGTGCGCCGCGTTGGGCAGCCGCAGCACACCGAGGCTCAGACTCTCGCGGTCGAGCGGCCCACGGAGGACAAGCGCGTCGGTGCCGGCGCCGGTGCCCAGCTGCTCCGCCACATCGGCGGTGACCCGGGCGTTCGCCGTGGCGGTGGTGGCGAGTACCGGGACCCCGGCGGGGAGATCGGCGAGCATCGTCCGCAGCCGTCGGTAGTCGGGCCGGAAGTCGTGGCCCCAGTCGGAGATGCAGTGCGCCTCGTCGACGACGAGCAGCCCGGTGGCCGCGGAGAGCTGGGGCAGCACATGGTCGCGGAAATCGGGATTGTTGAGCCGCTCGGGACTGACCAGCAGGACATCGACCTCGCCCGCGGCCACTTCGGCCTGCACGGAGTCCCACTCCTCGGTGTTGGACGAATTGATCGTGCGTGCGCTGATGCCGGCCCGCGCGGCCGCCGCTACCTGGTTGCGCATCAGCGCCAGCAGCGGCGAGACGATGACAGTCGGCCCGCTGCCCCGGGCGCGCAGGAGGGAGGTCGCGACGAAGTACACCGCGGACTTTCCCCAGCCGGTGCGCTGGACGACCAGCGCTCTGCGCTTGTCCGCGACGAGGGCCTCGATGGCCCGCCACTGGTCCTCACGCAGCCGGGCGGTGCCGGAGGCGTCCCCGACGAGTCGGGCCAGTACGGAATCGGCCGAAGCCCTGAGCTCTGCGCGGTCTGCGTTGGTCATGCCCCCATGCAACCCGATGGATCCGACAACCGCGAACACCTGATCACTCTCTGTGGATAAGTTATCCACAGGGGGTAGCGGAAATCGGCTGCCCGCGAGACGGTCGTGCCATGAACAAGCACCCGGAATCCACCGGCCCCTCCGAAGAACAGCAGATCACCCTGCGAGGTCCGGCCGAGCTGGCGGACGCTCTCCCATATCTCATGGGCTTCCATCCGAACGACAGCGTGGTCATGGTCGCCCTGCACGGTGGCCGCGGCCGGTTCGGAGGGCGGCTCAGGCTCGCGATCCCGCAGGGCGCGGGAGAATGGCCCGCAGTCGCCGAGCAACTCGCCGAGTGCCTGATCAAGGGCAGTGAGCGGCGCGGCTCGCGGCCCGACGCGATCGTCGTCTTCCTCTGCCAGGACCCGGTGGACGGCGAGACGGGCAATCAGACCATGGAGCGCCTTCGGCCGCTCGCCCAGCTGCTGCGGACAGCCTGCGGAACGCTGGACGTGCCCGTCCTCGAAGCGCTGTGCATCTCGGGCAACCGCTTCTGGTCCTACGTGTGCCCCGATGCCCGCTGCTGCCCGGCGGAGGGCAACGCCCTGGCCATGCCCGGCACTTCGGTGATGGCGGCGGCGGCCACCTACGCGGGCGTCCAGGTGCGGGGATCGCTGCGGGAGATGGAGGCGAGGCTCATGCCGGTCACCCACACATCGAACGACGCCCAGCAGCGCGCCCTCGACTCGGCGGGCAGCGCGATGGTGCCCCTGCTGTTCGACCAGGAGCGCCGCAGGGGGGTGGGCGGAGCCACGCTCGAGCTGGCCCGCCGGCTCATGGACCGCCTCGGAAGGGCGCCCGCGGCGGCGCCCTCGCTGGCCGACATCAACGACGACCGGTTGATCACCGATGAGGAGGCCGCGTCGGTGATCCTCGGTCTCCAGGACCGGGAGACGCGCGACAGGGCGGCCGAGTGGATGGAAGGGCCGGAAGCGTATGCGGCGTTGAGGCTCTGGCGCGCGCTGGCCCGTCGCTGCGTCGCCCCGTACGAGGAACACGCCGCGGCCCCTCTCACCCTGGCGGGCTGGGTCTCCTGGTCGACGGGCGACGAACCGGCGGCGCGCGTCGCGCTGGGGCTCGCGCTGCGCCTCGATCCGCACTACACCTTCGCCCAGCTGCTGCACGAGGCGTGCAACCAGGGCCTGGACCCGGAGACGCTGCGGCGCTGCCTGCGTGGTGAGCGCAGCACGCGGTCGGCCCGGCGCGGCCGGCGTACGGAACGGGTCGCGGGGGCCCGTCCCGTACGTGTGCGGCCGGCCGGGCGTGCCAGGGCGCGTTCCGGTTCCAGTCGGCCCGGCCCCGCTGCGGTGGGCAGGCGACGGACCTCCCGCCCCGGGGTGCAGGGGCGCCGAGGGACCAGGACCGGCCGCTGAGCCGGGTGCGGCGCCGGACATCGGCGCCGCACCCGGGACCGGGCGGCGCCTCTTCTCCGGGCGGCCGGCGGCCGGTTCCGGGAGCTTGCGAAGAGTAGCGGGGAAGGGAGTGTTTATCGTCAGGAAGACGACTATGATCACGGCATGCCGCCCTACGACCCGTCGACCTTTCCGCCGTTCGCCGTCACCGTCGACCTGGTCGTGCTCACGGTCCGCCGACACGCTCTGTGCGCACTGGTGGTGCGCCGGGGGGAGACGCCGTTCCAGGGCAGGTGGGCACTGCCGGGAGGCTTCGTCAAGGCCGATGAGGACCTCGGCGCCGCGGCGGCGCGAGAACTCGTCGAGGAGACCGGCCTGTGCGCCCAGGATCCGGCAGCCCCGGCCGTGGGCAACGGCGCACATCTGGAACAGCTCGCCACGTACGGGGATCCGGCGCGCGATCCGAGGATGAGGGTCGTCAGCGTCGCCCATCTCGCGCTGGCGCCCGATCTGCCCGCTCCGAGGGCCGGCGGCGACGCGAACAGCGCGCGATGGGCGCCTGTCGAGGATCTGCTCGGCCCTGAAGGCGGCTACGCCCCGGACGGTGAGCACCAGGCGCCATTGGCCTTCGACCACGCGAAGATCCTCGCCGACGGGGTCGAGCGGGCGCGCTCCAAGATCGAGTACTCCTCACTGGCCACCGCTTTCTGCCCGCCCGCCTTCACCGTCGGTGAGCTGCGCCGCGTGTACGAGGCGGTGTGGGGTGTGGTGCTCGATCCCAGGAACTTCCACCGCAAGGTGACGGGCACGCCCGGTTTCCTGGTGCCCACCGGCGGGACGACCACCCGCCAGGGGGGCCGCCCCGCGCAACTGTTCCGGTCGGGAACGGCGACGGTGCTCAACCCGCCGATGCTGAGGCCCGAGGTCTAGCCGGGGCGGGGCGTCACCCGGCGCCTCGCGACCCCGCCGAAGCGGGCTGGCCGAGAGGGCGAAGGACCGTCGAAGCCGGCGGGCGGCTGAGGGTGCGGCCTCCGGTGCCGGCCGATGGGCCCGGGCGCGGCCTCCGAAGCGCCGTGTGCACCACCTTGCGCAAAAAGTCAGATATGTCGGGTTATCGTGCTGCGGTACTCACTCGCCGCCGGGCGGCTCCGCCTTCGCCGTCCCATTTCCTGCGAGAGAAGCGATGCTCCAGGCCATCGGACTCACCAGCAACCGCTCCCGTGGACAAGCCCCCGCCGTGGACGACCTCACCTTCGACGCGGAGCCGGGCTGTGTCACCGCCCTGCTCGGGGCGCTTGGTTCCGGCAAGACCGAGGCACTGCGGCTGATGCTCGAACTGGAGCCCGGCCGGGGCATCACCTACTTCCGGGGCAGGCCCCTGCACCGTGTGCCGCGCCCGGCCTGCGAGGTGGGAGTGGTGCTGGGTGACGTGCCGGGGCATCCCGCG